>JANYHF010000088.1 GCA_025359185.1 Hyphomicrobiaceae bacterium | reverse complement strand
CCAGCTCCAAACCATAACTGACGACAGGCCCTAGTGGCGGCTGGTCACAATCGCCAATCCTTCGCCCCAGCCAGACTGAGTGCCGCCAACAAAGCGCTTCGACAGGACAATCGAGCCCGAGTAGAAAGCATCTGCCCAGGTCCCGCTCAAACGCTGGTGCGTTCGTCTGGGAGCTGGTGCGGGATCCGACGCTCCAAAAGCGTATTGCGCATTGCCCCAGCCTGATGATTTTCGCGCGACTTTTTTCTTGGTCCGGGCCAGAGCCAAGTTGACAATCGTCGTGCGCACGGCCGGAGCCGGGGCCTGAGCATCAACGATGGGCTTTGGTGCCGCCACAGGAACAGCTGCAGCTGTCAAAGCAATCGCTTTCGGCGGAACCGGAGCGGGGACAACCGCCGCAACTGTGATAGCCACGCTCAGTGCCGGAGCCTGAACCATCGGCTTGGCGACGGCAACTTCGATGCTCGGCGTCCAGGCATTGCTGGCGGTCAACGTTGTCGATCCGAGGTTGACGGTTTGTTGCGCCGGATGTTGAAGTGTCGCCGCCACGCTGCGGCTCGCGATGACCGTTGGCGCGGCGGGGGCTGGTGCCGCCGTCCCGACGGCCGAAGCCGCCGTCCGCACAGTAGCCGGGGCTGGCAGGGTTGGAGTCTTTGGTGTACCAAGAGCAGCGACATTGACGGCCGCTGGCGCACTGACGGCTGGCACTGTCACGGTTGGCGGCACAGTCGAAGCAACCGATTGCCCCGTGACGCAGACACCTGCTGCATTTGGTGTCGTGCCGGGCAGGCAAGCTTGGCCGCAGGCTCTGTTGCCATAGGTTTCTACCAGAGTCAGCAGCGCAGGACGGACGGTATCCAGGTCGATCTGCGCATTGATCCGGTCATTGAAACGCGCCATCGCCCGGCGAGTTGCCGGTGACCAATTGCCGTCGACCGCGCCGCGATAGCACCCGACGCGCCGCAACTGCTCCTGCAACCTGGTCACGAGCTTGCCCTGACCTGCATCCGTTTCTGTCACGGGCAGAAACGTTGCAGGCAGTTCCAACGCCATTTCCAACGCCATCGTTTTCGGCTGCTGTGCCGACGTCGCTGTGACCGCAGGAGGGTTGGATTTGACCAGTAGAGGCTCAGTTCCCGCCGCCTGGGCCGCTGTCAAAGACTGAAGTACAACGGACCGGGCGAGATTGACGGCTGGATCGGACACCGGCGTCACTATCGCGGCTGCTGCTTGAGGGTCCGATGGGCTCGCGAGCGCTGTTTTGGTCTGTGGCGCCACAGCCACAGAATCGCTGCCTTGTGTTGCAATACTGGTCAAAGATCGTAGTTGTTCCTCATCGCGCGAGGCGGGCAATAGCGCATTTGCGCCCCAAATTGCCAAACCCATGAAGCCGATGGCTAGCAAACGCCACATTCCAACCACCTCCTCAAACGCAAACCGTTACGCATCGTCACACCGCCGTCCACAAATTCCGGATGGCTAGACGATCTTACGCTCGCGCGGCTATTTCTGCAAATACTCAGAGTTCATTCGACCTCAGACGCCATCGTGTCAATCCGGCATATCCCTCTGTTTGCATAGAGAATGTGGATGGTGCCTTGACCTTAGTGGCTAATGCAACCTTGCAACAGCAGCAAGACACGGCTTGCGAGGCGCAATTTCTACGCCAAACCGATCTTGAGACCTGGCGGTGGCAACGGCATACGGGAAATGCCGTAAATGTTATTGTGGAAAACAATCCACAGGCTCACGAGGTGTGCTTTTTTGATCCTGCTGGGCAGCAACATTTAAGCCGTGAGGCATAAGGGAGCTGAATATGCGGCGAAAAAATGATAGCGTCCTGATTCGAAGGGGTTGAATTGGTTCCGCATCCGACCTTGTTTCTGCAGCCGGTCACTTATTTATCCACAACAACCAAAGGTTGAGTGGGTGAGGGGCTGGATGGCGGATCGGCCAATGTCTCGTAGGACTGCGTCCCGCACTGGGCTGAGTGTTTGCGCATACGGAGTGTTCATCTCCGGCGTCTCCTCCTCGTTGCATCATGTCAGATCGGCCCGAAAAGGCGGCTGGAATACAGCCGTCCCTTCTCAGTGCGTGTGTTTGGCCTTCGGAAAATCCGTTCCGTTAGGCCCCTTTCTACGACGGGGGCAAGAAACTTATGCGCCACGCTCTAGGTGTACTAGGCGTTTTGGCAGCCAGTGTGCTGCTATTTGTGTCCGCCGCCATGAATTGGCGGTTCGGCTATAGTCTCGGGCATTCCGAGTTCGACTCGCAACTGTTGGGCCTAGCCAGTGCAGCTTCGGACTGCCTGAAGGCCCTTATACCGTTCTTCCTGTTCGCTGCCCTACGGAACAAGCAATGGTCGCAAGCTACGGCTGCGGCGTTGCTTTGGGGCGTGTGCCTGACCTACTCCCTCACCTCGGCCCTCGGCTTCTCGGCGATCAATCGCGCCGATACGACCGGCCAGCGTGTGGCAGAGGCAGCCGCCTATGGCGATCTCAGGACCGAGCTGGACAAGACGCGGGAAAAGCTCAATTGGGTGCCTCAACACCGGCCGGCCGCCATGGTCGCGCAGGAAGTTGAAGTCCTGAAGCAGAACCGCCGTTGGGACATGACCAAGTCATGCACCGACGCCACCAGTGGACCGAGCAAAGCCTTTTGCGGCCAGTTTCATGGTCTCATGGGTGAGCTGGCCGCAGGCCAAGACGCCGACAAGCTGCAAACCCGGATCGATGATATCCGCGGCAAGCTGACGACTGTGTCAACGGGCGTGGCACTGGCCACGACGTCGGATCCCCAGGTGGACACCCTGTCCAGCCTCTCGGGCCAGACCAAGTCGATCGTGCAGACCGGCCTCATCTTGATGGTCGCGCTGCTTGTCGAGCTGGGCTCATCGCTCGGGTACTATGTCGTGTTCTCCAACTGGAAGATCTACGACAAGAAGCGTGAAACGGTCCCGGTCATGAATGCTCCGGCGGTTGCCGCAGCAGTGACCGTGGCCCCAGTGGTGCCAGTAATTACGCACCAGCCAGACGTTCCCGCATTGCCCATGGTGGCAAGCGCGAACGACAACAAAACCGCGCCCGCCCGTTTGCAGGCGCCCGAGGCTAACACCGCACGCTACTACAAGGAAAAAGTGACCAGCTCCGAGGGAGCCAACATCACGGCCAGTGAAGTGTACGAAGATTATACCAACTGGTGCAACGACAACGGCAAGGAGCCAGAAGCTCTCACGACATTCGGACGCGAGCTGAAAGAGTTGGGTGTTCAGGCTATCAAGTTCAACGGACGTATGCGCTACATCGGGATTAAATTGCCCCACCGCGAACGGGAGGACGCAAAACACAGTCCCGGCAAAGTGGTTCAGGCCGCGTAACAGCGTAACGGTTCAAGAAGTCAGAGGCCCTCGCGAAAGCGGGGGCCTTTTGCTGTTTGGGGGGGCTTCACAAGTGCGAACTGCTAATTCCTGGCGTTTTTCCGATTTGAATATGATACTGCATGTTCAAATCGGAAAAACGTCACATGCTCACCGAATTGCGATTGGAACAGTCCCGTCAGCTGGTCGACGCCCAGCAGGCGTTCGCCGCTTACCGCCAGGCCCGCGCTGCCCTTGCCCGCGATCACCGCGGCTCAATGCGCTGGCGCAAGATTAACGGTGGCGAGTATCTCGTTTTCACGCTCGATGGCCGTGAGACGAGCCTAGGCAAGCGGTCGTCTGAGACGCAAGCCAAGACGCTGGCCTTTGTCAGCGGACGCGCCGAAGCCAAACGGCGGCGCGATAGTCTGGCAGCACGAGTCAAAGATATGCGTACTGTGAACATGGGATACCGGCTGGGCCGCGTGCCGGAACTATCTGCCCGCATTATCGATGCCATTGATCGTGCCGGGCTGTTAGACGGGCGCGTACGCATTGTCGGGGCAACGGCGCTTTATGCGTATGAGGCCCGCTGCGGTGTGAGGTTTGATAGCGGACTGCTCGCAACTGAAGACTTGGACCTGTTGCTCGATGCAAGGGCCGAACTTCAAATCGCGGCGGACCATGGCATCGACATCGGGGCCATACTGAAACGGGCCGATCGCTCGTTTGACGTGCACCATGCCGAGTACGCAGTCAACGACCAGGGTTTTGAGGTCGATATCCTACGGCCGGACGACGGCAGCGCCGGGTTGCTAGCCGACGCGCCGTTCGATGAGATCGCCATTTCAGAGCGAGGCAATCCCGTCTGTCTGTCCGTGCCGGAAGCGTCGGCTATGGCAAGGCATAAACGCTGGCTGGGTCATCTGCCTGGCCGTAAGCCCAGCAAGCGGCCGCGTGATTTGGCCCAGGCCGAAGCTGTTGAGCAACTTGTGAAGGCCTATTTGCCGGGCCGCCCCTGACGTCCACCACCACAGTTACCATTTCATTAACCTCCCTCGGCTAGTCTCGTCAGACGACCTTCGAGGCACGCCCATGAGCCGCCCGCTGAAACCTGCCGCCACTGGCAAACCGATGCCGTTCTTTTTCGAGCTGTCGCCGTTGGCGGCCTCGCTCCTGCTCTTTGGGCTAGGCCTCGCTGCTATCACCGTCTTTTATGTCAGCGTATTCATGGCCGCTCATGCGGTGGCCGCGTCAGCTGGCAGTTCGCGCCACGAGTTCGGCATCGTCGGCGCCTGGGTCTGCGGGCTGTTCCTATTACAAGGGCTGTTCCCGCTGGTGCGTTTCAGCATCCGCGATTTGCCACGAATCGCTGCTGCGCGGTTCCGCCTGAAATGGCGCGATTGGGCGCTATTCGGGCTGCTGCTGGTCATTTCGGCATTCCTATTCGCGTTCTGACGTAGCTCACAACCCGGCGCGGCCTGTGCTAGGCTCGGCTTTCCCCGTGTTTTCAACGGCACAAGCGAGCCCTGCCATGACCACTCTCGACCACGCCTCCGTCTGCACCCTCGATTGCCCCGACACCTGCGCGCTCACCGTAACGGTGGACGATGGCAAGATCATCAAAGTGCGCGGCAGCCAGTCTTCGCCGTCGACCGAGGGCGTGATCTGCAACAAGGTTGCCCAAGACATGCCGGAATTCGTGCATGGCGGCGGGCGGCTGCTCACTCCGATGCGGCGTACCGGCCCCAAGGGCAGCGGTGCGTTTGAGCGTGTCAGTTGGGAGCAGGCGCTGGATTTGGTCCACGACGGCATTTCAGGCGTTGTGAAAAAATGGGGCGTGCAAGCGGTACTGCCGCTGAACTACGCTGGCCCGCATGGCTTTCTGCAAGGCGAGAGCCTGTCAGCGCGGTTCTTCCACAAGCTCGGCGCAACACAGATGTATCGCGGCGCGCTGTGCGGGGCCGTGCGCGGCCAGGCCTGGGAGGGCATGTTCGGCAAGGCGCCTGGAGCCCCTCCTGAGCTGTGCGCCGGCGCCGATCTCAACGTCGTCTGGGGCAACAACGCCACCGCCGCCAATGTGCATGCTGTGCGCCGCATCCGCCAAGCCATGCGCAAGGGCGGGCGGCTGGTGGTGATCGATCCGCTCCGTACCAAGATCGCCGCACAGGCCGATCTGCATCTGGCTCCGCGTCCGAGCACCGATGTTGTGCTGGCCTTCGCCGTTGCCGCCGAGCTGGAACGCTTGGGCGCGGTGGATCAGGCGTTCATCGCCGCCAACGTCCTCGGTTTTGAAGAATATATGAGCCGCGCGCGGGTGTTCACTCTGGCGAAAGCCGAAGCCGATTGCGGCGTGCGTGCCGCCGATATCGCCAAGTTCGCGCACTGGCTGGCCGAGGCCAAGCGGCTGGTCCTGGCCCCCGGCAACGGCTGGGAGCGTGGCCGCAATGGCGGGTCTGGCGTGCGCGCGGCCTATGCGTTGCCGGCGCTTTTGGGGAAACTGGGCAAGGGCAGCGGCATTGTCGCGGGCGCGGGCAATGCGTTTCCCAAGACTGGCAACAAGCTCACCCGGCCCGACCTCGCGCCGCCGGGCACGCGCTCGATCAACATCATGGATGTGGGCAAGTACCTTGCCGATGACGGAATCGATCCGCCGGTCCGCGCCGTGGTGATCTACAATCACAACCCGATTGTGGTGCATCCGGATCAGAACCTGATGCGCAAGGGGCTTGCCCGCGAAGACGTGTTCGCTGTGGGCATCGATATCAGCATGACCGAGAGCATGGCCTATTGCGACGTGCTGCTGCCCGCATCGACCCATTTCGAATATGCCGAACTCTACGCGGCATACGGCCATCACTGGCTGCAACGCGCCGTGCCGGTGATTGCGCCGGTTGGCGAATCGCTGCCTAACACCGAAATCTTCCGCAAACTGTCAAAGCGCTTTGGCTTCACCGATCCCTGCCTGTTCGCCAGCGATGCCGAACTGATGGACGACGCGGTGGATGGGGCCGATGCGCGCCTCAAGGGCAAGCGCGGCAGCACGGTTCCGGTGGCTGAGCCGACGCAGATGCTGGGGGCCGATGGCAAGCCGCTGGTGCTGTTCGACAACGTTCGCCCCGCCACGCCCTCGGGCAAGATCGAGCTGAAATCGGAGGTTTTGGCCAAGCGTTGGGGCGCTCACGCCCTGTTGCCAGAGTTCCGTCCGCGTGACGAAAAATTCCCGCTGGCGCTGATTTCGCCCGCCTCCGACAAGCGCATCTCGACCACGTTCGGCGGCATGAAGCCGTCGCTCACCGCCCCGCCGCTTCTGATGCATCCGGACGATGCTGCGGCGCGTGGGCTGACGGAGGGTGCAAGGGTAAAAGTTTGGAACGCCTTGGGAGAGGTGTTCCTGCCTTTGCATGTGACCGATGCGATCCGGCCAGGCGTGGTCGCGTCCGAGAAGGGCGCGTGGCTGGCGACTTCGCCGAACGGGCAGACGATTTCGGCGCTGGTCTCGGCCACCCAGCGCGCGGACCTCGCCGAGGGTGCGTGCTATAACGACACTGGTGTTGAGGTCAGCGCGGCTTAGGAGTGGTGGCGATGCAAGAACTCAAGCTCAAGCCGATGACGATCGAGGAATATCTCGATTTCACGGACACGCGGCCCAAGGATGAAAAATGGGAGCTGATCGAGGGGGAGCCGGTCTTGAGTCCATCAGCAACAGATTCTCATGAATTGTTCGTTATGAATTTGGGTGTTGCGCTGGTCCTGGCAAGGGACAAACAGGGCGCAACCTGGGAGCCGATGCCTGAAATTGGCACACGAGTTCCGGTGTCCCCGAACAGCCTGCCAGAACCTGACTTGATGGTGAAAGAGGAAGAGGTCATTGGCTCTCCAATCAGCGATGATGCGCTTGTGCTCTTCGATATCCTCTCGCCGAGTAACCGGAAGGCCGACCGCGAATGGCGGCACCGCGTCTATGCCAGCGTGCCAAACTGCCAGCACTATGTGACCGTTTCCCAGGCGCGCGCCTTGGTGGTGCGCCATGACCGCGCCAACAATTGGAAGGCCGTCGAGATCAAAGGTATGGATGGCGGCTTGGAACTTTCCGCGTTGAGCGTTTCGATGCCGCTACGGACCATTTACCGGGCGACACCGCTCCTGCGAAAGGCGCCCTAGCGCGTGACGACCAAACACACGGCCGCCGTGATCGGCGGCGGGCCTGCCGGGCTGATGGCGGCTGAGACGCTCGCACGCGGCGGCGTGACGGTGACGGTCTATGACCGCATGCCCAATCCGGGGCGCAAGTTCCTGCTGGCGGGGCGCGGTGGGCTCAATCTCACGCATTCCGAGCCAATGGCGGCGTTCCTGCCGCGCTATGGGACGCCGGCTGAGCACATAGGTCCGGCGCTGGAGGCGTATACGCCGGAAATGCTGCGCGCCTGGGCGCATGAGCTGGGCGAGACGACGTTTGCCGGCACCAGCGGGCGGGTGTTTCCAAAGTCGCTGAAGGCCTCGCCGCTGCTGCGCGCCTGGCTCGGGCGGTTGAACGATCTCGGCGTCCGGTTCGAGCGCGGCATGCAGTGGACGGGGTGGAAATCAGGTGGTGAACTGACGTTTGTGGCTCGCGATGGCGAAGGCCGGTCCGTTCACGCCAACGCAACCGTGCTGGCATTGGGCGGCGCGTCCTGGCCCAAGCTTGGTTCTGACGGCGGCTGGGTGCCGCTGCTGGCGCAACGCGATATTCAGATCACCCCTCTTACGGCGGCCAATTGCGGCGTGACGGTTGCATGGTCCGAAATGTTCCGCAGCCGCTTTGCCGGGGTGCCGTTGAAGCGCATCGCATTATCCGTGGGCTGCACGTCGGTGCGTGGCGAGGCCATGGTGACGGCGGGCGGCCTCGAAGGCGGCGCTGTTTACGAACTGGGACCAGCCATCCGCGCGCTGTTGGCAAGGCAATCGAGTTGCAGCATCACCTTTGATCTGCGGCCCGATTTCTCGCAAGACGATCTGGCGGCGCGTATCGCCCGCCTACGTGGAAAACAGAGCCTGTCCAACCACCTGCGAAAGGTCGCGGGCCTGCCACCGGTCGCCATCGCACTGATGCGTGAGGGTCAACAGGCCCTCCCGGCAGACCCCGCCTCGCTCGCCCGGACCGTCAAGGCCGTACCACTCACAGTGACCGGCCTTTCGCCCATCGACCGCGCCATTTCCACGGCGGGCGGCATCGCCTGGGCCGGACTTGACGCACGCTACATGCTGCGCCGGCTGCCAGGCGTTTTTGCCGCCGGCGAGATGCTGGACTGGGAAGCCCCCACTGGCGGCTATCTGTTGCAGGCCTGCTTCAGCACTGGTCATGCGGCAGCCTTGGGCGCCCTCACCTACTTGGACTCCGCCACCAGCCCGCGCTGACGCAGGACGCCATCGACCTTTGGCAACCGTCCACGGAACGCCAGATAGGCCGCTTCCGGATCGACGCGGTTACCAGCCGAATAGACGTGCGACAGCAGCTTTTCTGCCATCGCCGGATCGAAAATGTCGCCGGTTTCCTCGAAGGCGCGGAAGGCGTCGGCGTCCAGCATCTCGGACCACATATAGCTGTAGTAACCCGCTGCATACCCCTCATTGGCGTAGATATGCCCGAAATGCGGGGTAGCGTGGCGCATCACGATTTCCGCCGGCATGCTGATTCGGGCGAGTGTGGCGGCTTGCAGCGCCATGGCGTCGGGAGCTGTGTCCGCACTCAGTGAATGCGCATCCATATCCACCAGCGCCGACGACAGATATTCAACCGTCGCAAAACCCTGGTTGAACGTCCGTGCCGCGCGCAATTTATCGATCAGCGCGTCCGGCATCGGCTCGCCGGTTTGGTGGTGGCGGGCAAACTGCTTGAGCACGTCCTTTGTCATCAGCCAGTGCTCGTAAAGCTGTGACGGCAGCTCGACGAAGTCGTGCGCCACCGACGTGCCCGCCAGCGACGGGAAGGTCACATCCGAAAGCAGGCCATGCAATCCGTGGCCGAATTCGTGGAACAGCGTGCGCGCATCATCGAAGGAGAGCAGCGACGGCGTTCCGTCCTCGCCCTTGGCGAAATTCATCACATTGACGATGATCGGGCGGATGCGGCTCTCGAGGTTTTCCTGATTGCGGAACTCGCTCATCCAGGCGCCTGAGCGTTTGGAGGGCCGCGCGAAATAGTCAGCCATGAACAGGCCGATATGCGATCCGTCCTTGCCCGTCACATCCCAGACACGCACATCGGGATGATAGACGGGCACGTCCTTCCTCTCAGCAAAATTCAAACCGAACAGCCGCGTGGCGACATGGAAACTCGCCGCGATGATCTGCTCCAGCGGCAAATAGGGCTTGATGTCACCCTCATCCAAATCGTACTCGGCCTTGCGCACTTTCTCGGCGTAGTGCCGCCAATCCCAAGGTTCGATGCGGATGTTCGCACCCTCGCGCGCCGCGACGGCTTGCAGCTTGTCGCGCTCGCGTCCGGAAGCCGTCAGCCCCGCCTGCCAGACATGATCCAGCATCTCGCGAACATTGGCCGACGTCTTGGCCATGGTGTCATCGAGCTTATAGTCCGCATAGCTCTGATAGCCTAGTAGCTTTGCCCGCTCCTGCCGCAGCGCCAGGATCTCGCCGATCAGCGCCCGGTTGTCGGTGGCGCCAGGCCTTTCTCCCCGCTGCACAAAGGCCTTGAAGGCGATCTCACGCAGGTCGCGGCGGGATGAGAAGGTGAGAAAGGGTTCGATCAGTGAGCGGTTCAAAGTGATCACGTGGCCGGCGTCCGAGCCGTGCTCTTTGGCGGCAGAAGCGGCTGCGGCGACGGTGAAATCAGGCAGCCCCGCCCTGTCAGCTGCGGTGGGCACGGGCAGCACAAAATCCTTCTCGTCGGTGAGCACGTTCTGGCTGAACTGCGTGGTCAGCGTCGCCAGCCGGCCGGAGATCTCGCCGATGCGCGCCTTGGCCGCCGGGGTCAGCGCCGCGCCCGAGCGGACAAAATTCAGATGCTTGCGCTCGAGCAGCCGCCGCTCTTCGTCCGTGAGCTTCAGTTTCACCCGCTTGGCATACAACTCGTGCACGCGTGCAAACAACGCCGTGTTCGACGTAATCGCGTTGGAATGCCCGGCCAATTTCGGCGCCATCTCGCGCTCAATGGATCGCAGCTCGTCGTTCGAGATCGAGCCTGTCAGATTCCAGAACACGCCCGAGACGCGGTCGAGCAGGCGGCCAGAGTTCTCCAGCGCCAGGACGGTGTTCTTGAACGTCGCCCGCGCGGTGCTGCCAGCAATCTTATCGATCTCGACGCGATGTTTGGCCATGCCCTCGCTGAACGCCGGCGCAAAATGTTCGGGCTTGATCTTGGCGAATGGCGGCGCCTCGAAGGGCGTCGACCACTTGGCGGTGAGCGGATTTCTGGTCAGTTTGGGCATGTGAGCGGACTTTCGGAAGGCGACTAAGATGACGGCGTGATTCGCGTGCAGTCGCGCCATGTTTAGCCGCAGATGAGGGCGGAGACGTGACAATTCGGATGCTGCTGCAAGCCGGGTTTGGCGACCTGTCATGTTGACGGCCCAACAGATGCCGCTAAAAGCGGGGCAGCACTCAGGACAGCTTAGCGACAGGATACCTGCACGTGACACCCATCAGCGTCGCCATTGTTGGCCTCGGCAAGATCGCGCGCGACCAGCATGTGCCTGTGATCACCGCCGATCCGCGGTTCAAGCTCGCAGGCGTTGTCAGCACCAGCGGACAGACAGTGGCTGGCGTGCCCACATTTGCAACGCAAACGGAGTGTTTTGCCGCGCTGCCGGGGCTCCACGCCGTGGCGCTGTGTATGCCGCCACAAGTCCTGTAGTGGGCGTGCGGGGTATCTGCCGAAGCACTCGAAATAGTGTATTTATATAGGCAGAGATAAAAACATAACCCTCCTATTATCGAAATATTTACCAAAACAAAAATTAAAGAACACCGTTAAAATAAGAATTAGACTTACCCCACCATGATGCCGGTACGAAAGAACACAAGGGGCCAATCCCGCTTGGGTGTCAGGGTGTGGGAGCGTGCAGGTCTAATGTGACGAAGCGGTGGTGCTTCGGCCAAGGGATCTGCAAGCCTCCACGTCATACACCAGCGGGCCGCCACCTTGGCGAGCGGGCAAAGGGTTGGGGTATGATTTTCGAAGATGCGACAGGCCGCCGTTGGCGCCGCACGCGCAAGGCTGTGTTGGTCACTGCAACTGCCCTTGGCTTGGTGTTGGCCGACGCCGTCGTCGGCGCTTACACCACGCCTAACATTGCTTCTGCCAATATCGTTCCCCCTGTTGGCCCGGTAGTGGCCATGACCGAAGAGATCTTGACCGGTGTTCCCGCCTCGGCATTACCGGTGGTCAAGGCGCTAGTCGCCCGAGCTGAGCCCGACGATAGATCGCGCCGCAGCCGGTTCGCAAACTTGCCGGTGATCAATTCAGCCTTCGTCATTCAGGACGATCCCCGCAGTTTCGCCTCGTTGCAGGCCCATGTTAACCAGCTCCAGGTGGTCTTTCCCGATTGGCTCGCCTTTGCCAATAACAACGGCAGCATCGACCACAAGGTGGATCCAGCCCTGGCCCTGATGCTGAAGTCCTCCGGGGCACTGATCATGCCGAGACTGTCGAACACATCGGGCGCGGGCGTTTGGTTCGCAGAAGGGCTGCCCCAACTGTTCGCCGATCCCGATGCGACGGACATTTTCATCGATAATCTTGTCGAGCAATTGACTAGTATGGGAGCCGATGGGGTCAACATCGACATCGAAGAATTGCAGCAGGACGAAAACGGGGCCTACGTAGCCTGGCTGGAAACGGTTATCAGCGTGCTGCATGAAAAGGGGTTCGCGGTTACCGTCGATGTTCCAATGAATGACGAAGCCTATGACTACAAAGCCATTGGCCAGATCGCTGATGCCGTTGTTCTGATGGCTTATGACCAGCATTATAGCACCAGCGTACCCGGTCCAATCGCTGGCCGTGATTGGTTCGCAGATGGGGTCGCCAGCGTTTCCAAGCGTATTTCGCCCAGCAAACTGATCATGGGTATCGGAGCCTATGGCTACGACTGGACGGAGGGAAAACGTGAAGCAGAAGCCATTGGCTTCACGGAAGCGTTGCAACTCGCCGACCATGCACATCAGCGAATCGTTGCCGATGGCCCCGACGTGAACGGTCACTTCGACTATGAGGACGAGGACGCCAAGCGGCATCACGTCTGGATGCTCGACGCGGTCAGCGCCTGGAATCACTATCAGTCAGCCAAGGCCCACGGCGTTCGCGGAGTCGCTGTGTGGCGTCTCGGCATCGAAGAGCCCAGTCTCTGGTCATTCTATGGCCAGCCTGCGGATCTCACTGTCAATCCTGCGACTCTGGCCGCCCTGCCTGCCCCCAGTCTTGTGAACTTCAGCGGCGACGGCGAAATGGTGCGTGTGCATGGCTCGCACACCGTCGGCTCACGCCAGCTCGATATCGTCAACGGGCAGATCGTCAAGGCGACAACGGTCGCGCCGTCACGCCCTTATGATGTGCAGCGCTTCGGCAAGCTCGACCAGAAACTGATAGCGCTCACTTTCGATGATGGTCCCGATCCCCTGTGGACGCCGCAAGTGCTGGCCGTACTCGCCAAGTACAACGCGCAGGGCACCTTTTTTGTCATCGGTGACGAGGCTCAAAAGTTTCCAGGCATTCTGGCAGATACCTACAAGGCCGGGCATTTGATCGGCAACCACACCTTCTCGCATCCTGATCTGCGAGTAACGCCGCTTGACAAGCTGACGTCCGAATTGAACGCGACCCAGCGTGTCATTGAGTCCGTGACTGGACATTCGACGATCCTGTTCCGGTCGCCATATGATATCGACGCCGCACCTACGACAGTGCAACAACTGGCACCGCTCGGCCGTGCGGCGGAGCTTGGCTATATCTTTGCGGCCGCAGATATCGACACCTTCGATTACTTGCACCCAACCGTTGAAAAATTTGTGTCGCATGTGCTGGCCAATCTCAAAGATGGCAAATCCCATGTGATCTTGATGCATGACGGCGGCGGTGACCGGCGCCAGACGCTGCTGGGGCTTGAAAAGCTCATTCCCCTGTTACAGTCGCAGGGCTATACCTTTGTCGGACTCGATACGCTGATGGGCGTCGATGCAAGCAAACTGATGCCCGGGCTTGCTCTCAGTGAGCTGCCGTTCGTGCTAGGCACGGCAATTCAGACCTGGTTTCGTGGTAACGGTTCGCTATACGGTTGGGGGATGCTGCAAATCCTGTTTACTGCAACCACATTGATTGCCATTGCCCGCATCATGCTTCTAGGCGGGCTGATCTGGAATGGATCGCGCAAGGCCGGAAAGCCGGTGGACCCGGCGTTCCTCCCGCCCGTCCGTGTGCTGGTGCCGGCCCACAATGAGGCCAAGGTTATAGAGCGTACACTGAATACACTGCTCACCAGCGACTATCCCAATCTTGCCGTCACCGTCATCGACGACGGCTCGACGGATGATACGGCCGATATCGTGCGGGCGTTTGCCAAGCTGCACCCCAGCATCGAGCTGATCGTGCAGGCCAACGGCGGCAAAGCCGAGGCTTTGAACAACGGGTTCCGCCAAAGCCGCGAGGACATCCTCGTCACCATCGACGCCGACACCATCGTCTTCCCGCACACTGTGCGCCGTCTCGTGGAGCCATTCGCTGATCCAACGGTCGACGCTGTCTGCGGCAATGTCCAGGTTGGCAACGTCAAGAACATGCTGACCGCGTTCCAGAACGTCGAATATGTGACATCGCAGAATTACGACCGCCGCGCGTTCGAGACACTGAACTGCATTTCCGTTGTGCCAGGCGCGACGGGGGCCTGGAAGCGCCGCAAGGTGCTGGAGGTAGGCGGGTATTCAACTCAAACGTTGACGGAGGATGCCGATCTGACCCTGAAGCTTCTCGCTCATAGCGGCCGTATCACTTATGCCCCGCAGGCCATTTCGGCAACGGAGGCGCCCGAGACCGTCAAGACCCTGTTTCGCCAGCGTTTCCGCTGGAGCTTTGGCACCTTCCAATGTCTTTGGAAGTATCGCCGCAGTTTTGGCAAGGGGACGCTGGGTTGGATCGCGCTGCCCAACATGCTGATGTTCCAGATCTTGCTGCCGCTGCTGGCTCCGGTTGGCGATGGCTTGCTGATCTCGTGCTTGTGGCGCGGCGACCTGCCGCCGATCGTTGCTGGCTATGTGATGTTTCTCATTCTGGACCTCATTGGCGCCGTAGTGGCGTTCGGGCTCGACCGGCGCAGGCCAACGGCAGCCTGGGTGATCCTGATCCAACGCTTTTACTATCGCCAGTTCCTCTACGTCGTGACGTTCGCGGCCGTCCTGGCGGTGTTGCGTGGCGGCCGGCGCGGCTGGAACAAGCTCGAGCGGACGGGCAATATGACTGTTGAGGTGCCGCTCGCGCTCGCGGCTTGAGGTCTAAGTCCGTTTCCTTGCTGTCACTTCGATCTCGATCTTCATGCGTGGGTCGGCGAGGCCGGCGCTGATCATGGTGGCGGCGGGGCGGATGTCGCCTAGGATACGTTTGAGCACAGGCCAGCACGGCTCGAAATCTTTGGCGTCCGGGACAATGTAGGTGACGCGCACGACGTCGGCGAAAGTTGCGCCCGCTTCACTCAGTGCAAAGTTGATATTTTTCAGCGTCTGCTCGCATTGCGCCACCACATCCTCAGAGATGGTGCCGGCCTTGTAGTCAAAGCCCGTGGTGCCCGAAACGAACACGAAGTCGCCATCGACGACGGCGCGGGAATAGCCGATCTGGGCTTCGAAGATGGAACCGGAGGAGATCAGGCGGCGGGTCATTCTTTGTGCTCCGTTATTTGCGCGGACGGTGGAACTCGGCCACCAGCTCCACATGGGGTGAGAAGAGGAATTGGTCGATAGGCGTGACGCGCGTGAGGACATAGCCGCCATCGGCGAGCAGCCGGGCGTCCCGGGCGAATGTTGCGGGATTGCAGGAGACGGCGATCACGGTACGGATCTTTGAGGTTGCCAGTATGGTAGCCTGGGCCTGTGCGCCCGCGCGTGGCGCATCGAAGACGGCGGCGGCGAAGGGTTCCAGCTCGCGCAGGGAGAGGGGCTCACGGAACAAATCGCGGCGAAGGACCTCGATCTTGCGCAAGCCGGGCTGCTTGGCGGCTTTGGTCAGGGCGGCGACGGCGTCCTTGTCCCACTCGACGGCCAGCACTTCGTTGCGGGCGGCGAGCGGCAACGTGAACGCGCCGAGGCCCGCGAACAGATCGGCGACGCGGTCTTTGGGTTTGGTGGCGGCCAGGATCGCCTCCCCTATCAACCGGACCATGTGGGTTTCGGCCTCAGGCACCGCCTGCAGGAAGCTCGCGGGCGGCAGCGGTACGGTGTAGCCGGAAAAGTGCATCTCCACCGCGTTGCGCGCGCCGGCCTGCTCACCATCGACGGTCAGCCGCGCGACTTTGGACGATTGCGCGATCCAATTGCCGAGCGCCGCGCGCCGGTTGGTATCGATCTCCGTCGCTCCCCCGGTGATCGTGATGTCGAGGCCATTGGCAGTTTCGGTGACGTGCACCTCGGCGATGCCGCGCCGCGACAGCAGCAAGGCCATCAGGGTACGCAGCGATGGCAGCGCCGCCGTTATGGCAGGCCGCAGCAGCGGGCATTCTTCAATGGCCAGGATCGTATGTGAGCGGGCGCGATGATAGCCGAGCAGCACCTCTTGCCCCGCGCGAGTGGCGGCAAATGTGGCGCGGCGGCGTGAGGCTGCGGGGACCGGGATGAGATCGCTGATGACGACGTCATCGCCGAACCCCCGCGATCTCAAGGCATTGATGACCTGATCGCGCTTGTATGTGTTGTAAACGTCAGTTGCCACATGCTGCAATGCGCAGCCGCCGCAACTGCCGAAATGCTGGCACACGGGCGCGATCCGGTGCGGGCTCGCGGTCTCGACACGCACCAGGGTGCCACGCTCGCCGTCAATACCGGCGTCCACCTGCTCGCCCGGCAGCGTATACGGAACGAACACCTTGCGGCCCTCGAAGTCTGCAACGCCTTCGCCTTGACTGCCAAGAGTGGCTATCGTCAGGCTGCTCACAATACCGGCTCACTGTTCATTTCGAGATGCAACCGGTTGTCCGTATAGGGATGGGCGAGTGCCACGGCCTCGTCGAGTTCGATGCCCAGGCCGGGCTCGGTGGGAGGGATGACGAAGCCCTCCTCCCAGCGGATCGGCTTTTTTAGCAGTTTGGCATAGAAGCCATCAAAGGTCTGTATGCTTTCGAGGATGAGGAAGTTCGGCAAGGAGGCCCCATACTGAATGTTCGCCGCCGCTTCCACCGGCCCGCAATAGAGATGCGGTGCGATCTGAGCATAATGCGCCTCGGCCATGGCGGCGATCTTCTTGGCTTCCATCAACCCGCCGACGCGGCCAAGCGCCATTTGCAGGATCGAGGCGGCGCGGCATTCCAGCACGCGGGCAAATTCGTATTTGGTCACAAGGCGTTCGCCTGTCGCAATGGGGATCGACGTACCGCGCGCCACCAGTGCCATTTCCTCTGGCATCTCGGGCGGCGTCGGCTCCTCGAACCACAAAGGATCGTAAGGTTCGAGCTTCCTGGCCAGACGCAGCGCGCCCGATACGGTAAACTGTCCATGCGTACCAAACAGCATATCGGCCTTGGTGCCGACCGCCTCGCGGATCAGGCGCACGAATTTCTCGCACAGCGCCAGGCTTTCGAGCGACGGCTGACGCGGGTCGAACGCCGAATAGGGCGCTGCCGGATCGAATTTCACGGCCGTGAAACCGAGCTTGACGTATTGCGCCGCACGCTCGGCCGAAAGCTCCGCATTCCAATAAATGCTGGAATCCTCGCCTTTGCTCTCGTCGGGATAGATATAGGTGTAGCTGCGCAGCCGCTCATGCACCTTGCCGCCAAGCAGTTCGTACACGGGTTTGCCCGTCGCTTTGCCCTTGATGTCCCACAGCGCGATCTCGATACCCGACAGCACACCGATCAGCGTCGCATCCGGCCGCAGCGTGTACCCCGAGCCATAAGTCTGCCGCCACAGCTTCTCGATGTGGAACGGGTCCATGCCCAGCACATACCGTTCGAACACGTCTTTTATGGCGGCTTCCATGACGCGCGGACCAAAAGTGGCGCAATAGACCTCGCCGATGCCAGAGATGCCCGTATCGGTGGTGAGTTTCACGAACAAAAAATAGCGGCCACCATAGCCCGGCGGCGGGTTGCCAACGACGAAGGTTTGCAGATCACGGATTTTCATTTTAGAGCCCTAACAATGGAAAAAAAATCGTAGCCAATTCGCCAAACTACGTGGCTCAACGCCTCACCCTGTCCCTCTCCCCCAAAGGAGAGAGGACGATGGATCCGCTAGCGTCCCTTCTCCCGTGGGGAAAAAGGACAGAGCCTGTCCTGGACTTGATCCGGGAATGAGAGGTTGCTCTGTGCACATATGTTACAGCGACTAAACTCAACTCACATGATCCGGTAGCTCGCGTTCCCGCCGCGTCACGAACTCCTTCAGTGCCTCGTGAATGCCCTCGTCGAGTTTCGGCTCTTCGTAAGTATCCAGCAATGTCCGCGCCTTGGCCAGCGCCCGCGCCGCGGCGTCCTGCGCGCCACCCGCCGCCCATTGCTCGAAATTGTTGAAATCCATGATGCTGGGGAGGAAGAAGGCATTCTCGAACTTTTTCAGGGTATGCGCCGTACCGAGGAAATGCCCGGCTGGGCCGACCTCGCGCACCGCTTGCATGGCCTCGGCAAGGTCGCTCACGTCGATGCCTTGGGCGTATTTGTACCACGCACCAAGTTGCTCGCAATCCAGCATGAATTTTGCATAGGACGCACACAGTCCCGCTTCCAACCAGCCCGCCACGTGCCAGATATAGTTCGCGCCTGATAGAATGGCCGCGTGCATGAGCATGTTGCTCTCATAGCCGGCCTGGGCGTCTGGCAGCTTCGAGCCAACGTGAAAACCCGAGGTGCGGAACGGCAGTTTGTATTTTCGCGCGAGTTGACCCATGACCAGCGTCATCTGAGCGGCTTCCGGCGTGCCGCCCATAGGGGCGCCGGTTTTCATATCCACCGTCACCATGAATTGTCCGTAGACCTGCGGACTTCCCGCGCGGACCAGCTGCGTGAACGCCAGCCCCGCCAGCGCCTCGGCATTCACTTGGGCAATTGCTCCTATTGTCGAAGCGCTTGTAGAGGCTCCGCACAAGGCAAAAGGAGAAATCAGCAGCGGCTGGTTGTGGCTCGCATAAACCCGCGCCGCGTCCAGCATGGTCTTGTCCCAAACCAGCGGCGAGTTACAGTTGATAACGCTCGCCAGCACCGGATTGTCGCGCACGAAATCGTCGCCGAACACGAGGCCGGCCATCTTCATGGTGTCCTCGGCGCGGTCCTTGGCTGTCACCACGCCCATGAACGGCTTGTCCGACCAGCGCAGGCAGCCATAGATGATGGAGAGGTGACGCTTCGGCACCGCCACGTCCATCGGTTCACAGATGATCGAACTCGTCGAATGCAGCTGCGGCGACAGATAGGCGAGCTTGTGGAAATTGTAGAGGTCTTGCTTCGTCGAATAGCGCCGGTTGCCCTCAAAATCGCGCACATAGGGCGCACCATACATCGGCACAAAGATGGAATTCTTGCCACCGACGCGTACCGTGCGTTCGGGGTTGCGGGCGTGCAGCGTGAACTCGGACGGGATTTTCCCGACCAGTTCCATGAGCTGCGCGCGGTCGATGCGCACGCGATAGCCGCTTACGGACGCGCCCGCCGCCTTCCACATCGCTGCAGCATCGTCGTCGCGGAACTCGATGCCGACGTCTTCCAGAATGCGGCAGCTCTCATCGTGAATCAGCTCGACGGCCTCGTTGGGTAGGACGTCATAAAATGGGATGTTGCGCACCAGCGTCTTGAACGAGGGCACCGGGATGGCCCGCAGCACCTTGCGCCCGGCACGCCCGCCCGCCCGCCTGGCGCTGCCATCGGCGGCGGGTCCCTTCTCCAGCGAATCGCGCGTATCGACCATGGTTTGCCCTCCTCGGGGGTGGACCCCGCTCGCAATCGACCTGCTGACAGTTGAGCACATTCCCGGCGTTGGAGACAGGCTTGAAAAAGGCTTGAAAAAGGGCCCCATGAGCCACGGGCCGTGTCATAACCCGATCACGTCGAAGTCCATTTGATGCTGGCAAGCAAAAGGTGTGTTGCTTTTGTAATCGCGCGTCAAACAAGATCCCGCATCAGTTGCGCACCGGGAAAGACTCGCTGCGCAGCGCACGAGATGACGGGTCTTTTCTTTCGTTTGCCGGCATTACAAATCCGGGGTGGGCGTTGGATCGATGGCGGGCGCTGCGGGTGTGCCGGTCTCGAAGTGTGGCAGATGCAACGTGACGCCTGCACCCTTGGGGGTGAGTCCGGCAAGACCCCACTCGTGGCCGCTTTCGGCAAGCAGGCACCAAAGATAGTCGGCCATCGAGATGCGGATGATGATGTCGAAACTGTCGCTGGCCGTCGCGCGCAGCCAGGGGTTGGCGCGGCCGAGATTGGTGGTCACGCCCATACCGGATTTGAACGTGAGCGGATCGAAATCGACGGTGGCGATTTTCATCAGCATGTCGCGGGCGTGCGCGCCGCTGAGGGCGATGGTGGTGTAGTAGTCCGTGACATTGGCGATCTGGTGGTGTTTGCCGGTAAGGGCGGCCGTTAAATCACGGCTCAAATCGGTTTCGCCGCCGGGCGCTGTGAGGATCAGCCATTCGTCCGGGCTCAGCCATTGCGTGGTGCCGCGCGGGCCCGTCGCCGTCTCGTGCACCTTGGCAGGCATTGGCGTGGCCATCACGCCCGCCACATTTGCGCCGATCGCGGATGGATTTCCGCGCAGGATCAGTTTGCCTTCGAACTGCTTTTCGGTAATCGAGGTGGATCCATCGGCCGTGTGCTGGGCGGCGCGAAAGCCAAGCGGGGAGCGGCGCTGCATGGCGGTCATGAATGGCTTCCCACTTGCTTCATGAAGTCGGTTTCGACGACCGTGGCATGGATCGGATCGGCGCCCTTTCGCGAGACATAGACCGTCTTCCCGATCAGCTCGCCGCCGCCCTTGACCAGTGCCAGCGCGATCGAGCGGTTGAGGTTCGGGCTCTTGTAGCTGGAGGTGACATGGCCGAGCGCGGGTGCCGGCCGCTCGACCGGCTCCACCGCCGTTGCGATGATATGCGCGCCTTCCATCAGCACCACCGACGGGTCCTCCGTCAGAAGACCAACCAACTGCTTTCTGTCCTTACGCACCGTATCAGCGCGTGTCAGCGAACGCCGCCCGATGAAATCGGCGCTGGTCTTGGCCATGCCTGGCATCCTGAGATCGTCGGGCGCGACGGTGCCGTCGGTATCCTGCCCAACGATGATGAAACCTTTTTCGGCGCGCAACAGATGCATCGCCTCGGTGCCATAGGCGGTGATCTTGTACTTGTCGCCCGCCGCCATCACACGCTCCCACAGGGCGAGCCCATAGGACGCAGGCACGTTGATTTCGTAGGAGAGTTCGCCTGTGAACGAGATGCGGAAGATGCGCGCTGGAATGCCGCCGGCCGTGGCCTCGCGAAAACTCATGAACGGAAAATTGCCGGGGTTGGGGTTGAATTTGTCGGCGACGGCCGCGACGACTTCGGCCGCCTTGGGTCCGCCAATGGCCGCCACCGCCCACTGCTCGGTGACGCTGGTGAGATAGACCTCCAGGTCTGTCCATTCCGTTTGCAGATATTCTTCCAGCCAATTCAGCACGCGCGCCGCTCCGCCGGTCGTCGTCGTCATATGGAAGTGGTCTTCGGCGAGGCAGGCGGTGACGCCGTCATCGAACACCATGCCGTCTTCCTTCAGCATCAGGCCGTAGCGGCAGCGGCCGGGCGCGAGCTTCAGCCAGGCGTTGGAGTAGACGCGGTTGAGAAATTCGCGCGCGTCCTTGCCGCGAATATCGATTTTTCCCAGCGTGGAGGCATCCAGGACGCCGACGGATGTTCTGGCGGTGCGGGCTTCGCGCTGCAGGGCGCTGGCGAAGGTTTCGCCGGGCCTTGTGTAGACCTGCGCGCGCAGCCATTCGCCGACCGGTTCGAACACTGCGCCGTGGCTCTCGTGCCAGTCGTGCATTGGCGTGGTGCGGCGTGGTGCATACAGCGCGCCGCCGTGCTGGCCCGCCAGAGCGCCAAAGGTGATGGGCTTGAACGGCTGCCGGTAGGTGGTGACGCCGACCTCCTGCATCGATTTGCCGAGCTCATCGGCGAGGATGCCGAAAGCGTTGATGCCCACGGTCTTGCCCTGGTCGGTGCCCATGCCGGTGGTGGTGTAGCGCTTGGCGTGTTCGACGGAGGCGTAACCCTCCTGCACGGCGAGTTTTAAGTCTTTGGCCTGTACGTCGTTTTGCAGATCGACGAAGGCGCGGGTGCTGCTCGCCGAACGGCCCGACGGCAGTTGCCAGGTGGCGATACCGTTGTAAGAAGGCGCGTCGGGTTGTTGTAGGGTGTATGCTGCGGGATTCGTGCCTGCAAATCCAGATTTGGTGGCTGCATCCGCGCCTGCCGCTGCGCCTTCAGCTAGACAATCGGCCAGCTTCATCGCACCATTGGCCGCGCCCGCCGAACGCTCAGCCTGCCAGGACGGGCCGGGCCGGAACCCGGGCAGGCCCGCATCAAACCGCAGTTTGCCGCGCGATTGCGAGAACAACGCCGCATTGGGCGACCAACCGCCGGAGACCGCGATCAGATCGCAGTTGATCACCGTCGCCTCGCCCGACACGCCGCGGTGCCCATCCAGCCGCCGCACGACGGCCGTTTTCACCCGGAATTGGCCGCGCGTATCGACAATGGTGGCGTGCGGATGCACCGGGATGCCGAGGCTCGCCGCTTGGCGCATCAGCGCTTCTTCAGGCGCAGGCCGCGCATCGACGATGGCGACGATCTGCACGCCTGCCTTGGCCAGCGCAAAAGCCGACCCCCACGCCCCATTATTGTTGGTGAAGACCACGGCGCGGTTGCCCGCCTTGACGCCATAGCGGTGCAGGTAGGTTTCTGCCGCGCTCGCCAGCATGATGCCGGGCCGGTCGTTGCCGTGGAACACCAGCGGGCGCTCGGTGGCTCCCGTTGCCAGCACCACTTCTTTTGCTCGTATGCGCCATAAGCGCTGGCGCGGCCGGGCGGCGTCGCGGGCGGCCGGGGCCAGGTGGTCCTGTTCGATTTGCGCCAGGGCGACGAAATTGTCGGCGTAGTAACCGAAGGCGCAGGTGCGGGTGAGAACCGTGACGTTGGGCAGCTTGGCGAGTTCAGCCTCACAGGCGGCTACCCACTCGCGCGGCGTCTTGCCGTTGATCGACGTTTCACTCGGATCGAGTGCATTGAGGCGTCCACCCAGCAATGGTGTTTCCTCCGAGAGGATCACGCGCGCGCCGGATCGTGCAGCTGTCAGCGCCGCCATCAGCCCCGATGGTCCGCCCCCTGCAACGAGCACGTCGCAATGGCGGTTCTGGCTTTCGTAGCGGTCGGGGTCTTTGCCTTCGGGCGCTTTGCCGAGGCCGGCAGCGCGGCGGATGAGGGGCTCAAAGAACATCCAGTTGGCGGGCGGGCCCATGAAGGTCTTGTAGTAGAAGCCGGCTGGCAACCAGCGCCAGACGAGGTCGTTAACCGCGCCGATGTCGAAGCTCAGCGATGGCCAGCAGTTCTGCGAAAAGGTTTCGAGGCCGTCAAAGATCTCGACTTCCGTGGCCCGCATGTTCGGATCGGTTTCGTTGGCATTGGCACCCACTTGCACGAGGCCCGCCGGGTCTTCGGAACCTGCGCCCAGAATGCCGCGCGGCCGGTGATACTTGAAACTGCGTGCGATCATGTGCACGCCATTGGCCAGCAGCGCTGAGGCCAGCGTGTCGCCGGTGTAGCCCTCGTAGGAACGGCCATCGAACGTGAAATGCACGGGACGGCTGCGGTCGATGAGCCCGCCCTGGTGAAGTCGGAAACGCTGCATGGAAAATGCTCTGGTCAATCGCGAGACGGCGCGCGGCGGCTTGGACTGGATATGAACGGGCTATCGGCACGCCGGGCAGCGCCATATGCGGCCAAACAGGTCGCACGTGCAACAGGGGGCGGTCAGCCTCAGGGCATGGGGCGGATGATGCCCGTCGCCCTACGCCGATTGGTCACGTTCACCCAATTGCCCCAAAAACGCACAAAACGCGCTGGCGTGAGTCCATCACACCACCGCGCTTCGGGCATTTGTTCGTGCAAGGGCAGAATACAGCGGCCTTACTTTGCAGCGGCCCTCACTTCAAGCGACGTGATCAGCTTGTCGAGGTGCTCAAGGAACGCCTTGCGCTCGGGAGCGCTGAGGCCGGCCAGCAGCCGCTGGTCAGCTTTCGTTGCGCCCGGATCGGCGTTGTCGAGCACGCGCTTGCCTTTATCGCTCAGGCGAACGGCGTAGGCGCGGGCATCTTCCTTGGTCCGTTTGCGCTGGATCAGGCCCTTGCCGATCATGCGGCGGATAACATCGGCCAGCGTCGAGCGGTCGATGCCTGTGCGCTGCACGAGGCCGGTCTGGCTAACGCCTTCGTTCTCGGCGATTGTGACGAGAATTGCATATTGACGCGGTGTGAGGTTGTCCTTGCCCGCTTCGGCCGAGAACAGTTCGCTCGCACATTGAGTTGCGCGATGCAAAAGATGCGTCGCGGAACTTTCTAGTTTTCTATTGAGGTTTGCAGGGGTCATCTTACCACCAATTGTTTGTTGCCGTCTCAAGCTTGCGATGTCGGTGCAAGGCCCGGAGGAATTGGTTCTGATCGAATGGTGATCGAGGAATACCAAAGCCATACACAATTATTGCTCAGGCCACAGCACGTTAGCTGCATTGCACGGAGGGGTCAATCCCAAGTTGTCAGTTTTGCGACTTTGGTCTAACGGCCGCTAAGGGCTGGACTCATCGGCTGACGGAGCGTTTGAGTCATCCTTGTCGGGATTGATTGCGAAGCGCTGAAGCAATCCGACCTGCGACATCATGAAAACGAAGGTCAACGGAATATTTCCGATCTTCATCGCCGACCACAGTTGATCGGCCGGATGGGGCACGCCCGGAATGTGTGGGGACGGATAGACCAAATCGGCGACGTACCAGACCACCACATTCAAAACCGCAAGGAAAACAAAGAACAATCCCCAGCGCCATTGCAGTTTGCGCCAGCCCTCGTCCTTCAGACTGAGGGCGTCGCCGAGCAGCGTCTTGACAAACAGCTGGTTGAACGCCAGGCCGCCAAGCATCGCCGAGGCGAACAGCGAATTCACAATCGTCGGCTTGATCTTGATGAAAAAATCGTTCTGCATCCAGAGCGTCAGGCTGCCAAAAACCAGCACGGCGGCACCCGTAACGAGGGCCATCACGGGCACGCGTTTCAGCAGTACCCGGCTCAGTATCAGCGAAATCACCGTGGCAGCCATGCACAAGGCGGTGGCCCAGAAGATGCCCTGAATCCAGTTGACGACGAAAAACAGAACGAGCGGGAATAGATCCAGCCCGAGCTTGATCAGATGCAAGTTGAGCGTTTCTGCGGCCCCAGCTGCGGGGACTAACCCATTACTCGCCATCGGATGATCAGCCACGGGCCTGAGGGGCTTCAACCGCGGTGACGCGCGGCTTTGGTTTGCCGTCGTCAGATTTGTCAGATTTCGCAAACATGTCGCCCCCGCCCAACGGCTTACTCTTATCGTCGCGATGACGGTTCAGTAGCGGCAGCATCCAGGCTGCGTAGAGCAACGTGAACGGAATGAGGAACGTAACCTTGCTGGTGGCCCAGAGCTTGTCGGCTTCGGGTGAGGAAATCAGCGGGTCGGCACTGGGATAATACAGCATGGCGCCGCGCCACAAGGTTTCGTTCACCAAAGCGATGACAAAGAAATATGCCATCCATCGCCATGTGATCGCCCGCCAGCCGCGCTCAGTCAGATTGAGGTCCTCACCGATCAGCGGTTTGAGGAGCGGTTTACCGAGCATCAGGCCTGTTGCAAGGATCAGGGCGAACACCAGACTGACGATCGTCGGCTTCATTTTTACCCACATCGGATCATGCAAGGCGACGGTGCCGACGACAGCGATCAGGCCAGTGACACCTGTGATAATGGCCATGAGAGCCAGGCGCTTGTACAACAGCCAGACCACCAGCATCGCGGCTAAGGTCAAGACGCCGAGCACCATGGAGCCGGTGTAGATATCGGTGAGCCACGTTGTGACCATGAACATGCCAAGCGGCAAAAATTCAAGCACCAGCTTGATGAAGAGTTTCGAGCGGATGATCGAAAGGATCTGTGCGCCAAAATTGCCCATATCGGCTTAGCCCTTGATAAGTAGAACGTGATCCGCGGCGTTAAACGACTGACTTGTGGCGATTACTTGGTCTCTTCCGGCCCGCGACTATTCGCCCGCGCCGGCTATTCACCCGCGATCGCCCGTCCGAACTCGGCTGCGTCGAAGGCCTGCAAATCGTCGGCCCCCTCGCCAACCCCGATGGCGTGCACCGGTAAACCATATTTGGCCGCGATTGCCACCAAAATCCCGCCGCGCGCCGTGCCGTCCAGCTTAGTCATCACTAATCCTGTCACGCCAGCGCGCGCCTTGAACACCTCGACCTGGTTGAGCGCGTTCTGGCCCGTCGTCGCATCCAACGTCAGCAGTACATCGTGCGGCGCCGCCGGGTCGACTTTCTTGATAACGCGCACGATTTTTTCCAGTTCCTGCATGAGGCCGTCTTTGTTCTGCAAGCGGCCCGCCGTATCGATGAGCAGAAGGTCGCAACCATCAGCTTTGGCCTGCGTCATGGCATCGAACGCCAAACTCGCCGCCTCCGATCCGACGTCTCGCGCAATAATGTCCGCGCCCGTGCGAGCGGCCCAGATCTTCAGCTGATCAATCGCGGCAGCCCGGAATGTGTCGCCCGCCGCCAGCATCACCTTCAGTCCATCTTTGCGGTAGCGCTCCGCGAGCTTACCAATCGTGGTGGTCTTGCCAGTACCATTCACACCCACCATCAAGACGACATGGGGTTTGTGCGCGGGATCGACAAGGAGCGGTTTGGCGACCGGCTCCAAAACTTTTGCGATCTCCGAGGCCAGCACCGCGCGGACGTCCTCGGGGCTGATGGATTTTTCGTAGCGCTCGGCCTTCAGGCGGGCCGCGATCTTGTGCGCGGTCTCGATGCCGAGATCGGCCTGGATCAGCAGGTCTTCCAGGTCCTCCAGCGTCGAGGCGTCCAGCTTGCGCTTTGTAAAGACATCGGTGATGCCACGCGTCAGCTGCGTGGACGTCTTAGCGAGGCCCGATTTCAGGCGCTGGAACCAGCTGAGCTTTGGCGCGGCTCCGGCCATGCCCTCGTCCACGTCATAGGCGACGGGCTCGGGCGGGGTGTCATCCGAGGGCGCCGGCGGCTCGGCTTCGAGCACGGCCGACGACGCTGGCTCCGGCTTGCCGAACAGACCGCCGAGCCAGCCGCGCTTGGGTTTTTCCTCGCCGCTCACGGTGCATCCAGCATTCCGGGCTTCAGCGTGCCCTCGAAATCAAGCTGTACCGGGCCGGTCATCATCATATGGTCATCGGCGCGCCAATCGATATGCAGGTTTCCGCCCGGCAGTGTCACCGTGACGGCGCGGCCAGTCAGTCCTTTACGCGCTGCGCTGACGGCCGCCGCGCAGGCCCCCGTGCCGCACGCTTTCGTCAGGCCGATGCCGCGCTCCCACACGCGCAGGATCAGACTCGTTGGCGACGTGATCTGCGCGAGCGAAATGTTAGCGCGTTCGGGAAACAACGGATGGTTCTCCAGAATCGGCCCAAAGCGTTCGAGCCGGTGGGCGGTCACATCCTCCACCCAGAAAATGCAGTGCGGATTGCCGACATTGACGACGCTCGGCGAATGCAGCACCGGCGCATCAATGGGGCCGATCTGCAATTCGATCTTCTTGGTGTCATGAAACGGCTCAGCCAGGGGGATCTCGTCCCAATGGAATTTCGGCTTGCCCATATCGACGGTCACCGTCCCGTCAGCGTGCACCTTGGCCTTCAGCACGCCCGCGTTGGTTTCCAGCCGGGGCTCGATATTGCCGCTCTCTTCTCTCAACAGCCACGCCACGCAGCGCGAGGCGTTGCCGCAAGCCGGCGATTCCGAGCCATCGGCATTATAGAAGCGCATCCGCACGTCGGCCTTGGTGGACGGCTCCAGCACCACGATGGTATCGCAGCCGATGCCGCTGTTGCGATCGGCGATCCGTGCGGCGCTCTCGGCCGTCATCGGGATTTTCTGGACGCGGGCGTCAAGCACCACGAAATCGTTGCCGAGGCCGTTCATTTTGCGGAATGGGATGTCGATCATACCGCACATATAGGGCGCGCCGGAGATGCGTGCAATTCCGGCGCGCGGGGTTGTGGACAGAGTTCTGGTCTAGTACCCAACTAGAGCTGCACCCCCTTGGTCAGCGCGCCATCAATGACGAGGTTCGTCCCCGTCGTGAACGACGACGCTGGGCTCGCCAAAAACACCACGCCGCGCGCGATCTCCTCGGGTGCCGCCATCCGCCCCATCGGGTTCATGCCGAGCGCGACCTTGAAGAAATCCGGGTTGCTCTTTTCGATCGACTGCCAGATACCGCCATCGAAATAGGTGTTGCCCGGCGACACGGCGTTGACGCGGATCTGCTTGGGCGCCAGCTGCATGGCCATACGCTGCGCATAGTGGATCAACGCCGCCTTCATCGCGCCGTAAGCGGGCCCAGTGAAATCCACCTCGCGGCCGGACACGGACGAAATGATGACGGCGCTGCCATGCTTGGATTTCTCTAGGTGGGGGAGGGCGGCCGTCAGCGTACGCACCGTATGCAGCATGTCGACGTTGAACTCTTTGACCCACGCCTCTTCGCTTTCGTCCACCGCGAGTGCCGAGACATTGGCCACGACGATATCGACGCCGCCAAGCGCCTTGGCAGAGTTCGCCACCCAGCCTTCCATCGCCGCCTTGCCGGCAACGTCGATGGCCTCACCGTAGGCGGTGACGCCCTTGGCCTTCAGCGCCGCGACGGTGGCGGTGACCTCATCTTTGTTACGTGCACAGATAGAAACATGCGCGCCCTCATCGGCAAAGATGTCGGCACAGCGCCGCCCTATGCCCTTGGAGCCGCCAGTGATGAGGACACGGAGGGATTTCAGGTGGAGGTCCATGGGGATGGGATCCTGTTGGATTGCTGGATGAACTAAGACTCGAATAGGATTCTATCGAGGCCGCTTTGCCGGATAATCGCTTGCTGCGTTCCACGACGCATTTCCGCGTAATTGGGCAATGGCACAGTGATCGTGTCGGCGCCATGGGTCCGCTGCATGATGATGTGACTGCCGCGCTGGCGAACCTCGGCAAAGCCGTGCTGCCTGAGGATCGCGCAGATCTCGCGCCCGCTGAGGACACGCAGCTTACCCAACGGCGACCTCGATCTGCGTGACGTAAACCTCGCCACCTAGGCGGCGGCTGATTTCGGTGGGGGACGCTGATTCGAAGAAGAGTTCGATAGCTTCCTTGAGGTTGGCGCGGGCTTTGGCGACGGTATCGCCCTGGCTGGCGATATCCAGTTCCGGGCAGAGCGAGACGAAACCGTCGTCTTCGGATTCGATGATGGCTGTGAATTGGCGGGGCATGGTGGCCTTGAGTGTGACTTAGCGGCTTCGACGCATCATTTAATCAGATTGAGCTGTCATGTACCAGAATGGCTTGAGAGGTTGTGATGCCTAAGAAGTACCGTTGCAAGATATCCGGCGCCATGCACCGGTCCATGACGGATCTCTATGAACTCGGCATCGTCGACCAGAAGACGATGCGCGACTTTGATGAGCGCTGCCTCACCAAGGCCGAAACCCTGGCCCCGGCCGAAATCCGCGCCATCCGCGTGAAGGCCGGCGTCAGCCAAGCCGTGTTCGCCGAATATATCGGCGTCACCACGGGGCTGGTCTCCAAATGGGAGTGCGGCGAGAAAAACCGTGAGCCGCATGGCGCTGAAGATGCTGGCATTGGTGAAGAAGAAGGGGCTGGAGGCGGTGGCGTGAAGGAGAGCTTCATCATCCTCGGCCGAGTGCGCCGTTTCCGGCGCGCGACCGCCGGGGACCCAGCACAAAGAGCGTCCGAAGGACACGAAAATAGTGAGGCTGCGCCCGAGTCTAGCGGTGGGTCCCCGAGCGTCCCGCGTCCGCGGCGCGCTTGCTCGAGGATGACGGGGGTGGTGCGATCTGGGCGCGGACGCCGCAGCTCCGGGTTGACATTGGTGTCGATCAGCCAACCCGCCACGATAGCCAGTGAAGCCCGCCCCCCCAAAATTAACCCCATCCCCTACCCATTAACCCTACTCATCCCCCAAAATCCCGCTAAACCAGCGCAAAC
>JANYHF010000071.1 GCA_025359185.1 Hyphomicrobiaceae bacterium | reverse complement strand
TGGCGCGGGCCCGATCGGCCTCGCGCCGATCCTTCGATCCGGCCAGCGCCTCCAGCGCCCGTTTTTGCTCATCACTCGCAGTCACTGGAGATTTGCCCGCCATGTCCCGCCTCCGCGAATCAGTAGGAAGACGGAATCACGAACTGGATTCGTTGGTCAAGTGCTCAGAGTCTGCTTAGTGCGTCGTGCCTCTCCCCAGTTGCGACGTCTCTCGTAACCCAGGACGTCATCCTCCAGCTTCCGAGGATGAGATCGCGACTGAGCGGTTTAGCCGGCGCATCTCGAGCCATTGCTATCTCCACTTTCCCTCGGCAGCTCACTGCTTATAGGCGCGGCGGCCCTCCGTGGTGGGCTGGACGCTGCTTAGTATGCGATGAGATGGACCCCGGACGCTCGCAGCGTCAAGCCACGCTATTTTCAAACTGAAACACTGCCCAACAGCACGCCCCGGCCTATCGCCCGCCCTCCAGGTGCGCTATGCGGAGGAACAGGACGGTGATCGATGTGCAATCTTTACAGCATGACCAAAGCGCGCGAGGCGGTGCTACGGCTCTTTCGTGTCGGCCACAACCGCGCAAACGCCTTCGACCCCCTGCGCGCGATCTTCCCAGGCCACGCAGCGCCCATCGTGCGGCGCGCGGAGGATGGCGAGCGCGAGCTCGTCACCCTCAGCTGGGGCTTCGTGCTGCTCCGGGATGGTTATGCTCCGAAGCGCGTGACCAACGCGCGCGATGACAAGTTGCAGACACCCTTCTGGCGACCGTCCTTCGAGGCGCGCCGATGCCTTGTACCAGCGACCTCGTTCTGTGAGCCGCATGACGGTCGCAAACCCGCTACTTGGCATTGGTTCGCGCTCGCCGGCGACGAGCCTCGTCCGCTGTTCGCTTTTGCCGGCCTCTGGCGGCGGTGGAAAGGCCCGATCAAGAAGGACGGGCCCACGGTCGAGCTCGACGTCTACAGCTTCGTGACCATGGTGCCGACCGCGCTCACATCCAGCATCAATCACGAGCGCTCGCCGGTACTGCTCACCAGCAACGGTGACGTGGACACCTGGCTTTCCGATGACCGCGCTGCCGCCAACGCACTGATCCGGCCCCTGCCCGCGGACCGCCTGCGCATCGTGCAAGAGGGCTTCGACAAGGAGGACCTGTTTCTGCCCGTGAATTGAAAGCGCGAACTGCAGATAGAGCCGTGACATCGAGGCCCGAGTAGCAACGGAACAGTAAAGTCGGTTTCAGGCGTCTTCCGCGAGGAGGGCGGGGTTCCGAAGTGGCCTCAACTCAGCGCGCAACCTGATCCGTCGTGCCCAACAGGCGACAGCCCGTCATCCGTTCACGGCAGTTTGCTCAGCCTGACCTGCATGTGTTCGAACAACCAGTGGCCATCGATGCGGCGGCACTGATCGATGTAGGTGCCGCCCTGGAATGTCTTCGATTTCTCGTCTTTCGAGATCTTTGGCAGCCACAAGTACCACTGGCAACGCGCCCGATCGCCGGCGACGACGATGATCGGGTTGGCGGCGTAGTGGCCCATCCACAGCACCGAAAAATTAGGCTCCATGAAGCTCTTGTGGATCGCGTCGCGGCCGGAGTAGTGCCCGAGGTCGCCGCCATCCCACACGCCATCCTCGGTGAACAGCGCCGCGATCGCGTCGGCATCATAATTGGCGTCGACCACGCCGCAGTAGCGGTACTTCAACTACTTTAGCGCCTCGATCTGCTCCAGCCGGTCGATGCGCGCGGCAAGGGTGGTGTCCATGGTCCGCTCCGGTACCGGACTGTCCAATCCCGCAGTCCGCCCTTCACGTATCATCCCTCACGGCGCCCAGGCAAGTGTCGGCCTGGTTATTCTGAAAGCGGCAAGACCAGATCAATGGTGCCGAAGAAGGAGACTGTGTTTCATCGTGGTAGGCTCTACGAACTCATTGTTTCAAAGCTTCCGAAGCCGGCAGTCTGGCGCCGCCGCTAAAACTCATCAGTGTTGGCGACAACCTCCGAGACGCACCATATCTGAAGCCCCAGTGAAGCCCAGAAGGGAATTTTCCAAAATATCGCTCGGGATTTATCGGAAAAAATTCAATAAAATCAATGGTGCCGACTGCAGGACTCGAACCTGCGACCCCCTGATTACAAAACAAAGGAAAATTCAATGAAATCAATGTTTATTCTGACTTTTCTCGTGGTTTCACCTCAACGAAGGCTCAGTTCGTTAGCTTGAGAGTCAGAATGAGCTGCATCGCAATTCAAGGTGGTCAAGCTTCAGAAGCCATTATCGACCGGCGCACTCCTTGCCGTTTGGGAAGCCTTATTCCGGAGTCAAATCCGCAAGTTAGATCGGCAAGCACACGGGCTGATCCGCAGGCCAAAGTCCATCCGAGGTGGCCATGGCCCGAATTCACCCAAAGTCCGGCGACTGGTGTTTCACCAATGATCGGCGTGCCTTCCGGCGTTACGGGTCTGAGACCGCCCCACACCCGCGCCTTCGCCAGATCGAGATGGCATTTAACTTGCGGGAAAGTCGGGCCGACCTTGTCGATGATTGCTGCTATTCGCGCCTCGACAGGAGCAGCGTCATAACCCGTTATCTCGGCTGAGCCAGCAATGCGCATGCGCTCGCCGATGGGCACAAGCCCGAACATGTTGCTGTCGTCGATCACCGGTATTCGGGGAGCACTGTTCCATGCGCCTCGGTCGAAGGTTACCGATACACCCTTTACCGGATAGATTGGCACCCTAATGCCGATTTTGCGAAGCAGCGGTGCGGTGAAGCTGCCCATAGCGACCACAATGATATCGGCCTCCATCAGCCCCTTGTCAGTCACGACGCCTCGTACTTGGCCGTCGGCGATATCCAAGTGCCGGACGATCGTGTCGTAGTGGAAGCGGACCCCGCGCAGGGCGCAGGCTTCGGCGAGTCCGTGTGTGAACTTGTTACAGTCCCCGACTTCATCGCGAGCAAAAAACACGCCACCGACGAGGGTCGACTCCGTCGCGGCCAGGGCCGGCTCGATCTCAACGCAGCGGCTTGCGGTGATTCGTTCAAAAAGCAACCCGCGCCCGGCAAGGAATTCGCTCGCACGCTCCGCGTTGTCGAGCGCATGCTGGGAACGATAGATTTTGACAACGCCACCGGTTGCCCGGTCGTACTCGATGCCGGTCTCAGCAACGATTTCCTGAAGAGATGGCAAGGATAGGAGAGCGAGATCGAGATTCGCGACGGCATTGGCCCGGTGCCGCTCGGGAGTGCAGTTGGCAAGGAACCCGAGCCCCCAGCGCCACATATGCGGTATCGCAGTATAGCGAAGCAGAAGCGGTGCGTCTTCGTTACCCAGCCATTGCAATATTTTGAGCGGCATACCAGGTTGCGACCAGGGCGCGACTTCGCTGGCATGGATGATGCCGCCATTGCCCCAACTTGTCTCCAACCCGGCCCCCGGCTGGCGGTCGACGACCTCGACCTCGTGGCCGGCTCTGGCAAGGTACCAGGCGGTCGCAACACCTACCACGCCGGCACCCAACACAATCGTCGACATCTCTGCGCTCCAGCTCGCTCGTCCTTGCAAGAGTCATCCAAGCAGGCAAGGTACTGTCGTACAAGGGGCGGAATTGCAATCGGGTCCGCCATTTGATATTCGGCCGTGGGGGGTGAGGTGTGACCGGTTTCCCGTCATCGGAGCTGGTGCACAATTCGGCAGGCAGGTTGGACTGGTGGATGAGGCAAAAGCTCGGCAGGGAAGCGTCGGTAGGTGGGCTGAGCAGACGTAACCTGCCAGAGCAGGTAGTCGATCTGTTGGGTTACCGAATCGTGCGCGGGGATTTCGCACATACGGGCGGGCTGCCGACAGAGCCAGAGTTGGTGGCTGAACTTGGCATCGGCCGGAATGTACTGCGTGAGGCGATCAAAATTCTCGTCAGTAAGGGCTTGATCGAGGTTCGGCCGAAGAGCGGCACCCGCGTGCGCGCGAAGGCAGCTCGAGGCGACCGAGCAGGCCGTCGCGCTCGCGGCGGCACCCGCGTGCGCGCGAAGGCAGATTGGAACGTACTCGACCCGGATGTCGTCGCGTGGTTCTCGATCGACGGCACCGACCTGAGAAATGCCCATGATCTGGTGGAATTTAGGCGGATTATTGAGCCGAAGGCCGCCTATCTTGCGGCATTGCGCGCCAGCAACGAGGACATCGAGCGTATTCGCATCGCTTTGTCAGACTTGGTCGCGTGCGTCGGTGAACTGGCTCACGTGCCCGCCGCCGATATTACTTTCCATCGCAGCATTTACGACGCCTCGCACAACATTGTGCTCCGGCACCTCGGGTCACTGCTGACAAGCCTGTTCCAGAACCAAGTTCTGTTGACCACGGCCGAGCCGGGCTCATTCGAACGCGGCTTACCGCTGCATCGCAAGGTGACCGAAGCGATCGCTCGCCGCGCACCGGTTCAGGCCGAGAAGTACTCCCGGCAGCTCGTCGATATGCCGTATGAAGATCTCAGCGGCCGGCTGCACCCGAACGATCGAGGCCTGCTCTAGTTCCCGCAGAGGGTGGTCCCTGGACTCAGATTCGACGAGCCTTAAGGCGTTCGTGCCGGCTTGCACCCTCCAATGGTAGGATGATAGGCTAACTATTACGGCTTGCACTTGGCAAGCCCCCGCATGCGCCAATCGGCACGTCAGCAGCGGCCGAATTTGGCTAAAGGGGTCCCGCGTGTGAACCGTTAATAGGGATAGTCAGGAGGAAACCCCGTGCAAACACAGACCAAGCAACACAGGACGGCAGGTTTGAGCAGGAGGCACTTGACGCTGGCAAGCCTCTCCGTTGCGATATCACTGACGCTCCTGTCGCCGGCAAGCGCCGGAGACATTAAGACGATCGAGCCCGGCAAACTCAACATCGCCATGAACGGTGACATGCCGATGACACAGCTCAAAGAGGGAGCGCTGGGGGGCACCGACGGTGAGTTGATGATCTACGTCGCCAAGAAGCTGGGACTCACGCCCGTTGTCCACCAGATGGACTGGGCGGCCGAGATCGAGGCGACCAAGCAGGGCAAAGTCGACATCATGCATGGTGCGATGGGCTGGATCGAGCCACGTACCAAGATCATGAACCTTACCGATCCCATCTACTATTTCGGCACGCTGCTCGTTCAGAAGGCAGACACCAACTATCACACCTTCGCCGATATGAAGGGCAAGAAGGTCGCTACCGTCACCGGCTTCACACTGGTGCCCGAGCTGAAGGGCGTGGAGGGCATTGGCGAGGTGAAACTCTATGACACATCCGACGGTGTACTGCAGGATCTCGTCGCCGGGCGCATCGACATGGCGATCCTCGATCCCCCACTGGTACAGTGGGCGATAGTTCAACATCCGGAGTGGAAGATCAAGCAGGTGCCGCTCGATCCGATGGCGGATAAATATCCAGTCATGTCAACCAAATACAGCGTGATCTTCGGCGTCAACAAAGATGAGAAGGACCTGGCGGACGCCATCAGCAAGGTGATCGCCGATGACATCTGGGTGAACTGCCTGAATGTGAAGACCATGGCCAAGTATGGGATGGGCGACAAGTCTTGGTTTATTCCGGCAGACAAGAACCCGCGCGTGGGCGTCGACCGGCCGGCCGACTACAAGGCCCCCACCGCTGACAAGTGCTTCTAAGCCCCGATCACTGACCACGCAGCGTAGCGCGGGACGAGCCAACAGCCCGTCCCGCGGCTTGTGCGGGCACGGAAGCATTCATGACCCCCCTCCTGCGCATCATCGACCTCCACAAGAGCTTCGGTGAGCTGGTGGTGCTCGATGGCATCAGTCTCGATGTGGAGCGTGGCCAGAAGGTCTCCATCATCGGGCCGAGCGGCTCGGGCAAGACCACGTTGCTGCGCTGCATCAACTATTTGGAAAAGCCGACCTCCGGCCATATCCATATCGATGGCACGTTGATCGGTGAGAAGGAGGTCGGCGGGCGCTTCGTGCATTTGAGCGACCGGGAACTTGCCAAGGAGCGCGCCGGGATCGGCTTCGTATTCCAACGCTTCAACCTGTTCCCACACTTGACGGCTCTCGGCAATGTCACCATCGCACCGCAGAAAGTGCTCGGGCTGTCGCACGATCAAGCCGAGGCACGGGCGCGCGAGATGCTGCAGAAGGTGGGGCTCGGCCACAAGATCGACCAGTATCCCGAGCGCCTGTCAGGTGGCCAACAGCAGCGCGTGGCGATCGCCCGTGTGCTCGCTATGCAGCCCAAGCTCATGCTGTTCGATGAGGCGACCTCGGCGCTGGATCCCGAGCTGATCGGCGAGGTACTGCGGGTGATGCGCCAGCTCGCCGAGGAGGGAAGCACCATGGTCATCGTTACGCACGAGATCCAGTTCGCGGGCGAAGTGTCGGACTGGGTAATCTTCATGGACCACGGCAAGATCGTCGAGCAGGGACCGCCGGCACAGGTTCTTTTCGATCCGCAGCAGCCGCGCACGCGCGAATTCCTCAAGCACATCCAAGATCGGTAGCGAGGGCCAAATGACTTTCTGGCAGTTCCTCCATGCCAAGGGCTGGTACCTGCTTTCGACACTAATCGGCGGCTGGCCGCAGACCGCGATCGTCGCGCTAGGCTCACTCGTCTTTGCCCTGATCTTCGGGCTCGCGGTGGCGCTGCTGCGCCTGTCCCCCTGGCGCGTACTAAGCTGGCTGGCTGTCGCCTATATTGAGTTCTTCCGTGGTACACCCGCGCTCGTGCAGCTGTTCGTCATCTATTTCGGAATGCCGGATATCGGACTTTCGCCGACGCCGCTGGAGGCGGCTATCGTGGGCCTCGGTCTCAACGGTGCGGCCTATCTGGCGGAGATTTACCGCGCCGGCATCGAGTCGATCCATCGCGGGCAGCTGGAGGCAGCGCTATCCCTCGGCATGACGCCCCTCAAGGCCATGCAGCACATCGTGCTACCGCAGGCCCTGCGCACCATGTTGCCGCCGATCACCAGCTTCGCCATCGTGCTGCTAAAGGACACTGCGATCGTGTTCTCTGTTGGGGTCGTGGAGATTATGGCGCTTGCGCGCAATTTGGTGACCGAAACACTGCATAGTGCCGCCGTCTATCTGATCGCAGGTACTATCTATCTCTGCATGACTATTCCCATGGCCCGTCTGGCCGCGCGCCTCGAACGGCAACGCCAGGCCTGGCATTAGGAGTGAAACGGTCATGCTCAAGCTGCCGCAGATCTACGCCGAGAATATCAACCGTTGGCTGCCCGAGCTTCTGTGGTTCGCGCTGACGACCTTGAAGATTGCGCTGGCCGCCTTCGTGCTGGCCGTGCTGGTCGGACTCGCTTTCGCATTACTGCGCACCTCGCGCTTTGCGGTGCTGAGGGTCCTTGCTACCGCCTATATCGAGATCGCGCGGGGGCTGCCCATCGTTGTGCTCCTCTACATCGTCTATTTCGTGCCGCCCCAGCTCTTCCCAGGGCTCAACTGGCAATGGTTCACGGGCTTTACCGGTGCCGTAGTAGGTCTCGGACTGCATGGCGGAGCCATCCTCGCCGAGGTGTTCCGGGCCGGCATCGAGGCTCTGCACAAAGGTCAGCGCGAGGCGGCAATGTCGCTCGGCATGACGCCCACTCAGTCCATGGCGTACATTATCTTGCCTCAGGCGACACGGATCGTGCTGCCACCCGTCGCTAACTATGCGATCGGGCTGCTCAAGGACACCTCGCTCTGTTCTCTTATCGGCGTCAACGAGATCATGAATGACGCCAAGAGCATCGCCTTCGCGGACTACCAGCCTATGGCCGTGTTCGTCCTGGTCGCAGCCATCTATTTCGTCATGAGCTATCCGCTCTCGCTTGCCGTTCGTGTGCTGGAGCGGCGGCTGAACGTCTCACGCTGAAGGAGGTCTATGCCCATGAAGATCAAAACCCTTGAGGCCATGACTGTCCGAGTGCCCTACAAGCGGGAGGAGACCAGCGCCCTGATCAATCGCGGCGGCATCACCGAGGTAATCGTCAAGCTGACCACGGATGACGGCATTGTCGGCTGGGGTGAGTGCACGCGCGCTGCTGATACGCGAGGCATAGCTAGCGCCGTGGAGGCCATGACTCCGCTGGTCGTCGGGCGCGATCCGTGGGACAAGGAGGCGATTCACCGCGACCTCGCTCTCCACGCGCTCTGGGCCTTTCAGCCCATGACTGGCAATTTCGCTTACGCCGGCATCGATATGGCACTGTGGGACCTATGCGGAAAAGCGGCAAAGCAACCGCTCTACCGCATGCTGGGTGGAGCGTTGCGCGACCATGTCGAATATTTCTACTATCTCGATTGGTCTAGCCCCGAGGATATCGCACGCCAGGCCAGCGACGGGCGCAAGAAGGGCTATAGCGTCTATTATCTGAAGGTCGGAATCGACGAGCGGCGAGAAGAAGAGATGCTTGAGGCGCTGCGCGACGGCATCGGTCCGGACGGCCGCATTCGCATTGACGTCAACCAGGCCTGGAACGGCCCGCAAGCCGTGCGGCTGCTCACGCGCTGGCACGAGCGCTTTCAGCTCGATTTCTGCGAGGGCCCGGTGCGGATCGATCCGCTGGAAGGCATGCTCGACCTGAGGCGCCGGGTCTACGCGCCGCTCTGCGTCAATGAAGGTCTTGGGCGCGAGGCCGATGCCTGGCGCATCATCAAGAGCCGGTGCGGCGACTATCTCTGCTTCAGCCCGTATTGGGTGGGCTCGATCGCGCGCTTCCACATGCTCTCCTGGGCTGCACATTTGGAGGGTTGGCAGGTAGTCAAACACACACATGGCGAACTAGGGCTCGCTGCGACCGCATGCCAGCACGTAATGCTTGCGTTGCCAAATGCTGCCGATGGCCATCAGCAGACGGCGCAGCTCATGGCGGACGATATCCTCACTCGCCCGCTACCAATCTGCGACAAACCCTCCTGGGGTCGCATCGAGGCGGCTGGTCTCGGCGTCGAGGTCGACGAGGAGAAAGTCCGCTTGTACCACAAGGCCTATCTTGAGCATGGCGAGTTCCCGACCTACGTCGGCCGGACGAGCCTATCTGCATAGGGGTGGCAATGCCCGCATTGCGTAGCACCAGGGGTGAACAGCCATGAAAATCGTGTCTATTGAGACCACGCCGTTGCTCTGTAAGTTCAAGCAACCCTACCATTGGGCTCAAGGCGTCAGCTATGGTGCCCCCGTCATACTCATCCGTATCAAGACGGATAAGGGAATCACTGGAATCGGGGAATCTTCGGCCAGCCCAGATTGCCCGACGCTTCTCTCGATATTGGAAGATGCAATCCCCTCCTTTATCGGACAGTCTGTTTTCGATGGCAACCGGCTAATCTGGAACTACTACCGCGACGGCTTCAATGCTCGTGGTACCGGAAGCGCCTCCCGTTTCTTCTCTCAGGCCATGACCGGCATCGAGCTGGCACTGTGGGATGCTATCGGCAAGTCTACCGACCTGCCGTTGCACAAACTTCTCGGAGGACAGACCCGCGATACCGTCAGCTATTTCGGCTTCATCCAGGGCGATACGGCGGAAGAATTGGCGAGTCACGCCAAGAGCCTCGTCGAGCAGGGTTTCGGAGTGTTCTATCTCAAGATCGGCCGCGGGGATGACCTGGACGAGGAAATCACTGCTGCGGTGCGCAGGGCTATTGGCAACAGACGCCTCCGACTCGATGCAAACGAGGCTTGGGATATGCTGCGGGCGCGTCGCATGTTCGAGCGCCTGAAGCCCTACGATCCCGAATTTGTTGAGCAGCCAGTTCCGGGTCGGCTGGGTGCCGAGGGGTTGGCACGCCTGCGCGCCATGACCGACATTCCAATTGCAGCGGACCAGACAATTTATTCGCCTGAAGACGTCTACGACATCTGCCGGAGCCGCTCGGCGGACGTGATCGTCATGGGTCTACACGAGACATGCGGCGTGGTGCGCTTCCGCAAGGCGGCTGCAGTTGCGGAGGCCGCTGGTTTGAATGTCTGCTTGCATGGCATCTTCGAGACGGGAATCACAACATGCGCTTCGAACCAAGTGGCGGCGACGTTGGGAAATATGGACGACGGCAACCAAATCATGTGGCAGTTGCTCGACGAGGACATCGTCTCCAGCCCGATCTTGACGCCAAGGAAAGGAGCGCTGCCCATTGGTGACAAACCGGGTCTCGGCTTCGAGCTCGATGAGGCCGCCGTTGCCCGCGCCTCGGCGGCTTACAGATCGCAGAGACGGCCCTAGCCGGGCGAATGGTTCACCAATTCGTCGGGCGTGAAGTACCTCGTTGTTAGACACCGTACTTCTGCGGTCGCGCGCAGCCGATGCCAAAAGAGACGATACCAACAAGCAAAGGTGGTTTGCCCGACTGGCGCAGCACTAGTGGGCCTCCACTGTCACCCTGGCACGCATCAATGCCGCCTTGAACAAAGCCGGCACACAACATCGAGGGCTTGACTTGGCCGCTATAGGATGCCGTCGCGTTGCAAACGGTATTCGAGACGAGCGGCACTCTGGCACTCATCAGGCTGGAGGCGATGCCGCCACCCTCCTGTGTCGCACCCCACCCAGTTACTTCTAAAGCGACGGCCGACTTGAGCACCCTATCATCGTGCAGCAGCGCAATGACAGTACCTGGCGCCTGGGCCGTCAAGTGCACTATGGCGATGTCATTGGCGAGCGCCGACTTGTCGTAAGCGGGATGAGTGATCACCCGATCCCTAACCACCATCGGTCCCACCGAACGAATGTCGGTAACACCGAAGCGCGCCTGGGTGCGGTCGATGCCGTTGGTGCCGACAAAGCAATGCGCGGCAGTCAATACCCATCGCGGCGCAATTAAAGACCCGCCGCAGATTTCACGACGGCCGTCCGACTCGATGACCAACTCGACTTGCCAGGGCGCATCTCGGATGTCGATCGGACGCCCCCCGACTATTTGAGCTCGGGCCTCACTGGGGATTCCAAGAGCCACCAATGTAACCGCCGCGAACACACCCACAACACCTACGACAAATCCATTAATCGGCATCGGCGTCCTTCTTCGGCTCAGGTTTCAGAAGCTTAGCCATGTAGCCTTCGGTCCAACTTGCCGAGTTCGACTCAGTTTGGGGCGCTGATCGTCGATCTCTTGGGTTTCAGTACGATATTCCTTACTTCATCCCTCATGTTACGCAAAATGATAGGTCCCTCATATGTATCGAAAAGGTATACCCTACCGTTACGTCGCAACGCGGACCCATTTTGCGTAACATCAGGGTTGACTTTCGATTGAAGTTACGCAATTTGTCACATCCATAACCATTTGTGACAAGGGGCGCCTAACATGTCGCGACGAATTGGATATGCGAGGGTCAGCTCTGAAGATCAAAATCTGCAAATTCAAAAGGAGGCGCTCGAACGGGACAAATGCGGAATTGTGTTCGAGGAGAAGCGGTCCGGCACCAAGCGCGGCGGGCGAGAACAGCTCGATCTTGCACTCAAAGTTTTGAACAGGGGGGATACTCTTGTCGTCTTGCGGTTGGACCGTCTGGGGCGGTCCTTGCGTGACCTTGCTAACATCGCCCACGAGATCGACGTTGTCGGTGCCCATCTTCGAGTCATCGAGCAGAGCGTCGATACCGCTACTTCAGCCGGCCGGGCCTTTTTCGGCATGCTAGCGGTCTTCGCCCAGTTCGAGACCGACGTGCGTCGCGATCGCCAAGCCGAAGGGATCGCCAAGGCCAAGAAGGCAGGCGTCTACACCGGAGGCAAGGCAAGGATCGACCGGAGGCGTGTGACGGAATTGCTTGCCAAGGGTCAAGGCCCGGCCGCTGTCGCTCGAGCGCTGGGCGTGTCACGGATGTCTGTCTATCGGATTGCGCATGAAAGCGAACGTTGTGGGCCCTGATGCGCCATTCGACCATTTTGCGAAACGAACCCAATTTAGCGAACCGGTGCACATTGGGTGTGATCAATCACCTTCGGGCGCCCAGCGAAGGAACCAGCCGATCATGCCCGCGGACCATTTGTGCTGCAGGCGTTCATCCAACTCCTCAAGCCGACGGTAAGTGTTCCAATGCATACCCTTGGGCTTCTGGGGGAATGGCTCGTCGAGGCCGGCAATCTGGCCAAGGCGCTTTCGTAAGGCATGGGCTCGGGCGGTTCCGCGCGAAAAAATCTGTTCGTACTGAGACTCATATTTGAGGCCGTGACATCGACGACAGCGGAATAGCGTCCCGCCATAGAGAATGCGGCATCGCTGTCGGCACGTAAGGCATTGGAACCAGGGGCGACGGCCGTTAAATTTTGTTTTGGTCCAGATGAACGGCACATGTTCATCGATCCGGCGCCAATCGCCTTCGCCGACACGGGTACGGTAGTTGAGGCGAACACCATCGGACAAAGCGGTGATCTGGATAGAACCTGACGGTCCACCCCCTTGAGACCAGTTGAGATTAGACCAACCCCCGGTTCGCAGCAGCTTCTTGCGCCGCAACCAAGCAAGATCAATCGTCATGAACTCGTGACACTGCGGCGGCTGCGATCCGCCGCAACGACCCGAACCACGTCCGCCCATTTTTTTCTCGGCTCCGATTTTCCCGAAATCATTTGGCAAATCGCCGTATCACATTCACCAGCGCCAGCCCATTACTTGTCCAAAGTGATGTCGACCGCTTGGCCCTCGAGCGTTTTCAAGCGCCATTCTTGGGCGTCGCGCAGCGCCTTCAACGCTTTGTAGAGTTGATTGTCGAGTGTGGTTTGATAGCGCGAGAAAATGTCCAGCAAATCCGGTTGCAGTACCAATCGCTTCGTTCGGATCTGTCCGGCGACGGCCAAGACTTCTGGACGCCGTTCGGCAATTCGAAGCTGTTCCTGGCACCACTTCGCCAATTCTTCGACATAACCTGACAGACCGTCTTTACGGGCGGCGAGGTATGCCTCGACAGTGATGTCCTCGCTCTCGGCATCCTGCGAAAGCTGCCGAAAGAGGAACGGAACAGCCTTCGGCAATAGCGCTGGGTCGAGGTCATCTTCGAGCGCTTCATATTCCTCTATGATGGCGTTGCACCACTGCTCATGCTCGGCATCAAATGGTTCGAGGTCGGCGGCGTCGACAGTGCCATGCACTTTCGATTCAAGTTCGGGACTTACTTTCGAGGCCAGGCGCTGATTGCGCCGCGAAAGCGCCAATGTAGCGGTCTCGGCGCCGACGAGCCTCCGTTGCCTCCAGAGCGTGATACCGATCCGCTCCACCATTGTGCGTTCGAGCGCTCCATTTGGCTTGAGAGTATCGGTCAGCTCGACCACTAGGTCTTCAAACGCCTGTTCGTCTTCGTCATCGAGCAGCAGCTTGGTGCTGAGGATGCCATGCCTTGTCGAGTTCCGACGTGACACGGCCTTGCCGGCTTCCGATCTCGGGCCAGCGCTTTTGAGCGCGTTGCTGCGATTTGCATTCAACTGCTGGATTGATGCCACCATGATGGCCCCCCGAGGCAAATCAGCTGGTTCGAGGCTACACGAGCGGGCGTGAAGGGTCAGCTGTGCGGGGGTGGGCAGGTCTTGCCGATAGTGATAATAAACGCTCAGATCCGACGGGACAGGGCTGCGCACACTGGCAAACATTGACAAGAAATCACTGACGGAACGCGACATCTGCTCGAAGTTCATCCTGCCGGCGCTCGAGGCCGCTGGCTGGGACAGAATGCTGCAAGTCCGGGAGGAATTCTATTTCACGAAAGGCCGCATCATCGTCCGCGGAAGATTGGTCAGTCGTGGAAAGGCCAAGAAGGCCGATTTCGTCCTTTACACCAAACCCAACATCCCGCTCGCGATCATAGAGGCGAAGGACAACAACCATAGCGTTGGCGATGGCATGCAGCAGGCGTTGGAGTATGCCGAGACTCTCAATATCCCATTCGTATTTTCCTCAAACGGGGATGGCTTTGTCTTTCATGATCGAACAGGTGCGAGTGCCACCAAGGAAGCCGATCTCGCTCTTGACGCCTTTCCGTCACCTGCGGACCTGTGGCGGCGCTACAGCCAATGGAAGGGGCTGACGCCGGACGCCGAGCGGATCGTGCTCCAAGACTATTTCGATGACGGTACCGACAAGGCTCCGCGCTATTATCAAGTCAATGCCGTCAACGCTGCGATCGAGGCCATCGCCAAAGGGCAGGATCGTGTGCTTCTCGTTATGGCAACGGGTACAGGCAAGACTTACACGGCTTTCCAGATCATCTGGCGACTATGGAAAGCCGGTCGCAAGAAGCGCATCCTCTTCCTGGCCGACCGCAACGTGCTGATTGACCAGACCATGGTCAACGATTTCCGCCCGTTCGGCGCAGCGATGGCAAAGCTGTCGACCAATTCGGGTACAATCGAGCGAGCTGACGGCACCAAAATCGACCTAATGCTAGCGCTGGATCGCAATCGGCGCATCGATACGGCCTTCGAGATCTATCTCGGCCTCTACCAGGCCATCACAGGGCCGGAAGATCGGCAGAAGCTGTTCCGTGAGTTCTCGCCCGGCTTCTTCGATCTTATTGTCATCGATGAGTGCCACCGCGGCAGCGCAGCGGCTGATTCGGCTTGGCGAGAAATCCTCACCCATTTCTCTGGGGCAACGCAGATCGGCCTAACCGCCACGCCGAAGGAAACCGAGTATGTTTCCAACACCGACTATTTCGGAAATCCGGCTTTTACTTACTCGCTGCGCCAGGGCATCAGCGACGGCTTTCTTGCTCCCTACAAGGTCATCAAAGTCCATATCGACGTCGATGTCTCGGGCTATCGGCCGGAGAAAGGGCAACTTGATAGGGACGGCAATGAGATCGAGGACCGGGTCTACAACACCAGGGATTTCGACCGGGTATTGGTACTCGACGATCGGACTTTGCTGACCGCAAAAAAGATCACCGAATTTCTGAAGGAGAGCGGTGATCGCTTCCAGAAGACGATCATCTTCTGCGTCGACGAGGAACATGCGGCGCGAATGCGCAAAGCTCTCGTCAACGAAAACAAGGATCTTTGCGACGAGAACCATCGCTACGTCATGCGCATCACCGGCAGCGATAAGGAAGGCCAGGATCAGCTTGGAAACTTCATCGACCCGGAATCGAAATATCCTGTCCTCGTCACAACCTCGCGGCTCCTCTCGACAGGCGTGGACGCCCAGACCTGCCGGTTAATCGTGTTGGATCGGGCTGTCGGTTCGATGACCGAGTTCAAGCAGATCGTTGGCCGCGGCACGCGGGTGCATGAGGACACCAAGAAATTCTATTTCACGCTGATCGACTTTCGTGGCGCGACTAGCCATTTCGCCGACCCGGATTTCGATGGCGACCCTGTGCAGATCTATCAACCGGGCGACGGCGACCCCATCACACCGCCGGACCCGATCGGCACGGGTGGCTTGGGCGAGGATGGCACCCCTTACGTGACTGGTGAAGATGAAACCGTCGTCGATGGCCAGCCGCCCGATGTTTCGTTTCCGCCCGGCGTGGAGAAGCGCAAGAAAATCTATGTCGACGGCGTCAAGGCGACCATCATCGCTGAACGAGTCGAATATCTCGATGCCGACGGCAAGCTGGTCACCGAGTCCCTGCGCGATTTCACCAAGTCCGCGTTGCGCAAGCGCTTCGCCAGCCTCGACGACTTCCTGAAACGCTGGAAACAAGCCGAGCGCAAGCAGGCGATCATCGAGGAACTGGCGGCAGGAGGTCTCTCGATAGATTCTATTGCTGAGGAGTTGGGCAAGAACCTCGACCCGTTCGATCTCATCTGCCACGTCGCCTTCGATGCCAAGCCGCTCACCCGCCGAGAGCGGGCTGACAATGTCCAGAAGCGCGACGCCTTCACGAAATACGGCCCCAAGGCCCGCGCTGTGCTCGACGCGTTGCTGGAAAAATACCGCGACGAGGGTTTGCTCAATCTCAACGATACGAATGTGTTGAAGATCGCGCCGTTTAGCTCGATGGGCAGCGTGGTTGAGCTTATCAAGGCGTTCGGCGACGTGCCCGCCTACAAACAGGCCGTCCACGACTTGCAAGACGCCCTCTATCAGGAAACTGCGTGAGCCATGTCCGTCCGAACCACCGTAAAATCCATTCAAGACATCATGCGCCAGGATACCGGCGTCGATGGCGATGCGCAGCGCATCAGCCAATTGTGCTGGATGTTCTTTCTCAAGATCATTGACGATCAAGACCAGGAACTCGAAATCACGCAGAGCGGCTATCGCTCGCCGATCCCCGAGAAGCTGCAATGGCGCAACTGGGCAGCGGACCCTGAGGGCGTCACTGGCGAGGCCCTTACCGCCTTCATAAATGGCGAACTGTTCCCGGCGCTGAAGGGCCTGCAACTCACCGGCAAGCCGGGCGACCGCCGCCGCGTGGTGCGCGATGTGTTCGAGGACGCCTACAACTACATGAAATCCGGCCAGCTCATGCGGCAGGTCATCAACAAGATTGCGCAGGTCGATTTCAACAATCTGGCTGAGCGGCAGCACTTCGGCGACATCTACGAGCAGATCCTCACCGACCTGCAATCGGCCGGTAACGCTGGTGAATACTACACGCCTCGCGCCGTCACCGCCTTCATGGTCGATCGCATCGACCCGCATCCCGGCGAAATTCTGTTCGATCCCGCCTGCGGCACGGGCGGGTTTCTCACCTGCGCCATCCGCCACATGGAAAAGGCATACGTCCGCACGCCGAAGCAGCGCGAGACGATGCAGGCGAGCTTGCGCGCGGTGGAGAAGAAGCAGCTTCCCCACATGCTCTGCGTCACCAACATGCTGCTGCACGGCGTCGAGGACCCGAGCTTCGTGCGCCACGACAACACGCTGGCACGGCCGCTGATTTCGTGGAGCAAGGACGAGCGCGTCGAGATCGTCGTCACCAATCCGCCTTTCGGCGGGCGTGAGGAGGACGGCATCGAGAACAATTTCCCGACCTTCCGCACCAAGGAAACCGCCGACCTGTTCCTGGCGCTGATCGTGCGCCTGTTGAAAACTGACGGCCGCGCCGCCGTGGTGCTGCCGGATGGCACGCTGTTCGGCGAGGGCGTCAAGACGCGGTTGAAGGAACATCTGATGGAGGAGTGCAACCTCCACACCATCGTCCGCCTGCCCAATTCGGTGTTTAAGCCCTACGCCTCCATCGGCACCAATCTCCTGTTCTTCGAGAAGGGCCAAGCCACCAAGGACATCTGGTTCTACGAGCACCGCGTGCCCGAAGGCCAGAAAGCCTATTCGATGACCAAGCCGATCCGGCTGGAGCATTTTGCAGGCTGCATCGAGTGGTGGGGCGGCAAGGATCGCAAGGGCCGCGAGGAGACGCCGCAGGCGTGGCGCGTCACGGCGCAGGAGGTGAAGACGCGCGGCTACAATCTCGACATCAAGAACCCGAACGCCGTCGCCGACGATCACGGCGACCCGGCAACGCTTCTTAGCGAGCTTGCCCGCGCCGAAGCTGAGACGGCGGGCTTGCGGGATCAGTTGAAGGCGATCCTCGCCGAGGCGCTGTCCCGATGAACGCCGAACGCGTGCTGGCGCATTACGAGAAGATCGCCGACGCGCCCGACGCGATTGCCCGCCTGCGCCGTTTCGTGCTCGATCTGGCGGTGCGCGGCAAACTCGTGCCGCAAGACCGGAACGAAGAACCAGCGTTGGAACTGCTGAAGCGGATCGCGAAGGAGAAGGCGCGGCTGGTGACGGCGGGGGAGATAAGGACACCGAAAGCAATCCCGGCGCTTGTTGAAACACCATTTCTGATCCCTTCGAACTGGCGATGGACCAGGCTTGCCGAAATCGGCGTGTTGAGCCCGCGTAACGAAGCGCCCGACACGCTTGAGGCATCCTTCGTGCCAATGCCGCTGATCGCTGCGGAGTATGGCGTCGCGAACCAACACGAAGTCCGCCCTTGGGGCGAGATTAAGAAGGGCTACACGCATTTTGCGGAGGGCGACGTTGGCCTCGCTAAGATCACCCCGTGTTTCGAGAATGGCAAATCTGCGGTATTCCGAAATCTGACGGGCGGGATCGGCGCCGGCACGACCGAGTTGCATATCGTCCGACCGATATTCGTCGATCAGGATTACATCCTGCTGTTTCTCAAGAGCCCACACTTTATCGAAACCGGCATCCCGAAGATGACCGGCACGGCCGGCCAGAAGCGCGTGCCGACCGAGTATTTTGCACACTCGCCGTTGCCCCTCCCACCGCTCGCCGAGCAGCGCCGCATCGTCGCCAAGGTCGATGAGTTGATGGGCCTGTGCGACCGGCTGGAGGCGGCGCGGGCGGGCCGCGAGGCGGTGCGCGACCGGCTGGCGGCGGCGAGCCTCGCCCGCCTCAACGCGCCCGATCCCGAAACCTTCCAGTCCGACGCCCCCTTCGCCCTCGCCGCGCTCCCCGCCCTCACCACCCGCCCCGACCAGATCAAGCAGCTCCGCCAGACCATCCTCAACCTCGCCGTGCGCGGCAAGCTGGTGGAGCAGGATGAGAAGGACGAACCGGCGTTGGAGCTGTTGGAGCGGATTCGGGCCTGGCAGCGCCGTGAGATTGAACAAAAGAAAATCCGTGCACCACGAAAGCCACTGGCACCGACTACGGCTGACGACAATCCGTATCCAAAACCGGACGGGTGGGCATTTGCTCGTCTTGGCGAACTTATCTACATTCAGTCAGGCGATGGTCTGACAGCGGCAAACATGAAAGACGGATCGGTTCCAGTTTTTGGGGGGAACGGTATCAACGGATATCACGACCAGAAAAACGTCAATCAGCCAACCGTCGTCATAGGGAGAGTCGGTTACTATTGCGGATCAATTCACGTGACACCGCCAAACGCTTGGATAACAGACAATGCCTTCATCACGCATTTTTCTCAGAACGAAATCTCTCTTCGCTTCTTGGTTCTCCTTCTAACCGGGACAAACCTCAAGGAAGATGAGAACGCCACCGCGCAACCCGTCATATCCGGCTCCAAGATTTATCCGATAGTCATCGGGCTCCCACCGCTCGCCGAACAACACCGTATCGTCGCCAAGGTCGACGCGCTGATGGCGCTGTGCGACCGGCTGGAGGCGAGCCTCACCGCCACAGCAGCCACCCGCCGCCGCCTGGCCGACGCCCTCCTCGCCGAAGCCCTCGCCCCCGCCGCCGACATCCTTCAGGCCGCAGCCGAGTAGCGCACCATGGGCCACGTGCGTCTTGGAAAACTGCCAAAGACGCGCGAATGGCGCGACGTTGTCGAGCTGCTGACGGCCAATGCCGATGTGGCGGAACTGGCCGCTGCCGTAGCGATCGCAGCCGAGGGAGAGCTGACCTCGGCGCGCGGCGACCCCGTTCTCGGCAATACGGTCTGGCTGCTCACGCAATTGCCGCTCGCTGCCCGCACTGAGCGGTTCGCAGCCGAAATCGGGATGCTGGGCTTCTCGCCCGGAAGTGAGCATTCGCTTCTCGCTATCGTTGCCGGTTTCTCCGACGCGGTTGAAAGGCAAAGCGCGGGCGCCTCCGGGCATACCGATCTCGGCGAATTGGCTCGCCAGGCCGCATCCGAGAGTCTGGCCAGCCTTGTTGGCTCCCAGATGCCCGGGCTGTTCGGTGACGGTCCCAACGACCTGCGCATCGAGTTGGCCAAGTTCGCGACGAAGGACCGATTCGCGCGCCTTACCCGCGATTTCTTTGCTCGGCTCACGAACAAGACGCTGGACTATTACCTGAGCCGGGTCCTGGCCGATCATGTCGGCCCGGATCGCGCGTTGACGACATTGCAGGATCAATCGCGATTTCGCGCCGCCCTTGAGCTGCATTGCAACGAAGCCTCTAAAATCGTCGAGCAGTTCGCCGGCGGTTGGTTCTCGAAGGCCAACTATCAGGGAACGCTGACTCAGCGAGCCGCGCAGAACTTCTCCGACTACGCACTGAAAAAAGTACGCGACGAACTCCGCGCGCGGAGGGCCGACGATGCGTAAGCACGTCTTCCTCTGCGGATTAACTCAGGAGCAACTGAGCGAATTTCCCGAAGCAACGATTCTCAGCCTGGAAAAGCGCTCTGGCAATTTGAAGCTGAAGCTGGATGTGATGCGCAGCAAATTGGTCGGTGAGGAGCCGGCGCGGCTGACCGATTTCACAGAACTAGCGAGCTATGTTTTCGCCGCGGACCGAATGACGGAGCGTGGGGCTTTGACAGATCCGGGTTTCGGTGCCGAATGGCGCAGGGAATTTCTCCTTGTCGTCGCGGTTCGCGACCTAACTTTCTGGTCCACAGCGGAGGTCCGCGAAGCGCTCGCTGAGGCGCTGGGCTTTTTGAGCGAAGATATGTGGCGCTTCGAGTTCGTCGAGAACCGGCATCCGATACCTTTGCAGCAGTATTTCAAGGCATTGAAGGAGGCCGATCCCTTCGGATCCGGCGGTACGTCAATCATCCTGTTTTCTGGTGGTCTCGATTCCCTTGCCGGCGCGGTTCATGAACTGCGGCACACCAACAGAAATGTCGTGCTGGTCAGCCATCTCAACCTTCAGGGAGTCGGACGCCGGCAAAAGGAGCTGGCTCGTGAACTAGCCGCAGCATACCCGAAGCGCGTCATGCATGTTTGGGTCAACAACAGCCTGGCGAAAGGCCTCGACCGCGAGGAAACCCAACGAACACGAAGCTTCTTCTTCACCGCAATTGCCGCGGTCGCTGCGCACATCGAATCGGCGGACCGCGTACGGTTCTATGAGAATGGCGTGATGAGCATAAACCTTCCGATTGCCACCCAAACCGTCGGCGCACGGTCCAGTCGCTCGACACATCCACGCTCACTGCAATTGCTGAACCGCGTCGTCGAGCAGATCGCGCATCATCCGATCAGGATCGACAATCCCTTCCTATGGAAGACCAAGATCGAAGTGGTTCAGGGCCTAGCAGACTCTCCACAAGCAGAACTCATCACGGTAAGCGTGAGCTGCACGCGCGCCCGCACGGTGAATAGGAGATATCAGCCGCATTGCGGAACTTGCGTCCAGTGCCTCCAGCGGCGCATTTCCACGTTGGCCGGCGGCGCTGAAACGTACGATGAGGCAGAAGGCTACGAGGCAGATTTCTTGGAAAGTCCCCGTAGTAATGGTCCGGACCGCGTCATGGCACTGGAAACCATCAATCTGGCCCTGGATTGCGCAGGCATAAGCGAGCGAGATTTTCTGGGACGGTTCGCAGGGCCGTTGTCGTGGGTGCTACAAGCCCATCCCACTACCGAAAAAAGTAATGCAGCTCAGCGGGTCATTGCTCTCTTTCGACGGCACGGCGTTGCCGTCCGCGAGCTGTTGATAGATGCCGCCAAACCGATACTGCCAGCGGTCTTGGACCGGAATTTGCCGCCAGATTCTCTGCTTAGCTTGCTGCTGGTGAGCCGACTGCAGCCGCTAAGCACTTTGCAAATTGCTGCGCCATTGGAAAGGCTGCCAGAACCCGCGCCGGAGCCGGAGCGGGCGGCGCAAGAAGTCACCACTGAAATCAAAGTCATAGCGCTAGATGAAGAGAAACAACGCATCCTGATACGGGATTGGCCAGAGCTTCGGGGGCCGACGATTTTTCCAATCGTGAAACTGCTCGCTGAGGTTTCCCTGGAAGACCGTTCGAGACCTGGTGTGCGCGCCGGTGAGAAAGTAGGCCACGGAAGCGGCAGCGTTGTGCTGCTGCGGGCCGCCGCAAAAGGGGGCCAGTGGCTAGCCTTCCCAGGAGTGATTCGCACTCGGGGGATGGCGGGGGATGTATGGCTTGGACAA
>JANYHF010000044.1 GCA_025359185.1 Hyphomicrobiaceae bacterium | reverse complement strand
ACCTGGGCAGATGCTTTCTACTCGGGCTCGATTGTCCTGTCGAAGCGCTTTGTTGGCGGCACTCAGTCTGGCTGGGGCGAAGGATTGGCGATTGTGACCAGCCGCCACTAGGGCCTGTCGTCAGTTATGGTTTGGAGCTGGTTGAGGTCAAAACTGGCTGAATGCAAGGCGATTTGCGCCGCCAATACACTCGTATTGGCAAGCAAAGCGACGCCGCAGTCAGACAGTTTTGACCTCACCGCTTCGCGGCGTGTCGCTTTTGGCCGATGAGTGCGTGCTCTTTCCTAGCAAGCCATGTTGGCTTGCGTCGTCGAGCGCCTGCTCCTCGGCCAAAATCGCTCACGTCCAGCCCGAACCCATAACTGACGACAGGCCCTAATAGTCAGCGCCCTCATCGCGAGGGACGGGTGTGGATTTTTTTGCGACAGTCGCCAGACCATTGAATCGTGCAGAGACCTGTTGCCCTAAGGTTACGAAAGCGTATTGCCCAGGTGAGAACCGGGCAAAGACGCCGCATCACCTTGCCGCCAGCAGCGCAGGGCCGCATAGTGCAGATTGCGGTGTGCGTGCTTTTTGAGCACACGACGGTTGCAGTTCGAGCAGGGAACGCCCGTATGACCAGGTGGCTGCTATTGGTGGCTCTCGCGGCAGGCCTAGGTTTGGCCGTGCCGGCGGCTGCCTTGGCCGACGCAGATGCCAAGCTCTTGAAGCTCGTGCGCAGTTCCTCAACGTCTTTGCGCCAGGCCATCCAAACGGCGGAGCGCGATCTTAAAGGGCGCGCTTATGCGGCCTTTGCAACTGCAAACACGGATACTGTGACCTTCACCGTCAAGGTGATTGTAGGAGAGAAGGCCATGTCGGGCCAGGTCGATGGCAAGACGGGCAAAAGCCAGGGCTTCCCGTCGGTGCTGGGCGAAAGCCCGGCCTTTCTCAAGGACTTCGCCAAGGTCAAAGGCACGCTGATCGCTGCGGTCAAGGCTGCCGAAGCAACGGCCAAGGGCAAGGCCTTTGACGCAGCGTTCAAGCGGCCCAACGGCAAACTCCTGTTCGAAGTTGATGTTGCAGGCCGCGACGATGTCGAAAAAGATGTTGTGATCGATGCCTTGAGCGGCAAGATTCGCAAAGTCGCTGAAAAAACTGTGGATGCGGGTGCAACAGCCGACGGAGCGCAACCCGCCTCGGCGGCGCCTGCACCGTAAGCGCGCGGTGTGGCTGATGGAACAGGTCGATGGAATGCGGATTCTACTGGTCGAAGACGATCGCCAGACGGCAGCCTACGTCGCCAAAGGGCTGACCGAGGAAGGTCATATCGTCGACACGCTCAGCGATGGCCGCGATGGCCTGGTACAGGCCACAAGTGAACCCTACGATCTCGTCATCGTTGATCGTATGCTGCCGGGGCTCGATGGCCTCAGCCTCGTCAAAACCATGCGCGGCGCGGGCACCAAAGTCCCCATTCTAATGCTGACCTCGCTCGGCGGCGTCGACGACCGTGTTGATGGGCTTGAGGCGGGTGCTGACGACTATGTCGTGAAACCCTTTGCGTTCTCCGAACTGCAGGCGCGCGTCAACGCCCTGGCGCGCCGTCCGCCGATGCGCGCCGAGGAAGCCGTGTTGAAGGCCGGCAACCTGGAAATGGATTTGATTTCCCGAGTGGTCAAACGCGGCACCGAAACCATCGAATTACAACCGCGCGAGTTCCGGCTGCTGGAAGTGCTGCTGCGCAACAAGGGCCGGATTGTTACCCGCACCATGTTGCTGGAGCGGGTTTGGGATTTTCATTTCGATCCCAAAACCAGCGTCGTCGAGACACATATTTCGCGCCTGCGGGCCAAAGTCGATAAGCCGTTCGACAGCGAGCTGATCCAGACCGTGCGCGGCACAGGCTACACCATCAATGAAGCTCGCTGAGCTGACGCAAAGCACGGCGTTTCGCTTGGCGGCGGCGTTCACATGCCTGTTCGCGGCCGCCGTGCTCATCGTCTTCATGGTGCTCTATGTGCAGGTCGGCCGCGAGCTGGAGCTTCGGCTGGGGATGCGGCTCAATGCCACCAAAGCGGAATTCCTGAAGGTCCACCAACGCGACGGGTTCAATGAACTGGCAGGACTGGTGGCCGACGACGCTGCGGTGGCCGCCGACAACGAAAGTATCTTTCTCCTCAAAGGCCCCGAGGGCGACTATGTCGCTGGTAATGTCCGCGGGGCACAAAGTTTCGATGGCGTGCTGTGGGTACAATCGAGCGAGTTGACAGGGCTCACGGGCAGCGTCCCACCCGAGCAGCGCTATTTGGCTCAGTGGGTTCCCTTGCCAGGCGACGGGTTGTTGCTGGTTGGCTTCAGCGATGCCGAAATACGGCGCACACGTGATGTGCTGCTGCGTGCCCTCAGCTGGGGGCTTGCGGGCACAGTTCTGCTGGCGCTGGGATCGGGTATCTTTCTCGGACAAAGGGCGCAGAATCAGATCGACCGGGTCGGCCATACGCTGACAGCGATTCGCCGGGGCGAACTGACGGCCCGGGTGCCGGTCGAAGGCACTGGCGGCGACATCGATGTGGTCAGTAGGCAGATCAACGGCACGCTGGACCAGCTGCAAAGCCTGTTCGAAAGTGTCAAGCAATCCTCGGCCGATATCGCCCACGATCTCAAGACGCCGATTGGCCGGCTGCGGCAGCGGCTTGAGGGCCTGCAAATCAGCCAAGCCACGCCAGCCGAGGCGCAACAGGTGATCGACACGGCCATTATCGAAGTGGACAGCATCGTCGATACGTTCGAGGCGCTGCTCAACATCACACAAATCGAAGCGGGTGCCCGCAAGGCCCGGTTCAGGATTGTTGACGTTGCCGGAGTTGTGGCAAGTGTGCACGAGGCCTACGAGGCGGTGGCCGAGGATGCAGGAATGTCTTTGACGCTCGCTAGGCCGGGCATGGTGGCGGCACTGGTGCGCGGAGACAATGATCTGTTGAGCCAGATGCTGGTCAATCTCATCGAGAACGCTCTGCGCCATTGCCCACCGGGGACGCACATCCAGATCGGGGTCACCGCCACGGCGCAGGGGCCGCAGCTGGCCATTACTGACGACGGCCCTGGCATTCCCGAGGGCGAACGCGAGAATGTGTTCCGGCGCTTGTACCGGCTGGAAAAAAGCCGGACGACGCCTGGCAGCGGTCTTGGTCTGGCATTGGTCAAAGCCGTCGCCGAACTGCACGGCGCGTCCATTGCTCTTGCGGACAACCATCCGGGATTGCGTGTGATCATCGCCTTTCCGCGCTTTGCGCAAGGTTGAGACCGCCAACCTTAACAAGAAGCAATCTCGTCTCCATGTTCGCTTAAGGCGCGCTGCCCCATGGTCCTGCTCAGACCGGTGCTGTTGGCACTGGTGTCAGCGCAAGCCCCATGAGCGGAGAACTCGAATGATCAAGACTTTCAAGCACGCCAGCTGGACCAAGCGGCTGATGACTGGCGCCAGCGTTCTGGCACTCGCCACCGTTGTCGGAGTGGGCGTGGATGCCATCGGCGTGCCGGTTGCCGCTCAGGCCGATACGGCCATCGAACTGAGCGCGCCGGTGCAGGGCGGCCCCAACTTTGCCGATCTCGTTGAGAAAGTGCGCCCGGCAGTTGTTTCGGTGCGCGTGAAAATCCGCGGCGGCAACGAAACCACAGCGCTTGGCGATGAGTCCCCGTTCGGCGGCGGCAACGGTGATCAGAACCCGTTCAACGGCACGCCGTTCGAGAAGTTTTTCAAGAAGTTCGGCCATGGTAACAAGAAGGGCCAGGATAAGGGCGACAACGGCGGCAATGACGGCCCGATGGCGCAAGCCCAGGGTTCGGGCTTCTTTATTTCGGGCGATGGCTACATCGTCACGAACAATCACGTTGTCGATCATGCAGCCGAAGTCGAAATCGTGTTCGATGATGCGGCACAGACCACAATGTCTGCCAAGGTGATCGGCGTTGATCCCAAGACCGATCTCGCTTTGATCAAGGTCGAGGGTTCCAACCACCCCTATCTGAAGCTCGCCGCAACCAAGCCACGCATCGGCGAATGGGTTGTCGCCGTTGGCAATCCGTTCGGCCTCGGCGGCACCGTCACCGCAGGCATTGTTTCAGCCGAGGGCCGTGACATCGGCTCAGGCCCCTATGACGACTTCATCCAGATCGATGCGCCCGTCAACAAAGGTAATTCCGGCGGCCCGACCTTCAACCTGAAAGGCGAAGTCATCGGCGTGAATACGGCGATCTTCTCGCCATCGGGTGGCTCTGTCGGTATCGCGTTCGATATTCCTTCGACGACGGTCGCCCAGATCATTCCGCAACTCCAAGCGGGTGGCCGGGTGGATCGCGCCTGGCTCGGCGTGCAGATCCAGCCTGTGACGGCCGAAATCGCCGACTCTATTGGCCTCAAGAACGCCAAGGGCGCGCTGATCGCTCAGCCGCAGGACGGCAGCCCGGGTGCCAAGGCTGGCCTTAAAGCTGGCGACGTCATCACCGAAGTCGATGGCAAGGAAGTCGCGGACGCCAAGGATCTCGCCCGCACCATCGGCGGCATGAAGCCTGGCACCATTGCCAAGCTGTCGGTGTACCACGACGGCAAGATGCAGGCTGTCGATGTGACGCTGGGTGAGTTGAAGGACGGCAAGGTCGAAAAGGCCTCGCTAAAACCTGAGACCAAAGGCGACCAGTTCGACAAGCTGGGGCTTGAACTGACGGCCGCAAAGAGCGTCGATGGCGCAGGCGACGAGGGGCTGGCCGTGACCAACGTTGATCCCAATGGCAAGGGCGCCGAATTGGGCTTTGCTACCGGCGACGTGATCTTGAAGGTTGGCGGTAAACAAGTGTCGAGCAGCGCCGATCTGACGACGGCGATGAACGAGCTGAAGTCGGGCAACAAGAAGAGCGCGTTGTTCCTGGTCAAGCGCAACGAGGAGCAGCGGTTCGTGCTGGTGCCGGTTGGCGCGGCCGGTTGATTTTGGTACAGAGGAATTGATGTTGAGGGGCGCTTGAACGATCAGCCCCCTCTGGATCGCAATGCCCCTCGGCATCATAGAAGCGGGACGGCGTGCTGCGCGCCGTCCCGCTTTGTTGTTGGGGGGGGTATCAGACGTTCGGTCAGGTCTTGCGCGGCGCCTGCCGTTTCGCCCGGCAAGCGTCCTTAAGCGTCATACGTGGTGGTCTGATTTCGTCCTGCTACTTCTTCTTCCCACCGCCCGTCGAAGCACTGGTGCCTGACGACATGCCCGCCGGAACCTTCGGGGCCTTTTCCTTCTTCGGCTTCTTGACTTCCTTGTTGCTGCGGGCTTGTCCCTTAGCCATGTCCGTCTCCTGTTGTTGGGGATAAACTACTTACAAAACCTAAATGTGCCTTGCGTGGTGTTGCCGCCGCTGAAAACCACCACCGTGCTGCTGACAATGCGCATACTGCCCGTCCAGAGCGCCGCACCGTTGCCGCCGTTGCAGGCGAGTGGCCGGACAGCCTTGCCGCCCGCGCTGCTCAGCGCCCCGAACTTGCAGACGGCCTCTTCCCAGGACACCTCATTCGACGCCATCGCAGCGACATTCGTGGTGATCTCCGGATGGCCCTGTTTGGCCGCCTTGCAGGCTGCCTTGCTATTGGCCCAAAGGCCCGTCTTCACGTCACCACCAGCGGCGGTGGCGGGCAGGCAGAGCACCAGCAAAACCATAGCGGCGGCCACACGTCTGAGCATTGGCGTCTCCAGCGAACGGCCACCAAGATACTTCGGAAACTACGGTGTTTTGCCTGGAGCAGCAAGCGTGGCGTCTTACGCCATTCACGGTTTTCGCAGACCGGTTTTCGACGGAGCATTTCGAATGTGTCAATCCCTCCGGGATCTGGGCCTTGACGCAAGATGGGACTCTGTCACTCTGAAAAAAAGGGACTGATGCGTGCAATCAGCCTCGGGGGACGAGGGAATGTCAGACGCCCAGCCGCGACAGTTGCAGGATGACCCGGCGGCGCAGGCAAGGCCGGTCTCCAGAACCGGCACTGGCGGTCATGGTGCTGGCGGGGTTCATCAAGCACAGCCTCTGGGCTACCCCGGTCACGGCGCTGATCTGGCTTGCCATGACGCAGTGGCCGCGCGTGCCACGGGCCTTACTTGTCTGCGCCCTGCTGACGGCGGTGGGACTGATGGCCTGTTACGCCACCTACGGACCCGATTTTTTCAGCAATCTTACCGCGCCCCGGGTGATGACCCTCAAGCGGGGTGTGGTGATGCTGGGGCGCCTGCAATGGATCGCCATAGCGCTTGCGGTTTGGGGCCTGTGGGCCGTTGATAAGCGTGGGCTGCGGCGGGCGGAGTTCAGCACGATTTTTATCGCAGCGGGCTTTGCGACCTATGTCGTGCAGTCGCTTGGCCAGGGCATCACCATCAACGCCCAGCTCGAACTGGTGGCCGCAACGGCGATTGGGCTTGCGCTCGCGATGGGAGACTTGGCGTCGGTTCCGGCGCTCCGGCGTTTCGGTTTGCAACGGGCGGGCCTTTGGATCGCCGTCGCATTGATCTTGAGGCTGGTGCTGTCGGAGCGGATTGAGCCTTTGCAGATCGCTCTCAGTCCACAGTACCGGTCGCAAATTGCCCATCAGGTGGATGTGACAAACAGCGAAATTGCCCGCATTCGCGCTATTGTGGGTCCGGTTGCTTGCACCATCCCGACTGTGTGCTACCGGGCCGGTAAGGCGTTTGTCTTCGACGATTTTCTGCTGGGGCAGCGCGTCGCGACGGGCCGCTGGACGCAGGAGCGCCTGACAGCGGCGCTACAAGCCAAAGGCGTGCGTTTCGAAACTATCGCCCCTGAAGCGGAATGGAGCCAGGACCCGCCGGCCGTTTTCAGGTCGTGGATGGGTCCGTGAGACCCGCAACGGCGGCTACTGCTTCCCAAGCACCCGGTTCTGCGCGCCCACGGCACCGAGCTTACCGCGGGCACTCGAAATCGACCCAGAATTCACGCCCGCCCAGCCGATTTCGCCGGACAAGCGGCCATACTCGATTTTCGGGCAGCGGTTCATGACGACTCGCAGCCCTGCCGCTTCCGCTAACGCGGCGGCCTCATCGTTGCGCACGGTAAGCTGCATCCAGACGACTTTGGCTCCAATGGCAATCGCGTCCTTGGTGATCGCCAGCGCAGCCTCGGAATTGCGGAAAATGTCGACCATATCGACCGGCTCGGGAATATCCTTGAGTGAGGCATAGACCCTCATGCCAACGATGTCCTTGCCTGCGATGCCTGGATTGACGGGGAAGACCTTGTAGCCCTTGGACGGCAGATACTTCACGACAAAATAGGACGGCCGCACCGGATTGTCGCTGGCACCAACGACGGCGATCGTCTTCACATCCATCAGGATGGACCGGATATAGTCTTCTGTATACGTCTCGTGAGTCATGACAGCTTGATCGTCCCATCCTTGGCGAGTGGAAAGAACGGATTATGCGCTACCTCCCACAGATGCCCGTCGGGATCGGAGAAGTAACCGGAATAGCCGCCCCAGAAGACCTTCTGGCCGGGTTTCAGGAGTTTCGCGCCCGCTACCACTGCTTCGGCCAGTACGGCGTCAACGTCCGCCTCGCTGCGCACATTGTGGGCCAGCGAGATGCCCGAGAAGCCGGCCGGCGCATCTTTGACCTGCGCGTCTTCGGCCAAAGCCGAGCGGCCGTAGAGACCCAGGATCATGCCGCCGGCCTGGAAAAACGTCACATGCTCATTGCTTGCGGCGCCCGCTGCAAATCCAAGCGTCTCATAGAAAGTCCGCGCCCGGACCATATCGGTCACGCCCAACGTCACAATTGAAATCCGCGCGTCCATCAGTTGCCCTTCCACTCCGGCTTGCGCTTGTTGAGAAACGCGCCAACGCCCTCCTCGGCATCATGGGTCATCATGTTATCGACCATGAAATCGGAGGCGCTGGCATAGGCTTCGGTCAGCGGCAGGTCCGCCTGGCCGTAGAACGATTGCTTGCCCATACTGAGCGCCAGCGGCGACTTCTGTGCGATCACCCGGCCCATCGCAATCGCTGCGTCCAGCGCTTGGCCCTCGGGCACCACGCGGTTGACCAGCCCCATCTGTTCGGCCCGCTCCGCCCCGATCCGGTCACCCGTCAGCAGCATTTCCATCGCGTGCTTGCGGCTGAGATTGCGCGACAGGGCGACGGCCGGCGTGTGGCAGAAAAAGCCGATGTCGACACCGGGCGTAATGAATTGCGCGTTGGCCGAGGCGACGGCGAGATCGCAGGTGGCGATCAGTTGGACGCCCGCCGCGCTGGCCGTGCCCTGCACCGCCGCGATGATGGGTTTGGGGTATTCCGTCAGTGTGCTCATCAGGCGCGTGCATTGCAGCAGCAATCGCTTATAGTAGCCCTTACCGCCATCTCCATCCTCGCGATGCTCGGTGATCTGGCGCAGGTCGTGGCCGGAGCAAAACACAGGACCCGTGCCCGTGATGATGACGGCCTTGACCTCCAGCCATACCTTGATGACCACCAGCGCCCGCTCGATGGCCGCGATCATCTGTTCTGACAGCGCATTGCGGTTCTCGGGGCAGTTGAGGGTGAGAATGTAGACGTCGTCGCGCCGCTCCCTCAGCAGGATCTTGTCGTGCTGGGCTTGCAGCGCCGCGTTGGCAGAGTGCCTCGGCGTTGCGGTCGTGTCGGACATGGGTGGCCTCCAGCGCCGGATTCGTGCGGCGTGTTTAGCATATTCGGGTCCGTGGTCATATATTCTGCTGGCGCAAATGTAGGGGCGACGGCCAGCCACCGCTCATCGACACTGCAGCGCAAGAGTCGTGAGGTAATATATTACCTTCAATTTAATCCATTGAAATCGCTGACATTTATCTGCCGTCTCCGCATTGACTAAGCGGCGCGGCGCAGCTATTTTCTGCCCAATTGCTTCGCTGCCGGGTTCGCCCGCCGCTTAGTGTTCCCAAAAACTCTGGCAGGCATTGGAGCCTGAACGCATGACAACTTACTCCGCCAAGCCCACGGAGATCGAGAAAAAGTGGGTGCTGATCGACGCCGCCGGCCTCGTGGTCGGCCGCCTCGCGTCGCAAGTCGCCATGATTCTCCGCGGCAAGCACAAGCCCACCTACACCCCCCATATGGACTGCGGCGACAATGTCATCATCATCAATTGCGACAAGGTGCACTTCACCGGCAAGAAGATGACCGACAAAATCTATTACCGCCACACCGGCTATCCGGGCGGCATCAAGATGCGCACGCCTGCGAAAATCATCGAAGGCAAGTTTCCTGGCCGCGTCATTTCCAAGGCCGTCGAGCGCATGTTGCCCGAAGGCACTCTTGGCCGTCGTCAATTGACTAATCTGAAGATTTACGCTGGCACCGAGCATCCGCACGCCGCTCAGCAGCCCGTCGCGCTGGATATCGGCGCCCGTAACGTCAAGAACAAGCGGAGAGCTTGAGACCCATGTCGAACACTGACAACACAACTTTGACGGGCCTCGATCAGCTCAAAGGCGAAGTCACGGCCGCTGGCGGGCCGGTCTATGTGCGCAAGGTCGACCCGCAAGGCCGCGCCTATGCCACCGGCAAGCGCAAGAACGCCATCGCCCGCGTCTGGATCAAGCGCGGCCACGGCAAGATCACCGTCAACACCAAGGACTTCAAGGCGTATTTCGCAAGGCCCGTGCTCCAGATGGTCTTGAAACAACCATTGATTGCGGCCGCCCGCGCGGACGAGTTCGACATTGTCGTCACGGTCAAAGGCGGCGGGCTTTCGGGCCAGGCCGGCGCCGTGCGCCATGGCGTCTCCAAGGCGCTGACGTATTTCGAGCCCGAACTGCGCGGCATCCTCAAGAAGGGCGGGTTCCTCACCCGCGACAGCCGTGTGGTCGAACGTAAGAAGTACGGCCACGCGAAAGCACGCCGCAGCTTCCAGTTCTCCAAGCGTTAGCTGCGACGGGTTGTCGACTGCTTTACGAGACGGTCCGCGACATCATCCGCGGGCCGTTTTTGTTTGCACCAACTCCCTCTCCCCGTAAGAACGGGGAGAGGGAGTTGGTGCAGTGGACAGATTTTTGTCTTTGGAACCCGAGCCGGCACCATGACCACCCACACCATCTTCATCGACGGCGAAGCGGGCACGACCGGTCTCGGCATCGCCACGCGGCTGGCGGGCGTTGCGGGCGTCAAGCTGGCGAGCATCGCCGCCGCGGCGCGAAAGGATCCTGTCGCAAAGCGCAAACTTATGGGCGAGGTCGATCTTGTCGTGCTGTGCCTGCCCGATGCTGCCGCCAAAGAGACGGTGGCGCTGGCTGATAGTCTGCCGGGCGGCGGGCCGCGCATTGTCGATGCGAGTACAGCGCACCGGGTGGCGGAGGGCTGGGCCTACGGGTTTCCGGAACTGAATGCACAGCAAGCTGCCGCCATCGCCAAATCCCGCCGCGTCAGCAATCCGGGCTGTTATCCCACGGGCGCCATCGCGCTCATCCGGCCACTGATCGATGCTGGTCTGTTGCCGCCGGATCATCCCGTCACGGTCAACGCTGTCTCGGGCTACTCCGGTGGCGGCAAACCGATGATCGAGGCTTACGCGGCAGGTACAGCACCGCTGTTTGAACTTTATGGCCTCGGGCTCGAACATAAACACGTCGCCGAGTTGCAGAAATTCGCGGGCCTTACACGCCGTCCGCTCTTTGTGCCGTCCGTCGGCAATTTCCGGCAAGGGATGCTGGTGAGTGTGCCGCTGCATCTCGCCACATTGCCGGGCAAACCCAAGACCGCCGATCTGGAGCAGGTGCTGGCCGCCTTCTACAAAGGCAGTGCCCTGATCAGCGTCCTCCCCGCGAGTGACCCGTCCTCCAAAGGTGGCAAACTCGACGCGCTCGGGCTCAACGATACCGACCGGCTGGAACTGCGCGTGTTCGGCAACGACGCGCGTGGCCATGCGGTGCTGGTGGCGCGGCTCGACAATCTGGGCAAAGGCGCATCGGGCGCCGCCGTGCAGAACATCAAGCTGATGCTGGGGATTGTGTAAGCCGCGTAGATTGGGTCGCGCGAAGGCTTGACCCAACCTACGTCCTACTGGCATCCGTCCGCGTCCGGTGCAAATGCCAGATGGCCGCGGCCAGCACCAGCATGGCTGTGATCTGGTGCAAAAGCGCCAGCGGCAAAGGCACGACCCAGAGGAGCGTCCAGATGCCGAGCCCGATCTGCACCAGCACCGCCGTGAGCAGCACCGCCGCGCTGGTCAGCAGCCGCGCATTGCCTGATCGCCAGACCAGCACATGGTTGGCGAGCACCAGCCCGGCCAAGCCATAGGCCCCCATCCGGTGATCGAACTGCGCCGTGACCGGGTTCTCGAAGGGGTTGATCCAAGTGGGTTTCATGAGTTTCAGGCCATGCGGGATCAGCCGGCCATCCATCAGCGGCCAGGTGTTATAGGCCATGCCCGCATCCAGCCCGGCAACGAACGCGCCGAGGATGATCTGTCCGTAGACGGCGGCCACCAGCGCCAGCGCAATCTTGCTGTTGAAGGACCACGCGCCCCGTCGCTGGCCGATACCCAGTGCCGTCCAAAGGATCAACGCCATGATCAGCGTAGCGATCCCCAGATGTAGCGCCAGCCGGTATTGGCTGACATCGGTGCGGTCTTTCAGTCCGCTCGCCACCATGTACCAGCCCGCCGCGCCTTCGAGACCGCCAAGCGCAAAGATGCCCACCAGGAACGGCCACAGCTGCCGCCGAACCGCGCCGTAGCACAGGAATACGACGAGCCCCACGCCGGCCACCAGCCCGACAAACCGCGCCAGCGCCCGGTGGCTCCATTCCCACCAGAATAGCGGCTTGAACTCCTCAAGCGTCATGCCTTTGTTGAGCTGCTTGGCCTCGGGGATCTCTTGATACTTGGCAAACAACGACTGCCAGTCGGCCTGCCCCAGCGGCGGGATGATGCCGTTAACCGGCTGCCATTCTGTAATGGTCAATCCCGAATGCGTGAGCCGTGTCGCTCCGCCCACTACAACCATGCACAGCACCAGCGCCGCGAGGGCGAATAGCCATAGCCGCACGGCGCCTAAGGGTGGAGATAGATCTACTTTGGTCATCTTCGTCAAACGCCTTGGACCTCACCGCTGGTTCACACAATGCGCCGAGATGGCGCGGCAGACCCCATTGCGGCCGACTGCCAGACGCCTATGATGACGCCTATGCATCCCAGAACTCGCAAACTCATCGGTTCAATCGCCCTGATCGTGTTCGTCGGCCTTTACATGGTGCTGGCGATGGAGGCGACGACGGTGCTGTTCAACGGTCAGCCGCCATTGGTGCAAGGCCTCGGCTACGCGTTCGCCGGCCTGATCTGGATCCTACCCGCTGGCGCGATCATCTCCTGGATGGCGAAAACAGCGAAGTAGCCGTCACGCCGCCGAGACGCGCCGGAAGCGGTTCCTGAGGGCAAATGGCGCGCCGCCCAGCAACACAGCCAGCATCCGCTCGTCCTGCACCTTGCCGTTCAGCGACAGCCTCGGCAAGGCCGTCATGTGCTCGCGGTGCTCGGGGAACAGCAGGCCTTTGCGCGTGGTCACGGCGGTGGCAAAGCCAAGCCCGGACGCAAGTGCGAAGTCGCGCGGCCCAGCATCGGCCTCGCTGCCATAGGGGTAGCTGAAATGGCGCACCGGCCTGCCGAGTCTCTCTTCCAGCCCGATTTTCGAGCGAAGCATTTCCTCGCGCGCCTGCGCTTCCGGCAACTTGGCGACCGCAGTGTGATTGACCGTATGCGCGCCAATGGTGCAGAGCGGATCTCGCGCTAGCGCCGTCACTTCGTCCCAGGTCATGATTTCGCGCGCGGCAAGGCCGCCGGTGTCGACGCCCGCCTGATCGCACAGACCCTGCACGGCCGCCCGCATCGCCTGTTCGTCCAACGTGCGCAAGTTCCAATAAATGGCGTCCCAGGCCCGGTATTGCTGCGCCACGTTTGAGCATTGCAGCACCCGCGTCAGGCCGTTCAACTCGTGCCGCAGCGTCCGCCCGGCCGCCAGCGCCATTTCCAGCTTGGTCCACCACAGATCGGCGTGGCCATCGGCAAAGCTTGTCGGCACGTAAATGCAGAACGGAACATTGTGCCGCTGGAAGACGGGGTAGGCGTGTTCGAGATTGTCGCGATAGCCGTCATCGAGTGTGAAGGAGACGAAGGGTTTTGGCGTGTTGGGTGCTGACAAACGGCGGTGGGCTTCATCGAGGCTGACGGTATCGTAACCCTCGCTGCGCACCAGCCTGATGGTGCGGTCAAGAAACTCGGGCGTGACACGAAGGCCGCCATTTGGCGCGAAGGCCGGTTGCGGCGCTGGCGAAACGCTGTGCAGCATCAAGATGGCGCCAAGCCCGCGCGTGATCGGGGCCAGCAGCCGGTGACTGCCGGTCCGGTACATGGCCACCAGTGCAGTTCGTGCGACGGCCTGCGATGCTGCTGACATTCTCGAGCCTATCCGGTTGAGGTTGAAGCAAGCGATGGACGTTGACCGGCTTTCCCGCCCCACCCCCATCCTATCCTTCCCCCCTCGAGGGGGAGGGACGCATGGCGACCCGATGCAAGCCCCGTGCAAGTTGCGTGGGGCTAGCAGATCTCGCCTAACGCTTGGAGCCATATTCGTCATGGCAGCATCCACTGCGTTGACGAACACTGAGCAGAGAAGCTCAATTGTTGAATGCGGACCGCTGGCCCCGTTCAGCCAGTGCACTCTGGGTGGTCTCAACGCTTGCGCGTTTCAGGCCTGTGCGAACCGATCTGGCCGGTACGGGCCAAGCAGATGTTCCTTCGCTTCCCCGAGGATTTCTGCGGCACCAAACATGCCAACCGCGGCGGCCAACGTCATCCCGGAATGCATGGTGGCGACATACAACTCAGGCACGCCCGGCACGAATCCAATGACGGGAAAACCATCCTTGGGCGTCGGGCGTTTGCCGAGCGTTGTGAGGGCGGGCCGCGCCGGTTCGGGGAGTTTGAGGGTAGCGTTGATCCGGGCCACGAGAATTCCGGCGGCCTTGCCGGGTTCGCCAACGATGGAGCCGGTGAAATCAAACCCGGCGACGAACCGTCCGGTATTGGTCTGGCGCAGCTCCATGCCGGGCGCTACGAGCAGTCCGGTCAATGCGCGCGGCAGGGGTTCGGTGTGCACCAGCAACCCTTCGGGCGTGGTCATGGGCAGATCAAAGCCAACACCTGCGAGAAGTTCCGGCGAGCCAATGCCACCGCAACACACCACGATGCCGGCTGCGATATCCCCGGCGTCCGTCGCCGCCCCCGTCACGGCCCCGCCCTTGGTGATCAGCCCCAGCACGCGCGTGTGCGGACGGAACTCCGCTCCCAAGGCCACGGCGCGCTGCCGCAGAATGGTGGCCGAGGCCAGCGGCTCCGCTACGCCTTCGGCCAGACACAGAGCCGCCCGCGCAGGCACATCGATCAGGTTCGGCTCGCGCGCGCGGATGGCGTCAGGGCCTATGATCTGGATCGGATAATCGTCCGTGCTCAACAACGCGTAGGTTTCCAGGTCTGCATCGCTCAAATCGTAGGTGAGGCTGCCGCAGAACCGCACCGGCAGCTCCGGGATCTCCGCGCCCAGCTCCCGCCACAGCCCCAGCGACTGCTTGCGCAACCGCGCATAGGGCGGCGGGTTGCCCCAGCTGGCATTCAGCCATGCCCACGCCGCCGCCGTCGCCTCCCCGCCCCCCGCGCCCGCATCCACAACGATGGGCGCCGCGCCCGCCCTGGCAAGCCGGTACGCCATCGCCGCGCCGATAATGCCAGCGCCAATGATGAGAATGGACGGATAGGTTTGGGTTTTCGACATCCCCAACGTTTATCGCCCTGCCCCTCGATTGAAAAGTAGGTGCGGTTTTGCGCCGGACACTCAGGTGACGGTAACCTATCGGTGGCCGGCGGGGTGTAAACCTAGGTGCTGCTTCCGTTGTTTCGCGTGGGCGACGGCCCAGCCTTCGCAGGGCTTCGGCCCCGCAAGCTGCCGCCTCGTCAACCGGCATCCCCTCCCTCATGGCTCTGGTGCCGCTCCCTTCACAGCCCGCCAAGGGCAGTCTAAGAGGGAAGGGCTATTTTGCACTTTCGAGGGACCTGCCGATGCCGATTGCTGTTGGAAGCCGCGTGCCGAATGTTTCGTTCAAAGTCATTCGCGACGGCAAGAGCGCCGACGTGACAACCACCGACGTGTTCGCGGGTAAAAAGGTGGTGCTGTTTGCGGTGCCGGGCGCGTTCACGCCGACCTGCCATTTGAAGCATCTGCCAGGCTTCCTGGCCAACCTCGATGCGTTTCACCGCAAGGGCATCGACACCATCGCCTGCGTCTCCGTCAACGATCACCACGTCATGAGCGCTTGGGCCAAGGCCACGGGCGCGGACGGCAAAGTGCTGATGCTGGCTGACAGCCACGCCGCCTTCGCCAAAGCCATGGGCACAGCCAGTGACATGGGGCCGTTGGGTATGCGGTCGGAGCGCTACGCAGCCCTGGTTGAGGATGGTGTCATCAAGATCTTCAAGGTCGAGGACAATACCGGCAAAGCCGAAACCAGCAGTGCCGAAGCGTTGCTGGCGGCGTTGCCGGGGTAACGTGATGCTGTGAAAGGCCCTTGCGCTAGCGGGGTGGTTGCGGTTATCTGGTAGCTCTTGGCGCGTGCAGTTCGTGTGCGGCCGGTATGGAATTGGTAGTTGTGACTGGGATTGGCGCAGGCAAAGTTAGGACGACAAGCGTGGAGCAGGCTCCGCGCCTTGCTCTGATGCGCGCCCTGCTGGCCCCCGGTACCCTCCTGCTTAGCAGCCCCTGAGCACGTCTTGTCCGTGAGAAACGGATGGCCGCTCAGGGGTGTCATGAAGGCCGGTCCAGCCAGCGCTGGAACCCTGGCCACAGACGAGATGCTGATCAGATCCGAGGACACCTGCCATGACCGCGAAGAAACCTAAGACCGCTGCCCCTTCCGCAAATCCTGTAACGCCCGCCAAGCCTGCGCAAAAGGACCGTGTGGTGATTTTCGACACCACCTTGCGCGATGGCGAACAATGCCCCGGCGCCACCATGACCCTGGAGGAAAAACTCCAGGTCGCCGAAATGCTCGACGAGATGGGCGTTGATATCATCGAGGCCGGGTTCCCGATTGCCTCGCAAGGCGACTTCGAGGCCGTCGCCGAGATCGCCAGGATTACCAAAAAGGCGGTGGTCGCGGGGCTCGCGCGCGCCATCAATGCCGATATCGACAGGGCTGGCGAGGCCGTGCGCAAGGCCAAACGCGGGCGGATCCATACCTTTGTCTCAACTTCGCCGATCCATCTTGAGCACCAGATGCGCAAGACGGAGGCCGAAGTGCTGGAGATCATCAGCGCCACCGTCAAACGCGCGCGCAACCTCACTGATGATGTGGAATGGTCGGCGATGGATGCGACGCGCACGCCCATCGCGTATCTCTGCCAATGCGTGGACGCCGCCATCAAGGCGGGCGCGACCACCATCAACCTGCCCGATACGGTCGGCTATTCGACGCCGGACGAATACCGCGCGATGTTCCGGGCCGTGCGTGAAAAAGTGCCAGGCAGCGACAAGGCGATTTTCTCCGTGCACTGCCATGATGACCTCGGCTTGGCCGTCGCCAACTCGCTCGCGGGCATCGAGGGCGGGGCGCGGCAGGTGGAGTGCACGATCAACGGCCTCGGCGAGCGTGCGGGCAACGCAGCGTTAGAAGAGATCGTCATGGCGATCCGTACACGCAGCGACGTGATGCCTTATGTGACGGGCGTCGATGCAACCCAACTCACGCGCGCCTCGAAATTGGTATCCGCCGTCACCTCATTCCCGATCCAGTACAACAAGGCCATCGTCGGCCGGAACGCTTTTGCCCACGAGAGCGGCATCCACCAGGACGGGATGCTGAAAAACGCCAACACCTACGAGATCATGACGCCGGAGTCGGTGGGCGTCTCAAAGACATCGCTGGTGATGGGCAAGCATTCGGGGCGCAATGCGTTCCGTTCCAAGCTGAAGGATTTGGGCTACGAGCTCGGCGAAAACGCTTTCGAGGATGCGTTCACACGCTTCAAGGCCCTCGCCGACAAGAAAAAGCACGTCTATGACGAGGACCTGGAGGCGCTGGTTGATGAGCGCATTGCCACGGCGTCGGACCGCGTGAAGGTGATCGCGCTGCTGGTCGTTGCGGGCACCATGGGGCCGCAATCGGCGACGCTGACGCTGGATATCGAGGGCTCGCACAAGACGGCGCAGACCACCGGCAACGGTCCGGTGGATGCCACCTTCAACGCCATCAAGGCGCTGATCCCGCATGAGGCCAAGCTGGCGCTCTACCAAGTGACAGCGGTGACCGAGGGCACCGACGCGCAGGCTGAAGTGAGCGTGCGGCTTGAGATGAACGGGCGCAGCGTCACCTCGCGGGCAGCCGATCCCGATACGCTGGTGTCGTCCGCCAAGGCCTATATCGGTGCGCTGAACAAACTGATGCAGCGTGATCTGATGGGTAAGCGCGAGGCGGGCTAGAGCTTTTCTGGTTCAGACGGAATCGAAGCGCCGTTCATGGTGAGATCGCCCGCCCCACCCCCACCTTGTTCCTCCCCCGTCAAGTGCTTCGGCATTCACACAGGTCTACAGCGCTGCACTGGGCTGCAAAGTCATGCAATGCCGGAGCCGCTTACTCCCGTCTCCCCCTTGTGGGGAGGCCGGAGCGAAGCGACGGGTGGGGGGCGGCCAAGGCGTTGATTTTTCAATAGAATGCACGCCTTTACCGAAGAAAAATATACGTCCTATTTCGTCGGCCGTGAAGAATTGCCAACCCTTTGATCCGGAATGCGAAACGGCCTGAATTGTATCGTGGGCGTTGCAAGATTTCAACGGTTGCACAGCGATTTCCTTGCAAATCGCGTTGGCCGATTCCCTCTCCTGACGAACC
>JANYHF010000027.1 GCA_025359185.1 Hyphomicrobiaceae bacterium | reverse complement strand
CTCAAAGAGCCATCGCCACTTTTATGTCTGGGATGTCAGGTTGTGGCCGGTTCCCCCGGACGTTCGGCCGATGCCGCTTGCTGGCCAGGCACCCATTTTTCATCGCCACCGGACCAGGGCCAGGAACTGTTGGGAGGGCGGCCCAGCAGTTCAGCGAAGCGGTGCTTGGCTTCAAGCGTTCGCAACCTTTGCAAATGCGAGAGTTTCAGCCCGACGCGAATGTCGTTGCGGTCAACAAGAAAACCCTCGACGGCGTTGAACGAACGCATCAGCACCAACGCCTTGCGCAAATCCTCCGCACTCAGCTGGCACTGCGTTTCAATCTCGCGCACGGTCAGCGCGTTGGCGTCTGGACGGCCGATATAGCGCACAAAATAGGTCGCGAGCTTCATCGCCTCGCGCGTGATCCAGGTGGCGCGATAGAGATCATCCAGCCAGATCTCGCAGGCCAGCGGCAGGTCGCGCCGCTCAATGCCAGTGATGTCGGAGAAGCGCAGGCGGCGTTGGTCGAGCATGGTGACGTCCCCTTACGACATACCCCGTTGGGAACGCTGCGCCAAAACGGTGAATGCGGACTTAACGCCCGCAGTTGTTCACACAGGCTTGAGATTGGCTTCTATCGCGGCCCGCTTGGACTCAAGGAACGGTGGCAGCGACAGCTTCTCGCCCAGCGTCGCCAGAGGTTCGTCGGCCGTGAAGCCGGGGCCATCGGTGGCAAGCTCAAATAGGATCCCACCGGGCTCGCGGAAATACAGCGAGCGGAAATAGTAGCGCTCGACTTCGCCGCTGTTGCGCAGCCCCATACTGGTCAGCCGCTCCGTCCATTCGGTCAGCTGGCCCGTGTCCGGTGTGCGGAAGGCCACATGGTGGACGGCGCCCGCACCCTGAGCGGGCATCGGGGCGTCTGGTTCCTCGATCACATGCAGCTCGGCAGCGGGGCCTCCAGGACCCATGGCGAACACATGCACCATGCGACCTTCTTTCGCTGGATCGTGGTAGGCCGTCTCTTCGCGCATATTCATGGCCTCCGTCAGCACCTTGGCGGTGCGCGCGAGACGGGGCACACTGAGCGTCATTGGCCCTAGGCCGCGGATCTGGTTGATGGCCGGAACCGGGCTCCTATCCCAAGGATGCGCCTCGCCCGCGCCGCCATCATCAACCAGCAACAACCGCTGGCCTTCGGGGTCCTCGAAGGCGAGACTGGGCCGGCCATTGCGCAGCGCGATCTCTTCGATGGGGACACCGGCCGCCTTCAGGCGCTCGTGCCAGTAGACCAGCACCCCTGCACCACTCACGCGCAATCCTGTGCGCACGACTGAACTGGTGCCGCGCCGTTCCCGCGCGGCCGGCCAGTCGAAGAAGGTGATGTCGGAGCCAGCCGTCGCAGCGCCGTCGCCATAGAACAGGTGATAGGCGGACGTATCGTCCTGGTTCACGGTTTTTTTGACCAGCCGCATTCCCAGCATTTCGGTGTAAAAGCGGCGGTTCCCGGCGGTGCGGGCGGTGATGGCGGTGAGGTGGTGGAGGCCACCAAGGGCGAGTGTCATGGGTCGGGCTCCATTGTTTGTCGTCAGTTTGCCATGCCAACGCCGCCAGTGCACGCGCCGATCACAAGACGGGAGGAATTGGTCAACTGTGCTTGAAGGGGCGTTGCAGCTTAAGGTTTCCAGCGTAGATTGAAGCCTGACGCAGCACACACAGGTGACATATGGCCGCAACGACGCAAACGGGGCAGTCCGCCGCGAAGGCGAGATTTTCGATTACGCGGTTGTTGCCCTTGGTGATCTTGCTAGCTGTGCCGGTACTGGCCTGGGTGCTCGGGCTCAACAGGTTTCTTTCGTTTGACCTTTTGGCACAGTATCACGCCACACTGAAGGCCTGGGTCGCGGAACACCAACTGCTCGCTATCCTGGCGTATACGGTGTTTTACGCGGTAGCGACGGCCCTGTCGTTACCGGCGGGGCTCCTAATCACGGTGACTGGCGGACTTCTGTTTGGCTGGATTATCGGCGGCAGCGCGACGGTGATTGGTGCGACGCTCGGCGCGACGGGCCTGTTCCTGGTCGCAAAAACCTCGCTGGGAGCTGGCCTCGCCAAACAGGCCGGTCCGTGGCTGGAGAAGCTGAGCGAGGGCTTCCGCAAGGATGCGTTCAACTACTTGCTGTTCCTGCGGCTGGTCCCTGCGTTTCCGTTCTGGCTGGTCAATCTTGTGCCGGCCATTTTCGGGATGGCCTTAGGCCCATACGTGCTCGCAACCCTGATCGGCATTATTCCTGGCACCTTCGCGTTCTCCTATATCGGCACCGGTCTTGAGAGCGTGATCGAAGCGGCGACACAATCCTATCATCTCTGCCTCGATGGTAAGTCCGCCATTGAAGCTGCCGCGCAGTGCCATCTCAGCATCGACGCCAGCAAGCTCGTGACGCGCGAAATCCTGATTGCACTGGGGGCCTTGGCAGCGATTTCGCTGTTGCCGGTCGCAGTGAGGCGGTGGTTTGGAACGCCGGCGGCGTAGGGTGGGCTGAGCTTTTCGCGAAGTCCACCATTTGTCAGCAACATCGTCGTGGTGGGCTTCGCCAAGCGGCTCAGCACCATCCTACGCCGCATCCTTCTTCGTCATGAATGCCGCCGCATCGGCGATACCACGCGCCATCGAGACAAACTCCGATGGCATCATGATGATGGTCGTCGTATTCTGCTCAGCACCAACTTCCGTGATCATCTGCATCCGGCGCAATTCGAGGCCCGCCGGGCTCTTCATGATCACGGTCGCGGCGTCGTTCAGCCGTTGCGCCGCCTCAAACTCGGCATCCGCCTTGATGATGCGGGCCCGTTTCTCACGCAGCGCTTCAGCCTCCTGCGCCATCGCCCGCTGCATCGACTGCGGGATGACAACGTCCTTCATCTCCACCATCTGCACGTCGACGCCCCATTTTTCCGTCACGCCGTCGATGATGCCGCGCATCTCGGTCGAGAGCTTGTCTTTCTCCTTCAACACATCGTCGAGCGAATGGCGGCCGATAACATTGCGCAGAGTTGTCAGCGACACTTGCGTCACTGCAGCGTAGACGTCCTTCACCTCCAGCACCGACTTGATGGGATCTGTGACGCGGTACCAGACCACGGCATCGACGCGCACCGGCACGTTATCCTTGGTAATGGCTTCCTGTTTTTCAACATTGGCCGTGACCACGCGCTGATCCACCATCACCTGCTTATCGATGATCGGCCAGAGGATGTAGAGACCCGGCCCCTTGGCGCCGACCAGGCGGCCAAGCCGGAGGACAACGCCACGCTGGTATTCGTTGGCAACGCGGAGGGACGAGAAAAGGATGATCAGGGCGAGGGCGGCGACTGGCAGTAGCCAGCCCCAGGCGAACAGGGTGTCGATAAGCATGATGGATGTCCTTGGAGGGAGTTTTCCGTGCGCGCATAACGGCCGGTGTTCGCGGCCTATGGCAGAGGCGCGGTGATTCCGGCGGGGCGCTTGTCGTTTCAGAGCGGAGGCGGCGTTCCTTGGCCAGGCTAGGTCCGAGGAAGATATGGGGTGAGGCACCCTATTTGGCAAGGGTTTTCATCAATCCGAGGCACGGAAAAATCATTGAAACAGGCACACTTATACCAAAGGGTTGCGTTGAGCAGGGAAAGCGGGCTTGTTGTCCTCAGCAACTTGAGTGACTTCCACAAATGGCCGTTGAACTTCGGAGTCTCGTCGAAGCTGAAAAGGAAATTCCGGGTGCGCGATCTTGGATTGCGACGGCTCGCGACTATTTAAGCTGGATCAGCCCGCTCGATATTGATGGCGTCACAATTGAAGGAATACAGGTTCGGGTCGTAGTCCACGAGCAACTCCCCAACGAAGCAGTGCGGGCACAGCTGGAATTTCGTGCACCAAAGGGAAAGACCGAGCCGCTTGTTAGGATTGAGTGGCGGCCTCTATCGCATCACAACAACAAGGGCAGAGGGCCGAAGGAATGGCGATTTAAGCCTTTTCGCCAGACGCATGTGCACCGGTTCGACTTGAATTGGCACGAGGAAAAGCAACGCCTATTTTCTGGCAATTTGCCAATTGCAGTTCCAATTCAAGATGTTGATTCATATGGTTAATTCCTTGACATTTGCGCATTTGAGGTTAGAATAGCGAATATGTCATCCATCCCAGTTCCTCCTTGGCAGATGAGGATGCTGTAGAAATGCAAAAGTCGTCAAATCCAAGTCGAGAGCGCTTCGCTGCGGTCATCGAAACGGCGGCTCGCGAGCTCGTCAAAATCGATCATCGGCCCGATGGAACGTTCATCGCGATGCCACTGATTTATCCGAGTGGCGCGAACGTATTGGTGCGGGTCGCCGAGGCGGGTGTCGACCAGTACTTTGTATCCGATTACGGTCTTGGCTATTCTGAGTGCGACATGATGGGGGCAACATTGCTGTTCAAGCGCCACGCTCCTCAGATTGCAGCGAACGCCGGTGTCGGATTTGATACTCAGTCGTTTTTTGTCGCCAAAGTGGCGCGAGATCAATTGGTCGGAGCATCGGCAGCAATCGCAAACTGCTCTCTTGAGGCTGTTTCAATTGCGGCTTTGAAATTGTCGGAAAAGAAATTTGCCGACGAAACAGAGGTTTTGTACCGTAGGCTCGTTTCAATATTCACACATGACAAAGTTGCAAAGGACGTTCCTTTCATGGGTGCTTCGCAGACGCCGTGGCACGTTGCTAACGTGGTTCGCTACGCCGCCCCAGGCGGCGCTGATGATCACGAAACAATATTTGAACCCGTAACAAACCATCACGCGTCGATTGCAACCGCCGTGACGAAATTTCATGATATCGCTCGAGTTGACAATCCCCCACGGCGTGTGGCCGTGGTGCGGAAAAAAGTCGAGTTTGGCACCTATCTTAGCGTTCTTGCTCAAGCTGCCGACGTGGTTGGTCGAGATGTCTCAGATTTGACATTGAAAAGGCTGGCGGCGTAGCAACACCAGCCCTCGACATGCAACCCTAAGCCACCTCCACCTCTTTCTTCCTCTCCATGCGTTTCCGCTCATTCGGATCCAGCCACCGCTTGCGGATCCGAATGCTGGCGGGTGTAATTTCCACCAGTTCGTCGTCCTGGATATATGCCAGCGACTTCTCCAGGCTCATCATCATCGGCGGCGACAGCGTCGTCGCCTCATCCTTGCCGGCGGCGCGGATGTTGGTGAGTTTCTTGCCTTCGATGACGTTGACGATCAGATCGTTTTCCTTGGCGTGCTGGCCAATGACCATGCCTTCATAGACGGTCGTCTGGGGCGTGATCATCAAGCGGCCGCGGTCTTCGAGATACCACAGCGAATACTGCGTTGCCTCACCTTGAGCGTTCGAGATCAGCACACCGTTGCGGCGGCCCTGCACCTCGCCCTTCATCGGGCCGTAACTGTGGAACAGCCGGTTCATGACGGCGGTGCCACGCGAATCCGACATCAGTTCGCTCTGATAGCCGATCAACCCGCGCGTCGGCGCCTTGAACACCAGCCGCTGACGTCCGCCGCCCGAGGGACGCATTTCCAGGAGATCCCCGCGGCGCTCGCTGACCTTCTGCACAACGATGCCCGAATACTCTTCGTCCACATCGACGATGACTTCCTCGAACGGCTCCAGCCGCACGCCGGTTGCTTCGTCCTTGCGGAACACCACCTGCGGGCGGGACACGGTCAGCTCGAAGCCTTCACGGCGCATCGTCTCGATGAGAATGCCGAGTTGCAATTCGCCACGGCCGGACACCAGGAACGCGTCCGTGTCACCGGTTTCGTCGATGCGCAGGGCGACGTTGCCCTCGGCCTCGCGCATCAGGCGGTCGCGGATGACGCGGCTCTGCACCTTGTCGCCTTCTTGCCCGGCCAGCGGGCCGTCGTTGATGCGAAAGGTCATCGACAGCGTCGGCGGATCGACCGGCGTCGAGGGCAGCGCCTCTTCCACTTCGATGGCGCAATAGGTGTCCGCCACGGTCGCCTTGGACAGGCCTGCAATGGCGACGATCTCGCCTGCCACGGCCAATTCCACCGGCGCGCGTTCGAGGCCGACAAACCCGAGCACCTTGGAGGCACGGCCCGTCTCAATCAGCTTGCCGTCGCGCGACAAGGCCTTGATCGGCATGTTCGGCTTGATCGAGCCGGAAAAAATTTTGCCTGTGAGAATGCGCCCCAGATAAGGGTCCACTTCCAACGTTGTCGCCAGCATCCGGAACGGTCCCTCGCCAACCACTGGCGGCGGCACATGCTTGACCACGAGGTCAAACAACGGGGCCATGCCGTCTTTTGGTCCTTTGGGATCCAAAGCCATCCAGCCCTCTTTCGCCGAGCCATACAGCACGGGAAAATCCAGTTGCTTGTCGTCGGCATCGAGGGCGGCGAACAGATCGAACACCTCGTTCAGCACGTCCATGTGCCGCTCGTCCGGCCGGTCGATCTTGTTGATGGCGACGATGGGCCGGATGCCACGCTTGAGCGCCTTCGACACCACGAACTTGGTCTGCGGCAACGGGCCTTCCGAGGCGTCCACGAGCACGATGGCGCCATCGACCATGGAGAGGATGCGTTCGACCTCGCCGCCGAAGTCGGCGTGGCCCGGCGTATCGACGATGTTGATGTGCACATCCTTCCAGTACACGGATGTGCATTTGGCCAAGATGGTGATTCCGCGTTCGCGCTCCAAGTCGTTGGAATCCATGGCTCTTTCAGCAACCTTCTGGTTTTCGCGGAAGGCACCGGATTGACGCAAAAGAACGTCAATAAGTGTGGTTTTGCCATGGTCGACATGGGCAATGATAGCGATATTGCGGAGTTCCATAGGGGACCCGTCACTCTTTCGGTTGGCGGAAATTGGTGAGCTGTTGGGGAGCCGCTTAGCACATTGCTGCGCTGCACGCTATGGGCAAGCAGAAGCCTGATGGATGCCGTCGCAACCATCCGTAAAGGGTTACCAGCTATTATCCAGAGTTGGAACGGGATCGTCCGGCCGCATCGGTTGCGATGTGCTTGCCGGGGCCTGCACAAGGACGGCTGTTGACATGATGAAGGGCGATGGCGACTACGCCAAGATGAACCGGGTGACGGTTCAAGTAACCATCACGATGTCAACGGGCGTACAGATGCGCGGCAACGTCTTCCACTCCAAGACCAAGACCCTTCAGGACGAACTCAACAAGGGCGAAATGTTCATCGAGTTCGAGCCGATGGAGGGGCAGAAGATGTTCCTGGCTCGCAACGTGATTGCCGCCGTCAAAGAGTTCAACGTACCGCGTGCCGATCAGATGAGCCGCCGCGCCTCGACCCTTGATCAGTTCGACGCCTATGAGGTGCTGGGCCTGAAGAAGGGCGCGAACGCCGCTGAAGTCCGCAACGCCTATGTATCCCTGGCCAAGGTCTACCATCCCGACCGCTTCATCCGCACGGAGCTGCCGCCGGAAGTTGCCGAATATCTGAGCGCCGTGGCAACGCGCATCAATCTGGCCTATTCGGACTTGCGCATGACCATCGCTGGTCAACAGAATGTGACTGAGCACGCCGCGTAAGCGAACGCCGCTGCCGTTCCGGCACGAAGCCTGCATCCTGATGGGAAGCAAGGCGCAACGTGTCATTTCGGAACAGCAGGCAACCACTCCATGTTCGAACGCAACCGGGTCGACCGGCTCCATGAGCCGGAACGTGGCAATGTCACCGTCGAGGTGACGCTGCAAGATGGCGAGCACGTCACGGGGCGGATGCATTTTGCCACCACCCGATCGCTGGGCGACGAACTCAACCATACCAGCGGTTTTGTTGATTTTGAAGTTTACGATGGCGACCGCTTCTTTCTGAGCAAGCAGACCATCCAAGCCGTGCGCCCGCGCCAGATCCCGCGTGCCGACCAGCTGGCCCGCTCCCAGAATAAGAACGAGCTGTTCCATCCCTGGACCGTGCTTGGCATTCCCGAGACCTCGACCAAAGAAGAAATGCGCGACGCCTATCACCGGCTGGTAAAGCAGTACCACCCTGATAAATTCGCGACCGCCGATCTGCCTAAGGAAGTCAAAGAGTACCTCAACGCCATGTCGCGCCGGATCAATGCCGCGTACACGGCGCTGAATGGCGGGGCGAAGAAGGAGACGGCGGACATGCCGGCGTAGACTGCCGGATCAGGTTCACTAAAGCTTTGGGCGACAGCTCCTACCCACCTTGTCTGGCCTTGGCAGGTGAATCGGCCACGTCCCGCCACGGCTTTGCCGTACTCTGTTCGTGGTCATAGAGCTCTGCAAGCAACACATCTAGCGCCGGATCGGATGACGGCTTTTTGTCTTGACGCTTACGCTGCCACTCTTGCGCGCGATTGGCGGCATTGGTTGAGCCTGGTTTTTTAAGGCGCCGTCCGCCAGAAATCAGCAACGGGCGGGTCGGCTCTTCCAGGTCCAGCTCCTCCAGAAACCGCTCACGAAGCGCGTAAAATGCTTGCAGCACGGCGTCGCGCACGCGCTTTCGATCTCCCTCTGTCACGGCATCGCCTTTGGCTGGGTTCAAGGTCTGCAAAACCCGGCGCATATCGTGCAGAGATGCATACGGATAGAGTCCGACTAGCTCCGATGTCTCCCCCACATTGCGATAGACCGTCCGCATATTGTCGATGGTTTCGCTGAGCACGTTGAACACGGTGATATATTGCTCTGTGGTCGGCTTTTCGCCGTACGTAAATGTCAGCACTGCCGATTTCGCCTTCAGCACATCGCGCCATTCCTCCTTCAGCGACTCGATGAAGGACGAGCGCTTCTGATAGATGTTACCAAGGTAAGCGACGCCACCAGTGGCGATCAGCAGCGACATATCCTTCAGATATTCGTAGGTCGCGAATAGGACGTCGTGCTCAAGACTACCTTGTTGCGTCAGCGGATAAGCAAAACGGGCGGCCGCAGCCACCAGCATGACGACCCCTAGGAACAGGAAAGTGCCGGTGAGTTTGGACTTTAGAGACTGACGCGTCATACGAACCTCTTACGCAATCCAACTCACCTAAGCCAGGGCCCGCCAAGCCAGCACCAGCCGCGCCGCCGCCGAGGTATAGCACACCAGCGCAAACGCGCCCGCCACCCACGGAAACCCCGCCGGATACAGACAAAACACGGCGAATACGGCAATTGTTTCAGCGCCCTCGGCCAGTCCTGCCATATAGTAGAGCGATTTCGTGCCTTGCAGTTGGGTCTCCAGCCCTCGCTTTTGCGCCATGATCGCGAAAGCCAGGAACACTGCACCGTTGGCGTAGAAGCTGGCGATCAACCCGGCCGCTGGCAGCGCATTGCGGTAGGGGTCGAGCATCGCGAAAGCCAGCGGCACCGAGCCGTAAAAGATGAAATCGAGCGCGATATCGAGAAATCCGCCGCGGTCCGTTGGCTGGGTTGCGCGGGCAATGGCACCATCAAGGCCGTCGAGCAGACGCCCGAGCAGAATCAGCGCCAGTGCCGCCCACATCTCATTGAAAACAATGGCCAGCGCGCCCGTCATTCCACAGACAAAACCGGTCAGCGTCACCACGTCCGCGCCAATGTGCACACGCGCCAGCAGGCGTCCGGCTGCGGTCAGGGGTGGATCAATCCAACCGCGCAATCTTGTATCAAACATAGGTTCCCCATTGCCGTGCGGCGGTCTCAAGTGGCACTTTGGGCAAGCGTGTGCCAAATAACATAACGAGAATGCGAGCAGAAGAAGAGCCCAAATGTATCAAGCCACCACCCATGGCATCCGCGTGACGGTCCAACCGCAATTCATGGAAGAGCGCTCGGCTCCGGCGCAGAACCGCTATTTTTGGGCCTACACGGTCGAGATCGCCAATCTGGGCGAAACCCAGGTTCAACTGCGCACCCGCCACTGGCGGATCACCGACGCGCGCGGCCGGGTGGAAGAGGTCAACGGCCCCGGTGTGATCGGCGAAGAGCCGGTGCTGAAGCCGGGTGGCGCATTCACCTATACGAGCGGCTGTCCGCTGACGACGGCCTCCGGCATCATGGCCGGCAGCTATCGGATGGAGGCCGCCAGCGGTGAGCGCTTCGACATCGAAATCCCGGCATTCTCGCTGGATAGCCCCTATGAGGCCAAGCGGCTGAATTAGATTTGCGGCACTCTCTCGATCATCCTCGCGATTGCCCCAACCGGAGACCATCTTGCCAAACCGACGACAATCCGCACGCGAGCTTTTGGAAAGGCTCGTCACGTTCGATACGACCAGCGCTAACACCAACATTCCGCTGATCGAGTTTGTGACGGCCTATCTTGCTGGCCACGGCATCGAGAGCCAGCTGGTGCCGACACCCGACGGCCTCAAGGCCAGCCTGTTCGCGACTATCGGCGAAGCGGGCAAACCGGGAATTGGACTGTCCGGTCACACGGACGTCGTGCCGGTCGAGGGTCAGCAATGGGCGAGCGACCCGTTCAAGGTCGTTGAGCGCGAGGGCAAGCTATACGGCCGGGGCACCTGTGATATGAAAGGGTTCCTCGCCTGCGTGCTTGCCATGGTGCCCGGGTTCAAGGCGCGGCAACTCAAGACGCCGATCCACATTGTCTTTTCCTATGACGAGGAGGTCGGCTGTACCGGTGTGCGCCCGATGATCGATGAAATGGGATCGCGGTTGACGCGGCCCCGGCTGGTGGTGGTGGGCGAACCTACCAACATGACCATCGTCGACAGCCACAAGGGCGCAACCCGCTTCCGAACCACTATCACTGGCCGCGAGGCGCATTCCAGCTTGGCCCACATCGGCGTCAACGCCATCCATATTGGCGGCATGCTGATTTCGGAGTTGAGCCGCATTGAGGACGAGTTGCGTGACGGCCCGCGGAACGAGCGGTTCACGCCGAGTTATACGACCCTGCAGATCGGGTTGATCGAGGGTGGGCGTGCACAGAACATCGTACCCAAGCATTGTGCCTTCAGCTGGGAGATCCGGGCGCTGCCGGGGTTCGACATCAAGACCGTCGTCGATCGCTTTGAACGGTACATCAAGGAGCATTGCCTGCCGACGATGCAGGCCGTTGGTCATGACACTGGAATTGTCACGAGCTTGATGAACAGTGTGCCTGCGTTCTATTCCGGCGGATCATCCGAAGCCGTCTCATTGGCGCTGAAACTCATGGGCCAGAACGGCACCCACGCGGTCTCCTACGGCACCGAGGCGGGCCTGTTCCAGGGCGGCGGCTGCGACAGCGTCATCTGCGGCCCCGGCGACATCGAGCAGGCCCACCGCCCGGACGAGTTCGTGAAGATCAGCGAACTAGACCGGTGTCTGGAGTTTTTGGGACGGTTGGGAGAGTGGGCGGAGGCAAATTGATAATCTTACTTTAGGCTTTCCCGCCCCACCCCGAACAAGGTGGAGGTGGGGCGGGAAAGCGGTAAGACTAGAACCTCACCCCCTCCGGTTCTGACGGTTACTAATCAAATCCTCCACAACGCCCGGATCGGCCAGCGTGCTCGTATCCCCCAGCGCGCCAAAATCGTCCTCGGCGACTTTGCGCAGGATGCGGCGCATGATTTTTCCCGAGCGCGTTTTCGGCAGGCCGGGCGCGAACTGAATTTGATCAGGAGCTGCGAAGGGGCCGATTTCCTTGCGCACCCAGAGTTTCAATTCGTTCTTCAACTCTTCCGAGCCCTTGTCACCCGCCATCAGCGTCACATAGCAATAGATGCCCTGGCCCTTGATGTCGTGCGGGTAACCTACCACGGCCGCCTCAGCTACCCTCGAATGGCCAACCAGCGCCGACTCTATTTCTGCCGTACCCAGACGGTGGCCCGACACATTGATCACGTCGTCAACGCGGCCGGTGATCCAGTAGTAGCCGTCGGCATCGCGGCGGCAGCCGTCGCCCGTGAAATAGGACCCTTTGTAGGTGGAGAAGTAGGTCTGCACGAAGCGCGGGTGGTCGCCGTAAATCGTCCGCATCTGACCTGGCCAGCTGTCGAGCAGCACCAGGTTGCCCGTGGTCTCGCCCGCGAGAACAGTGCCCTTGTCATCCACGACGGCGGGGCGGATGCCGAAGAACGGAAGCGTCGCCGAGCCGGGCTTGAGCTTTGTCGCGCCAGGCAGCGGCGAGATCAGAATGCCGCCGGTCTCGGTCTGCCACCAGGTATCGACCACCGGGCATTTGCTTTTGCCGACAACGCGGTAATACCACTCCCACGCCTCGGGATTAATCGGCTCGCCGACCGAGCCCAGCAGCCGCAACGAGGAGCGGTCCGTGCGCGTCACAAAATCGTCGCCTGCGCCCATGAGAGCACGGATCGCCGTCGGTGCGGTGTAAAAGATGTTCACCTTCCACTTGTCGATCACATGCCAGAAGCGCGAGGCCGTCGGATAATTCGGCACGCCCTCGAACATCAGCGTCGTGGCGCCATTCGCCAGTGGCCCATAGAGAATGTAGCTGTGGCCCGTCACCCAGCCGACATCGGCCGTACACCAATAGATATCGCCGTCATGGTAGTCGAAGACATATTGATGCGTGATCGATGCATAGACGATGTAGCCGCCGGTGGTGTGCAGCACACCCTTGGGTTTGCCCGTTGAGCCTGACGTATAGAGAATGAACAGCGGGTCTTCCGCGTTCATCTCTTCGGGCGGGCAAACAGCGCTGATCTTAGGCAACTCGTCATGCAGCCAGATATCGCGCGCAGCGTTCCACGGCACCTTGCCGCCGGTCCGGCGCACCACAAGCACGCGGACGTCATTTCCCGGCAACTTGGCCAGCGCATCATCGGTATTCTTCTTCAGAGGCACTGGCTTGCCGCCACGCACACCCTCATCGGCTGTAATGACAAAGCGCGAGGCGCAATCCTGGATGCGGCCGGCCAGACTCTCTGGCGAAAAGCCGCCAAACACCACGGAATGCACCGCGCCAATGCGCGCGCAGGCGAGCATGGCATAGGCCGCCTCCGGGATCATCGGCAGATAGATGGTGACGCGGTCGCCTTTGCGCACGCCGTTGGCCTTCAGCACATTAGCGAACTTGCACACGCGCTCGTGGAGCTGGCGGTAGGTGATGCGCTCGTCCTGGGTCGGATCATCACCCTCCCAGATGATGGCGATCTGGTCGGCGCGGCTTTCCATGTGCCGGTCAATGCAGTTGGCGCAGATGTTTAGCGTTCCGTCCTCGTACCATTTGATCGAGACGTCACCCGGCCCGAAGGTCGTGTTCTTCACCTTCGTATAAGGCTTCATCCAGTCGATACGCTTGCCCTGTTCGCCCCAAAACCCGTCAGGATCATCGACCGAGCGCTGGTACATGGAGCCGTAAGTGCCGGCGTCCACCCAGGCGTTGCTCGCCCACTTGGCGGGGACGTCATAGATTTTTTCACTGCTCATCGCCCTGGCTCTCCCGGTATCGATCCCGACTTCTTGTGGTTAGCGATATTAGAGGGCATAGCGGGACGGGGGAACCCTCCTTTTAGCGTATCCGTTAAGGCCAGCCGCCATGTCTGCCTTTGCTCAAATGTTTTTTGTGCTCGGCCTCGGGGTCTTCTGGGGGGCCTCAACGCCGATCAACAAGGCGCTCGGCCTCGCGGGCGTACCGGTGACGTATATTCTGGTCGCCTCCGGAATTGGCGTCGGCCTGGGACTGATGCTGCTGCAATGGCTTGGTGGTGGGCGCCTGCGCATGACGCGGCGGGAGGTCATCTATGGCTTCTGCTGTGGCACCCTTCTCAACATTCCATTCGTCGTTGGCCTGTTTGCCATCCGGCATGTTCCGGTGACGCTGACGGCTGTGATCACGTCGACGGCGCCACTCTGCACCTACGCCTTGACGCTCGCCCTCGGCCGCCAGACCCACAATGGCGCGCGGCTGCTGGCTCTGCTGATTGGGTTTGTATCCTGTGCCATTGTGATCGTGACGCGCACCGGCGCAGGATTTGGCGCAATCGATGGCTGGGTGCTGATCACGGCCGCGCTCCCAATCCTTTATGCCGCATACAATGTGTACACGGCGATGGCTTGGCCGAAGGGCATGCAGCCCTTGACGGCAGGGATCGGCGAGTCGTTTTCCCAGGCGCTCTACGGCGTACCGTTTCTGTTTTGGCCCGGCGCGGTGGCACCGGGCAATTCGACAGCCGGGCACTTGGGCTCGCTACTGCTGTTGGCCGTCACGCTGATGTGGATTCTGGAACGGGTCTGTTATTTCAAGATGATCCAGCGGTTTGGTGCGGTGACGACCGTTCAGGCCGTTTATGTCGCCACGCCGGCCAGCGTCGTCTTGGGATTGCTGTTCTTCAACGAAAGCACTGACGCCTGGCTCTGGCTCAGTCTCGCCCTGCTGATGCTGGCGCTTTGGCTGAACAACCGCGCGGTTTCAAGTTGATTCCGGCTGTCAGCGCGCCGGCTTTGTGCGGCCCCGCCGTGCGACGGAGTGCTTAGCGTTTGCGTTGCTTGCGGCTACGACGATGTCCCCCGTTGCGCCTGTCGTAATTCCTCGACGTCTGCACGGTTGGATGAGAATATCGAGATCCTTTGTGACACGCGGTTGAGCATGACGCGACACGGCATAGCCACCGATCACCAGATACTTCACTTTATTTTTGTTCAGCAGGCCTAGGAGTTCTTGGAAGTCTGGAAACATGGATGCCTTTCATCGCATAGGCGTCGGCGGTCATCTCCGCAACGGTGGCCATCACGACGTGCGTGGGTTGGGTCGCCCAGTAGGCGTATTCCGCAGCCTTCACATCATCGAAATTGCAGTGAGCGGTCATGCTCCATGTCCTGCGGCGGCGCTCTGCATTAGCGCGGAATTCGGGCGTCGTGGTGTCTATCGATTTCGCCATGCCATAACTCTAGTACCCACTATCAGAAGTAGCGAGCACGTATGACGCTTGCCGATGCAATCACTCTGCGGTTTCAAACCCCAATCAGCCCCAGCACCAGACCTTGCAGCAGCAGAACGCCGAGCCAGTGTCCGCCATCGATCAGGGTCAATGACCGTTTTGCTCGCTGGAAGCCGTGGCTGGTCACCAGCACTGTCAGTACAAAGCCGACCCAAATAAACGCTGCCGAGATCATGGCCGCGCGCACGGTGAAATGGCCCGGGCCCAGGTGACCCACCAACCCGGCCAGCATCTCGGCCATCACCAACTGGGCGATGAAGCTGAGCACCATCGCTACCGTGCCTGGCCGCCCACTTGGCATCAGTTCGGCTTGCGTTTTCCCCAACGCCGCCGCCCATTGCTTACCAAGCACGCCGTAATACACCGCGCCGAAAATCCAACCGGCGACGGCCGCTGCGATGACGCCCCAGTGATTTATGCCAGCAAATGTCATGTTTAGCCGCCAGTCTTGACGGTAGCTGCCGCTGCAGCGGGCGCCACAGCAGGCTGCCCTGCTTGCGCCTTCTGTACACCGATCCCCAGATCGTTGAACGTGCCGATAATCACGCCCATCGCCGTCAGCACCAGCAGCCAGTGAATGCCGTCGATGAACGCCAAGCCGAGCTTCTTGCCGAGATTGGCGTAGTTGACCAGGATCGTCGTCATCACGAAACCGAACCACAGCAGCCAGGCCGTGTGGATGCCGCCCCACGCACCGGTATAGTTCAGCCGCGTCATGAACGAGCCGAGCATGATGGTCATGATGATCTGCGCCAGGCCGCCGAAAATCTGCCGGCGCGGCGAGAACTCGTTGGCCTTGCCGGTGCCGACCGAGTCCTGCCAAACCGTGCCGACCAGCGCATACCAGATCCACCCGACGATCCAACCCCCGATAAGGGCCGCAAGGATGGCCGTCGAATTGAGTGTCGCGGCGTAATCAATCACTGGATTGAGGAACGACAGTCCCATCGCTTTCAGCTTGGCTTGCATGGCCACGAAATCCATAAAGTCCCTCATTTTTCCAGCAGGATACGATTCGGTTGCAGATGCTTCTACACTGCCCATGCGGCTGGCGGAATGCAGGCAAAGCCGCACTGGGGATAAGTGCGGCCGGTTTGCATCATTCACCGGGACTTGAGGCGCCAGACCGAGGTTGTCTTGATCTCGGCGTCCTCCAGCTCGCGGCTGACGGGGACGCGGTACTGGGCGATATGATTGAACTCGTCCTTGGGGAAATAGGTGCGCTGCGGATCGCCGGTGAGGATCTCAGCGCCGCCCTTCTGGCAGGAAATGAGCCAAGCCAGCGCCCGCCCGGCCAGCGGCTTTTCGTAGAACACGTCGCCCACCAGAATCACATTAGCATCCGTTGGCGGGCCGGACAGCAGATCCTTCAATTGAACGTCGAATGCGACGCCATTCAACTCCGCGTTGAGCAACATGGCGGCCCCGGCAAACTCGTCAATGTCGTTGCAGATGGCCGACGCCGCGCCTGCACGCATGGCTGTAATCGCGCCAAGGCCACAACCGGCGGCGAGGTCAAGCACACGCTTGCCAACTACGATTTCCGGTGAATCGAGCGTATAGCGTCCCAACGCCTGCCCTCCTGCCCAGGCAAACGCCCAATAGGGCGGCGGCAAGCCCGACGCGCCCAGCTCCTCCTCGGTCTTCGACCAGATCGCCAGCGACTCTTCGGCTAGATGCAGCCGGATTTCGGGCAGTAGCGGCGGCGAAAGCACCTTGGTATTGGCGCGGATGAATGCCGCAAGATCACCGATCATGCGGGGTCTAGCCGCCAGATGCGGGCGATCTCCACATAGCCGTCCTCCAGCGGCGGCGCGACAATCGTATCGTATTGCGCAATTTGCCGGAACGGCAGCGAGGGCAGCCGCGACGTTGCCCGGTCGCCGAACAGCACCGGAATGCCCGATGCCTGCGCCGCTATCAAAAATGCCGCAACGCGAATTTCCAAGCCGGGCTCGTAGATGAGGTCGCCGATGATCAGCAGCTCACAATCTGGCGCTGTTTCGAGCAAGTCCGTACCGCTGATCCCAAGGGCGACGTCGTTGCCATCTGCGTTCAGCGCCGCCGCAACGCAGGCCAGCGGATCGATGTCGTTGGCAACCACAGACTGCGCGCCCGCCAGCATCGCGGCCACCGAAGTGATCCCGGAACCCGCGCCGATGTCCAGCACCTGCTTGCCGCAGACGTGCCCGGGATTGTCGAGGATATAGCGTGCCAGCGCCTGCCCGCCCGGCCAAGCGAAGGCCCAGTAGGGCGGCTCGCTGCGGTTGACCCGGTCGGCGGCCGCTTCGCGAAGGATCTCGCGGGGCGTGGTCGCGAGATAGAGCCCGATTTCCGGCACGAGTGTCCCAGCTGGAACAAACGCGGTATCGGCCAGGATGCGCTCGCGCAGCGTCAAGGCGTTCGCAGCTTGGACGGATCGAGACCGCCGAGTTTGCACACTGTTTTCCACTCAGACTCCGTCACTGGCTGTACGGACAGCCTCGAATTCTTCACAAGCACCATCTCGGCGAGCTCGGGCTCCGTCTTGATGCGATCAAGGGTCATGGGCTGCGGCAGCGGCGCGATGGCAATCAGATCGACGCAGTCCCAGGTCCCCGTTTCGTCGTCCGAATCGGGATGCACTTCATTGAGAACGCGCACCAGCCCCACCACCCGCCGCTCGCCCCCCGAATGGTAGAAGAACCCCAGATCGCCCTTTTTCATGGCGCGCATGTGATTGCGGGCCTGATAATTGCGCACCCCGTTCCAGGCCTCGCCCTTAGCGCCACGCGCGACCTGCTGGTCCCACGACCAGGTTTCAGCCTCGCTCTTGAACAACCAGTAGTTAGGCACGGCACCCTCGTATCGTGGACTCTGCAAAGCCCCGGTTTACCCTCCGGACAGATCGCCCGGCAGTTACAAAGTAGTGATGGTATTTTGCAAGGCCGGTTCATAAGCTCCGGCCGTTGGGCGACCGGTTGGTCCTCATCCAGCATAACGTCAGGGAGAACACAACATGACCCCATTGCGGAAGACTTTGGTCGCTGTGACAATGGCGATCACTCTATTGCCTGCCCTGCCCGCGTCGGCCAGCGACTACGACTACATGGGCTGCAACCAGCTCTGGTACCAGCGCAATTCCATTTATTCGCAGGCCGGCTATTGCTTCAAGACCGCGCGGGCGCGAGCCGTGTTCGGCTATGGCTGCTTTGCGCCCTATGGCCGCCTGTCTGGCTACGCCCAGCAGACCGTGAGCCTGATCGTTAATGCCGAGCGGCGCAAAGGTTGCGGCGGCGGATACTGAGCAGGCGGATCAGTTCTCGGGCTTTTCCGGCCGCGACAACAGATCATCGATAGCATCGTTGACGGTCAGTGTACCGTTGACGATGCCATGCACTGCCGACGTAATCGGCATTTCAATGGGGCGCTTGCCGCGGCGCGCCCTTTCGATGACGGCACCAGCCGTGTACACACCTTCAGCGGTGCCGCCGGTCAACTTGAGCGCCTCTTGCAGAGTCCGGCCCTCGCCCAGATGCCGACCGAGCGTAAAATTGCGCGATTGCGGGCTGTTGCAGGTGAGGATCAGATCGCCGAGGCAGGACAAGCCGTTGATCGTGTCGCGTTGCGTGCCGACATGGCGGCCGAACTCTGAGATTTCGTAAAACGCGCGGTTGATGAGCGCGGCGTGAGCGCTGGCCCCGAGTTTGCGGCCCATCACGATGCCGGCCGCGATGGCCAGCACGTTCTTGACAGCTCCACCCATTTGCACACCGACGATATCGGTGCTGACATAGACACGGAAATGGCGGTGGCTGAAGGCATTGGCAAGGCGGGTGGCTTCGCCGTAGGTTTCAGCCGCTAACGTCACGGCAACCGGCAATCCGCGGGCAACATCGGCTGCAAAACTCGGGCCGGAGAGCACAGCGGGCTTCAGCTTGGCGGTTTGCATGATCACACCCACCATCGTATTTTGCGTGTCACGCTCATAGCCCTTGGTGCACATGACGGAGGCCGCATCACGGGCCACATGCGGCCCAAGCAGTTTGCCAACCTCGCGCATATGCTGAGCAGGCACCGCGAACACGATGAGATCACGGCTGGCGGCCTCTGCAATATCACCGGTGGCCTGGATATTTGAGGCAAGGGTAAATCCGGGCAGGCGGCTGTCGTTCGTGTGCCGCTTGTTGATGCTATCGACCACATTTGGATCACGCGCCCAAAGCAGCACGTCCCGGCCAGCGATGCTCAGTGACTGCGCCAACGCGGTGCCCCATGCACCGCCGCCGATGACGCCAACCGTTTTGTAGTGGGATTTCATCGCCGGTCCCTTAAGCCTTGGCACCGAGCCGTCCTGATCCTAAGAGCGGGGCCGACACTTCGTCCAGCGGCCAGCGCGGCCGGGCGGCGAAATCGAGTCCATCGGTATGGCCCAGCGCCAGCCGCTCGGCGCCGGCCCATGCGATCATCGCCGCATTATCCGTACACAAATTGATTGGCGGGATAACGAGCTGGTAACCCTGCATGCCGGTCATCGCCTGCAAGGATTGCCGCAGCGCCGCATTCGCCGCCACACCACCTGAAACGACAAGAACTCTTTTTGCCGTTGGACCCATCCGCTCTTCATACAAAGCCATGGCCACCCGCAGCCGGTCCGCCACGCTGTCACCCGCCGCCGCCTGGAACGACGCACACAAATCAGCAACATCGACTGCTGCCAGTGTCCCCAGTTTCTGCGCGGCATGGCGCACGGCGGTCTTCAGGCCCGCGAACGAGAAATTCGCGTCAGGCCGACCCAGCATCGGGCGTGGTAGCGCAAAGCGTTTAGGATCGCCGGTCTTGGCTTGCTTCTCAACCTCCGGACCGCCCGGATAACCCAACCCGAGCAGCTTGGCCGTCTTATCGAAGGCCTCGCCCAGCGCATCGTCCAGCGTGGTGCCGAGCCGGTGAAATTTGCCAACGCCCTCGACCGCCAGCACCTGAGTATGCCCGCCCGACACCAACAGCAGTAGATAGGGCGGCTTCATATTATCTGTGAGCCCCGGTGTCAGCGCGTGCGCCTCCAGATGATTGATGGCGATCAGCGGAAGTCCGCGCGCCAGAGAAATCGCCTTGGCCGTGACCAACCCTACCAGCAGCCCGCCGATCAGCCCCGGCCCCGCCGTCGCCGCCAAAGCATCGATAGAGTCCAAAGTCAGACTGGTTTGGCGGAACGCCTGCGCAATCATCTTGTCGAGAATTTCCAGATGCGCCCGCGCGGCGATTTCCGGCACCACGCCGCCATAGGCCCTATGCTGATCAAGCTGCGAGCGCACAACATTGGAGAGAATGCGCCCGCGCCCGTCGATCCCGCGCACCACCAGCGCTGCCGCCGTCTCATCACAGCTGGTCTCGATGCCCAGCACGAGCAGCTCTCTGGGCATTGGGGATACAGGATTGATCATCGGGCAATAGGCTCGGAGCGCGGGTTGCGCTGATGCGTTCAAGCCCGCATAAAGGCCCTTGGCAGTTGCGTCAAATACACTTCAGGGAAAGGGCGGCAGGTGGGAGCAATCAGATTGCGGATTGGCACACGCGGCAGCCCGCTGGCGCTCTGGCAGGCTCACGAGGTGCAGCGCCTGCTGTGCGCGGCCCATGAAATGCCAGCTGACGCAATTGAGATCGTGGTGATAAAGACGTCGGGCGACCGCATCCAGGACCGGCCGCTCTCTGAGGCCGGCGGCAAAGGGTTGTTCACCAAGGAGATCGAGGAGGCGCTGCTCGCTCTCAGCATCGATCTCGCCGTGCATTCCATGAAAGATGTGGCGACAGTGCTGCCGCAAGGCCTCATCATTCCGTGCCTGCTGCCGCGCGAAGACCCGCGCGATGCATTTGTGAGCCCGAAAGCCAAGACACTGATGGATTTGCCTCCCGGCGCGCTCGTGGGTACGGCCTCGCTGCGGCGGCAAGCACAGGTCAAAATGCTACGGCCCGATCTCAGGACGGCCATCCTGCGGGGCAATGTCGAGACGCGGCTGCGAAAGCTGGGCGAGGGCCAGGCTGACGCGACGCTCCTGGCGCTGGCCGGATTGAAGCGGCTGGGGCTGGAGTCACATGCCGCATCAATCGTCTCCATCGACGACATGCTGCCAGCAGTGGCGCAAGGCGCTATTGGCATCGAAATCCGCAGTGCTGATACCGCGACGGCAGCGCTCGTCGCCCCTCTCAATGAACCAAACACCGCGACATGCGTTATGACAGAGCGGGCCTTTCTCGCCCGGCTCGACGGCTCCTGCCGCACGCCGATCGCGGGCCTCGCAACACTGGACGGCGGCCAATTGGTGTTTCGCGGCATGATCCTGGCGATCGATGGCAGCGCCCATTACGCAACGTCTCGTCAGGGTGGGCCGGGCGACGCGCTTCACATGGGCCACGATGCGGCCGAACAACTGTTGGCCGAGGCTGGCCCCAACTTTCTGGCGGCCCACTGATGCGCCTCCTCCTGACCCGCCCAAAATCGGACGACGATCCGCTGCCAGGACTGCTGGAAGCTGCCGGACACAGCATCATCGTCGAACCCTTGCTGAGCGTCGAAAGCCTGCGAACTCCGCCGTTGGCTGATAGCCCTTTGCAAGCGATCGCAGCCACCAGCGCCAACGCCATCCGTGCTGCCAAAAGCGGCGCCTTGCTCGGCCCGGTCTTGGAGCTACCGCTGTTTGCCGTTGGCACAGCCACGGCCACTGCTGCCCGTGACGCTGGTTTCAAGCATATCGTCGAGGGCCCAGGTACCGCCCGCGATCTGGTGCCGTTCATGCTCGCTAGGTTGCAACCCCAGGACGGCTGCATACTCTATCTGCGCGGCGAACACGTCGCGTTCGAGTTGGCTCAAGAGCTGGCGCAAGCCGGTTTGGCCGTTGAGGAGCGCGTTGTCTACCGGGCCGCTCCAGCGATCGGCTTCGCCGCGCCAACGCTGAAAGCCCTGCGGCAAGGCAAAATCGATGGCGTCGTTCTGTTGTCCCCGCGCACCGCAACCATATATGCCGGCCTGGTCAGCGCCGCTGGTCTATCCCCAGAAATCCACAAACCCACCCATTATTGCCTGTCAGATCGCGTCGCTGCGCCGCTCGCCGCCCTCCCCGGGGTAGCCACGCGCATTTCTACCCGGCCCAGCCTGCAAGAACTTGTTGCACTTATCGGCTTGGACGCTACACAATCCCCGCCTTCGGAACTGTTGCTCAAAGGCCGCCAAGGGCCGTCGGTGCTGTAGGCTGTGTTGAATGAGCCCCCAGTTTGTGTGAACCAAGGTAGTCCCCGCGTATGACGAACACCCCTAAGGATCCCGCACAAGGTAGCGCGCGTCCAGGTTCCGGACCGCAACCCAGCAAGCGCCCCACGGCAACCATCGATTTGCAGGCGACCGAAATCGACCGGCGCGATATTCCCCAGACCGGCGAGACGGGCGCGAGCACCGCTGATACGGCAGCGCCAAAAACGGCCGCCGAAACGCCAAAGCCAGCCGCTGACGCGGCCAAGGCCGACACCAGCAGCAAACCAGCGGCAGGTAAGAGCGAAAAGGCTGCGTCCGCACCCATGGGCCCACCCCCGATCGCCCGCAAATCATCCGGCGCAGCAGGCTTTTTCAGCCATCTCGTCGCCGGTGTGGCCGGAGCCGCGCTCGCCATTTTCGGCGCCGATTACGCCGCCAACACCTTTGGCCTGACCATCCCGACCTATTCAGCTGGTCAGGTTGACCAGCTCGCGCGCCGCATGAGCGCGATGGAGCAAGACACCAAAGAACACAGCGCCGATGCCGCCAACAATCTGCTGCGAGAGCAGGTCGAGGCGCTGAAGGTGAAAGTTGAACAGACCGCAGGCAAGACAGCGGCCGTTGATGGGTTGGAAACCCAGCAGAAGCAGCTGCTGGAGCGGGCCGCCAAGGTCGATCAGATGCTCGGCAGCCAGCCCGCTATGCAAGACGTCAATGGACGGGTCGGCAAGCTGGAAGACCAGTTCAAGATGATGGCGCAGTCAGGCGCTACTGGCCAGGGCGGCTCGGTGGGTCAGGTCGCAGCGCTGGTCGCCAAGGTTGATCTGATTGGCGTCAATCTTGACCAGCATCTGGCCGAAATGCGCAAGAGTCTGCTCGGCGATCTGCAGAAGCAAAGCGCTCATTTCGAGGACCGTCTGACGGAAATCGACAAGGGCATGTCGGTCGACACCATCAAGGCGACAAGCAAGTCGCTGTCAGACGAGATCGTCGGCCTGAAAGCAGCGGGTGAAAAGCTGAAGCAGGACATCACTGCGGTCGCGTCGGGCAACACACATTTGGGCCAGGATCTGGCAGCCTTGCAGGCCACAGCGGCCGCGATGAAAGCGCAGCTCACCACCCAGGCAGGCACTTTCGCCAAGACCGATGATATGACGACAGTCAACGCCACGGCCGCAAAGCTGCAAGCTGATCTCGCCGCCATCACCGCGCGCGACCAAAGCCGCGAGCTGAGCGCAGGACGCATCCTGCTGACGCTGGAATTGTCGAACCTGAAGCGGGCCATCGAGAGCGGGTCCAACTACGCCAAGGAACTCGCGACGGTGCAGAAACTGGCCCCCAAAGAGCTCAATCTATCGGGCTTGCAGGCGAACGCGGAAAAGGGGCTGCCTACCAATGCGGTCCTGGCAGGCGAGTTCAAGGATCTGACCTGGGGCATCATCAACGCCAGCAACAAGCCGTCAGATGACGCATCGTTGCTGGGGCAGCTGTGGCAAGGCGCGAGTTCGGTTGTGCAGGTGCGCAAGGTTGGCGACGTGGCAGGCGACTCGACCGAGGCCATCATTGCTCGCACTGAAGCGCGATTGCAGGCCGGCGACCTTGACGGTACGTTGCGTGAAGCCGGTCATCTGAAGGCCGATGCGCGCAAGACCGCCGAGCCGTGGATGGCCAAGCTGGCCGCGCGCCTCGCCGTCGATCAAGGCATCGCCGATATCGAAGCCAATCTCGTGAAGGTCATGGCACCTCAGGGTACCAACTAGTGGATGATACTCCAGAGCGTTACTCTCAACCTCTCAACGGCGTCATGGCCGGGTCAAGCCCGGCCGTGACGAAAGTGGATTAGACCGAAGCAATAGTGAGTACGCGACTATGGTGCGATTGATCGTATATCTGCTGTTGCTGGCCCTTGGCACCGCTGGTTTGGCGTGGGTGGCTGACCGCCCGGGGACACTGACGATCGACTGGATGGGATACCAAAGCCGCGTCAGCGTGTTCCAGGCCGTGGTGCTGATCTTCGTGTTTCTCGCCGCCCTCTGGCTCGCACTCACCCTATTGCGAAGCCTGCTGCAAAGTCCGAGGTCGGTGTCGCAATTCCTCAGCCGCCGCAAGCAGCAGCAGGGGCTCGAAGCCCTCACCTCCGGCATGATTGCGGTTGGCGCGGGCGACCGCCAGCTCGCCGCCCGCTACGCGACACAAGCCAGCCGCGCGCTGCCCAATGAGCCCCTGACCGATGTTCTGCGCGCGCAGACGGCACTACTGTCGGGCGACCGCAAGACGGCACAACGCGTTTACGAATCCATGCTTCTTACGCCGCAAACCGAGCTGTTAGGCTTACGCGGCCTCTACCTGGAAGCTGAGAAGAGCAATGATCTGGCGGCCGCCCGCAATCTGGCCGAACAGGCCTTGAAACGCGGGCCGAAGCTGGCGTGGGCGTCCGATGCCCTGTTCGAAATCCAATGCCGGCAGGCGGACTGGGCTGGGGCCATTGAAACCCTCGTCACCGCCCGCCGTAACGACCACGTCACGCGCAAAGAGAGTGAGCGCCGCCGCGCCGTGCTGCTGACGGCTCAGGCTATGGACCTCGAAGACAAGAACGCACCCAAGGCCGAAGCCCTGGCACTGGAAGCCCACGACCTCGCGCCCGATCTGGTGCCCGCCGCAGAGATCGCCGGCCGCCTGCTCGCCTCACGCGGACGCATGCAGAAGGCCTCCGCCGTTGTCGAGCAGACCTGGCGCCGCGCGCCGCATCCCGATCTTGCCCTGGTGCACGCCCACGCCCGTCCCGGCGATTCCCCGCGCGACCGCTTGCAGCGCGTTCGCAAGTTGGCGGCACTGACGCCGGGTAACCGCGAAGGCATCCTGGCCGTCGTGGGTTCCGCCATTGACGCCCGCGCCTGGGAAGACGCGCGCACGGCGCTTGAGCCGTTGCTGGCAGATCGCCTGTCGGCTCGCGTGTGTGTGCTGATGGCCCGCGTGGAGGGCGGCGAAAAAGGTGATTCCGGCCGCGTCCGCGAATGGCTGGCCCGCGCCATCCATGCCCCGCGCGATCCCGTCTGGGTCGCCGATACCCATGTGTCCGACCGCTGGGCGCCCGTTTCGCCAGTGACAGGCCGCCTCGATGCCTATGAGTGGAAAGTCGCCGAGGAGCGGACCGAGAAGGTCAGCGGGGCGCTGCTGCTTGAGGAACTCGCTCAGTACGCGGCCCCCGAGCGTGACGCGCTGACGGATAGCCGCACGAGCCGGAGCAGCGCGGCGACTGTCGAGCCTGACATGGCGTCCGATAGCTCGGACCGGGAGCGTCCGGTTAGCGTAAAGGCGGCCGTTGCGCCACCGGCCAACGAGCCGGTGTCGCTGGCAGCCAAGCGCGGCCTGCGCGCCGTGGACATGTCGAAGTCCGATACAGATACCGCCGCCAAGGATACCGTCACCACGCTTGTCCTTTCCGCAGACCGTACCGCCTCCGCGACGCAAGCAACCCAATCGCGGCGTGGTCAGGCCGTGACGGCCGAAACCGCGCCCAATGCGCCTGCGCGATCGGAAGCCGACGTTGAGTTTTTCGTCGCCCCCCGTCCGCCCGATGATCCGGGCACGGAGGCCAAGGAACCGGTTCGTCAGGTTGCGAGCTGACCCGTTGCGCGCTGATTGGGCGTCCCCATGACGTGGCGATCCATCGTCCTGACATTGCTGCCTGAGGCGTTTCCGGGCCACTTGGATTTGTCACTCAGCGGCAAGGCGCGGCGCGACGGACTGTGGTCCCTCGACGCCATCTCCATCCGCGAGTTCGGCCTCGGAGCGCATCGCACGGTCGATGATTCGCCCGCAGGCGGCGGCCCCGGCATGGTGCTGCGCGCCGACGTTGTCGCCGCCGCCCTCGCCCACGCCCGCGCCGGAGCCCCCGATCTCCCCGCCATCTACCTCTCGCCACGTGGCCAACCACTGACTCAATCGCTCGTGCGCGACTGGTCCGCCGGTCCCGGCCTTATCCTGCTGGCGGGCCGCTTCGAAGGTGTCGACGAACGGGTGCTCCGGGCGCGCGGGCTTCGCGAAATCTCCATCGGCGATTTCGTCCTCTCAGGCGGCGAACTCCCCGCCATGGCCGTCATCGACGCCTGCGTCCGCCTGCTCCCCGGCGTCATGGGCAAAACCGCGTCGGGCTCCGAAGAGAGTTTTGAAAACGGCCTGCTGGAATATCCTCAGTACACCCGTCCGCGCAACTGGGAGGGCCTGGAGATCCCCGGGATCCTGCTCTCAGGCGATCACAAACGCATCGCCCAATGGCGGCTCGACCAATCCCGCGCGCTCACCCGCGAGCGGCGGCCGGATCTGCTTCCGTTGGAGGCCGGATCGCCTGAGACGCTTTCCCTCTTGAAAGGGGAGAAACTGAGTGGGGGTGAGGCGGGAAAGCCGTGAGGCCGCTTCGATCCGATCAGCCGTCCACGCTGGATACGGTTGGCGCCACCGCATTGGGCTCGCCACACCAGCGCTCCAGCAGCGCCGCGAGGTCCGAGCGTTCGAAGGGCTTGGCGAGATAGTCGTCCATGCCCGCATCGAGGCAAGCCTGGCGGTCCTCGGCGAAGGCATTGGCCGTCAGCGCCACGATCGGCGGCCGCCCCGTCAACCCGCCGTCATCGCCGCGATCGGCAAACAGGCGGCGGACTTCCGTGGTCGCGCTGAGTCCGTCAAGCTCCGGCATCTGCACATCCATCAGCACCAGGTCGAACGGAACCTGACCCGGCGCAATCGCCGCCGCAATTGCGGTCACCGCTTCCCGGCCATTGCGGACGCGGACGACCGTCGAACCCAGTTGCTCTAACATCCGGGCACCCAGCAACGCATTGATGTCGTTGTCTTCGGCCAGCAGCACGCGGCACTCTTTCGGCTGGAATGCTGCTGGCCCGGCAGCAATGGCGGCCTCCACATCGGCACGGTTTGCAGACGGCTCAGACCGGCGCGAGCGCAGTTGCACCAGCAGCGACGACGGCCGCACGGGCCGGATCAAGTAGGATTCGAAGCCGGCGCGCCGGAACTCCTTCAGCAGACCGCGCTCGCTGACTTCGATCAGGACAATGCCGCGCGCACGCGGCTTGCCGTTGGCCATCGTACCGACCGCCGCAAGCAACTTGCCCGCACCGGCCGCACCCACCGTGGCATCAACAATGATGGCGTCGTAGCTGCCCATCTCCTCGCCGGACGCCAGCACCTCAATCGCCTCCGCGCCGCCCTCCGAAATATCCAGCAGATGCCCGCCCGCCTCCAGCGCCCGTTGCAGCAGCCGTCCCTCGACGCGCTTGGCCGTGACCAGCAGCACCCGCTGACGCCGTCCCGTTCCCGACCACTGATCAAGAAACCGCATCCGCTCATCGGCCCGCGCCAGCGACAGCGTCACCGTGAACGACGCGCCCTGGCCACGCACGCTCTCGACTGTAATGTCGCCGCCCATCGCCAGGGCCAGGCGCTTGGAAATCGCCAGGCCCAGCCCGGTGCCGCCGTAGCGCCGGGTGGTCGTGTTGTCGGCCTGGACGAACTCGCCGAAAATGCGCTTCTGATCGTCATCGGTCAGCCCGATGCCGGTATCGCGAACGACGATCCGCAGCCGCTGCGGCGTCTCGGCGCCAAGGCTGTCCATGGTCTCCGTCAACCCCCCTTGCGGGATCAAACCGACCTCGACACTAACGCCGCCCGCGTCCGTGAACTTCACCGCATTGCCGACCAGGTTCATGATGATCTGGCGCAGCCGTGTCTCGTCGCCGATCAATCGGCGCGGCAGTTCGGGGTCAATGAACCAGCCAATTTCCAGCCCCTTGTCGTGCGCACGGGGAGCCAGCAGTTCAACAACGCTCTGCACCAGTTCATCGATGGAGAACGGCACGCCCGTCAGCTCCAACCGCCCGGCTTCAATCTTGGAGAAATCGAGAATTTCGTCGATCAGCGACAGCAGCGTTTTGGCCGACTGATCGACGGCGCGAGCGTAAGTCGCTTGTTCGCTGTTCAGCTCGGTATCGATCAACAGGCTGGTCATGCCCATGATGCCGTTCATCGGCGTGCGGATCTCATGACTCATCACTGCCAGAAAGCGCGACTTGGCGCGGTTGGCCGCTTCGGACTGGTCACGCGCCTCCTGCAACGCCAGCTCAGCAATATGTTGCTCCGTCACATCGCGCCCGACGCTCTGGATTTCCTGCTCGCCTTCGACAAAATAGTCTTCCCAAGTGAACCAGCGCGGCCCTTGCGCAGTTTCGATCTGTTGCAGATAACGGCGGCGGCGCCCTTCCGAAGGGCGGAATTCTGCGCCCGGACGGTCGCCATCGAGGTGCTGCGGCTGGAACTGAGTGCCCAGAACGTCGCTCGCCTCGGTGCCAAACACGCGGCTAAACGACCGGTTGACGAAAATCAGCCGCCCCTCGGCATTGCGACGCAGGATCACGTCCTGCTGGCTGTCGAGCAAATCGCGGTAGCGCGCCTCGTTCTCGCGCAGTTCCCATTGCATGTCCTTGAGGGATTCGATGCCGCGCTCGAAGCGGTCGCCGAGCTGGCCGATACCGCCGGCATCACCGGGCAACCGGTCCGCCACATTGAGCTGGCTGAGACGGCCGTGCACAGCCCCCAGGATGAGGATGGCGGCGCCCAGCGCCACCAGCACCTGGGCTGGCCCCATCTCGGCCGGTTGCAGCGCCACACCCGCTATCAGCACGACGACGCCGACAGTCAAGGTCAGCATCTGATCGGAGGCCAGGGCACGCAACTTTGCCCAGACCCACCCGTGCTGCGCACGAGGGGCACCAACGGGCACAGCACCACCCGCAGACGAAAGCCTGACGGCTGTGGTCTGCCCAGACGCAACCTTTCGCTCTGACATGCCGGTCCGGCTCGTCACGATTGCGGCATCCTGTGCTTTGCGTCTTTGCCTCACTCATCTCGAAGTTTCAGCTGCCGCGCTTAACGGGGCGCTAAACAGATTGGTTAACGCAGACGCGATCCTCCGCCGAACCCCTGAGGCTGCGGACAGGCTTAACAAGCCGTCGCTGGAATGGTCAGTTTGCGCCGCCTCGACGGCTAGCGCTACGGTCTAGCGCCGTGACGCCCCCGGCGAGCGTCCTTGAGCGCCCTCCGGGTCGCGCCCCGCGGCCGCCCGGTGCGTTGCGCGCCTCGACCGTAGCGAAAGCTACGCTCTTCGGCACGCGCCTGCCGGATCGACTCGCGGGCCTGCGATCAGACTTACTATCTACTTCTGATAGTGGGTACTACGCGGCCTGCTGCTGGCGCAAAAACTCGCCGCGATAGCTCAGCGCCTCGGCCACATGCCCACGCCCGACAGCGGCCTCGGCATCAAGATCGGCGAGCGTCCGGGCGACCTTCAAGGTCCGGTAGAACCCTCGCGCTGTCAGGTGGCTGGCCTCGGCCGCCTCTCGCAGAAGCGCTGCCGCCGGGGCATCAAGTTGCGCGAGGTCCTCCAGCCGTTGCACAGGGCAATCGGCATTCGTGCGCACGGTTTTCATGTTCAGCACCGCATAGCGCCGCGCCTGGATCTCGCGCGCGGCAATCACCCGTTCGCGGACGGTGGCGCTGTCATCCGATGATGGCGGCAAGACCAGATCGGCGGCCGTGACGGCGAGCACCTCGATCTGCATGTCGATGCGGTCGAGCAGCGGCCCAGAAATGCGGGACTGGTATTTTTCCGCGCAATTCTGTCCGCGTCCGCAAGAATAACCCGGCTCGCCCGCGTGCCCGCAGCGGCAGGGGTTCATAGCCGCAACGAGCTGAATGCGCGAGGGATAGGACACCCGGTGATTGGCGCGGGCAATGGCGACTTCACCCGCTTCGAGCGGCTGACGCAACGAGTCCAGCACCTGGGCGGAGAACTCCGGCATTGCGTAGCAAAAGAACTAAATATGATGGTGTTTAAAGCGCTTCATGATGTAAAACATGGTGCATGACCGAAACCCATGTCCTTTCCGCATTGATCGCCAAGCGTGCCGAGCTGGCGGGCAAGATCGAACACTTACAAAACGAGGTACGCCAAATGGTGATCGACCTCGACAATGTGGATCATACCATTCACTTGTTCGATCCCTCAATCGAGTTGGAGGAAATCCACAAGCGGCCGGTGCCGCCCCGGCATTCCGCATTCAGGGGCGAAGTGACACGTATTGTGCTTGCAACGTTGAGAAACGCCAAGCGGCCCCTGACATCGGCCGAAATAGGCCAGCGGGTCATGGTGGAACGCGGGCTCGATACCGCCAACGCGCACCTTCTCAAGACGATGATCAAGCGCACGGGAGCTTGCTTAAGGCATTGGGAGAAGCGCGGGGCGGTGAGAAAGCAGCCGGGGCCGGGAAACTTCAAACTCTGGGACGTGCCAAGAGCTTAGGAAAGATTACATCAATCGCAGTTCCGCGCGCTTAATAACCATAAGCCTTTCAACCTCGTTGACGACGATGAGGGCCGCAATTTTAGCCTCATTCGACGCAAGAGCGCCGCTCGTCGCGAGCATCGTCAAATAGGCAAACGTCTGTTCCGGCAACGTGATCGTTACCTTTGCTGGCTTCGAGAGGTTTGGGTTTCGTGCCATTGTTTTCTGATTATAATGTCATTATAATTGTTGCTCAGACCGTCGAATCTCGTCATGGTCGAGTCAAGCGAAAACTGCCGCAGCGAACATCAGCGGTGGATTTTCGACCAACTTGTGATGGCTCGCCTTACCGACGGTGTGGAATCGCAGCAAGTTCAGGGCTACAAAAGAAAAGGGCTCGCCGTGAAGCGAGCCCTAGTTGGTGGCGGATACGACGGGATTCGAACCCGCGGGGGACGGTCGCCCTCAGAAAGCTAAGACCCCGTCCGGTTAACAGCCGGATGCCTTAAGCCACTCAGCCACGCATCCTGATAGCCAGCCTCGAAAGGGGCTGGTTCGTTCCGCATACTGGTTCGATTCGCCGGGGCTGTCCCGCTAAGTGGTTGCCTATCCACCACTATTGTTGCGCCCGCTGCCAATACCCCTTCCACTCCCGGCTGACCGGATGGGCCATCGCGAGACCGCCAACGCGGCTCGCGAGCTGCCCATTGTCTTCCCGTCTATGATCCTCCATCCAAGCCGCATGGGTCGCATACTGATGCAGGTGCTTGGGACTCACATGATGGTGTTGGCCTTCAACCATCTTCCGCAGGCGAGATAAAAAGCTCTCGGCTTGGTTTGTGCAGGCGCCGTCTTTGGAATAGGCCTCGCTGTGGTTGATGCGCATGGTCATGAACTTGGCGTGCAGGGCGTCCCAATGGCTAGCTTCGTCAGCGTGGACTTGAGCATTGGCCGAAACAACCGACTTCACGAACGAAACGCCTTCGGCCTCGGTCTTGGTCACGGTCGTGATCGTGCGGCCCTTGCGCTCGCGGGCGATGACAACCACGCGGCGCTTGCCGGTCTGGTTTTCGGCAAGGCGGCGGTCAACCCGGTTTTCTTTGAGATTGGCGGGCTTCACGTAGCCGCCAACGTAGGCACCATCCACCTCAACGATCCCGTCTAGGATCGCGCCCCGGATTTCAGCGGCCATCGCTTCGCGGAGCTTGTGGCACATCACGAAAGCCGTCTTGTGCTGGCAATCGAGATCGCGGGCGAGCTGCAAGGCGGAAACGCCTTTGGCGCCGTTGATGACGATGCAGAATGCCGCCAGCAGATCGACATAGGCCATCTTTCGACTGGCGAAGATTGTTCCCGAAGTCGGGGTGAAGCTGTAGTAGCAGCCCTTGGCCTTGCACTTGAACTTCCGGCCGCTCTTGAGGGTATAGAGTTCGAGGTTGCCGCAACGGGGGCAAGAGGGCGTGCCGTCGGTTGCCGGCCAGCGGAGATTGCAGAAAGCGGCGAAGGCCGCATCCTCACCACCTGTGTAGATGTCACGGAGGCTGAGCGTGCGGGCCGCTGCGGTCAAAAGGAAGTGGGTAGCCATGGCGCATCACCGTTAGAAGTGTTTACACCATCGTATATAGTGTTTCTCCATCCCATTGTCAATAGTAAAAACATCGTATATGATGCTTTTCGTCATCGAAAAGCGAGGAAACCATGACGGAAAACGATTGGTCGGTCGCAGCGAAGGCTTTATTGAAATCAGAGCTGAAGCGCCGGAACATGAAATACGAAGACCTGGCAGCCAAGCTCACGGCCGCCGGTCATCCCGAGAACGCGCGCAACCTCACGAACAAAATCGCTCGTGGGTCGTTCACGGCTGGATTTTTATTGGAGTGCTTGCACGTCATCGGCTGCATTTCGGTGCGCCTTGATGACATAGCGATGGCTGTGGAATCCGCGTGATTTGAAGTTTGTTAATTCGCGGATCATGCTATCAATTGCGTGGCGGCCACGCCGGAGGGGTAGCGACCCCCTACGACGTGACCTCCCGCTAAGGTTTTAACGCGCAGACTTTTTGCACTTAACACCACCCCCTCTCTGTTTAGGTCCTCCGCAAGGGCCGGGGTTAGCGGGCGCGACCCGCCGATCGGTTGCCGAACCGGAATCGCTATCCGGGACGGAATGGAACGGGGAACGGAATGGACCGAAGCGGAACCTTGGACCCAACCGCCCCCTAGGTGCTAAGCCGCTGGTACGGCCGCACCATTTGCAACGGGCCTCTCCGTTAAGTTGGAGGGGCCTTTTTCGTTGTCAGTGTCAGTATCGACAATAAACCAACGATCTGACCCTGAGCGCTTGTCCGCGAGACCCCGCCTCTTGAGCCGCTGAAGCGTATTCGAGATATTTTGTGCGGTCGTATCAACGCCTCGCTTGCTCAACTCTCTGCTGATCTTGGGAACGTGATCGATATTGATGCGCAGGCAGTCGAGAACGGCCCTTTGAACGTGCCCACGGGTAACGCCGCGTTCCGTCGGTCTCTCGCGACCAAGGTGAGCATTTCCTGACTGCAAAGCCGCGATAGCCAATTGCAAGTCGCTAACTTCGCTCCTGGTATCAGCAAGACGCGCCTCCGCAGCTTGCAAATCAATCTTCAACCTATCGAGTAGAGTGCTCATGCCGATTCCCTCCGTCCGCGAACAGCGAAATAGAATGAAAAGACAGGGAGGGCAAGACTAGGTTATTAAAATTGCACTGTTTTGCATATTGACAGTACACTGAGTTATGCTCTCTGTAGAGAGCATAACTCAGTGTACTTGAGTCTGCACCAAGCGGGCTGTGGATAACCACGCATTCCTTGAGGGCGACAATTTCCTAAGCAAGTCAGGGCTTGTAAAAGCGACCAACAGCACATAGTCTGCACGCGAATTGCTTGCAGTGGGGGGACGGAGCAATGCGGGGACTCGTCGTATTACCTATGGTCGCGACATTGGCACTTGCCGGTTGCGCTTCGTCATCCGGCAACATCACGGCGTCCTACGTGTCGCCGCTACAATATCAGTCATACAACTGCGATCAGATCGCTCAAGAGGCGCAGCGGGTCTCAGCCAAGGTTGTCGAACTCTCTGGCGTCCAAGATCAGAACGCCACAAACGACGCCGTGAAAACCACGCTAGCCGTTGTGATTTTTCCTCTCATCGCGCTTGCGAATTCAGGAAATGGCCAGAACGCCGCCCAGCTTGGCGAGCTGAAAGGGCAGTTTGACGGCCTGCAACAGGCATCCATCCAGAAGAACTGCAACATTAAGTTCCAGCAGGCCCCGGCCAAGAAAACCTGACGGCCAAGCTCCATCTGCCAGCTCTAGGCCGCCGCAGTCGCATTCACCAATGGGCAGCGCCGGGCCATTGTTGACCGCGCAATCAGACCAGTGAGTTCGCATTTTATGCCTCGTGTTTGGCTTTGAATACCATCACATTTAGTTCTTTTGCTACGCAATGCCGGAGAACTCGGGCAGTTCGTCGAGGAAAAGCACACCCAGATGGGCCAGCGCCACTTCACCCGGCCGGGGTTTGGTGCCGCCGCCTACCAGGGCTGCCATGCTGGCCGAATGATGCGGTGCACGAAACGGCCGCCTGCGCCCGGGCAGTCCGCGTGACAATTCGCCGGCAAGGCTGTGGATCTGACAGACTTCCAGCATTTCGGAGGCGCTGAGTGGCGGCAGGATCGACGGCAGCCGCTGCGCTAGCATCGATTTGCCCGAGCCCGGCGGACCCACCATCAGCAGATTGTGGCCTCCTGCCGCTGCCACTTCCAGGGCCCGCTTGGCGCTTTCCTGGCCTTTGATGTCGCGCAAATCGGGAACCAAGCCCTCATCCTCGGCCAACGACGGTGTTGGCCGCACCAGGGATTGCAGGCCTTTGAAATGATTGACCAGGGCAAGCAGGTGCGGGGCGGCCAGCACCGGCATCTCGGCCGAGGCCCAAGCCGCCTCCGGTCCTGCGCTTGCGGGGCAGATCAGACCTTTGTTGATGGCGTTGGCGCCCATGGCAGCGGGCAGTGCCCCTATGACGGGAGCAATCGAGCCGTCGAGCGCAAGTTCGCCGATGGCGCAAAAGTCGTGCAGCGTTTCCTGCGGCATGACGCCGCTTGCCACCATGAGAGCGAGCGCAATCGGCAGGTCGAAATGGCTTCCTTCTTTTGGAAGGTCAGCCGGTGCCAGATTGATCACGATGTGCCGTTTGGGCAACCCCAGGCCGATGGCATACATGGCGGCGCGGACGCGCTCGCGGCTCTCGGCCACGGCTTTGTCCGGTAGGCCGACTATAGCGAAAAACGGCGCACCTGGCGTGATTTGAGCCTGGACTTGAACGATCCGCGCTTCGATGCCGATAAAGGCGACGGTGGAGATTACGCCGAACATTGGGGTGGGCACGCTCAACTGGGCCTCGAACGAATGAGCCTAGCGGCGTAAACAGCCCCGCCCAAGACCAATGAGAGAACGCCGCCCCTAGGTAATAACCCAATTGCGCTTGTCAGTTGGCCCTTATCAGTTGGGAGTTCGGTCACAGATCGACGCCCATCCCAGACGTGGCGCTGGCCGCAGGGGGCCAGCGCGGCGCGGGATGGGCGGCTTTTTGGCGGATCGTTTAGATTGCAGACGGCGGTTTAGATTGCAGACAGCAAGGACTTGCGGCAACTCACACTGCCGCCCTTCCAGGACAAGGTCAGCACGGCCTCGTAAGACGCGCCTTTCTCCAGACTGAGATTGACCTCGCTGAGCGTACTTGCACCGCCCGGAGCCAGCGAAAACCCGCCGCCCTGGCTGATGTCGGAGCTGCCTGCGTCACCATCCTTGTTCACGGCCAGACTGTAGTTGCCGTGAGCCGCGATGCTGGCGCTGGCGACGCTCCGCAACACCACACCGCCTGCCACGCGGCTCACCTGAATTTGGCATTGCACGGGACCGGCCGAATTCGCCATGACGCTGGTTCCCGGAGCAAGTACCAGCCCGGCCGCAGCCAAACCAGCACCCAAAACTGCAAACCGCATTTGCCTCAGCATGGATCGGACCTCCTTAAGAGTCCGCCCGCACGGGGGGTGGGTGCACCATTGCACCTCCCCCGGCGGTCAAGTCACATTTAACCGATAGGCCTAGTTACCCTGGATCACGACCGAGATATTGCCGTCGCCGTACTGGGTGGCGTCGGACGAGTTGCCATTGCCGACCTGGATGGTGCCAGCGACGTTGCCGTTACCGGCCTGCTTTGTCTTGGCCTTGTTGTTGCTGCCGATCTGAGCGACGCCGCTGACATTGCCGTTGCCGGTCTGGAGCGAATTGCTGTCGTTGTAGGTGCCGTCCTGGCCGCTGACCGACGTATTGGCGTTGCCGTACTGCTGGATCACTGCTTTGTTGTGACGGCGCTTCTGCCAGACGCGGATGAAGTTACTGTCGCCCTGCTGGACCGCCCCGACACCGTTGAAGGCTCCGTACTGGTCGATCACGACGCGGCCACCGGCGAAGGCTTCGGCGCTGGAAAGAACAACGACAGTGGCGATGACGAGGGTTGAGATCAGGCGGTTCATGATGGGGTCTCCGTTGGGTAACCGTTGATGGATTGTGTTATAGAGACCCCGCGCTGAACCCGATCTTAACCCGTCGTTTATCTCCCGTTTATGTTGACGATTTTTTGCTTTCGATGGAATCCCAGATCAAAGCGGCGATATCGGCGCCGCCAAACGCCTTGACCTGCCGGATGCCCGTCGGCGAGGTGACATTGATTTCGGTGAGATAGTCGCCGATGACATCGATGCCGACAAAAATCAATCCACGCCGTTTCAACTCCGGGCCGATGCGCTCGCAGATTTCGGCTTCGCGTTTGGTGAGCCCTGTGGGTTCGGGACGGCCGCCGACATGCATATTGGAGCGCGTTTCGCCTGCCGCTGGCACCCGGTTGATGGCGCCGGCATAAACGCCATCGACCATAATGATGCGCTTGTCACCGAGCCGCACCTCGGGCCGGTACTGCTGCACCATGAAAGGTTCGCGGAAGGCGGCGTGGAACATTTCGACCAGCGAGGCAAGATTGGTATCGCCCTCGGTGATTCGGAATACGCCCGCGCCACCGTTGCCATACAGCGGCTTGACGATGATGTCCTTGTAATCGCGACGGAACGCGGCAACGTCTTGGAGCGACCGCGTCACCATGGTCGGCGGCATGAGTTCGGGAAACTCCAGTACAAAGAGCTTTTCCGGTGCGTTGCGCACATGGGCAGGATCGTTCACCACCAGCGTTTTGGGGTGGATGTGTTCGAGAAGGTGCGTTGTCGTGATGTAGTTCATATCGAACGGCGGATCTTGCCGCAGCAGGACCACGTCCTGGTGTGACAGATCCTCCGTGCGCGGCTCGCTCAGGTTGTAGTAGTCGCCCGCCTTGTCCGTCACGGTCACAGTGGAGCCGGTCGCGCGTAGCCTACCCTCGCGAAATGTCAGCGCCGATGGCTGGTAATAAAAGAGTGTGTGGCCCCGCCGCTGGGCTTCCAACAACAGGGCGAAGGTCGAGTCGCCACGAATATCGATGCGCTCGATCGGGTCCATCTGGCAGGCAATGTTCAGCGGCATGAGCGGGCGGTCCGGGTGAGAAGGCTTGATATCCCTTCATAGCAAACCCGTGACCAAAGTCCCTACTCGAAAGGAAACGCATCCAACATGTGAACAGGCCAACTGGTGGGCGTGAGCAGCACCACATCGAACGCGACATCGAGTTTGCCGTATTCGTCGTATTTCTGCATCCACAGTTCGGCCGCGTAGCGCACCCGGCGGCGCAGCCGCGGTGTCAGCGTATCCAAAGCATCATCAATCGTTGCCCGCCGTTTCACTTCCACAAAAGCGACGCGGCCGCCACGCCGGGCGATCAGGTCAATCTCGCCCCCTGTGGTCTTGAAGCGCCTGTCGAGGATACTGTAGCCCTTCCACCGTAGCACCATTTCGGCCGCAAGTTCCGAGAGCTTGCCCGTTTGGTAGCTCTGACGGTGCCAAAGACTGCTTTGGTAGCTGGCGACAAGGGCTGTCATGTCTGCCTGTCCTCATACACGTGCAGGGCCAAATCATAGACACGTTTGCGTTGTGTGCGCAACCGCGCGGTCACAGCATCTACCCTGTCTCTCAGGCTACCCGCTTTTTCTCCCTCCAACGCCTGGGTGATCTCCTCGTCCGTGGTATCTTTTGGCGTATGGCGGGCAGGCGCAACCAGGATGACCGCTTCGCCGCGTATCGATTGCGCATCGGCCCAGGCGTGCAACTCGGCGAGGCTGCCTGTACGCATTTCTTCATGCAGTTTGGTGAGTTCGCGCGCCACGGCTGCCGGGGTGCCGGGACCAAACACTTCACCCAGTGCCGCCAAGGTTGCGGCCACTCTTGCGGGCGCCTCGAAAAAGATCAAGGTTCCGGAGCTTTCGGCAAGTTCGCGCAGCCGTTCCAGTCGTTGGCCGGTCTTGACCGGCAGAAAGCCTGCAAATGTGAAGCAATCACTGGGCAGACCCGAGGCCGTCAGTCCCGCAAGTACGGCGGACGGACCCGGCACGCTGAAGGCGCGAAACCCGGCATCCAGGGCCGCGCGCACCAGCTTGAAGCCGGGATCCGAAACCAATGGCGTCCCGGCATCAGAAATTAGCGCCACACTACGGCCTTGGCTGAGTTCGGCCAAAATCATCGGCCGCTCCAGTCCGGCATTGTGCTCATGATAGCGGCGCAAGGGGCGGCGGATGCTATAGCGATCCAGCAATTTGCGGCTGTGGCGCGTATCCTCGCAGTAGAGCACATCGGATCGCGCCATGATCGCCAGCGCCCGCAGCGTGACATCGCCGAGATGGCCGATTGGAGTTGCGACCAGATAGAGGCCCGCCGCCAGGGGCCGCACCAGCAGCTCCGCCAGTTCGCGGCCCACCGCCCGCAGCAACAGTTCATCATGGCTGGTGGCGTCTGAGGTTCCCGTCACGCGCCTTGTCTCTCCCGCACGAACTCTTGCTTGCCGCCCTGCCGAATCCCCTTCATACACCGGGGTCAGATGACCTCGCTATCGACATACTGTTCTTTTATCGCGTTGCGGATGATCCCGGATTGTCGATGCGCCTGAGAGAAGCGATACCGGACGGCATGGCCAAGATACGCCAGTTCCCACAAACACCCGCCGGCGCGGAATTGACGCGCCGTATTGTTTTGATGGGCACGGCGGCAGCGCTCTTGCCAGGCTGCTCAACCGGCGGCGGCGAAAGCGCACAATCCTCACTGACCCAGAGCCAAACCACAACGGCCGCCCCCACGGGCAGCACGTTGTCGGCAGCCTCCGTCAAAGTTGGCCTGCTCCTGCCGTTCAGCAAGAGCGGTGATGGCGCACAGATCGCGACAGCGCTGAAGCAAGCCGCTGAGTTAGCTCTGTTCGATGTCAGCGGCGCCAATATCGCACTCATTCCCAAAGATACACTTGGCACGGCGCAGGGCGCAGCCGCCGCAGCCCAGGCTGCCGTCCGCGAAGGCGCCGAGCTGCTGCTTGGCCCGCTCTACGCGGCCGAAGTGCAGGCTGTTGCGCCCGTGGCCCGCCAAGCCAATGTGCCCGTGCTGGCGTTTTCCAGCGACCGTAAGGTGGCGGGTAATGGCGTTTATCTTCTGAGCTTTCTCGCGGGCGCCGACGTAGACCGGGTGGTCACCTTTGCCGCGAGCAATGGCAAACGGACCTTTGCGGCCCTGGTGCCTCAGACGCCTTACGGCGCTCTGGTCGAGCAGGCGTTTCAGGCGGCGGTGAAGCGGGCAGGCGGGCGGATTGCCGCTATCGAGCGCTATGCGGTGGACGCCAATGCGGTCGCCGAACCGGTCAACCGGCTGAAGGCGGATTTCCTGGCAGCGCAGAAGTCGGGCGCGCCTATCGATGCGCTGCTGATCCCCGGTGGCCAGGACGTGCTGCCGATCGTTTCGCCGATGCTGCCCTACAACGCCATCGATGCCAAAACCGTGAAGCTGCTGGGGACTGGCGGCTGGGATTATCCCTCGATTGGCCAGGAGGCGGGCCTCACTGGTGGCTGGTTCGCAGGGCCTGATCCGGCCGTCTGGAAGGATTTTGCGGCCCGTTACGCCAAGAACTATGGCGCTGCGCCCGCGCGCCTTGCGACCCTCGGCTATGATGCGGTGACCCTCGCCTTGGCCTTGGCGGCCAATATGCCAGGACAGCGGTTTACGTCAGAGACATTGACGCGGCCGAGCGGTTTTGCCGGGCTTGATGGCCTGTTCCGCTTGCGCCCGGAAGGCACCAGCGAACGCGGCCTCGCCATTCTCGAAGTCACCAAATTCGGCCCCCATGTCGTTGACGCCGCGCCGAGCGCGTTCAATGTGGCCCAGCTTTAGGCGGCCGTTTGCGCGGCTGGCTTCAGTGCATTTGAGAGTTCATAGACAATCCGGTTGAGCACCATGCGCCCACGGCCAGTGGCGGCGATGCGGTCCTCGCCCATGACAATCAGCGTCTGAGCCGCCAGTTCGCCCAGCAGCGCCTCATCGAGCGTGAAACCCGTTGCGATTGCGAAAGCCTTTCGCGACAGGCCCTCGCTCAGCCGCAGCCCCATGATCAGGCGCTCGTCGGCCTGCTGGCTCAGGGCCAACGGCGCGCGCTCGATCAGGCCGTGACCGTTGGCTTCGACCATTGCGGCCCAGCGCTCAGGATTACGCTCCGTCGAGAGTGCCAACCGCCTGCCGCCCGCAATCAGGCGGCCATGCGCGCCGGGCCCAACGCCCGCATAGGTGCCGTAGCGCCAATAAACCAGATTGTGACGCGCCTCTTCACCCGGCCGCGCGTGGTTCGAGACTTCGTAGGCGGGCAGCCCGGCGGCCTCGCAGATGTCTTGGGTGGCGGCGTAGAGATCATCGGCGGCTTCGGCGGCGGGCGTCACCAGCTTGCCAGCGCGATGCAAAGCGGCGAACGGCGTGCCGTCCTCTATAGTCAGCTGATAGACCGAGAGGTGATCGGGGCCGTACGTGATGGCTTCATTGAGCTCTACTGACCATTCCGAAACAGTCTGCTTTGGGCGTGCGTAGATCAGGTCGAAGGACACGCGTTCGAAATGCCTGCGGGCCAGCGCCAGTGCGGACTTAGCCTCGGCAACATTGTGCAAACGGCCGAGAAACTTGAGGTCCGGATCGTTGAGCGCCTGGACACCCAGCGAGACGCGGTTGACTCCGGCCGCGCGGTAGCCCGCGAACCGGCCCGCATCGGCGCTGGACGGGTTGGCTTCGAGCGTGATCTCGACGCCCGGCTCCAGCGGCCAATGGCCTGCAATGGCGTCGATCATCGCGCCGACCAGCCCCGCCGACATCAGCGACGGAGTGCCGCCACCAAAGAAAATGCTGCGCACAGGCTGCTTGGGTTGCAGGGCCGCCTGGTGGCCAAGTTCCGCCAGAAGCGCGACTTTGAAGCGCCCCTCATCGACGCCGCCATGCCGGACATGGCTATTGAAATCGCAATAGGGGCATTTGGCGGCGCAGAACGGCCAATGCACGTAGACGCCAAAGCCCGCATGGGCCGCGATGGCCGCTGGCGTAATCTCAGTCAAGGCACGCGCCTGCGAATTTTTCGAACGATCGCGCCCGGTGCGACAGGCGATGTTTTAGGAACGGGTCCATTTCGCCGAAGGTTTGCGTATGGCCATCGGGGACGAACATGGGGTCGTAGCCGAAGCCGTAGGAGCCCCGCGGAGGCCAGACAATATGGCCGAAAACTTTGCCTTCGAACCTCTGGGCTGGTTCGCCGGGCCGCGCGAGGCAAAGAACGGACGTGAAATTGGCGCGCGGCTTGCCGTCGAAATTCAGGCCCCGTGCCAGCATTTCGTCATGCACGCGCTGCATCGCCAGCCGGAAATCCTTCGACGGCCCGGCCCAATCGGCCGAGACAACGCCCGGCGCCCCGTTGAGCCCGGCGATCTCGATGCCGGAATCGTCCGACAGCGCCGTCAGCCCCGAGGCGTTGGCCGCAGCCATGGCCTTGATTGTCGCATTGCCGATGAAGGTCGTTTCGGTCTCGGCCGGTTCGGCCAGTCCGAGGTCGCCCGCCGCCACCAGCTCGACGCCATAGGGCACGAGCAATGCGCGCATCTCGCGCAGTTTGCCCTGGTTGTGGGTCGCCAGAACAAGCCGCTCACCACGTTTCAGCCTCACCGGCATGGCTAACCAACCGTCATCTTTTGCAGCTCGACCAGGTCCCTGATGCCTTTGCGCGCGAGTGACATCAGCTCGTCGAACGCCTCCTGGCTGAACGGCTTGCCCTCAGCGGTGCCCTGCACTTCGACGATGCCACCGGTCCCGGTCATGACGAAGTTGGCGTCTGCGTCAGCGTTGGAATCTTCCGCGTAGTCGAGGTCGAGCACGGCTTGGCCCTTGTAGATGCCACAGGAGATCGCCGCCACTTGGTCGCGCATCACTGCGTCGCCGATCATGTCGCGCGCGCGCATCCATGTCATGCAATCCTTCAAGGCGATCCAGGCGCCTGTGATGGACGCCGTGCGCGTGCCGCCATCGGCCTGCAGCACGTCGCAATCGACGGTGATCTGCTTTTCGCCGAGCTTCTGCAGGTCTACCACCGCGCGCAAGGATCGGCCGATAAGTCGTTGAATTTCCTGTGTTCTTCCTGACGCGTGGCCTTGCGTCACTTCGCGGCGCGTCCGCTCGGACGTGGCGCGCGGCAGCATCGAATACTCCGCCGTCACCCAGCCGCGCCCCTGGCCCTTCAGCCACGGTGGCACCCGCTCCTCGATGCTGGCGGTGCACAGCACATGGGTGTTGCCGAATTTGATCAGGCACGAGCCCTCGGCGTGCATCGACACGGCGCGCTCGATCTGGACAGGACGAAGCTCGTCAGGCTGACGTTTGGAAGGCCGCATACGGGTGGCTCGGTTGTGATGACGGAAAATACGGAAGAACTCTTCGCAAAACACGAAGGATCATGGCACTGACAAACTAGGTGACAAGGGCTTGGCAGGCAACCGCTAATGCGGGGCTTCAGCCTGCACGTAAGTGCGACTGGGACACCGCAGCCCAGAGGCGACTGAACACTGAGTCCGGCGAGGGAATGGGGCGGCCCATTGCCATGGCGGCGTCTTTCCATTCCTCGATCGCGCCTTCGACATTGGCCAACGATTCAAGCGCTGTTTCGCCATCGGACATGCATCCGGGTAGATCAGGAACTAAGGCAACCCAACCGCCACCATCTTCTCTGCTCAAGGGCCGCAGGTCCACCGGGTACTGGGGATTGATCGTCATTCGTCTTCGTCCCTTACCGCGTCGATGAATTCAACCAATCTTTTGATGTATATTGGCTTTATTGGTCTGTTGTATGGTATCGTTAGTATGTCACGGTGGCTGCGGTGCGTCACCTTAAAGTGGCTTCCACTCGAACATCATCGATGGTCCAACCTTGCTTCGGATTAGCTCGCATCGGCTCCTAGCGTTTTTCCCCTTGCCCCATGGAACATTACTCCGCAAATTTCTATAGTTGTGGCGACTATGGAGATTGCCCAGTTTACGCAAGGATCGCTTAGCGCATGAAAGACGGTCCATCCGAGCTGAAAGAGCTGGACTCACGGTCGCGCGAGATTTTTCGCCAGATTGTGGAGACCTACATCGCCACGGGTGAACCGGTGGGTTCGCGCAACCTGTCGCGCAATCTGCCGATGACGTTGTCGCCCGCGTCGGTGCGTAACGTCATGTCGGACCTGGAGTCGCTAGGCCTTATTTACGCTCCGCACACGTCGGCCGGGCGGCTGCCGACACAGTCCGGCTTGCGCATGTTCGTCGATGGGCTGCTGGAGATCGGCGATCTTAGCGACCCAGAGCGGTTGCAGATTGAAAAGCAGATCAAGACCACCCTCCAGAAGGGGTCTTTGGAGGCGGCGCTTGCCGAAGCCAGCGAACTCATTTCCGGCTTGTCGCAATGCGCGGGCGTGGTGCTGGCCGAGAAGCAGCAGATCCGCCTGAAACATACCGAATTTGTCCGCCTCGACGCCAGCCGCGGGCTGGCCATCCTGGTCAGCGATGATGGCCGGGTGGAAAACCGGGTCATCGATTTGCCTGCCGGGCTGCCCGCGTCGGCGCTTCAAGAAGCGTCCAACTATCTCAATGCCAAGCTGGCGGGCATGACACTCGGCGAAGCCCGCACGCGGCTGGAGCAAGAGCAAAGCGGGCTGAAGGCCGAGCTGGATGGCCTGACGGCCCGCGTCATCAGCGAGGGTCTCGCGACCTGGTCCGGCGGCGAGCAGAACAAGAGTCTTATTATTCGCGGCCAATCGCATCTGCTCTCCGATGTCACGGCAATCGACGACCTCGAACGCATCCGCCGCCTGTTCGATGATTTCGAGACCAAGCAGGAGCTGATCAGCCTTTTGGGCGCTGCGGATACGGCTCAGGGCGTGCGCATCTTCATCGGGTCGGAGAGCCGTCTGTTTTCGCTGTCGGGCTCCTCGATGATCGTGGCGCCCTTTCGCGATACGCAGAGCAAGATCGTGGGCGTCCTCGGCGTCATAGGCCCGACGCGGCTTAATTATGCGCGGATTATCCCCATGGTGGACTTCACCGCCAAGCTCGTCGGCACCCTTACGTCTTGATTTTGGCGGCCGCAGCCTCGATATGCTACCCCAGAACCGGCGCCCAACCTCAGGCACGCGCCCCGCACAATAGAGACAGCCAATGAGCAGTATTCGCAAGGATCAGCAGCGGACCGACACTGGCGATGAGAGCGATGCCGCCGGTCCGGAGGCCAAGCCCGGCGCGACCATCGACAAATCCAATGTGCTGAAGTCGTTTTATCAGCGGGCGCTCGATGAGCGCGACGATGAGATCGAGCGACTCAAGCAGGAGACGCAGCGGCTGCGCGCCAAGATCATCGGCGGCGATAGTGACGCTGGCGAAGACCTGGGCGTTGTGCCCGCCAGCGAGACATCGGGCCTCTCGGCCGCGCGGGGCGAAATTGCCATGCTCCGGCGCAATGCCGAAGTTACCGGTCAGCTGATCGATTCGCTGAACGCGGAAAAAGAGAAATTCGCCGCCGAGGCCGCCGACAACAAGGACCGGTTGTTGCGCTCAATGGCTGAGCTCGACAATGTCCGCCGCCGCACCGAGCGCGAGAAACTCGACATCTCCAAATATGCGATCTCTGAGTTTGCCCGCGATGTGATTGGCATTGGCGACAACATCACGCGCGCGATTGAGCATGTGCCCGCCGATGCCGCGGCCAACGACCCGGCGCTGAAGAGTTTTCTCGAAGGCGTGCAGCTGATGGAACGCGAGTTGCTCGCAACTCTTGATCGCAATGGCGTCGTGCGTGTCAATCCACAGGGCGAGAAGTTCGATCCCAACCGCCACCAGGCCGTGATGGAGCAGGAAAACGGCGAGGTGCCGTCCGGCAGCATCCTGCAAGTGCTGCAATCGGGCTACAGCATCGGCGAGCGAACGCTGCGGCCCGCCGTGGTGATCGTGTCGCGGGGCGGCCCGAAGGTGGCCAAGGTGGCGGAAAAACCGGTTGAGCCGGGAGCCACAGTGCTGCAGCCCGAAATGCCAGCAACCGAGGAGCATTCACCGCTCGACGATCCCGCGGCTGGCTGAAGTGGCGCGTCGCCCTCGCGGGCAATGTCGGCTCTCAATCAATCGCGGACAGCGACCGGCGGGGGGCGCAGTAGAGGCCCGGCTCGGGGCGGCAGGTGTGGTCGGAATAGAGGATCGTGTCGGCGCGGCCGATCAGATTTTCGACCGGCACCGGCCCCATCAGCGTCAGGCGGCTATCGGCAGAGTTGTCGCGATTGTCGCCCATCATGAACAATTTGCCAGCGGGGACGACATAGTCGGGCATGGTCTCGACGGCGTTGTCGTCCGAGCGCTGCACGATGGTATGCTCGCGGCCGCCCGGCAGTGTTTCGGTGTAACGCGTGACGCCAACGACCGACGCGCCCGACCCCTGCTCGCGATAGTGATACGTCGCCTCAAGCCGCCGCTCGAGGCGGGCGCCATTGATGAACAGCCGCCCGCGCTGCAACCTAACGTGATCGCCGGGCAGGCCGATGACGCGCTTAATCATGGTTTTGCCGTCGAGCGGGTGAACGAACACCACCACATCGCCGCGCTGCGGCAAAGACCCGAGGATGCGGCCGTTGAACTCAAATCCGAAATTGGCGAGCGGAAGAGAGAATTTGCTCCAACCATAGGCAAACTTCGACACCGCCAGGCGGTCGCCGACCTCCAGCGTCGGCACCATACTTTCGGACGGAATGAAGTAGGTTGCAAAGGCCGCTGTGCGAAAAAGCCCAGCAAGTCCAAGGCCTACGAGCACAATGAGCAAGAACTCACGAATCAACCGCATCAGCGACACCCACAATGGTTGATAATCTCTTAGCACAGGATGCGTGCCAAAGGAATCAGGCTTGTGTTGGGCAGATGCAAAAGGGATGCCGGAGAGCGGCAGGGTTGAGCGTACGACAGTGTTGAGAGGTTTTCCCGCCCCACCCCCACCTTGTTCCTCGCCCTTCGAGGGGGAGGAGACGCTGGATTCGATAGAGCGCTGCAAGCGTCCTTCCCCCTTGAAGGGCTAGCAGATTCACACATCTCATAATAAATCGGCATATCAATGACTTATCGAGGCGGATGTCCACCTCCTCCTTGTGGGGAGGTCGGAGCCGAAGGCTCCGGGTGGGGGTACGGGCCGGGCCAGAAATTCATACTGTCCCGTTTTCGCAGGCATCTGAATTCTATTGTAAATTCAATTGCTTGAACGCACCCCCACCCGTCGCTTCGCTCCGGCCTCCCCACAAGGGGGAGGCGAGAGCAAGGGCCCAAAGAGTTCCCGAATCTCGTAGCAGTTCTAAGGCGCGTCGCTTGTGTGCACATGCTAGCCTTTTGGGGAGAGGGACAGGGTGAGGGGTTGGGCGGGAAAGCCGTGCCGCTCGATGACGCCTAATGCGCAGTCAAAGCCTGCGGTTGGCGCGAGAATACGCTGCGGGCGGCCTTGAGAAGGCTGCGGCCAGGCTGTTCGACGCAATGGTGGGTGATGGCGGAGGCAACCAGCATCGGGATCACAGCGAGCAGAACTTGCGCCACCGGCAAGGCGTGCGGATCGTAGCCGAACAGGCGGGCGATGGCGTTGAAGTACACTTTGCCCAACAAGAGATGGATCATATAGGTCGAATAGGAAATCTCGCCGAGATAGACCAGGGGGCGCAGCAGCCACTCGGGCGGCGTCAGGCCCTGGCGCTCGGAGCTGGCGAGCAGCAGGATGAGCAGGCCGAAGACGGGCGGCATGAGGGCCAGGGGCGCGCCGGCAATCAGCATTGCGAGACCTGCGGTTGCGACCAGCGGCGTCAACCAGGTCAGCCCCCGCTTCGGCAGTTTCCAGGCAGTGCCCAGTCCATAAAAGGCAACCCCCAGCGCGAATTCCGGAATGATCCGTAGTATGCCGAAGCGCCAGGAGAGATCATTGAGGCCAACACCGAGGGTCAGGCGGGACAGGCCTTCACAGGCTGCAAAGAAGGCCAGAGCCGCAGCCAGCCGCGCCAATGGCCGCTGGCCAAAGGCAAGGCACGCCGCCGCGATCAGCGGGAAGGCCAGGTAGGCGAAGGTCTCGGCGCTGATCGACCAGGACACGGAGTTGAAATAATATCCGTTCGTAGTTCCCCAGGCATGGATCAGGGCGAGGTTGGTGAGCAGGTTCCAGCCGAAGCCGGTGCCGGTCACCGGGTCCAGGCCCATCGGCGGCCCGTAGACTTCCAGCGGCAGCCCATGCCGCATCGCCAGCACGCCGTTGGAGAGGGCCGCCAGCAGCATCAGCACATGCATAGGATAGAGGCGGGCGAACCGGTTCCAGAGGAAGTCCACCGGCTGAAACCGCTGGGTCTCAAATCGCCCCAGATAGACATGCGCCAAAATGAAACCCGACAACACAAAGAAGATATCGACGCCGAGCTGCCCGTTGTCGATCAGAGTTGTATGTAAGGCCGAATTGGGCGCCGTGCGGGCCGCAAAATGGAACATCACCACCAGCATCGCCGCGAACGCCCGCAACGCCGTCAACAGGCGCAATTCGGCGGGGAACGGGTGGGCGATGATCGTCATGGCGGCTCCGGAGTGCCGCGAAGGCTAGCAGGCAAGTGGTAAGAAAGGGTTTGGGGGTAACCTGCGGTGCCTTTTGCCAACTCGCAAGTTCGTCAGCAATCCCCTGCGTTGCGCCGTTGACCAGCGACTCCGCTGTGTCAGCGTCAACGAGCCTCGGACTTAAAATTGGCCCGCTGCCGTTCGATTTCAGCGACCAACCCCAGCCACTCGCGGGGGACCGGATCTTGGGCCACCAACTTGCCGGCCTCAGGGACTCTCACAATCCCGTCCTGCAAGGCGCTCTCGGAAATGCGCTTTTTGAACGGGCCAGAGGGATATCGCAAATCGGTCATGGCGTCGTACCTTTGATGATCGGACATACATTCTGTGGACGTTTGTCCGTACAGCTTATTAATTAACAAACATTAATCATGCCAACAGTGATATTATTGCTGAATTGTCTTAACTTAGTCCTCATCCTTCGACCCATATCATCGCTTAACGTATCAAACCGAGGGAAACCCTATGAACGATTCCGATTCGTTGACGCCTCATATTCCGTTGCTGCGCCGTTTCGCAAGGTTGCTGCTTGGCGGCCAGCAAGCAGGCGACGTTCTGGTTCATTCTGCACTGCAGCAACTATTGGCAAACCAACTCGAATTGCGGACGAATGCCGATCTTCGGATACTCTTACACCGGACGTTACTGCGAATTTGGAAAAGCGTTGCGATTGGCTCACGGGAGTGGAGCGCTCACACGGCGAGCCATCAGACTGCAAAATCCCAGGCGGCGCAAATCACGGCGCTGTCCCGGGCTGTGTTTCTGCTCCGGCAGCTTGAAGAATTCCGGCGCGATCAAGTCCTTTACATCCTAGAAATCGACGATGCGACCTACGATGCGGCGCTGGCGCTCGCCGACGAGGAAGTGTGCCAGCTCTTGGCCACTGACGTGATGATCATCGAAGATGAGATTCTGATTGCGGCAGAACTGGAAGGCATTTTGCACAGACTGGGCCACACCGTCAGTTCGATAGCGCGCACCCGTAAGCAGGCTGTCCGGGCAGCCGAGCGGAACCCGCCAAAACTGATACTTTCAGATGTACAATTGGCTGACGGAAGCAGCGGTCTGGACGCTGTTCGAGACATCATTCAAATGAGGCCGATCGCGACAGTGTTTATAACAGCATACCCTGAACGGTTGTTGACTGGTCTTGGATCTGAACCGACTTACATGGTGACAAAGCCGTTCCGGGCCGAGCAGATCAAAGCGGTGATTAGTCAAGTGCTGTTCTTTGACACCAGACTTCGCTGGAATCTGACCCGTCAGCAACTCAGCGAGGTTTTGGCACGGGAGTGGGAGGCGGCGTAGGGCTAGATCCGGGTACACAGCCTTTTTAGCGAGTCGGTCCACTCTGCCCGTTCAGCACGGTGAGCGCTCTGACTCTGACGCTTCAGCGGGTGCAAGAACCATGGATTCGATCTCAAACTGGGCGGATGCGCTGCGGCCTAGCTCATCCGAGGCGCGATCCCATCATCGCTTCGGTCTGGAGCAAGAGGCGATCAATCGGTGGACGTCTATGGCGGCGCGCCTGCTCAAGTGTGACCACGTGGAGGTTTCCCAGGACCGGCGCAAAACCAGCCAAGGCATGGAACGCCCTCCCGATGATAGTTCTGTCTTGGTGGTCTCATTCCCCGCATGCAAGTCGGCATGGCTGAAGGAGCTACGGGCCTCCGGCGAATCTGGCCGGATTTGGTGCTCTAGCGAAGCGGCTACCTTACGCGATCTTGCCACCGCACTCGCCCTTGAACTTGACCTCATCGCGGAACGGCAAGACCATTTCGTTGTCGAGGACCGGCTTCGCTTCACGGAGCAAATCTATCGCGCGCTGGCCGAAGCCAACAGCCAAATCATTTGGGTGTCTGACGCCACAGGGGGAATGGTCGAGCCTTGCACGACCTGGCAGGCGTTCACAGGACAAAGGGTAGAAGAGGTCGTCGGTTTTGGCTGCCTCGCTGCTGTGCATCCGGACGACCGGGAGGCGCTGAAAGCAAATTGGCAGCGGGCGACAGGCCAGCCCGCAAACATGCAACTGGAATACCGGTTGCGCCATCGTTCGGGTGAGTGGCACTGGATGTCAGAAAATGCCGTTCCTCTGCACAATTCCCTAGGCACTCTGATCGGTTGGGCGGGAACCAGTGTCGATGTTCACGAACGAAAACAACACCAACAGCAACTTGCTCATAACGAGGCGCGCTTCCGCGCACTTGTCGAGGCCTCATCCGAAATCGTTTGGACTGGTGATGTGCGCGGCAACATGGCAGAGGATTCACCATCTTGGAGGGAATTCACCGGTGGAAGTCTCGAACAGTGGCTTAGTCATCGCTGGTTGGAATTGATCCATCCAGATGACCAGCAGAACGTCGTCGAAAAGTGGCAGCAAATCATCGACGCAAGGGAACCTGGACGCGTCGAGTACCGGCTGAGGCGACGCGATGGACAGTGGCGCTGGATTGCTGAGCGATGCGTGCCTTACCGGGCGCCAAACGGCGATCACGAAGGTTGGGTAGGCATGTCCACCGACTTCACCAATATCAAACTTGCAGCGATCACCCTTGAAGAGCGCGAGCAGCATCTCAGACTTGCCTTGAACGCCGCGCGAATGGCGGCTTGGAGCCTTGATCTTGAAAGCAACGTTCTGACCATCAGTGGCCATAGCGATTTTCTACTGGGCGTTCGTCGAACCGGTGACCGTTTGGAAACACTGCTCGGCAAAATGAGCAGAGCCGACGCCGCCGAACTGTGCAAACTCATCGCCAAAATGCAATACATTGACGAGACCTTCAATTTCGAGTTCAGTCGCATCGATGCCAAAGAGCGATGTTGGATTGGTATTGAAGGGCATCTCACTTTGGATCAAAGCCAGCAGAAGAGAATTCTTCGAGGCGTAATGCGCGATATCACTGACGTGAAATTGGTCGATGAGCGGAAAAACCTGCTTGTTGGTGAAATCGCGCACCGTGGCAAGAATTTGCTGGCCGTTGTGCAATCCATCGCCTCCAGCACGCTCGCAGACGACGTCTCGTCAAGCCCCGTACAGAAGAAATTTTTGGAACGCCTGGCCTCGTTGGCACGCTCTCACTCTTTGCTGAGCGAGAAGGACTGGGTTGGTGTGCCCTTGGATGAGATTGTCAAACTCGAGTTCGGCTGTCTTTCGGATCGAGTGACTATTAATGTAGCGCCGGTTATCCTCAACCCCAGCTCGGCGCAGAATTGCTCGCTGGTCTTGCACGAACTGGTCACAAACTCGCTGAAGTATGGCGCACTTTCGGTTCGCGATGGCCAGGTCTCGGTGAGCGGCCTGCTTGAAATGAACGAAGAGAATGAAGAATGCGTGATGTTCCAATGGGTCGAATCGAATGGGCCGGTCGTCAAGCCGCCGACGCGCCGGGGTTTTGGATCAACTCTCCTGCGCCGGATGGTCGACTCTTTCGATGATCCGGGCAAAATTGACTACAAGCCTGAAGGGCTCTGCGTTCAAGTGGCTATGCCGCTGAGCATGATCAGTCCGACAGCTGATGTCTTCGGTCGTGCGACCGTAATGTGATCACCCGCCCTTCGTCACCCGGCGCAGTGTCAGATTGATCCGCCCGCCCTCGGCCAGCAGATTGCTCGTGCCGCGCAGCACCCGGTCGATGCCGTGATAGGCGAGGCGGCTCTTGCCGCTCAGCAGCATCACGTCGCCAGACCTGAGCGTCACGCGCTGGCGTGGGTCGGTCCGCGCCGTGCCGCCGATCGCGAACACCGCGTCGTCGCCCAGCGACACCGACAGCACCGGCGCGGAAAAGTCCTTCTCGTCCCGGTCCACATGCTGGCCCATCTTGGCTTTTCCCGCATAGATGTTGATCAGGCAGGCTTCGGGCGGATGGGCAAAACCGGCCAGATCGGCCCAGATCGCCAGCAACGCCGGGGGCATGGCCGGCCACGGCCGCCCGGTCACTGGGTGCGCCGCTTGATAGCGGTAGCCACGCTCCTTGTCCGTCACCCAGCCCAAGGGCCCGCAATTGCTCATGACCACCGACATCGGTTTGCCGGTTTTGGGCATCGTTGGAACGAACGGCGGGGCCTCGGCCAGCACGTCGCGCAAGGCCGACAGCAGCGCCGCCTGCTCGATGGGTGACAGATATCCCTCAAAATATCCAAAACCCTCAGGATAGGGCATTGCTCGTCCTCGTTTGACCGGGCATTCTCGAAAAACGGTCCATCGGGGTGAAAAATCGGCCGCAAAGCCACCAACCCCGTTGAACGCCTGTAGGCTGCCCCCTATATATCCGCCGAAACCTGATTCACAGGGTGACGTTTTTGGGGGCCGCCATCCCGAGCCAATTGAAGGCAAGGGAATGTCTGGAAGCCGCAAGGGTCCGGGCGGTCTGCCGCAACATAAAGGGCTGAATTCTATGTCGAAAGTGATTGGCATCGATCTGGGCACCACCAATTCGTGTGTGGCGGTGATGGAAGGCTCGACCCCGAAAGTCATCGAGAATTCGGAGGGCGTGCGCACCACCCCGTCCATCGTCGCCTTCACCGAGGATGACGAGCGGCTGGTCGGTTTGCCCGCCAAGCGCCAGGCCGTCACCAATCCGCTGAACACGTTCTTTGCCATCAAGCGCCTCGTCGGCCGCCGCTTTGACGATCCGATGGTCGCCAAGGACAAAGGCCTTGTCCCCTACGAAATCGTCAAGGCCGACAATGGCGATGCCTGGGTGCAGAGCCACAGCAAGAAGTATTCGCCCTCGCAGATCTCTGCCTTCACGTTGCAGAAGATGAAGGAAACGGCCGAGTCGTATCTCGGCCACGAGGTCACGCAGGCGGTCATCACTGTGCCCGCCTATTTCAACGACGCCCAGCGTCAGGCCACCAAGGACGCTGGCAAGATCGCTGGCCTTGAAGTCTTACGCATCATCAACGAGCCGACGGCGGCCGCGCTCGCCTATGGCCTCGACAAAAAGGAAGGTTCCAAGACCATCGCGGTCTATGACCTTGGCGGCGGCACCTTTGATATTTCCGTATTGGAAATCGGCGACGGCGTGTTCGAGGTGAAGTCCACCAATGGCGACACCTTCCTCGGCGGCGAAGACTTCGACATGCGCCTCGTCGAGTACCTCGTGGCTGAATTCCGCAAGGAAAGCGCGATTGATCTCAAGAACGACAAACTCGCCCTTCAGCGCCTGAAGGAGGCCGCCGAAAAAGCCAAAATCGAGCTGTCGAGCGCCCAGCAGACCGAAATCAACCTGCCGTTCATCACCGCCGACAAGTCGGGGCCAAAACATCTGACGATGAAGCTTACCCGCGCCAAGCTGGAGAGCCTTGTCGATGACCTGATCCAGAAGACGATAGATCCGTGTAAAAACGCGATCAAGGACGCCGGGCTGCAGGCGGCCGAGATCGACGAAGTCGTGCTTGTCGGCGGCATGACGCGGATGCCCAAGGTGCAGGAAGTGGTCAAGCAGCTGTTCGGCCGCGAGCCCCATAAGGGCGTCAACCCAGACGAAGTGGTAGCCATCGGCGCCGCCATCCAGGCCGGCGTGCTGCAGGGCGACGTCAAGGACGTGCTGCTGCTCGACGTAACACCACTGTCGCTGGGCATCGAAACCCTTGGCGGCGTGTTCACGCGGCTTATTGATCGGAATACAACCATACCGACCAAGAAGGGCCAGGTGTTCTCGACCGCCGAGGACGGCCAGAACGCCGTTACCATCCGCGTGTTCCAGGGTGAACGCGAAATGGCGGCCGACAACAAGATGCTGGGCCAGTTCGATCTGGTCGGTATTCCGCCAGCGCCACGCGGCGTGCCGCAGATCGAGGTCACCTTTGACATCGACGCCAACGGCATCGTCAACGTCACGGCGCAGGACAAGGCGACGTCCAAGCAGCAACAGATCCGTATCCAGGCCTCAGGTGGCCTGAACGACAACGACATTAAGCGGATGATGGAAGACGCTGAGCGCCACAAGGGCGATGACAAGACGCGGCGCGAGCTGGTGGACGCCAAGAACCAGGGCGAAAGCGTAATGCATTCGACCGAAAAGGCCATGAAGGAACACGGCGGCAAGATCGCCGCTGCCGACCGGAGTGTGCTTGAAACCTCGATGGCCGATCTCAAATCGGCGCTGACCGGCGAGGACAGCGAGAAGATTAAAGCGGCCACCAACGCCGTGCAGCAGCATTCGCTCAAACTCGGCGAAGCCATGTACAAGGACATGGGCGGCGCAGCCGGCGGCGGTTCGGGCGGCAGTGACGACGAAAAGGTTGTCGATGCCGATTTCGAAGAGGTCGATCCAGCCAAGAAGAAGTCGGCGTAGGACGACTCCCCCTCTCCCTGTGAAGAACGGGGAGAGGGTCCAAACCAATTACAAGGACGCCGGGGCATGGCCAAGCGCGACTACTACGAGGTGCTGGGGCTTGCCCGTGGAGCTAGCGAGCTCGATATCAAGAACGCCTTCCGCAAGAACGCCAAAGTGCATCATCCCGATATTAATCCGGGTAACAAAGATTCTGAGCACAAATTCAAAGAACTGAACGAGGCCTATCAGTGCCTGTCCGACCCACAAAAGCGCGCGGCTTATAACCAGTTTGGGCACGCGGCCTTTGAGGGAGGCATGGGCGGTCATGGTTTTGGCGGCGATTTTTCCTCCTCCATGTCCGATATATTCGACGATCTGTTTGGCGACTTTGTCGGCGGTCAGGGCGGCCAGCGGCGGAGCGCGGGTGGAACGGCACAAGGCGGCCGTTCCCGTGGCGGCCGCGAGCGCGGTGACGACCTGCGCTACAATATGGAGGTCACGCTGAACGAAGCCTTCAACGGCAAAACCGCTGAAATCCGTGTGCCAACCAGCGTCGTCTGTGAAACTTGCACCGGCACCGGAGCGCGCGCGGGCACCCGGCCAAGCGTCTGCGGCACCTGCCACGGCGCAGGCAAAGTCCGGTCCAGCCACGGCGGCTTTTTCACCATCGAGCGCACCTGCACCATCTGCCAGGGCCGTGGCGAGGTGATCGACAACCCCTGCGGCACCTGCTCGGGCAGCGGCCGCACCACCAAAGAGCGCAAACTCTCGGTCAACATCCCGGCTGGCGTCGAGGACGGCACCCGCATTCGCCTCGCGGGCGAGGGCGAAGCGGGAATGCGCGGCGGGCCCTCGGGCGATCTCTACATTTTCCTCTCGGTCAAGACGCACGAATTCTTCCAGCGCGACGGTGCCGATATCTTCTGCCGCGTTCCGATCTCGATGGTGGCGGCCGCGCTTGGTGGCTCGGTCGAAGTGCCCACCCTCGAAGGCGGCCGCACGCGCGTGAAAATCCCCGAAGGCTCAGAAAGCGGCAAACAATTCCGCCTGAAGGGCAAGGGAATGCCAGTTCTCCGCTCCAAAACGACAGGCGATATGTACATCCAGATCGATGTCGAAACGCCCAAAAACCTCAACCGCCGCCAGCGCGAGCTGCTGCAAGAGTTTGAGAAAACCTCCGACAAGGGCACCAACCCCGAAAGCACCGGGTTCTTCGCCAAGATGTCGAGCTTCTTCGAAGGCAAAGGCGGCGCGGGGGAGTAGCTGGGTCTTTGCCGTCTCGCATGTGCTGCAGTATCCTTCATGGTGCAGCGCTGTTCGGGAACCTTGCAAGCGGCTCCAGCATCCGTCCCGCAATTGAAACAAAATCTCGTGGCCGCCTTATCCATTTCGAGAAGACAGTCTTCCTCAACGTTGATAACATACCTTAATGGCACACAGCGGACAGCTACGGTGTCATCAAGATGTATGCCAGAACGCTTGCCCGCTTGGTTAAGGCCGGGATCGGCTAGTTGGAGAATTCTTGACGACAGCCATTAGTTGGCGAGCTGTTGCTATTGCGGAAATTGCACTCGAACTGTGCGCTCAGCGTCCACATAGAGCCTGAAGAGCTTGTTGCTGTCGCCATGGACAATGTCCTCGAACATCGAACGGAGTAGGTCGTGAAAACAACAATCAATGTTCTGACAATCGTTGCCGTAATTGTTGGCGTCTGCGCCTGGCCCGCGAGTGCTTCGCAAAAGCGTGATCAGGCTTTTCAAAAATGCTCAGACGCGAATTTTAAATGCGAATCCGGCTGCAAGGGTGGGGGTGTTCTCGATCAGAACAGTCCCTACAACAAGTGCATCAAGGCCTGCGCGAATGCATTTAGAGTTTGTAACGATAAGGCCGACACAATTGCGCGTTCTTCGGTGCCGAAGGCAGATCTAAAGGACCTCCAGACGTTGACGCCATCCAACACTGTGCCGGGCCAAGGTAGCAACAAAGTCAAAGCAAAAGCGAAGTAGGACGGACAATCGGTGGCTGGCGCGGGCCAGGGCTAGGTCAGCAGTCTCCACACTCAAAACCCAAATCATCATGGCAGCGAAGGCTGCCATGATGAGCGTAGAGAGCTAGGACTCATACCGCCGCGCGGATATTGCGACCTATCACGTTCCGTCATCCCGGATGCGCTGCAGCATCCTTCATGGTGCTGCGCTGATCCGGGACCGTGTTCGCGGCTCAAGCACCTGTCCGAGCCATACAATCCCGCATCTGCGGTGCAACGGCGAAGGATCGCTGCCCCGCGCTCGGGATGACGGGTTGTTATTTCTGATCGACGGTATCCGCTCGTCAATTTGCACCTCTAGCCCCACCCCCACCGCAAGTTTTCCACAGGCAGCTGCGCCAAAGAGTCCTGCGAACTGATCCGTCATGGGTCTATGACCTGCGCAGGTTATACTCTGTGCGCCGTATGAACGGCATTGCAGCGGAACGTGGTTTCGGGCTGCGAAAACTTATCGGGGGAGGGGCTATGTCACGTAAATTGGTTGCCGAGTTTTTCGGCACATTCTGGCTGGTGTTTGGCGGCTGCGGCAGCGCCGTGTTCGCAGCGGCGTTTCCGCAATTGGGCATCGGCTTTGTGGGCGTGTCGCTCGCTTTCGGCCTCACGGTTCTGACCATGGCCTATGCGGTCGGCCCGGTGTCGGGTGGCCACTTCAATCCGGCCGTCTCCGTCGGTCTTGCGGTGGCCGGCCGGTTTTCGTGGGCTGAACTCGTTCCCTACGTGATTGCCCAGGTCGTCGGCGCCATTGTTGCGGCGGCGGCGCTCTATCTCATCCTGATGGGCAAGGCTCCGGTCGCGCCCGACTCTGTCGTTTCCATCGGTGGGTTCGCCGCCAACGGCTACGGCGAACATTCGCCCGGCGGCTTCAATATGCTCTCGGCGCTGTTCACCGAGATCCTGCTGACTGCGTTCTTCCTGCTGATCATCCTCGGTTCCACCGAAAAGCGTGCGGCGGCAGGCTTCGCGCCCATCGCCATCGGCCTCGCGCTGGTGCTGATCCACCTGATCTCGATCCCGATCACCAATACGTCGGTGAACCCGGCCCGCTCGACCGGCCAGGCCTTGTTCGTGGGCGGCTGGGCCCTCCAGCAGCTGTGGCTGTTCTGGGCCGCACCCATCATCGGTGGCATCATCGGCGGCGGAGTGCATCGCGCGATGCTGGCGGACGAGTAGGTAGAATAGGCGGTGGTGGGGGGGTTCGCTTCCTGCAGCGCCGCCTTTGAAGTATGCTTCAGTACGGCGTAGTCAGGTGGGTGCCGCCAGTCGCGTAGGGGCTACTGGCGGTCGCTCGATAGACCGAATTCAATTGATGGGCTGTTACTGAGGCACGCCATGCCCCGTGTTTGTTGTCATCCTGGTGAGATTCTCCGTGAGGAATTCCTGGTGTCGCTTGCCCTCAGTGGCTCGCAACTCGCCCGTGATATCGACGTCCCCGAAAGTCGCATCAGAGACATTTTACGCGAACGCAAGAGCGTGTCGGCTGATACGGCGATACGGCTCGGAAAGTATTTTGGGATCGAACCGTTGTTCTGGCTAAATCTTCAGCAGGCACACGATTTGTCGAAGGCGCAGGCCGAAAACGACTATTCTGACGTCGCCAAGGGGCCCGCATGACCGATCCCCGCGACCGGATGTTTGTGGCGCTCGACTTTGCCGGCGCGACGCGCGCGCACCGCGTGGTACATCACCTCGGCGACAGCGTCACCCACTACAAGATCGGGCTGGAGCTGCTGTTCGGCGGCGGGCTGGAGATGGCGGCGGAGCTGAAGGCGGCGGGCAAGACCATCTTTCTCGACATGAAACTGCTGGACATCGGCAATACCGTGGAAAAGGCCACGGCCAATATCGCGGCGCGCGGGCTGGACTATCTTACCGTGCATGGTGTGGACCGCAAAACCATGGACGCGGCCGTCAAGGGGCGTGGGCAGAGCGAATTGAAGCTGCTGGCCGTCACGGTGCTGACCAATCTTGACGCCACCGACCTCGCCCAGCAGGGCATCAACAGCACGCCGCTCAATCTGGTGGTGAACCGTGCCCGCAACGCCGCCGAGGCCGGGTTCGATGGCGTGATCGCGTCGGGCGCCGAGGCCGCCGCCGTGCGCACCGTGGTGCCGCCGGGGTTTCTCATCCTCACCCCCGGCATCCGTCCGGCGGGTGCGGCGGCTGGCGATCAGGCGCGCGTCACAACCCCTGGGCAAGCCATCCGTGACGGCGCATCCCACCTCGTCGTCGGCCGGCCGATCACCGGGGCCGCCGATCCGCGCGCCGCCGCCGAGGCCATCACCGCAGAGATCGCCGCCGCCCTCAGTGCTCACCACCCATCGTGAGCGCGAAATAGACAGGCGCCAGCAGGGCCAGCGTGATTCCGGCGCCTGCTGCGTACCGCACCCAGATGGCATCGAACCGCCGCCATAGGATCACCAGCATCAATGCCATCAGCCCGAACTCGATGAAAAGCATGATGCCGCCAAAGTGGCGTGGATCCCAGTAGGAGACGGGCGACTCGAATTTCCAGCGCGTGAGCGGCCAGAGTTGCATGTGCGCGTCGTTATTGTGCGTAAAGAAATCAGCGACGGCGTGCAGCAGCGCCGAAAGCCCAAACAGTTTCAACACATCCAAGCGCAAGGCCAGACCTGCCGCGACCACAATTGCGAACAATGGCACAGAATGGCCAATGGCGGCCGGAATCTGCCACACATCGGTCCAATAGCGCTCGCTCCAGATTGTCTCCTCTGGCAATCGCAACACAAACCTGTCCCAGGCAAACAGCGCGAACATCGGCGCATCGGGCAGCACACCGCCCGCCACAACAGCCAGGTTGTTCAGCCTGCTGTGCTTGCGCGTCAGCAGCCCGCAGCTCAGCAGCAGATGGGTCGGTGTCATCATGGCGTCGTGCGCCTTTGCCGGGAGAGGCCGCTTGCCAATCGCGGCCGCCGCTTCATAGTGGACGGACGCAAATTACACCATGGAGACAGAAATGGCCAAAGCCTATTGGATCGCCCGCGTTACCGTCACCGACGCGGAGCAGTACAAGCTCTATCTCGAGGGGGCGGCCTCCTCGCTGAAGACATATGGCGCCAAGCTGCTCGCCCGCGGCGGCAAATACGAGGCGCTGGAAGGCGACGCCCGGCCGCGCAATGTGGTGCTGGAGTTCCCGTCACTGCAAGCGGCGCATGACTGCTTCCACTCGCCCGAGTATCAGGCCGCTCGCGCCCACCGGCTTGGTGTCTCGACCATCGAGTTGGTGATTGTGGAAGGGGTGGAGTGAGAAGAGAGGCAGCAGGCAGCGGGAAGATGCTTCGCGGTTGCTGACCCTTGGCTTTCCCTTTTGCGGCCTTACGTCTCGCTGCCTGTCGCCTGCTGCCCGTTGCCCTTTTGAGGTTCCCGATGCCCCAATTCCCCGCCCGCTGGCCTAACGGCGTCACCCCGACGCCCGAGTTCGAGGCCGCGCGCGCCTATATCGAAGCTGGCGTAGGGCACCTGTTCGTCACCGGCAAGGCGGGCACGGGAAAGAGTACGCTGCTGCGGAGCTTACGCGATGCCGAGGACGCGACATCAGTTGTATTGGCCCCGACCGGCCTCGCCGCCGTGCAGGTCGGTGGTCAGACCATCCATTCGTTCTTCGGCCTGCCGCCGCGCCTCGTAAAGCCCGAGGACATTAAGGTCAGCCGCAAACTCGGCATCATGCGCAAGCTGAAAACCATCGTCATCGACGAGGTGTCGATGGTGCGCTCGGATTTGATGGAGGGCATCGACAGGTGCTTGAGACTGAGCCGAAAGCGCCCGCACGATCCTTTCGGCGGTGTGCGGATGGTGCTGTTCGGCGATCCGCACCAGTTGCCGCCCGTGGTGCAGGAGGGCGACATGCGGTCCTATCTCGACGACAAGTTTGGCGGCCCGTTTTTCTTTGACTCACCCGGCTTCAAGGACAGCGACGCCCGGCTGATCGAGCTGACCACAGTGTTCCGCCAGACCGGCGGCCCGTTCCTGGAGGCGCTGAACGGTCTGCGCGACGGCAACCCCAGCCTCGCAACCATGGAGCTGCTGAACTCCCGCGTGCAGGTGCTGGCCGACATCCCCGAGCGCGACAAGTATGTGATCCTCACACCGACGAATGCTGTGGCGATGGAGCTTAACCAGCATTTCCTCGCCCGCCTGCCCGGAAAAGACTGGATCGCCGAAGCTGAGATCACCGGGACGTATGCCGACGGCGCGCATCCGACGGAGTCTTCCTTGCTCCTGAAGGAAGGCGCGAAAGTTATCATGCTACGGAACGACGCGGATCGCCGGTGGGTCAACGGCACGCTCGCGAAAGTCAGCGCGCTCAAGGGCGACCGCGTATGGGTGGAAATCGACGGTGAGACGCACGAAGTCGAGCCCGCCACCTGGGAAGCCATCCGCTACGACTACGACGTGAAACTGGACAAGATCGTCGAGCAGGTCGCGGGCACCTTCAAGCAGCTGCCGCTGCGCTTGGCGTGGGCGCTGACGATACATAAGGCGCAAGGGCTGACGTTGGATCGCGTCTACATCGATATGCGGCGCGGTGCGTTTGCGCATGGGCAGGCGTATGTGGCCTTGTCCCGGTGCCGCACGCTGGAAGGCCTGGCGATGGCACGGGGGCTGACGCGGCGGGACGTGATCTTCGATCAGGCCGCGACGGGGTACCGGGGGGTGTTTAGCAAGGGGTGATCCAGCTTCCCGCAACACCCACACCCCTCATCCTGAGAAACGAGCGCAGCGAGTGTCTCGAACGATGCGGCAAAAGCCAACCACAGATAGCCAGTACCCACCCCGCATCCTTCGAGACGCGCCAAGGAAAGCGCTCCTCAGGATGAGGTCCGCGTGGTACAACGGGCGCCATGATGACCACGGAACATGCCCTCGAAATTCTGCGTTCCCACGAGCCCGAATTGCGCGCTCGCGGCGTGTGCCGTGCCGGGATTTTCGGTTCGGTGGCGAGAGGGTGCTGCGACCGCTGCCAGCGATCTCGATGTGCTGATCGAAATCGACGTCGCCGCCAAACTCACCGTGTTCGACTATGTGGCGATCAAGCGCGATGTCGCCGCTCTGTTCCCCGGCAAGGTCGATGTCGTCAACTCCGGTGCCCTGAAGTTGCCCGTGGGACTATCCGCCAAGCGCGACGCAATCTATGCCTTCTAAATCGCCCGAGGCCGCGCTTCTGGACATCCGCGACAATGTATGTTTGGCGCAGGAGTTCGTCGAAGGGTTTGATTTGCGCAAATTCAAGGCCGACCGGCGGACAGTGTACGCGGTGACGCCATGCGGTATCGGAGCAGCACCTACAGCGCTACGTCAATGAGGCTGCCTTCAAATGGAATACTCGCACGAAGCTCGGCTTCGATGACACCGCCCGCACGAATGCGGCGGTCAAGGGTGCGGCCGGGAAACGTTTGAACTATCGACGGCCTGACCAGCAAGCATCGTAAGCCGCCCGGCAATGGCGGGAACGATCGGTGAACATCAGCTAGACTTTTGATGAAGAATCAGAAAAAAGAGAAGGGGTTGACGCGCAAACGTCAACCCCTGTTTGCGTCTCGCTAACCTTTGCCGGGCGCGAGACATCAAAGCTGGACACTCGCATCCGTTGCCGGCGCCCCCATCTTTCTATCTCATTCCTTTATGCTTGACCGCGCCACCCTCGACCGCCTCTTGGAACTGCCAGCCGACGACCGGCTGACGCTTGCCGGGGCCCTGTGGGATTCGCTGGCCACTGATGACATGAATGATCCCATGCCCGATTGGCTCAATGAGCTGCTCGATAAGCGTATTGCCGAGGATGATGCGGACACGTCGTCCGGTGAGACTTGGGAAGAGCTTCGCCGCCGCATCGAGGGTGGCGTAT
>JANYHF010000016.1 GCA_025359185.1 Hyphomicrobiaceae bacterium | reverse complement strand
GGTTCGTGAGGAGAGGGAATCGGCCAACGCGATTTGCAAGGAAATCGCTGTGCAACCGTTGAAATCTTGCAACGCCCACGATACAATTCAGGCCGTTTCGCATTCCGGATCAAAGGGTTGGCAATTCTTCACGGCCGACGATGTAGCGCCGTCTCAGCGGGTCACCAACCCTCAGCCCACCGTCACGTCCTGCCAGAACCCCACCCACTGATCGACGCCAGCGCGGGAGGCTTGGGGCTTTTCGTAGGACCAGGCGGCGCGCGCGGCAGTTTTGGCACCATCGACCAGATCGTAGAACTGCACCCCGTGCGGGCAGGCGTTGTCGCTCCCGGTCTTGGGCGAGGCGCGCAGCCGCTCCATGCGCACAGCCTCGCGCGGGAAATAAATATAGCCGCCCACGTCCTGCGTGCGCTCGCTCGCCGCGATGGTTTGGCCGTTCCAAGTCGCTTGCATGGCGAGTGTCCTCTTACTTTGGCGGCCCCCATCATCTCACAGGGACACGCAGCGCACCAGCTGCCGCTGGGACAGTCACTCGTGCGCAAAGGCCGCCGAGCCCTGCTTCGGACAGTTCGATGCCCCCGCCATAGGCCTCGGCCATTTCCTTGGCGATAGCGAGACCCAGGCCGCTGCCCGGCCGCGTCTCGTCAAGCCGGATGCCGCGCTTGAGCGCTTCCTCGCGCTGGTCAGATGCTATGCCGGAGCCGTCGTCCTCAATGTCGATCCGGATCATGGCACCTTGCGGTGTGGCGCGAATGAGAATCCCGGCCGCCGCCCATTTTTGGGCATTGTCCAGGATGTTGCCGAGCAATTCGGTAAGATCGGTCGCGTCAACCCCGGTGAGCAGACCCGGCGGGATGTCCACCAGCCAGGTAATAGTTTCGCCGCGCGGCAGGCGTTGCAGCGTGCGCATCAACCCACCCACCACTCCGGCGAGTTCCGTGCGATGGGGTGCCTGGGCGTGGGCGGCGAGGCGGGACAGGGCCAGCTCGCGCTCGATATGTCCGTTGATACGGGCGAGGTGGAATTCGATATCTTGCGCAATCCCCGGCGAAGCATCGCCGTTAACATTGGCGATCTGCATGGCGATGGCTGTCAATGGTGTTTTCAGGCCATGGGCGAGATCGCCGGCCCTTGCGCGGGCTTTGCGGATCGCCTCATCGCGGTTTTCCAGCAGACGGTTGGTTTCCTCAATCAGCGGGCGCACTTCGGTTGGGAAATTGGTGGCGAGGCGCGAGGTCTCGCCGGTGCGTACGCTGGCCAAGCCCCGCCGCAGCTGTTCGAGCGGATGCAAACCGACGCTGACCTGGACCCATGAGGCGGCGATCAGCAGCGCTGCCAGCCCGCCCAGTGCTTTTATGAGATCGGAACGGTAGTCGGCTTCCAGCGCATCGATCTCGGCCTGATCGACGGCAACCAGGATCTGATAAGTTGTACCCACTGCTTTGTCGGCATTCTCACCAAAATCGACTGTCCGCACGACGCCGTAAAGGCGCTGCTGGGTCGGACCCAGCAAAGGCAGCCTGTCGTAACCGCCCGATCGTCCGGCCCCGGGCGGCAGCAGCAAGCCCTCATCCCAAAGCGACGTGGACGCCAGCACGCGGACGCCGCCTGACGAAATCTGCCAGTAGCGGCCGCTGAGCGGGCGCACAAAACGCGGATCCGTGAGTTCTCCTGACAACGATGGCTTGCCGGGCTCACCTGGTGTCAGCAATGCCGTGAGCTGATCAACGTCAGCCTGCAAATCGAGATCAACCTGACGATAGACCGAGCGCTCGTACGTGAAAAACAGCGCAACACCTGCCACTTGCAGCGCCACCAGAATGACCGCAATTGCGGCGATAATCAGACGTACGCGGATGGAAGTGGTGTCGAACACACGGGCTCCATGAGAACGTAGCCGACACCTTTGCGGGTACCGATGGTACCAACGCCGACTTTCTTCCGTAAACGTCTCATCAGCGCTTCGAGGGCGTTGGTGTCCTTGTCATGATCAATGCCGTAGAGATGATCCATGATCCCAGCCGCGCCTGTGACTTCCGGCGACTGCAACCCAAGATAAGCCAAGAGCCGGAACTCCAGCGGCGTCAGCGCCACGGGCGCGCCGTCCAAAGTGACCGATTGCTTGCGCAGATCGATGCGCAACGGTCCAAAGGCGAGGGTATTGCCGGCTTTGCCGGCCGAGCGGCGGATGATGGCGTGGAGGCGAGCGATCAGTTCTTCGGTCTGGAACGGTTTGGGCAGATAATCATCCGCACCAGCATCAATACCTTCGACCCGTTCCATCCAGCTGCCGCGGGCGGTCAGGACAATGACGGGCATAGCACGCTCATTGGCCCGCCAGCGCTTGAGGACGCTGAGGCCATCGAGCTTGGGCAGGCCAAGATCCAGGACGATGGCGTCGTAGTCCTCGGTGTCACCTAAAAACCAGGCCTCTTCTCCATCTCGGGCGAGTTCGGCAGCAAAGCCGTTGCGCTTCAGAGCAGCCGAGAGATTGGCCGCCAGGACAGGTTCATCTTCGACCAAGAGGACGCGCATGTGACTTTAGCTTCCTATCAGAAAACCCGCGAACGGCTAGCCGCCCTTGCCGCTGCCGGAACTGCCACCGCCCGAGTTCCCGCTACCTGAACCACCACTGCCTGACTTGCCGCTACCAGAATTGCCGCTGTCCGAGCCGCTGTCGCCGCTCTCGCTTCCGCCCTTAGCTTTGTGACCGCCGCGGCCGAACTGGGCATCAACAGTCAGAGTCGAAACGTGGCCTTTTGAATCGATCATTTTCAGCCGGTACTGGCTACCAACGAGCCTAGCATCAAGAATCTTCCCATAGGCAGCAACTTCGCGCGCGACAGTTACCAGTGGCTTCAGGTTGCCGGACTGACGTCCGCCATAGGCTTCGTCCTGTCCCGAAGAGCCACCATCGGCGTTGGCGAACCCGGCAAAGCTACAGCAAATGGCCAAGACCAAAGCGGCCAGCGGCACCCTATGGAGGGCCTGCCTCAAAATTCTGTTCAAGTCCGTCACGCTCCCGCTACCACTTCCGCCCTGGCAGATGATAACCGCTAAAGCTACATCAAGCAGTCTGACAACAAACTGACAATGGCGCCTCCGGCAGAGAGGCTTGTGACGCGGCTTCGGCTCCGGCGTGACTGCACCGCTAGCTGACATCGGCCTGACAGGCCGCGTCAGGGGGGCATCAGCGGGCCTGGACTAGGCATCCAGCCTGACCCGGCCAATCGGGCACAGAAAACCACAGGAGCCGATCCCATGCGTATGACCACTCTCTTGCTCGCCGGCATCGTCACAGCTGCCTTGCTTTCCCCCGCCGTCGCCCGCAAAGGCGCAGACGATCCGCAAGGCCACGTCCGTGGCGAAGGTCTTGGCCATCCTGACCGGCCCGTGATCGTAACCCCTGGCCTGCAATTTGTCCGCAATGGTGCTGATGACGGCGCCGGACATGACGCCAATGATGACCACGGCGATCATGGCGCTGGCCATGGCTTGAAGCCGGTGATCGTCGTTCCAGGCGTTCAGTTCGCCAAAAACGGTGCCGATGACGGCGCTGGGCACGACGCCAACCATAACAACAACAATGATGGTGCCGGACACGACGCCAAGGATGCTCCCGGCAACGACGGCGCTGGACACGATGTCAATGACGACAACGGCAACGACGCTGCCGGACACGACGCCAATGATGACAACGACAATCACAGCAGCAAGCGCCGCGTTTTGTAGTCTGCCCCGGAGTCGAGGCTGCCTGGATCGATGATCGCGACGGGCTGGCCTTTTCAAACGTGTGGTTCCAGCCGGGCGCAGAAAACGCCTGAACCGGGACCACACGCTTTTCGGTTCGACCGCGGCCGGTGCCCCGTCAGCTTGGTTGCACCGCCGCCAAGTCCAGTCCGCCTGCAAATTTTTTCAGTACCGTGACCCGGTCCTCAACCGACGGATGCGTCGAGAACACGCCGAAGACGCGCTCGGTGACAGGGTTTTCGATGAAGAAGGCTTCCATGCGGGACGGCACGTCGAAGGTGGCATGGCCTTCGATCTTGCGCAGGGCCGAGATCATGGCGTCGGGGTTTTTGGTCAGTTCGGCCGCGCCCGCGTCAGCGAGGTATTCGCGCGAGCGTGACAGGGCGAGGCGGATCAGAGTCGAGACCCCCCAGCTGATCAGGATGATGACGATCGCGATGGCGATGGCGATGAGCGCACCGGCGATGCCGCTGTCGCGATCACTCTTGCCGCCACTGGATCGGCTGCCTCCTGAGCCACTGGAGGCCGGCCAGCTCATGCCGCTGCCTCCGGTGCTGCTGCCGCTGCCCAACCCGGGCCGCCGCGTCGGCGACCAGCCATAGGGAAAGTCCCAGCCGCGCAGGAGCAGGTCGCCGAAAAACGCGAACACGCCCGCGAAGATGATAGCGATCACCATCATCTGCGCATCCTTGTTGCGGATATGGGTGAGCTCGTGAGCGAGCACAGCCTCCAGCTCCGGCGGCGCAAGTGTGTCGAGCAGGCCGCGCGTGACGGCGATGGAATACTGCCCCTCACGCAGGCCCGAAGCAAAAGCGTTGAGGGCAGGCGTCTCGATGATCTGTAGGCTGGGCATCGCGATGCCGCGCGAGATGCAGAGGTTTTCCAGCCCATTGTAGAGAGCGGGCGCCTCGGCCCGGGTGACGCTGCGCGCACCTGTCGCGAGCCGGATCAGCGCCTGATGCCCCATCCAGGCGATGGCGAACCAGATGACGGCGGCGAGCGCGGCCACGGGCCATGCGCCCGCAAAATCGCCAGCCGCCGCCGAGACAATCTGACCCAAGCTGCCGCCGGAAAGGGCCTCAAAAATCATCAGAAACGAGAACAACAGAACATGCAGCAACACAACGAACGCCGCCAGCAGCAGCACCGAGCGCAGCCGGTTGACAAGGATGTGACTGTAAAGGCCGTAGGCCTGAAACATGGTCGCCCGGTTGTTGTTCGCTGACCTCGCGGCCACTGCCCATTACTCATAATGCTGGGGCAAGCCCAACTATGACGTAGGTGGTCTTCGGTGACCGAGACCGGAGGTTAGAACTTCACCTGCGGCGCTACGGAAGCGACCTTGCGTTCGGCCTCGTCGAGATTGAAAAAATCCTGCGCGGCAAAGCCAAATGAGTTGGCGAACAGCACGGCCGGGAAGCTCTCTCGCGTGGCGTTGTATTCGGACGCCGAATTGTTGAAGAAGCGGCGTGAGGCCGCAATCTTGTTTTCAAGATCGCCGAGTTCGGCCTGCAATTGCTGGAAACCCTGGTTGGCTTTCAGGTCCGGATAGGCTTCGGCGATCACCATCAGCTGGCGCAGTGCAGAGGTGAGCTGGCCTTCGGCCACAGCCTTGTCAGCGGGGGCGGTGGCGCTGATGGCGGTGTTACGCGCTTTGATCACAGCCTCCAGCGTGCCCCGCTCGTGCGTGGCGTAGCCCTTCACCGTCTCGACCAGATTGGGTACCAGATCCTGGCGCTGCTTGAGTTGCACATCAATGTCGGCAAACGACTGCTTGCAGCGTTGCCGCATGCTGACGAGGCCGTTGTAGACGCCAAGCACCCAAAGCCCGATCAGCACCAGAATACCGAGCAGAACCAAACCGCCAATGCCGAACATGCCGCTCTCCCGCGTTTGAGGTTACCCAAGCAAAAGCCAAGCCCGGCGCCAAATGTCAATGCTGATGCGAGGCTATCGTTACACAAACCCAGTGCATACTTTGTTGCTGGCGGAGCGAACCCAACATCACACACCTCATAGGTCATGGCAGCGGAGGCTGCCAGTTGGTTCACCGTTTCTGCCAATAAATCCCTTGCTCTCTCCGGTGGCGGTCGATTCGGGCGATACGCTCCAGCACAGCTTCGTCGCCATGCGAGACCGTCAGCGCAATGAGCGTTTCCAGCAGCGCCAGAGTCGCCGCTTGCGAAGGAAAGAACAGCGGCGTGGCGGTGGGAGCCAGGATCAGGGCGGTGGCTAGAGACGCGACGGGCGACGTACGGCTATCGGTCAGCACAATGAGTTTGGCCCCGCGCGAGGCAGCAAATTCGGCCGCCCGCACGGTTTCAGTTGCGTAGGGCGCTACCGACAGGAGGACCACGGCATCTTCGGGCGCAAGATCGGCCAGTTCATCGGTCATCGCCGCCATGGCCGGTTCGGCCAGCCGCACATCGGGCAGCGCCATGCGGGCGACATAGTGGACATAGGACGCGATCGGATGCATCCCGCCGACGCCCACCACATACACGCGCCGGCTGGCACGCAGCAGATCCGCCGCCGCCGCCAGCCCGGCCAGATCCATATTGCGGAAGGCCGCCTCGATATTCATCAGCACTGCCGCCGCCATTGCCCCAACAACGCCGGCCGCGCCGTCGCCTTTGGGCAGCCGTTGCAGCCACTGAGCGCGGGTCACGAAATCGCTGCCGGTGGTGCGCAGGGCCTCCTGGAAGATGGCGCGGAAAGCTTCATAGCTCGGGAACCCGGCGGCGCGGGCGAGCCGCAGCATCGTCGTCGGGGGCACCTTGGCGTCCCCCGCCAGCGCCCGCATGGATTTCAGTGCCACGTCCTCAGGCCGGTCGAGAACGCGGCGGGCAGCGAGCTGCAGGCGTGGCGAGAGCGCGGGAAAGTCGCGCGTGATACGGGCAACAAGGGCCTGGAGCGCGGCGCGAGGGGCTTCGGGGAGCTGAGGGTTTGTCATGGTCGCAACAGTATATCCGACGAAAGAGGCCAGCCGGGAAACGATCAACCGCGCGATCATCAAATCATGGGCGAACTCGTAGCTACCAATGCAACCCCGCGTATCGCGGATAGGGGCCGAGCAACAGTACGCCCGCCAGCGTCGCGCCGACCGATCCGACGCCGCCCGTCAGCAAGGTGCAGCCTCATGCCAAGGCGGCCCTGGCCGGACAGGTACGTTTGATCGAGAGTGGCGCGTCTAAATTCGGGTGTTGGATGCCTTGGCCGGCGTTGGACATTTTAACTGTGGTTGACTTGACACTTTTAACCTGAAGAACGTGGCACAATCTTTTCCACTGTTAATCAATTTTCCCGACTTTTATCATTTGATCGGGAATAATTGACGTCCAGTCGAGCGCGCTTTTTCAAAGGCGGAAGCAGCTGCTATAATGTCGGCTTCGCGCATAGCGCGCCCTACAAGTTGAATACCAATAGGCAAGCCTTCTGCACTTAGTCCCGCAGGAATCGTCAAAGCAGGCTGCCCTGTAAGATTAAACGGATAAGTATAAAAAACCCATGTTACCAAGTTTCTATCTATCAAGTGATCAGGAATATTCTTGCCGACATCAATGGAGGAGACGGGAGTCACTGGACTTAAAAGAATATCATAAGACTGAAAAAAGGTTCGTAGGCGATCGCGAAGCGCATAACGAGCAAAGACTTTTTCATAATAGTCACGCATTTCTTGAGCCAATGCAGCTTTAAGTATTTCAGCAACCGCCGGATCAAGGATGGCTAGATTTGTTTCTATAATGGGACGCAAACGCGTGCCGACGCCTGCATAAAATTCAGCTGTCCAAAGATCGGCGGGATCCGCATCAAAGACAGTGTCAACCCGCTCAACTGTGCATCCCAGTCTTTCAAAAACGAAAGCCGCGTCATTCAGGACGGTCACGACATCAGAGTCAGGTCTAGCATAGCCCAGCGTCTGGCTCACAGCGATCCGAAGTCCGGAAACATCGGCGCTAAGGGCAGCCAAAAAATTGGGAGTCTCCCCAGCAATACTTGCTGGGTCACGCTCATCATACCCCGCAATGGCCGAAAGCAACAAGGTTGCGTCACGAATGTTACGGGCAAGCGGGCCAACATGGGCCAAAGTCGGCGTGGCCGATGTTGGCCAGACAGGAACTCGGCCAAACTGAGCTTTAACTCCCGCCAGTCCACAGAAGCTGGCAGGAATTCGAATTGATCCGCCACCATCGGTTCCAAGTGCAAGAGGTGTAACGCCTGCAGCTACGGATGCCGCCGCTCCCGCACTAGATCCACCAGATGACTTTGCAAGATTAAATGGATTGCGCGTGATACCAGTCAAAGGACTGTCGCCCACAGGTTTACAACCAAATTCACTGGTAGTCGTTTTGCCAATAAGAATGGCGCCTGCAGCCTTTGCACGCTCTACTGCGGGAGCATCTACCGCAGCAATATTATTAGACATAGCCCGTGAACCTAATGCATAAGGTACACCGGCAACGGCCATCAGATCTTTTGCAGAGAAGGGTATTCCGTGGAGTGGACCGAGTCGCTCGCCTTGCAGAACCGCCCTCTCCGCCTGCTTTGCAGCTTCCATAGCCTCACGCGGCATGAGATGAAAAAACGCGTTTAGGTTACCTTGGGTTTCTTCTGCGCGGTTGAGCGCATGTTGCGTGACTTCAACCGCCGACACTTCCTTCGTTGCTATCAGCTGGATTAGTTCGTGTGCCGGCAGGCTGGAAAGAAGGTGCATTGATTTACCTTTCCCTGGTCCTCGCAGAGCGTCAAACAGTTTAATCGTTGACGATAGCGAAAGCACGAACTGGGGAACCAGAACCCCCCTTGAATTTAAGTGGAACACCGAAAAATTGGAACTCTCCTTTGCCAATCAACGCTTCTAAATTGACAAGCCATTCCCAATGGCTGATGCCAAGATTGCGACATAAACGGTGTTGGGCAAAGCTATTGTCTGTTGGTCTGTCCGTAGAAGGCCCCTCGACGCCATGCATGCGCGAGCCACGCTTGTGAAGCCAGTGTGTCGCCTCCACCGTCAATTGCGGGTTCTTCCAAACCGAGTCGATGGCTGGATAATTACGTTGGTGAAAACCCGTGCATAACAGTACGATGTGACCATCGACATTTACGCCGCTCTTAATCTCAGCTGCAGCCATATCTTCCTGAGTAATGTCATCGAGATCGCGGATATGACGCAAATCAAAGCAGACGGCCTTACCCATGAATAGATCCAGCGGCATTTCATCAACCGCCTGTCCATTAGGGTTCACATGGCGGAACGCATCGACATGAGTCCCTACATGATCAAGCGTAGCAATAAAATTTGTTTGAAATGTCATTGCATCACCCTGTACGCCGAGCTTCAAATCCTTGGCGGATTCATGGCTCATATGAACTGTATAGATGGGGCGCTGAAACAATTTATGCGCAGGCATATTGTCTTCAATCAACAGGCTAAGATCGATGATACGCTGAGTCATGCATAATCTCCTTGATGAATAAATCGGTCATTTGTTGAAGACATAATGACCGAAACGCTTTTTCGAGACAAGCCCCGGAAATGCCCACCGGCGATGAGGGCCAGCGCAAGCTGGAGATAGATCAACCAGACTTGGAGATGACCCATTGAACCTGCACCAACGCTGCCAGCAGTGCCTGAGATGGCCGGGCAGGCCCCGGAGCGGAGGTTTGGCCGGCGCAGTCGGCTGGCGCATTCCGTTCAGCACGACAGCGGCACTGACGATCCCGCGAGCGCGTCGCCTGAGTCGGCGACTTCGGACCGTTGAGGCCGAGTTCTTCGCCTGACTCACACATGGAGGGCTTGCCCCGTCGCAAAGGAGTGGGGTCACACGAAGGCTTGCCCCCTACTTGCTCACCCGCCCGTAAACGTCCTCGTACCGCACGATGTCGTCCTCGCCGAGATAACTGCCGCTTTGCACTTCGATGAGGAAGGCTGGGATCTTGCCGGGGTTGCGCATCCGGTGCCGCGAGCCCACCGGCACGAAGGTGGACTGGTTTTCGCTGAGGATGATGACTTCCTCATTCTTGGTCACTTCGATGGCGCCCTTGACGACCACCCAATGCTCGCTCCGGTGATGATGGCTCTGCAACGACAGGGTCGCGCCCGGCGTCACCATAATGCATTTCACCTGGTAACGGTCGCCCAGCGCCAGTCGCTCATACCAGCCCCAGGGGCGGTGCACGCGCTGGTGATTGATCACCTCCTCGCGGCCCAGTTTCTCGAACTTGGCGACCACGTCCTTGACCAATTGCGCCTCGGCCTTCGAGGTCACCAGCACGGCGTCGCGCGTCGCCACAACGACCACATTGTCGAGGCCGAGCACCGACACTGCCGCGCCGTCGCTATAGGCGTAGCTGTCATGCGCCTTCATGAAGTGCACGTCGCCCTTGCTGGCATTGCCTTCGGCATCGCGCGCAGAGGTCTCCCAGACTTCGGTCCACGAGCCCAAATCGCTCCAGCCCGCTTCAAACGGCACACAGCGGATGTTGCTGGCCTTTTCGATGATGGCGTAGTCGAGCGAGATGCTGTCGACCTTCTCGAAATGCTTTTCGCTGAGCCGCAAGAAGTCCAGATCGCGCGTGCCCTGGGCGATGGCTTCGGCGCAGGCGGTCATGATGCCAGGGGCAAAGCGCTCGGCCGCTTCTAGCATAGTGCGGGCGGAAAACAGGAAGATGCCGGCGTTCCAGAAGAAATTGCCACTTTCCAGGTATTCGCGGGCGCGTTTGGCGTCGGGTTTTTCGACGAAGCGGTTGACCGGGAGCGCGACGCCCTCCTCGTCATGGGCGGACACCTCGATATAGCCATAGCCCGTGTGCGGACGATCAGGCTTGATGCCGAAGGTGACGATGGCGCCCTGCTGAGCGGCCGGGATGCCAGCGGCGATGGCGTCGGCGAAGGCCTTCCGGTCAGCAATCGAATGATCGGAGGGCAACAGCAGGATCAGCCGGTCGATGTCCTCGCGGGCAGCAAGCAGCGCGCCGATAACGGCCGCCGGTGCCGTGTTGCGGCCGACCGGTTCCAGGACGATGGATTTGGGCGTGACGCCCAGCTCGCGCAACTGTTCGGCAACCAGAAAGCGATGCGAGTCGTTGGCGATGACGGTCGGGCTGGCGAACGCGCCCTTTGGCAGGCGGCGGCACGTCTCCTGGAACAGGCTGTGATCGCCCAGCACCTTCAGGAATTGTTTTGGGTTGGCCTGGCGCGACAGCGGCCACAGCCGCTTGCCCGAACCGCCGGAGAGAATTAGGGGATGGATGGTGCTCGAACGGGTGAGCAAGCGCTGTTGCATGTGTGTATCCAGGGCTTAGGCATCGGCTGGCGCGAGACGACTCAGGCTCGCAGTAGCGTTAACACGCCGCTAGCGCCAAGCAAGTTCGAAAGGCGTGAGACGGAGGATCGTATCGGCGGGCGCGGCCCAGTCCCCAGTTTTTCCACCGTAGAATATGTCAGCCATGACGCCGTCGATGCCAAACCCGCCGCTGGTGCGCAGGACCATATCGTCGTGATGTAGCTTCAGGTTGCCATCGACCCAGACGCGCAACTGGCCGTTTGCCATGCCGGGCTCATTCAGCACCACTTCCTCTTCCATCCGCACCCATTGGCCGCGCGGGAACACCCACGCGCCGCGGTCGATGCTCTCGCCCCGATGGTCGGGCTTGCCGGGGACATAGGCGTAAACCTCGCCCTTACCGCCGCTGCGCCACATGAACCGCGCCGAAAAGCCCGTTTTGCCATCAACATCCTTGCCGCCCGCCGGGCCGTCACCGCCGAACAGGCCAGGCAATTTGCCGCCCTTATTGAACTGGAAATCTGGCGACAGCCACAGGTTGTAGATGAGACACGCAGCGTTGGTCCCGGCAGGCATCCCGGGGTGCCAGCGGAACCCCATGCCGCCCATGGGTGCGGTGGGGTTTTTGTGATCGATGGACCCTTTGGGGATTTTCACCTCCAGCACCAGCGGCGCGGGGGCGCCTTCAACAGCGACGATGCTGACGTCCTCATGCAGGCCCCAGCCCTTGTTGCCGAGCAGCTGCAAAAGTTGCGCGCCCGTGGATGCGGCCGGTTCGGCGGCAGGAGGAAATTTGGCGGCGACGGCATAGCGGGTGGCGCAGGGGGTGGTCGGTTCGGCGGCCATCGAGGCTTGCGGAAGGAACACGAGCAGGGCGGCCAAAATGCCAGTCATGCGATGGTAAGTGTTGATCCGTCCCGACGCTCCGCTTAGACTCCACCTTAGCCTTCTGCCGCAAGGGGCGAGGGGACCTGATGCGGAAAGTTGCGACGGTAAGGCCCACGCACTGAGATTGGCAACCTGCGTCCCTTCCCGCTTGAGGGGGGAAGGACACCTTGGAAGTGGGGCGGGAAAGCCGTGACCATGCATCGTTCTGGCACCCTCATGTCTGCGTCAGAATTGCACTCGATAGCCCATGTGCTCTTAACAAACAGAAAAACCGCTCGGGTCTTGCGAACCGGGCGGTCATAGTCGTGACATCAGAGAGAGAATGACTTGAGGACCAGCGAGCCGGTGAGCCGAAGCTTCCCAGGCGGCCGCATTGATCCCGCCAATGCGCGATTGCTTCGCCTTTGGCCCGTTCGTCCCTGTGCGAAGGGGGCAAGCGCTGGCCCCGCTTCCAATTTTCTAGTCCGCCGCCGTCCTACCAGGCGATGCCCTGGTAGGTAGCCTTGTCCTGGGGCCCTCGGAACAGGCGGGCCAGATCAAGCACCGCCACACCCTTGGGCCGCATCGTCACCGCGCGCCGGAATTCTTCCGTCGCGTGGCTGACGACGAGCACGTCGCAATTGTCCACCACGTCGTTGACCCGCTCGCAGCGCAGCACATCGAACTGCTCCAGCAGGTTTTCGAGCTTAGGGTAGGACCGCTTGAGATAGGCGATCTGGCCGCGCATATGCGGCGTCATCCGCACATTGGCGTCATAAGCCTTGACGTTTTCACCGGCCGCAAGAAGTGCGGCCATCAGATCCAGCGTCGGGCTTTCGCGCAGATCGTCTGTACCCGGCTTGAAGGTGAGCCCAAGCATTCCGATGCGCTTGCCCGCGAAGGGTTTCAGCAGCTCGACGGCCTGCTCGACGTGCCGTTCGTTGGACGCAATCAGGCTGTCGATCAGCGGCAGTTTTACGCCGAGTTGATTACCCAGATGGCTGACCGCGCGCACTTCCTTGGGCAGGCACGAGCCGCCAAAGGCAAAGCCGGGCTTCAAGTAGTAGGGCGAGAGATTGAGCTTGGTGTCCTTGACGAAAATGTCCATGACATCGTGGCTATCGATATCCATGGCCTTGCAGAGACGGCCAATCTCGTTGGCGAAGGCGACCTTGGTGGCGTGCCAGACATTGTCCGCGTACTTCACCATTTCGGCCGCTTCGATCGAGGTGAAAATGGCGTTGCGGTCGATGGCCATGTAGATGCCTTCGACGACGGCGCGGGCGCGCATGTCGGAGGCGCCGATGACGGTTTTGGGCGGAGCAAAGAAGTCGGAAACGGCGACGCCTTCGCGCAGGAATTCCGGATTGAAGCAGACGCCGAAGTCCTCGCCGAGTGTCTTACCCGAGGCCGCTTCGATTTCAGCGACAACGACATTGCGAGTTGTGCCCGGCGGGATCGAGCAGCGCATGACGACGACGTGGTAATCCTGCTTGGCGGCGATGGCGCGGCCGATGGTGCGGCTGGCATCGCGAACATAGGAGAGATCGCAGCTGCCATCGGCGGCGGTTGGCGTGCCAACGGAAACGAACGTCACGTCCGTGCGCAGAACGGCGCCGACCAGGCTGTGCGTAGCCGACACGAGGCCGCGCGCGCAGCCCTCGTGCAGCAGATCTTCCAGACGATTCTCAACGATCGGCGAAATGCCGCGATTGATGGCTTCGACGCGCACTTCGGACGTATCAACGCCAATCATGCGGAACCCGAGATGGGACAGGCACGCCATCGAAACGGCGCCCACATAGCCCAACCCGACAACACTGATCGCCGGGCGCACGGCTACGGCGCTATCACGCGCCACCGTTTCTTGTTCCACCGGACGCAAATATCTGACTGTCGGCTGCAACTGACTCACTGGTAAACTCTCCCACGCTTTTTTTATGACCCCGCAGCGGCTGCCCAAGACGACTCGCCGCACCCTCCACCAGGCGCGGCGATCCAGGACGGACCACCGACGAGATAGCTATACAGGAGAGGAATCGATACTCTGTGAAGTGTGCACAGACATTTTGCTGACAATTTTAGTGAAACAGAATGGCTTCGACGGTGGCCCAACTTGGCACACTGAGTATCTGCGTATAAACAACAGTTGCCAAAGCAAGAGTCGCGAAGGAGAGCGTGGTGAGATACGCCGCCATCCACTCGCGCAGGCGTGGAACCCAGCCTGCTTCGGCAAAACCAGCCTTCTGATTGCCACGATTTGCCCATTTCTGCTTTGACAGCCGCCAAAGAATGAACATCTTGACGGCCGCGTTCAGCAGTTGGTTGACATATAGAATCCAGACATAGTTAAGGTCCACTTTGCGCGCGTGCGTGAACAGCATGAGTGATAATAGGAGCCGCGTAATCAAGAGATAGATGAAATAGGATTCAAGATAACCCACGCCCTTCACGCAGCCTGCAACAATCGCCAACGTCGGGCTGACCAGCATCGTCCACATGGCGATGCGCTGATCAAGAAGACACCACCAGATGAAGAACGGCATCCGTGTGGGCCCGAGTTTCATGGCGCGCAACCCATTGCGCAGCATGTTGCCCGACCAACGGCGGAAGTTTTCCACCATGCGGGTGTAGGGTGAGCCCTTGATCACCTCGATAGTGTAGCCCGTCGCGTCCGGCACATACAGCATCTTGGCGCCATGCTTCAGCAGGTAATACCAGGTGCTCTTGTCGTCGCCCGACAGAAAGCGGAACGAGCCCCACAGCCAGTGATGAAGAAAGTCGGCCTCCAACAGGCGGATGAATTCGTTTTTCACGACATGATGGGCACGGAATATGCTCATGCGCCCCGTTAGCGTCAGCACACGTCCTGAGAGGGCGTGCGACTGCATCGCCATATGCCGCTGGGCAAACCGCATGTTGAGCCAGGACTGCATCCACCAGAAACCTTGCACCTGCACGGCCTCATGGGTGGTGACGGCCTGCAACTCGGGGTCGGCGGCAAACAGCGGCAGGCAGCGTTTGAGGTTGCCCGGCGCAATGACGAAATCGCCGTCCATAAAGGTGACGAGATCATCGGGGCCGAAACCCACGCGCGACATGGCGCGCAAAATCAGCGAGATTGCCATGCGCTTGCCGGGCACGTTCTGGCGCACGATACGCAGCGTGATGTCGAGATCCGAAGCGATCAGCCGCAAATGCTGCTCAATCAGTTTTTCATCGAAGAGGTCGCCAGAGCCGAGCCAGATCGTGCCCGCAATACCCGCTTCCCGGATCTGGGTGACGATGCCGCGAATGACGTGCTCGGTGATGTCGCGGTCCTCGCGGAACGTCGTCATCATGAAGTGCATGTGCGGCGGCCGCCATCCGGCGTCCCACATCGCGCGCGCGCTGGCCGCCAACCGCGGATAAACCAGATGGCCGTAGACGCGCGCGCGCACCGAATGGGTGAACCACCAGCTGTAGCGCCAGATGCCGAGCACACCGATGGCATAGGTGATCTCTTTGACGTCCGGGTCCCAGATCCGGTTCGGCAACTCGGTCAGGCCGACAAACAGGATGCCGAACAGCAGGCCGATTTGCAGCAGCACCTCAAGCGACCACTTCTCACGCCAGGGCAGTGGCTTGGCCGGGTCGTCATAGGTGTATGTGCAGGCCGCCATGGCGTGACCTCAAACTCCGCGCAGGAGGACTTCTGGCGACGCCGGCGAAACTGGGGTACGCGGTGCATCGGTCAGCGACGGCCGAAGCGTCTGCGGGCCGGCGTCGGCGGCCTGGTCCATCGACGGCCTGAGGCCGAGCGGCGCGGCGGGAACGATGGCGGGCAGCTTAGCGGGCGCCAGTGTCTTGGCCGGCAGCTGTTGCGGGAACGATTGAGCCTCCACCGGCGCCCCCGCCGAACCGGAAAAGGCGGGCAGCAGATTGAACGCCGATTCGATCTGGCTGACGATCTCGCTGGTCGAGCGCGCCTTGAAGATGACGACCACGGGCGTCCCCGAGCGGAAGGTCTTGGGCTGACTGGCGACCACCTTGGTCAGAAAATGCAACGTCACCACCGCAGACCGGTCGCGGGTGTTGCGGAAATTGAACTTGGCGTGCATTTCGTCGGCAAAGCCCGACGTGCGGTCGATGCCGGTGACCTTGGCCTTCAGCGTCGTATCAAAGGCTGGCACATACACCGTTGCCTCATCGCCGATGCCGACATGCAACACTTCGTCCTGCGTGAGATACGCCGTGATCACGCGCGAGCGCGGCTGCTCAAGGACGGCGATCACGTCGCCACGATTGACTGACGCGTGATCGATGCGCGGCAGCTCCATGACGAGGCCATCAAACGGTGCAATCACGGCCAGCCGCAGCCGATGCTCCATAAGCGTCTGCTTGCGCAGCGCGGCAATCTTGATTTCTTCGTCCTGCAACTGGATTTCGGCCTCCAGTTTGGCGCGCTCACCCAGGAACTGGTTGCCGGTAAAGAAGCGATCGCCGTTGGCATGAGCCGCCAGCGTGTCCTGCGAGGCGATGTCGGCCTCCTCGGCCTTGGCGAGATTGGCCGAGGTCACGGCGTCGCGCTCAGCAAGGTCCAATTCGTTCCTGGTCGCATAGCCATTTTTGAACAGCGCCAGGATCCGCTTATACTGAGCATCCGCCGCCGTTGCCGACGCCTGCAACGACTCCAGCTTGATCCTGGCCTGCTCGATTTTGGACTTGGCGACCGTTGTCAGATCTTCGAGCTGGTTCATCGCCTCTTGCATCAGGCGGCGCGAGGCGTCCTGCTTGACAGTGCGCGAGCGGATGTCGAGGTCGGCGAGGTCGATATCGCGTTCGAGCTGGTTGTCGGCGACTTGCAGCACCACCGAACCGGCCTTGACCACGTCGCCCGGCTTGTACTGGGTCCACATGACGTGGCCGTCATTCGGCGCTTGGACGGTGACAAGAGGTGCCGAGATCACGGCAGTGTCAACTTCCAGCCGGAATACGTTCGTGTAGCCCATCATGGCAATGTAGCTGAACACAAACAGGCCGAGGACCGCATAGAGGCCCGAATAGAAGATGGTCTTGATGGGCCAGCGCGACACCGGCACGGCGGTCTTGGGGTTGACATCGGGGGCGGTCGAAACCGGCGTCACTGGCAGATCGATGCGCTGGATGGTGTCGCCGATGTCCGACATCGAACCGCGCACCAGCTCTTCAATGAAGTGCCGCATCACCTCCATCTCGCGCTCACCCAGTTCGGTGAACTTCAGCGCGAACATGCCGGTGGCCGGGTCATTGCGCACGACCTCGCCCTTGGCATCGAAGCCAACATCAAAGCCCTGGAAGGGCAGCGCGAGTTTGAGTTGTAGATCGGCGCCGGGCGCGGGAACAGGATCCGGGAAGCCCTCAAGGCGCAGACCACCCAGGCTCCAATCGGCAGCACGCAGCGTACGCCCCCCCACCGTCACAAGCAGCGGTGCTGTGACCCGGTGGTGGCGGCGCTGATCAGGCCGCTCTCTGCGTACTTTTACTGACATAACCAACGAAACGCCTAAAAACGCCCTGTTTACCTAAGTACTTGACCTCATCAAGTGCCCACACAACCAGAACCCCGGCCGGACAGCCAGGATGAAACATCCTCATATGTGACCCAATTTGGTGAACAAACGCTTGTAGCAGCAGCGTAATTAGGCAGGCGGCGGGAGATGTTGGGGTAAGCGGCGGCGATCTGGCGGCAGCAAAAACGCGGGTGGGCCGTATTGCACCGCTGGCATTCGTCGCCTGACAGTGCACAACGGCCACGCCGCCTATGGCCCCCTATAGTGGAATATTATCGTGCTTCTTCCACGGGTTCTCCACCGTCTTCCCACGCAGCATATTCAGCGCCCTGGCTAGCCGCATCCGGGTATCGCGCGGTTGGATTACCTCGTCGATGTAGCCGCGCTCCGCCGCAATGAACGGGTTGGCGAAACGCGCTTTGTACTCCGCAATCCGGGCGGCGATCTTTTCGGGATCGCCCAATTCGTCGCGGTAGAGGATTTCTACCGCTCCCTTGGCCCCCATCACCGCGATCTCGGCACTCGGCCAGGCGTAGTTCACGTCGCCGCGGATGTGCTTGGAACTCATCACGTCATAGGCGCCGCCATAGGCTTTGCGGGTGATCAACGTCACCTTGGGCACAGTAGCTTCGGCGTAGGCGAACAGCAGTTTCGCACCGTGCTTGATCAGGCCGCCGTATTCCTGCGCCGTTCCCGGAAGGAAGCCCGGCACGTCGACAAAGGTCACCAGCGGAATGGAAAAGCAGTCGCAGAACCGCACAAACCTGGCCGCTTTGCGTGAGGCATCGCTATCCAGCACCCCCGCCAGCACCAGCGGCTGGTTGGCGACGAACCCGACGGTGCGGCCTTCCAGCCGTCCAAACCCCGTCACGATGTTGCGTGCAAACGCCTCCTGGATCTCGAAGAAATCGCCCTCGTCGGCGACCTTGGTGATCAGCTCCTTGATATCATAGGGCTTGTTCGGATTGTCCGGCACCAGTGTATCCAAAGAGGCTTCGATGCGGGTGGCGGGGTCCTTGGTTTCCAGCTCCGGCACGCCCGACAGGTTCGAGGACGGCAGGAAATCCATGAGACGGCGGGTTTGCAACAGGGCTTCCACGTCGTTCTCAAAACTCTTGTCGGCGACAGACGATTTCGTGGTGTGGACGATGGCGCCGCCCAACTCCTCCGCCGTCACCGTTTCGTTGGTAACGGTTTTCACCACATCCGGCCCGGTCACGAACATGTAGCTGGTATCGCGCACCATGAAGATGAAGTCAGTCATGGCGGGCGAGTAGACATCGCCGCCCGCGCACGGCCCCATGATCACGGAAATCTGCGGGATGACGCCGGACGCCAGCACATTGCGCAAGAACACCTCGCCATAGCCGCCCAGCGCCGCCACGCCCTCCTGGATGCGCGCGCCGCCGGCATCGAAGAGCCCGATGACCGGCGCGCGGTTCATCACCGCCATGTCCTGGATTTTTGTGATTTTCTTCGCGTGCGTTTCGGAGAGTGAACCACCGAACACAGTAAAATCCTTGGCAAAGACATAGACCACGCGGCCATTGATGGTGCCCCAGCCCGTGACGACGCCGTCGCCGGGAATTTTGGTCTTTTCCATGCCAAAGTCGGTCGAGCGGTGTTCGACGAACATATCGAACTCCTCGAACGAGCCGTCATCCATGAGGAGCTCGATACGTTCGCGCGCCGTCAGCTTGCCCTTGCCGTGCTGCGCCGCGACGCGCTTTTCGCCGCCGCCCGCCCGCGCGACGCTCCGCCGCCGTTCGAGTTCTTCGATGATGTCTTTCATGGGTGCCCTTGAGCCGGAATTGAGTGGAACCCATAGCACTTCGCTGGGCCACCCGGAACACCCGCAAACGCCGGGGCAACGGGGCGGGACGCGATCTCCCCAAATCGACGATTAACATTCCGGGTCTTATGACTTGCAGCGGCATCAAATCCGCAGCAATTTGAGCGGCATGTTGAGGCTAGGCATAAGATTCGGGTTGACCGGGCTGGTTTTGGCTGCGCTTTCCCTCGCCCCCGCGTCCGCCGCCCCACGCGCCACCAGCTTTACGCTTGCCAACGGCCTGCAACTCGTCGTGCTCCCCGACCACCGGCTGCCGGTCGTCACCCACGTCGTCTACTACCGCGCGGGCAGCGCTGACGATCCGCCTGACCGCACGGGGCTTGCCCATTTCCTTGAGCACCTCATGTTCAAGGGCACCAAACGCTACCCAACCGGCCAATATGACCTCATCGTCAACCGCTTCGGCGGCACCAACAACGCCTATACGTCGACCGATAAAACCTACTACTACGAGCAGATCCTGAAAGCGGGCCTGCCCACCATCATGGATCTCGATGCTGACCGCATGGCCGGGCTCGACTTCGCGCCCGCCGAGGCCGAGCACGAGCTTGGCGTCATCCTCGAAGAGCGGCGGTCCTACGATAACGACCCGGACAGTGTGCTGGCGCAGCATGTCAATGTCTCGCTCTATGGCCACGGCGTCTATGCCCATCCGGTGCTGGGCGAGTGGGCCCAGACCAAGGCGCTGACGCTTCCTGCCGCGATGGCATTCCATGCCAAGTTCTACGCGCCCAATTCGGCCATCGTGATTGTCGCGGGCGATGTCGAACCTGACGCTGTGCACGAGCTTGCCGAGGCGGCCTATGGCAAACTCCCGGCAAGGCCGCTGATGGTGCCGCGCGCCTGGACCACGGCCACCGGGCCCTGCACCGAAACCCGCGTCGAGGACACCCATCCGCGGGTGACGCGCGACCGGGTGAGCCTCTACTTCCCGACGCCCGGCACCCTCACCATGGGCGTGCGCACGGCGGCGGCCTTGCAGCTGCTGGCCGATATTCTGCAGTCGGAAGCCAACAGTCCGTTCTGGCAGGATCTGGTGGTACAGAAGCGCCTGGCTGATACGCTGACGTCTGCCCATGACATGCGTCTGGCCTCGGGCGAATTCTCGATTTCTCTCGAAGCGGCCGATGGCGTTGCGGCGGGGCGGCTGGAGCAGGCCTTGCACCAGACCCTGCAGCAGCTCAGACGCACCGGTATCGCCGCGCCGGCCCTGGCCGAAGCCAAACGCCGCTGGCTGGCGACCGATGTGCTGGCGTCCGATGATCAGCTGGGTACGGCGACGCACTATGGTGAATGGCTCAGCACCGGGCGCACGCTCACCGATATCGAGGGCGAACCCGCCACCATCGATGCGGTCACGCTGCCCGAAGTCAACGCGGTGCTGCAAAATTTCCTGGTGAGCCGCTGCGCCGTCACCGCCCTGCTGACCCGCCCGGCAATCTCACCCGCCGCGCTGACACAGCCCGCACCCGTTGCCCGCTCTAAAGCTGGATTGCGATAGATGACGTTTCGGCTCATGCGTCCTCGCCCCCCTTGTGGGGGAGAGACAGAGAGGGGGGTCGCAACGGGCGATATGCTCACGGTTGCACCGGCAGTGCATATGCGGAACCGCTTTGCCGGGACGCTGGAGACGCTCGTCTTGGTGGTCACCCTGTTCTTCACTCTCGCCACCACCGCCCTCGCCGCGACCATCGAAGTCACCAGCCCCAAGGGCCTCAAGGTCTGGCTGGTCGAGGACCATACATCGCCACTGCTGACGCTTGGTTTCCGCTTCGCGGGCGGCTCTGCGCAGGATCCTCCGGGCAAAGAGGGTCTCGCCCATTTGGCGGCGGAAATGTTCTTCCAGGGCGCGGGCAATCAGCAGGCCGATGACTATCTGCAAAGTTGGAACGAGCTTGGCGCCGAGGTCACGGTGGATGCGCGCGTCGAATCCCTGCGCGGCACGCTGAAGGTGCTGACGCGCGACCGCGACAAAGCCGTGCGGCTGCTCGCTATGGCCGTGCATACCCCGCGCGCCGATACCGACGCGCTGGAGCAGGTGCGCGACCAGGTGCTGGCCGAGATCGACCGCGATGCCACCGACCCCGAGACCATCGCCTTCGACACTTATAGTCAAATGACTTATGGCGTCCATCCGCTCGCCCGCCCCATCAACGGTACGCACGCCAGCATTGCCACCATCGATGCGGCCGATATCCTGATGTATCGATCGCAGACGCAGACCCGCGGCGGGCTGGCGCTGTCGGCCGTGGGTGACATCACACCCATGGACCTCGGGCTGATCGTCGACAAGGTGTTTGCCGCGCTGCCCGTGCAGAACCATGTGCGCCCAGTGCCCGCGCCGCAACCGGCCGCCGCCAGCCGCAGCGATCTGCCGATGCAGGCGGCGCAGGCGCAGGTGGTGTTCGGCGTCAGCCTGCCGCATTTGAGCGCACGCGAGCAACTGGCGGCCGAGTTGCTCAACTACACGCTCGGCGGCAGTCCGTTCACATCACGGTTGTACCGGCAGGTGCGCGAGCAGCGTGGGCTCGCCTACGCCATCGGCACCACCTTCGATACCTATAGTTTTGGCAATGAGCTGACCGGATCTTTCGGCTCGCAACCCGATACCGTCGAAGAGGCGATCGGCCTTGTGCGGGAGGAATTTGCCAGGCTCGCCAGCCAGGGGCCGGCCGACGCCGAGGTTGAGGAGGCCAAGGCAGCGCTGGCGGGGCAATATCTGCGCGGGCTGATCAAGCAGATCGAACTGGCCAACGAGCTGACGCTGCGCATGGGCCAAGGCCAGACGGCGGACTTTATCGACAGTTACGCCAAGCGCCGTGCCGCCATCACGCCGGATGAGGTCCGCGCTTTTGCCCGCTCGCTGCCCTGGTTGGAGCGGCTGACGGTGGTGACCGTTGGTGCGCGCGGTGCCCCTGGCAGTGTTGCCGCAGAGCGCTCCCGCCTGCACGCACCGCCCGCTCAGGAGCCCTAGTTTAGTCACATTGGACAACACTATGACTGCGTGAGAGTAAGCGGCGGATGAGTCACGGCTGGAATGGGGTCAGAGCCGTGGTACGACCTCACCGGTTGCGATCATCGTGACATGGGTTTGACCCTGGACGGTAAGCGGGCACAAGGAAACCATGATCGTTCAGGCTACATACGACTTCGTCCTTCAGGGCGGTTTGCTGCCTGCGGCTGGCGGCATCACCGATATGATCACCTCGGCAGGCGGCAACGGTGATGGCCCCTCCTTCGTAGCGTTGTTTTTGCAAGCCAGCCCAACCGTGAAATTCGTGATGAGCGGGCTAATCCTCGCGTCGGTCTGGTCCTGGGCTATCATCGTCGAAAAGCTCTTCACCTTTAGCCGCGCCCGGCGCGAAAGCAACAAATTCGAAGCCCTGTTCTGGTCCGGCCAATCACTGGAGGACCTTTATGGTTCGCTGTCGCGGCAAAAGACGCAGGCCATGAGCGCGCTGTTCGTTGCGGCCATGCGCGAATGGAAACGCAGCGTTGACGGCAATCCGAAAGTTCTGCGCGGCATCCTCTTGCGCGTGGAAAAGGTGATGGACGTCACCATCACGCGCGAAGTCGAGAGGCTGGAAAACCGGCTGTTGTTCCTCGCGACCGTTGGTTCTACCGCACCCTTTATCGGCCTGTTCGGCACAGTCTGGGGCATCATGACCAGCTTCCAGGCCATCGCCATTAGCAAAAACACCAATCTCGCGGCCGTCGCACCAGGGATTTCCGAAGCGTTGTTTGCCACCGCGCTCGGGCTGCTCGCGGCCGTCCCCGCCGTGATTTTCTACAACAAATTCTCCTCCGAGGCCTCGCGCATCGAACAGCGGCTTGGCGGCTTTGCCGATGAGTTCGCGGCCATCGTGTCGCGCCAAGTCGACACGAAGATGTAACCGCCAATGGCAGCCTCGCTCGATATCGGCGACGATGGCGGCGGGCGCAAGAAGCGCGCCGGACGTGGCCGCAAGCGCCGCCGGCCAATGGCCGAAATCAACGTCACACCGATGGTGGACGTGATGCTGGTGCTGCTGATCATCTTCATGGTGACGGCACCGCTGCTGACCGTCGGCGTGCCGGTGGAGCTGCCCAAGACCGACGCCAAGCAGCTCAGCACGTCCAAAGAGTTTCCGCTGACGGTGACAGTCGATAAGGAGGGCAAAATCCACCTTGGCGCCAGCGAGGACAAGAACGAGGACGTGACCCTCGACACCCTCACCGCCAAGCTCACCGCCATCGCCACCGCGCGCGGCAAGACTGGCACCGACGAGCCCGTGTTCATCCGCGGTTCAAAGGATATCGATTACGGTACGGTGGCCAAAGTCATGGCGCGGCTAAGCGCTGCCGGTTTCCGCAAACTGTCGCTGGTGACGGAAGTCGAGGAGAAATCTTAGGGGCTTTCCCGCCACACTCCCACCCCGGCCTTGGCCGGGGCAGGCAAGTTCCTCCCCCCTCAAGGGGGAGGAGACGCAAAGTGCGATAGAGCTGAGTTGTTGAGCTTCCAGCGTCCCTTCCCCCTTGAGGGGGGAAGGACAGGATGGGGGTGGGGGCGGGAAAACCCCAGACCCAAGCGGCAGTCTCCCTGGCGCGGCAAGGAATCGTAAGAACACATGCGCATTGGTCTCCCCTTCTCGATCGTCCTGCATCTGGCGATCCTGATCTGGGCGACGATCTCCATCGGATCGGCGCGGCCTCCGCTTGTGCCCGACGAAACCCCCGTCGAGGTGTCGCTGCTGACCACGGCGGACCTTGCGAATATGCGCAAAGGTGCGCTCGAGTCCAAAACCAAGACTACAGCCGCCAAATTGAAGGAAGCGCCCGCCGACGCGCCAGACGTCGAGGCCAAGCACATCGCCGAGGCCCCGCCACCGCCAAAGGAAGATCCGGTGCCGCCCGAGCCGAAGGATCTGCCCAAGGACTCGCCAAAGCGACCCGAGCCAGTGAAGGTTCCCGATCCGCCCAAACGTGAGCCGCCGAAACCGGACCCGATCGCCCAGCAACTGGCCAAGGCCGATCCACTGCCCGAGCCCAAGAAACCCGAGCCGGTCAAGGAACCGGTGAAACCCGACCCGCCGAAGCCCGATCCCATTGCCGATCAGTTGGCTAAGCCCGAACCCAAGCCCGACCCGGCCATCGAAGCCGCCAAGCAGGCCGCTGAAGAGGAGGCCAAGAAGAAGACTGCCGACGCCGAGGCCAAAAAGGCCAAGGAGCTGGCCAAGAAGGCCGCCGAAGACAAGAAGCGCAAAGACGATGAGGCCAAGGCCAGGAAACTCGCTGCCGCTGAGAAGAAAAAGCAGAAGGTGCTTGCCTCGCTCGACAAGTTGCAGGCGCAAATCAACCAGCTGCCGGACGCCGCGCCGGACGCGGGCAATGACGTTGCAGCCGATGCGGCGGCGACGTCGCAAGCGCCTGCGGTAGGCGTGAAGAAAGCGACGGGCACTGAGCTATCCGCGACCGAAAGCCAGATGTTCCTCGGCATCTTCGGCTCCAAGGTGAAAGGCTGCTGGACCGTCCTCAACGGCGCTGCCGGCGGCCGCGAACTGGTGGTGCCGGTGAGCTTCGACCTCGGCCCCGACGGCCGGCTCCTGTCCGATCCGGTCGTGACTGGCGGCGGCGGCTCACCGATGTTCGCGCTCGCTGCCGAAAACGTCGTGCACGCCATAAGGCAATGCGAGCCCTACGCCCTGCCGCCCGGTGCTTACGAGAAATGGCGCCATTGGGACATCGACTTTGACCCGAGGGCGATGTTTGGGGGGTAGCCGGCTTTTAGGGCCTGTCGTCAGTTATGGTTTGGAGCTGGATGAGGTCAAAACTGGCTGAATGCAAGGCGATTTGCGCCGCCAATACACTCGTATTGGCAAGCAAAGCGACGCCGCAGTCAGACAGTTTTCACCTCACCGCTTCGCG
>JANYHF010000014.1 GCA_025359185.1 Hyphomicrobiaceae bacterium | reverse complement strand
CGCTCCTCAGGACGAGGGCGGCCGTCTCTGCGAAGCCCCAAGACGGCGTCAGCGTGCTCCCATGGCGGCAGCGGGCGAGATGCCTAAAAAGTGCGTCCGCTTGTCCTTCCGATCCGGGCACGAACTCGCGAATTTCGCGTCCGGCAGCAGCGGGCCAGTTGCGCCGTGTCCTGAGCGTGACACGTCCGCAGCCCACGGAAAGCAGACGCAATCCGTTCCCGAACGTCATGTTGGCGGAGGAGCTGGTACTCGCAAGCGCTGGTCTCAGTACGATGGCGGCCGTGCAGCGACATAGCCGTCTTTGGAGGTCTCTTAGGATCGCACTTCCCGACCAGTTCTATGCCCGTCCACGGCATCGGCTATGCTTGAAATCAGCGCCGACTCAGCCTCCCACTTTATGCACTGGAACTGCTCTAATCCGAAAGGCAACGAGGCTCCCTCTCGCAACGCAACCAGTATGCGCGTAGCCTTCTTTCGATGCAAATCGACAGCGCGCTGAATTTCGGACACTTGATAGTGGGCAAGCGCCGTGTGCTTACTCACCAACACAACGATACATGAGCTATGCTCTAGAGCTAGAACTAGATCATTCGCCCATTTTTCCCCTGGCTTCAACATTCTCTGATCAAAGAAACACTCTCCGAAAGTCGATAACTTCATCCAGAGGGCAGCAGCAATATCGCGATCCGGACTCGGGTACGATATGAAGAAATCCCACGATAGAACGGGGCATCGAGGAAGTGTACTACACAGATCAGTCATTTCGGTGATCATTCGGTCGTCGCGTATCTTCTTCGATGCAGATTGCATCGCGTTCTCGACCGTTCTAACATTCGACTGTGTTGCCTCAAGTTGTTCAAGCATTGGTTTGACAGTTTCTTCAAGAACTGCAAGCTCAGAGGACAACACTGCCTCCCTACTGATATCAAGCGACGAGTCGATGAAAGCTTGGAGGTATTGCAACGACTGCTTGTCAAGAAATTGCCTCGCCTTAATCGAGTTGAATAGCTGCCACGCCGCTTCCTTTGATGCCCCAGGTTCCCCGCAATACTGAATAGCCCTCGACAGGATCCCTTTCTCGTCGGGGAATATGCTTGGATCGCTCAAAAGCTCATGAAGCCGCACACTACGAGCTGCTCGCCTATTTAGATTCCGCTGCTTAAGACGCTTCGTTTCAGAGAGAGCGGATCGGATTTCACTTATGCGTTGGATGGGGCCTGTTAATTGGTCCATCTGCTTAAGCAGCTCTGCGTCCAGGGCGGGAAGGTTCTCGAATCGTCGCGATCGTACCGTTCTCTCAAATTCGTCGATCGGCTCTGACAATCGCGACATTATTCGCTTCACCGAAACCCACAGTGACAGCCCCGAATAGTCGTCCATCGGAAAAACAAATGATCGCAACGGCGCTGTTTGAATCAATGTGAGGTGCAAACACGGTGTTTGTGCTTCTGGTATATTCAAATAGTATCGTAATTCTGAAGTTTGACTTGCCGTGGCGCCTTCGATGCCGCGACTCCTTGGCGCTTGTTTGTACTGCGGCTTCCACCAACTATTTTGTTCAATATATCGGCTCTGATGAGAAAAATGTTCATCCAAATCACGTTTGCTTCGAAACATTCCTTCGATCCCGCCATTTGGTGCGATCGACACCGCATTATTGTGAACCCCGTCAACTACTACTGCCCTATCGCCGGATTGCGGCATCCCGGCCACCGCGAACAATACGTGAGAGCCGGTAATGTGATGAAGATCATTCCAATACCTTATCAGGTCAATATAGACGTTCGGTGCGTCAGCTTGGCGGGCCAGCACCATCAATAGACCAAGGAATCCCCGACCTCGCAGGGCAGCCGTTTGGTGTCGATAGAAGTCGACTAGTGAGACCTGCTCAATTATTTCCATTGTGACTTCCGATCGGCACCGCCCCTTGCGTCGCTGATGGACCCCGTTAGCTGGTCGTCAACCTACGTTAAACGAAGTTCGCTGAACGCGGGAGTCACGCAGATGGGAGTGTCGCGTCAGCCCTCCGCGCGCAGTGACGGTAGGATCGATCAGAAAGCGACCATTGCCCGACTTCCGCTTAGGGTCAAAAGCGACGCCAATGCCACCCTGGACACACCCTATTTTCACGTCAGCTTACCCCTCAGCTTCGAGCCTTCACAACAGGCGATTGGGCAAGCCAGCACCCTGTGGACAACTGCCGCCGGAAACCGTCCGTCTGCCGTTTCCGGCAAGATTGATGGCAAAGCGCCTTGGCTTGGCGGGATCGATTGTACCCCCGCCTATCCCCCACCCCCCGGCTCATGCTACGCTGTGCCTCCTGCCGCACCCCCACCCAGGCCACCCATGCCCTCGTCCAACAGCAACGCCGAGCGCAAGACGCTCATTCTGACCGGCGCCTCGCGCGGCATCGGGCACGCGACCGTCAAACGCTTTTCTTCGGCCGGCTGGCGGGTGATTTCCTGTTCGCGTCATGCGTTCCCGGAAAACTGCCCGTGGGAGATGGGGCCGGATGACCACATTCAGGTCGATCTGGCGGACCCGTTGAAAACTGCCGAGGCCATCGGATTGATGCGTGAGCGTCTCAAAGCGCAGGGCTCGCGGCTGCACGCGCTGGTCAACAACGCGGCGATTTCGCCCAAGGGCGAGGGCGCCAAGCGGCTCGGCACCATCGAGACCAGCATCGAGGATTGGAAGTGGGTGTTCCAGGTCAATTTCTTTGCCCCCGTGATGCTGGCGCGCGGGTTGCTGGAGGAGCTGACGGCGGCCAAGGGCGCGGTGGTGAATGTGACGTCGATCGCGGGCAGCCGGGTGCATCCGTTTGCGGGCGCGGCCTATGCGACGTCCAAGGCAGCGCTGATGGGGCTGACGCGCGAGATGGCGTATGACTTCGGCCGTCATGGGGTGCGGGTGAATGCGATTTCGCCGGGCGAGATCGATACGTCGATCCTTTCGCCAGGGACGGACAAGATCGTCGCCGAGCAGATCCCCATGCACCGGCTGGGCGAGCCGGAGGAGGTTGCAAAGGCAATCTATTTCCTGTGCACCGATGCGTCGAGTTACGTGAACGGTACCGAGTTGCATATCAACGGCGGCCAGCACGTCTGAACTGCTCTAAAGTACGCTAAAGTGAGCGGAATGATCACTGGAATACGCGCAAGCATCACTCTAGTCCTATCTATGGGCACTTTTTTGTGCGGATTTGCCGCCGGAGTGCGCGCTGAGGAACCACGTCTGGTGTGGCAAATCCAGCGCGTCGCCATGCCTGAGCGCGCGGCCCATATCGTGCCCGGCGGCACGTTAACCACACTGCCGGACATCATCATCGAGGCCGAAAGCGGCGCCTGGTACCGGCTTGCCGATTGCGCGGAAGGACTGTGTGCGGAGCTTTTTACCGGGGCGCACACGGAACGGCATTTGCCACCTGGCGCCCTGCCCGGCTCTGAGGTGGCCGAGGGCGCCAACCGCATTGCCCGCGCCTGGCTGGCCGATCCCGCCCAGCGCTTCCAAGCCAGCGCCGTCGGCGCCAACATCGCGGGCACACTGATCGTCGAGGACCGCATCGGGCGCAATTTCCGTTTGGAAACAGCGTTGGATGAGGGTTTTGAGGATCGCCGCGTGCACATCGAAGACATCGATGGCAACGGCATTGACACGCTGTTTGCCGTCAAGAGCAGCCAGGATCAAGGTGCCGCGCTGGTGGCTGTGCGGCTGGAGGCGGAGGGGCTGTTGCGCATCGCTGCCTCGACGGCGCCGGTGGGTCATCCCAATGGCTGGCTGAACGTGATCGGTGCCGCCGATTTTACGGGCGCGGGCCACAAGGCCGTGGCGCTTGTGCGTACGCCTGGGCCGGACGGGCAGCTGCAAATTCTCGATTGTCCCGGCGATCAGTTCGCCCTGTTATTTGCCGTACCCGGAGTGAATAACTTTTCTCCCGCCACCACGGCTTTAGACATGGCCGTCATTGCCGATTTCGACGGCGATGGCCTGGCCGATATCGCCGTGCCGGACGCCACCCGCCAGGCGATCCGTATCCTGTCGTTTCGCGGCGGGCAAGTGGCTGAACCCTCGGTGATTGCCTTGCCAGCGCCGGTCGCAACAGAGATTGCTGCCATCACGGCGGCCCCTGGCAAGCGCCCACTTTTGCTGATGGGGCTGGAAAACGGCGAGCTCGTTCTGCTGCACTGATCACCGCAGCCAATCGGCCTTTGCCATACGATTGCCCTGGTCTCACCGGCATTTCCCCTTAGAGTTTTCAGCAATGGTCCCCTGATTCCGCGGCCAGCTGCGTTTTTTTTCGGGATTGGCCTGATGTCATTGCCTCGCTTGCAACGAGCCACCGTCTTTGCCCCTTGGAGCCTCCGCGTGTTTTCGCTCGCGGCGCAACTCTTGGCGGCAACACTGATCCTGCACCGGTTTGCCGCTCTGCCAACCGCTGTCGCCATCAACCTCATGGCCGTTGGCTTTGTGGCCTGCGCCGCTGCCGCCCTGTTTGGCTTTGCCGGTCTGGTGCAGATCTGGCGGCATGGCGGGCCGGGTACGGGTGCGGCCTCAAGCGCCTTGCTGCTCGGCGCACTGCTCCTGTTGATCCCTGGCTATTATATCCCCTCGATGTGGGCGCCGACCGCCGCTTACGATGTGTCGACAGACCGCGAGCAGCCACCGGCTTATCAGGCTCTCGCCAAAGCACGGCAGTCGGCGGGGATCGTCGATGTTGCCGAACCCTCAAGCACCGGCGCGGCGGCGCAGGTAGCTCTGGCCCCCATCCAAACCAACCGCTCGCCAGGTGATGTGTTTGATTTGACCAATGACGTTCTCAAGCAGATGGATTTGACTGTGGCAGCCGAGGAAGCGCCAGGCTTTGGCGAAGCCGACGGCACGATTGAGGCGACGGAGCGAACATTGCTGCTTGGGCTCACCGATGATGTGTCGATCCGCATCGGTACGCGCGATGGGGCGACCCGTGTCGATGTACGCTCGGCCGCGCGGTATCCGCGGCTTGATCTTGGCCGCAATGGTCTGAGAGCTCAGCAGATTCTGCAAAAGATCCAGGCCACCATCGATGCCAGCGTGCCATCCGCGGAGGTTGCTGATGTAGCTACTGCCGATGTCAAGACGCCAGGTGGAACCGCTGATGCAGCGACGGCAACCCGTCGCAAGAAACGAGGCCCCGTTCCAGCAGGTGCTCAAGGTGGGCAAGGACTGCCAACTTCGCGGCACTGAGGATGGCAGGCGCGATACCACGATAGATCCGGTCCGTGATCGCAGTGACGCTCTCCAATCCCTCTTTCACACAATCGAAAATTGCGGCTTCCCGCATCCGCCGGTGCAACAGATAAGCGCGCACTTGGCGGTACGGCTGCTGCAAGGTTTCGCCGTGACCCGCCAGATACAGGCGATGGTGCCCCTCGCCAAACGCCAACAGCTTTTCCAAAGAAACCATGTAGTCACTCATCCGGCCTTCCGGCGGGGCGATGACCGTCGTGTTCCACCCCATCACGTGATCGCCGGAGAACAATAGGCCCGCGCCAGCAAGATCGAAGCAGAGATGGTCTGGCGCGTGTCCAGGCGTGTGGATGGCCTTCAAAGACCAGCCCGGACCGGAGATCGATTGATTATCCGCCAACGGAATATCCGGCACGAAACTAGATTGCAAAAACGCCTTTGCCTCAACATGTTCGATTGCAGCGGCCCGGCGTTCGTCGCCCTCACCCCCAAATCCACAGGTGACGGCCCCCGTTTCAGCCTTAAGCGCAGGAATGCCCGCGCTGTGATCGCGGTGCGTATGGGTCAGGACTATGTGCGTGATGCGCGACGTGCCGGCCGCCGCCAGGATCGTGCTGCGATGCACCGGATCGTCCGGCCCGGGATCAATGACCGCGATCTCGCGGCGGCCCACCAGATAGGTATTGGTCCCTTTGAAGGTCATGGGTCCAGGATTGCGCGCGACCAGCCTGCGCACGCCTGGAGCCATCTCGGCCGCAACCCCGTAGTCGAAATCCATGGAGCGGTCAAAACTGAGGGCGTCGGTCATGAGCCAAGCTCCAACGTGGCCACAATCAATGGTCGGAGTGGGGAGATTCGAACTCCCGACCCCTTGCTCCCGAAGCAAGTGCGCTACCAGGCTGCGCTACACTCCGACATTTTTGATGATACCCCAAGCCGGGCTCGCGAACCGGTGTCGCGCCTGGAGCCAAACGGGACTTATATAGGCGAGACTGCGCGCCCGCAAGCAGATCAGTTGCCCGCCGTGGAGGGGCTCGGCTCAACGGTGGCAAGTTTGAGCAACGCATCGCCGCTCAACGCCTCAGTTGCCATACTGGTGCTCGCCAGTTCCTCAGGGCTCATCCAATGGATGCTCGTATTGGGCGTGGCTTCCATCAGAGGTATCAGCGCTTCGCCAATGCCCATCTCTTTCAAATACGCTTCGATCGGCACGTACGTGCTTTCGGTAACTTGGCCAGGACTCGTCCGTCCAGCAAAGCGCTGCTCACAGATAAGGCGGCGCTTGGTTTGACCTAAGCCGCTGGCCCGGATTGTGGTTGTGACCCTGTAAGTGCGGCGGATGCGATACTGGGTTTGGAAAACGATAATCTGGTGGACCCCAACCCGGGACCACGGCGACACCAGCCGCCTCTCGCCGGCAGCCAGCAGCAGGGTGCAGGCCGAAGCGCAATAGGCATCGTGGGAATTGGGTTTGCCGTGCGCCGTCAGCCGTCTTTTACCCTTGCAAGCCTTGGTTTTGGCTGGGCACGGGTCGAAGTCGGTTCTCGTCACCGAGACATCCAATTTGCGGTCCCGCAACATCCGTCCAATGGCGATCGCCGCTTCGATGGAACCGCCGCCCGAGTTTACGAACACAGGCAGTTTCCGGTTGCCCGCAAGCTTCAAAACCTGTTGGAAGGCCGCTGGAGTGCTCTCGACAATGTCGCCTTCGGCAGAGATCCATTCAGGACAGTCTACCGAGCATCCAGACGGTGCTCCGCTGACAAGTTGCACGCGCATCGGCTGCATATGCTGGAGGATCGATGGTGCGGATCGCTTTGCGAACGCCGGCACCTGGACCAGACAGGCGATCACACAAACCAGCAGGCCTGACCAGACCGAAAGGCTCACACTCCGTCGGTTCAGCGGCATTCGCAAAAGCCCTCGGACCCCACAGCGTAATTTATCCTCTTTCGTTAGAGTGCCGATGGCAAGGCTGGACCTTTAGCGGACAGCACATTTTCCACTGCCACCGCCGTTCGGCTCGTTCCGTATACTTTTCGCGCCCGGGTTTCGAACGCCTCCGCAAACTTTCGGAAAGCCCGATCAAACATCGCGCCCAGAAGCAGTTGAAGGGCAATGGAACGGAACTGGTAATCGATATGGAAGTCAACGTCGCAACCGTTGCCGCTTGCTCGGAACGACCAGGTGTTCTCCAGCCTGCGGAACGGCCCATCGAGATAGGTCACGAGAATTTGCAATCCCACCCTGGCGATCTGAACGCGGCTTGTAAACGTCTCGTGGATCAGGCCGTAACCGACGCCCATGCGTGCGACGATGATCTCTGCGCCATCGGGCTCGCGCTTACGGGAGAGTACCTTGAGGCTTTCACACAGCGGCAGAAATTCCGGATAACGCTCCACGTCAGCGACGAGTTCGAGCATCGCCTCAGATGGATGGGGAACGTGGCGAACAGTTCTGAACGTCGGCATTCCGGTCACAGGCTCGCGTCGATTGCGGTATCAGTGTTCAGCTGCGAGTTGCCCGCTCCGACGCCGTGACAGCCTGGCGCGCGGCCTTTAGCTTGGCGAAATCCTCACCAGCATGGTGCGATGACCGGGTCAGCGGGCTGGACGACACCAGCAGGAAGCCTTTGGCTGAGGCGATGCGCGCGTAGCTGCCGAACTCATCAGGCGGCACAAAGCGTGCGACGGCGGCGTGTTTGCGGGACGGTTGCAGGTACTGCCCGATGGTCAGGAAATCAACCTCGGCAGTGCGCAGATCATCCATCAACTGAAGGACCTCGTTCCGCTCCTCGCCAAGCCCGAGCATGATGCCGGACTTCGTGAACATGGTGCGGTCCAGCTCCTTTACGCGCTGCAACAAGCGCAGCGAATGAAAATAGCGAGCGCCTGGACGGATGGTAAGATAGAGCGATGGCACGGTCTCGAGATTGTGATTGAACACGTCTGGCCGGGCCCCAACGACCTGTTCCAGCGCGCCATCTTTGCGCAGAAAATCAGGCGTCAGCACTTCGATGGTGGTCGCCGGGCAGGCCGCCCGGATGGCCTGGATGACCGCCGCGAAATGCCCCGCGCCGCCGTCGGCTAGGTCGTCGCGATCCACCGATGTTATGACAACATGCTCTAGGCCGAGTTTGGCGACCGCATCGCCGACACGGCGGGGTTCATTGGCGTCGAGCGGGAGCGGCAATCCCGTCCGGACGTTGCAAAAGGCACAAGCGCGCGTGCAGGTGTCGCCCATGATCATCATGGTAGCGTGCCGCTTTTGCCAGCACTCACCGATATTGGGGCAACCAGCTTCCTCGCATACCGTAGTCAGGCCGTGCTCACGGACAATATTGCGGGTTTCGAGGTAACCGGCCGAGCCGGGCGCCTTAACGCGCAGCCAATCAGGCTTGCGCAGCAGTGGCGCGTCCGGCCGGTTGGCTTTTTCGGGATGACGCGGCCGATCAGCCGCTGGCGCCCGAGTGTCTAGGATGGTGGTCATCCATTTAGTCTAACAGATCCTCTACGGTCTTCAAACGCGCGTGGTGCCGCGCAGCCGGTCATGCATCGTACGCAGCAAGGCGCCCAATCCGCACAAGACAGCAACGACCAGAACGATCGAACCAGCAAAAGGGATCAGGCCAAGCAAGCCGAGGCAGACCAAGCCGGCCAGAAGATGAAACGCCCGCAGTCCGGCGGAACGCGGCTCGCCCAACCGGTTGAAAAACCACTCGCCAAGCCCCAGCCCTGCGCAGGCGTACCCCAACAGGAGAAACAGAGGCAAGGCCAGCAACGCCAGTACACCAACCGGCGCGCCAATGATGGTCAATGTCAGCAAGGTCACAGCGACCGGCAGAACGATGAGGCCCGCGACACCCCAAAGACCACTGGCAGCCGGACTATCGATCAACTCATCAATAGCCCCCTCAGCCCCACCCCGGCCAAGCCACAGCAACAACAGCCCTGCCATCAAGGCACTGCCAAGCAGGAACAGTGCGGGCAGAATTGCGGACAAGGGTCCGTTCGCCTCCAGAGCGCGCAGGGCACTCACTTCGGCCAGCGAATGGCGTTGCACATGGCCACTGATCTTGGCGCCTGCATCGATGATGGGCTCGGCGCTGGTATAGAAATCGGCGTCACCATCAATGACCGCGCTGTCGGTGATGTGGACGCGGGACGCCTCGATGCGCAGCCCACTTTTGGCAGAACCGGCAAATTCTGCGTCGTTCGCGTCGATGGAAACGGGGCCTGTTGCGGCTCCCGCGAAGGAGACCTTGGAACCGGTGAGCGTGGTCGCGCCGCCAACTTTAGCATCCTTTGTCACGTCCAGCCGCGAGCCGGTGGCCATCAGATCCCCTTCGATGGCCGAGCCGATGGTCACCCGGCTGCCGAAAGCGTGTAGATCGGTTTGGATTTTGCCCATCAGCTTGGCGTTGGCACCGGCGGCATAAACGCTGTCGAGCACCTCGGCATCGAGTTGGACATCGGCGCCCAGCAGCCAGATGCGGCCGCTCGACCGGCCCTTGACTTTGACCTCCGCGCCGCCCGCGATCAGCCCAGCCAGTTCGTTATCGTTGATGTCGATTTGTGCGCCAATCCGGCGCAACTCCCCATCGGCAGCCTCGGCGCGGCCGGCCGAAAGCCCTGGCGACAAGAGGGGCGGCGACAAAAGGGCAGCCGCCAACACTCCACAAAGCAAAAAACGTCCCATCGCTCGTCTCACTAGGCATTCTCACTTGCGCGACGCCGCGCCAGATGCAGCGCACGCCTACATATGCAGCACGCGGCCATAGGCGTCGAGGACAGATTCGTGCATCATTTCAGAGAGGGTCGGATGCGGGAACACTGTGGCCATCAGTTCGGCCTCGGTGCTCTCAAGCGTTCGGGCAATGGCATAGCCCTGGATCAGCTCGGTGACTTCGGCACCAACCATATGGGCGCCGAGCAATTCTCCGGTCCGCGCGTCGAATACGGTCTTCACGAGCCCCTCGGGTTCGCCAAGGGCAATCGCCTTGCCGTTGCCCTGGAACGGGAAGCGTCCAACCTTCACCTCGTACCCTTGAGCCTTGGCGGCAGCTTCTGTGAGGCCCACCGAAGCGACCTGCGGCTGGCAATAGGTGCAGCCGGGAATGTTCCGCACATCAAGCGGGTGCACACCGGCTAAGCCCGCGATCTTTTCCACGCACAGCACACCCTCATGGCTTGCCTTATGGGCCAGCCACGGCGCGCCCGCCACGTCACCCAGGGCATAGAAGCCTGGAACGCTTGTGCGGCACCATTCGTCGATCACGATGTGACCACGTTCGACTTTCACGCCCACGGCTTCGAGACCGAGATTTTCGACGTTTCCAGTGATGCCAATGGCCAAAATGACCCGTTCGACTGTCAGGTCCTCGGTTTTCCCATCCTTGGCCTTGAGTGTCGCGGTCACGCTGCCCGCGCCCTTTTTCAGCGCCGTGACCGACGTCCCGGTGCGGATATGCATCCCCTGCTTTTCGAACGACTTGCGGGCGAACGCCGAGATCTCCTCATCCTCAACCGGCAACACACGGTCCATGATTTCGACGACGGTGACTTCGGCGCCCATGGTCCGGTAGAAGCTGGCAAATTCGATACCAATGGCGCCGGAACCAACGACCAGCAGCGACTTCGGCATCAGCTTGGGGACCATCGCCTCTTTGTACGTCCAAACCAGTTCACCGTCAGGCTCCAAACCCGGCAGCGAGCGGGCCCTGGCGCCGGTCGCGATGATAATGTGTTTGGCGGTGATATCGGCTTGGGCCGATCCCTCCTTGCCGGTGACCGAGAGCACACCGGCCGATTTCATGCGCGCCGTGCCATCGACAACGGCGACCTTATTCTTCTTCAACAGATAGCCGACACCCGTTGTCAGGCGCCCTGCCACCTTGCGCGACCGCTCCACAACCTTGGCGAGGTCGAAGCTCACGCCTTCAGCCTTGAGGCCAAAGTCGCCTGCATGTTTGAACAGGTTATAGACTTCGGCTGTGCGCAGCAGAGCCTTAGTGGGAATGCAGCCCCAATTGAGGCAAATGCCGCCAAGATGCTCGCGTTCGATGACGACTGTTTTCAGGCCAAGCTGGGCGGCCCTGATAGCGGCCACGTATCCACCCGGTCCGCCGCCAACCACAGCAAAATCGTAATCCACGCTCGCCATCGTCTTCTCCGTTCGCCCGCACGCCAAAGTTTAAAACCCATGATACACAACAACAAAGCCCGGCATAGCCGGGCTCTGATCATTCAGACCGCTCTGCGACTGCACGCCCCGTCATATCACGCTGGCGGCAACTGACAGTTGTTCCCGAGGTATTCCTCCAGCAGGTGATTATAGCGGTCAACTTGACCGCCCTTCCGCCCTGCCTGAATCTGCCCGGGGACACCGACGGCGTCCAGTTTGCGCAATTCGGAGCGCACGGACTGGCAATCGCCGCCCGACGAAAAACCCACCATTTGCCGGCCGCCGCCCGAGCTGGCACAGCCTGACAGCGCTAATCCCACGGCAAGCACAGCAACTAGGCTGAGCCCCTGCTTCTTCAGCGTGAGCACAGTTTCCTCCATGCAAGTTTCACTCTGCACCGCAACAAGCACGCGTTCGGCCCGATTTCAACCTGCGGGCGGCCCGCAACCGCGTATCGGCCGGAAAATGTTGCAAATCTGCTGCATTTCGCGGGCGGTGGCGACTGGGTGCTAGGCGGGGTCCATGCCTTACACCAGCATCCGCACCGGGTCTTCGATGTAGGCCTTGAAGGCGTTCAGCAAACCAGCGCCCAGTGCGCCATCGACGACCCGGTGGTCGCACGACATCGTGCAGCTCATGACCGTTGCGACTTCCAGCTTGCCGCCAACCACGATGGCCCGCTGGTCCCCTGCGCCGACGGCCAGGATCGTCGCGTGTGGCGGGTTGATTACGGCATCGAAGCTCTTGATGCCAAACATGCCGAGGTTGGAGATCGACGTCGTGCCGCCCTGATATTCGTGGGGCGCAAGTTTCTTTGAACGTGCGCGCGCAGCCAAATCCTTCATCTCGTTGGAGATTTCCGACAGCGTTTTCAGATCTGCGTGGCGGATGACCGGCGTGAACAGGCCACCCTCCACCGATACCGCAACGCCAACGTCAATACGCTTATGCCGCAACATGCCTTGCGACGTCCAAGTTGCATTAGCGGCGGGAACATCGCGCAGGGCCAGCGCCAGCGCCTTGATGATGAAATCATTGACCGACAGCTTGTAGACGGCTGGCCCCTCCTTGGGCGACCGGGCATTCAGGCGCTCACGGGCCGACAACAGCTGATCGAGGCGGCAATCGACGTTGAGATAGAAATGCGGGATCGTGACCTTGCTCTCGACCAGCCGCTTGGCGATGATCTTGCGCATATTGTCATGCGGCAGGATTTCGTAAGTGCCCTGCTCATAGAGGGCGAGCACCTTGTCGTCCGCCATCGGCTGGGGAAAGGAGCCTGCGACGGCAGGCGTCAGCATTGGCGCGGTGCTAGCTGGGCCTGGCGGCGCAGCGCCAGCCATCGTCTGCGGTGCCATGACGGAGCCGCCAACCTTGGCTTTTTCAATGTCTACCTTGATGACGCGCCCGTTCGGGCCGGAGCCTTTCACCTTGCCAACGTCCACGCCTGCATCGCGGGCGAGGCGACGGGCGAGCGGCGATGCGAACACACGCCCGTTGCTGCCGTTCAGATGGACGGCGGCAACTGCGGTGCTGACCGGAGCGGCAGCGGCGGGAGCTGGACCGGTCGCCACAGGGGACTTGACCGGCGAGGGCGCGACCGCAGCCGTTGACGCACTCTCCCCATCGGCCAGCAGCATCGCGATCTGGCTGTTGACCTTCACGCCCTCAGTGCCAGCAGGAACGAGGATCCTGCCCATCGTCCCTTCGTCAACCGCTTCCACTTCCATGGTCGCCTTGTCGGTTTCGATCTCGGCAATGACATCGCCAGAGCGCACCTTCTGGCCCTCGGCAACCAGCCATTTGGAAAGTTTGCCCTCTTCCATGGTCGGAGACAGAGCAGGCATCAGAATGGGGGTGGGCATAGGTGAGGGTCTCAATCAGCAAGCATCAGGGGCATCGGCTAAGGGCCAGAGGTCCGAAAGTGAAATCGTTACGGCGTCAAATGGCGGGGCCGCGACGTCATCCGAATTTTCATATGTCTCGTGAAGGACCCATTGCTTGTCGCGCAGCGCAAAGACTTCGAGTAGCTGTGCCGTCGCGTCCAGGTACCAGAGATGTCCGACACCAAATGTACCGTAGATCCGGCGCTTGGGTCCACGATCCACCTTTTCGGTAGACGGCGACATCAGCTCGCAGACCCAGTCGGGCGCGATTTCGATATAGGCCTTGGACGGCAGATAGGGCATCCGCTCCCGGCGCCATCCCGCAAGATCAGGAACCACGACATGGGGCCCGAGATGCAGCTCGGGCTCGGTCATGAAGACCCAGCCACCGGGGCCTCCGCGGCCTTTTTGGAAGGGTCCTGTAAGCTCGTGGCTCAGAGAGTTGTGTGCGGTCGCGTGTTTTGGCACCGGCCGTGGATGGGTTTCCAGGCGGCCAAAGATGATCTCCGCCACAAGATGGGGCGGCACCGCCTCAAGGTCGGCATAGGTTGCAGGCCTGATAAAATCTTGCGCCATTTTGATCATCGCTCAGCGTAACACGGCACCCTACCTGTTGCACACCTTGCGCACCGCCTCGACCACCTTTGCGGTGTTCGGTAACGCCAGCTTTTCAAGGTTGGCGGCGTAGGGCATCGGCACATCTTCGCCGCTGACTTTGGTTGGGGGTGCATCGAGATAGTCGAAGGCCTCCATGGCGACGCGGGCGCAGATTTCTGAGCCGATCGAACAGACCGGAAAGCTCTCATCGACCGTGACAATCCGGTTGGTGCGTTTGACGCTGGCAAGCACCGTTTCCATGTCGAGCGGGCGCAGAGTGCGCAGATCGATGACCTCGGCTTCGATGCCAAGTTTGGCCACCTCTTCTGCCGCCGCCATAGCGTAGCTCATGCCGCGCGAGAACGAGACAATGGTGACATCACGCCCTGGACGCACGATCTTGGCTTTGCCGATAGGCACCACCTGGTCACCCTCGGGGACCGGGAAACTCTGGCCGTAGAGGATTTCGTTTTCAAGGAACACAATGGGATTGGGATCGCGGATCGCCGATTTCAGCAATCCCTTGGCGTCGGCCGCCGTCCAGGGTGCGACAACCTTCAGGCCAGGGATATGCGCGTACCAGGAGGAATAGTCCTGACTGTGCTGAGCCGCAACCCGGGCCGCCGCGCCGTTGGGGCCGCGAAAGACGATGGGGCAATGCATCTGCCCGCCGGACATATAGAGCGTTTTGGCCGCTGAATTGATGATGTGGTCGATGGCCTGCATGGCGAAGTTCCACGTCATGAACTCAACGATAGGGCGCAGGCCCGCCATCGCGGCACCGACCCCGACGCCCGTGAAGCCATATTCCGTGATCGGCGTATCGATTACGCGCCGGGCGCCAAATTCTTCGAGCAGGCCTTGCGAGATTTTGTAGGCACCTTGGTACTGGGCGACTTCCTCGCCCATCAGGAACACGTCCGGGTCGCGGCGCATTTCCTCGGCCATGGCGTCGCGCAAGGCTTCGCGCACGGTGGTCGCGATCATCTTTGTGCCCGCTGGCAGATCGTCTTCCGGCGCGTGAGCCGCGATGATGGCGGGTGCCGGGTGGGGGACGGGGGCAGCGGGCGCTGGGCTCTGTGGTGCAGGCGCTGCTTTTACCGCTGGCGCCCCCGCCGCCTCGCCATTGATCAGGATCATCGCGATCGGCGTGTTGACCTTCACACCCTCGGTGCCGGCGGGCACCAGTATGCGTCCGAGGACGCCCTCATCAACCGCCTCGACCTCCATCGTCGCCTTGTCGGTTTCGATCTCGGCAATGACGTCACCGGGCTTGACCATCTTGCCTTCGGCGACCAGCCATCTGGCGAGTTTGCCCTCTTCCATCGTCGGGGACAGCGCGGGCATCAGGATTTCAGTCGGCATCAGATCAATTCCTTGGATCTGCAAAGCTCAGTCATAGACGGGCATCGGACCCAACGGCCAGAGGAGGCCAAGCGAAAATTCCAACTCGGCGAACGGTGGGGTTTTGACAGCATCCTCACCACTGAATACGGCCGTCAACAGCCATTTGCTGTTCTGGTTCTCAGACACTTCAAGCAACTGGGGTCGCGGATCGACAAGCCAAAGATGGCCTACGCCCGATTGAGCATAAATTGCGCGTTTGTCCCCACGGTCGTAAAGTTCGGTCGAGGGTGAAAGAACTTCACAAATCCAGTCTGGGGCTATGTCCATGTACGCCTTAGTAACGGGCGCAGGCAACCGCTCGCGTCGCCAACCAGCGAGATCGGAAACCACAACATGTTCGCCCAGATGCAATTCAGGTTCCACACAGAAAATCCAACCGCCCTTCGCCTTCATTGCGAATTGAAAATGCGGCGCAAGAATCGCACTAAGTGCTACGGGCACCATCCCGTGCCTCGGCGCCGGGCGCGGATGCGTCACCAGCTTGCCGAACAGAATCTCCGCCACCAGGTTTGGTGGCACGGCCTCCAGGTCGGCATAGGTCGCGCACTTGTGAAAGTCCTGGGCCACCACGGCTCCTTCTCGCATCACGCACTTACAGTCACGTCCGTGTACAGCTCGCTAACGTCCGGCTCAGGGTTGGCCTGCGCGAATTCGGCCGCATCATTGACGACGTGGCGAATATCGCCATCCATCTTCTTCAACTCGTCTTCGCTGGCGTAACCGTGCTCAAGCAACCGCTTACGCACGAGTTCGATCGGATCGTTTTCGTTGCGGACCTTGTCGACTTCCTCGCGCGTCCTATACTTGGCAGGGTCCGACATCGAATGGCCGCGATACCGGTAGGTCTGCATTTCCAGGATGTAGGGGCCCTCGCCCTTGCGAGCCAAGCCTACCGCCCGGTCGGCAGCAGCCTTAACGGCCCGCACGTCCATGCCGTCGACTTCCTCGCCGGGGATGTCGAAGGAACGGCCACGCTGGTGCAGATGCGTCGTAGACGAGGCCCGCTCGACGCTGGTGCCCATGCCGTATTTGTTGTTTTCGATGACGTAGATCACCGGCAGGTGCCAGAGCTTGGCCATGTTGAAGGCTTCGTAGATCTGGCCCTGGTTGGAGGCGCCATCGCCGAAATAGGCGAGGCACACATTGTCGTTGCCTCGGTACTTGTTGGCGAAGGCCAGGCCCGTCCCGAGCGGCACCTGCCCCGCGACGATGCCATGGCCGCCGAAGAAACCCCTCTCGACCGAGAACATATGCATTGAGCCGCCCTTGCCGCGCGAATAGCCATCGCGGCGGCCGGTCAACTCAGCCATCACGCCTTTGGCCTCCATTCCGCAGGCCAGCATGTGCCCATGGTCGCGATAGCCCGTTATTACCTGATCGCCCTGTTTCAGGGCCATCTGCATTCCAACGACGACCGCTTCCTGGCCAATGTAAAGATGGCAAAACCCGCCGATGAACCCCATGCCGTAGAGCTGGCCAGCTTTTTCCTCGAAGCGGCGGATCAGCAGCATCTGCCGGTAGGCGTCGATTTCTTGCGCCTTGGCAAAATCCGGAATCTGCGCGTGGCCATTGGTCTTGCCCATGGTTCCCGAGCCGCCGCCATGGGCTGCATCTGGCGGCGCTTCTAGAAACGTCGGTCCTGTCGTCGGCGTCAACGGACTCTCCCATGGTCGAATGCTTTTGCTCGTCTCCTTACACCAGCTGCCGGTCCGCCGCCAGCTTGCATCAGATATCAATGAGTTGCTAAGGCACCTTCAGCCGCCTCGCAACAGCCGGTCCACATAACGGGGTACTTCGACACCCGCGAAGCCGTGCACCGTCTCATTGAAAAACGAAACGCCCTCTGAGGGTTCGAGATTGATTTCAACGGCATGGGCACCGGCCTTGCGCGCCAACTTTACGAAGCCCGCTGCCGGGTAGACCGTGCCGCTGGTGCCGATGGATAGGAAGAGATCGCAAGCCAGGAGTGCCGCGCCGATGCGATCGAGCTGGTAGGGCGTCTCTCCGAACCAGACCACGTCGGGCCGGAATGCGCCGGTTGTGCCGCAGGCCGGACAGGCCGTCTCAAGATCCAGGTCCTGCCGCCACGCGCAACGCTTCTCACACGCCATGCACCAGGCCCTGAAGACTTCGCCATGCATGTGGATGAGCTGCCCTGTTCCCGCAATTTCATGCAGCTGGTCCACATTCTGGGTCACAAGCAGCACGTCGCCCGTGTGCTCACGCTCCAACCGTGCCAGCGCCAGATGGGCTGGGTTTGGCTGAACACCATGATGGACTTGGCGGCGCATATTGTAGAAATCGAGGACCAGTTTTGGGTTGCGGGCAAAGCCCTCTGGCGTCGCCACGTCCTCGACCTTGTATTTCGACCAGATGCCGCCCTTGTCGCGGAACGTTGAAATGCCGCTCTCGGCCGATATGCCCGAGCCGGTGAGTATGACAATGCGCCGGAATTCAGCCACCGCATTGCGCTCTGTGCCGCAGCATATGGTCAACCAACACCAGCGCCATCATCGCTTCTCCAACAGGCACGGCCCGGATGCCGACGCACGGATCGTGGCGGCCTTTGGTCATGATGTCGGCATCGTTTCCGTCGCGATCAATGGTTTTGCGCGGGGTCAAAATGGAAGACGTCGGCTTGATGGCGAAACGGCAGACGATAGGTTGGCCGGAGGAAATGCCGCCGAGAATGCCACCAGCATGGTTGCTCAGAAACACGGGCTTGCCGTCTGGACCGTGCCGCATTTCATCGGCATTGTCCTCCCCCGACAGGGCCGCCGTTGCGAACCCGTCACCGATCTCGACGCCCTTGACGGCGTTGATGCTCATCATGGCACCCGCAAGATCCTGGTCGAGCTTGCCGTACAGCGGCGCGCCCCAGCCGGCCGGAACGCCCTCGGCCACCACCTCGACGATAGCGCCTGCCGACGAACCAGCCTTGCGCCGCTCATCGAGAAAGTCCGCCCAGGCGGCCACGGACTTGGCATCGGGTGAAAAGAACGGGTTGCGGTCAACCTCGGCCCAATCCCAGTTTGCACGGTCGATCTTCAGCGGCCCCATCTGGATCAGGGCGCCACGGATCGTCACGCCCGCCAGCAACTTGCGCGCGATCGCCCCCGCCGCCACGCGCATCGCCGTTTCGCGGGCGGACGACCTGCCGCCGCCACGATAATCCCTGATGCCATACTTGGCCTGGTACGTATAATCCGCATGGCCAGGCCGGAATTTTTGGGCGATATCGCCATAGTCCTTCGAGCGCTGATCGACATTCTCGATCTGCAACGCGATTGGAGCGCCCGTCGTCAGCTGCACACCGCCCGGCTCAGAGAACACGCCAGACAGGATGCGCACGGTGTCGGGTTCCTGGCGCTGCGTGGTGAACCGGGACGTGCCCGGCCGCCGCTTGTCCAAATAGGGTTGGATGTCGCCTTCCATCAGCGCCAGCCGTGGCGGGCAGCCATCGACGGCGCAGCCAATCGCCGGCCCGTGGCTTTCGCCCCAAGTGGTGACGCGGAAAAGATGGCCGAAGCTATTGTGCGACATGCTGGTGTCATAGACGACAGAGCCCGCAGGCTGCAACGAAAACGATCGCGTCTCTTGCGACTTATCACGGGCCGGTGACGAAGGATTGATCAGGCGTGTTTGCAGTGTTTGTTGCCAGCCGCAGCAGTGCTCCTTAACATAAAGTGGGGCTGGGTGAACTCATTGGGTTGTCCGCTGGGCACCGGCTTTGAAATATTCTGGGAGGACAATATGCGTATTCTTTTGAGCACATTCGCTGCCGCTTTCGTGGTCGCTACTTTGGCCGCATCGATGCCCGCCAACGCCGCAATGATGCACATGATGAAGCACCACAAGAAGACGCATAACAAAATGATGCATAAGAAGATGATGCACAAGATGTAGGTTCGCCGTTCTGACCAAGATACAGCACCGCGCCGGTGATGCCGCCAGTTGGCAGCACCGGACGCGATGTTCTTATGTCACAGTAAGCGTACGGCTCCGCCCTCGATCAGCATCACTCTATCCTGCGGCACTTCGAGATGCAGGATCGCGGCATCCGGAAGCCCCAAAACGTGGCCGCGCAGGCAGCGCATGATGCCGCCATGCGACACTACGACAGTTGGCGCCGTCACATCAGCAAGCCATGAAGCGACCCGCGCCGTGACCATGGCGTAGCTCTCGCCGCCCGGCACAGCGTGGTTGAACCCGTCGGCGGTTCGCGCGCGGTAGTCCTCGGGTGAGTCGCTCTTGATGCCGGCCCAGGTCTTGCCCTCCCATTCCCCGAAGTTGATTTCGAGCAGCCGGTCGTCGACAGCAAATCCGTCCGGCGGCAAGCCGAGCGCTTCGCGTGCGATCTCCATCGTCTGGCGCGTCCGCATCAGCGGACTGGCGATGTACGTCATCGTTGTGGGCGCCTCAATGAGGTCCGTCAACACCCCGCCATTGCGCCGCGCCTGGCCACGCCCCGTGGCGTTGAGCGGTATGTCGAGCCGCCCCTGCAAGCGCCCCTGGGCATTCCAATCGGTTTGGCCGTGACGCAGGAAATAAATCGGCGGCTTAGACATGCGAACTCCAGCACAGACCCCGGGAGAATGCCCCTATGCTAAGCAGAGATTCGCCGGTTGACCACCGAATCAATGGCTCTCTCGGCGTTCAAGAAAAAGGATCATCGCGAGATGGGTGGTCTTCCTTCACAGCGAGCACGAGTACCTTTGGCCCGAGTATTCTTTCCCCCAGATTGTGAACTGGCCCCTCAACCTATTGACCTTCGGATGGTGGGAGCGACGCAAGAGGCGTCGCCTCAACGAGTTCCAAGAAGCGGGCGATATTGACGCTTGGCCATTTTTGCGGACTGAGGACCTTGACGAGGCAGCACAAAGGCCTCGGTACTTTGCACGGCGTCGTGCGCGATGAGTTCCGCTCCGGGGCAAAATCGACCGGTCGTTTCGGCGCTTTGTGCCTCAGCCGCAAAACTCGGTCCACCCTCGGAAGCGGACGGTACCTAGCGATTCTCGCATATCACACAGAACCCATTTCGTCATGGCAGCGCCAGCCTTCGCTTGGGATGAACTTCGGCTGTCATGACGAACTGGAGGTCCTTGGTCAGACATCTACCACTATCGCTGACCCGATCAGCAGTCGTCGTCGGCGTTTGGGTTCGAAAAGAACGTTGCCGCGGGGCGGTTAAGGACCGCTTCACTGGAAACTACCAGTATCTTGCGGACTTTGACTGCCCCGCGCCCTGATGTGCTGCACTTGCACTCACAAGGGGGCACGTAATAACTTGTATGCACATATAATAGAGGGAGTGACATCGAGATGGCAGCGTAGGGCGAGCGGCTTGCCTGGCAGATAGCCTTGACGCCGCGCCGAATGTGCCAACTAATTGAGATCACATACTGGCGAGAGACTTTAGCGACTCGTCATCCCGTGCGCGGCGCAGCGCCGCTTCAGCGGTACGTCGCAGACACGGGACCTTGCTGGACGTGCTGGCGAAGGTGCCGCAAGCAAGGTCCCGGATCAGCACTGCACCATCAAGACTGCTGCAGCGCATCCGGGATGACGGCGTTCTTTCACCCGCGGGTAACAGACATTGGAGCCCAGATTTTTGGCAGACACTGGTAACATTTTAAGGCCGCCGGATGCGGGACTCCGGACAGTCTTGCGCTCCTTCCTGGCCTTTGCCGGGCCAGGCTATCTGGTCGCCACCGGCTATATGGATCCAGGCAACTGGGCGACCGCGCTGGCTGGCGGATCAGCGTTTGGTTACAAGCTGCTGTTCGTGGCGGCGCTCGCCAGCCTCATGGCCATTGTCATGCAGGCGCTGGCCGTGCGGCTTGGCGTGGCCACCAACCGGGACCTGGCACAATCGTGCCGCGCGTCATTGCCCCGGCCGGTGGCGCTCGGGCTCTGGGTGCTGGCCGAACTTGCGATCTGCGCCACCGATCTTGCCGAAGTCATTGGCACCGCCATCGGGCTGCAATTGCTGTTCGGGTTGCCGCTGCTGACGGGCGCCCTGCTGACGGCGGGCGATGTGTTCCTGGTCCTGGCTCTGCAGAGGTTAGGCTTTCGCTGGATCGAATCTCTGGTGATGACGATGCTGCTGCTGATTGCAGGGTGCTTCGTTACACAGGTTGTTCTCGCGCACCCCAATTGGAATGACGCTGCAGCTGGCCTTGTGCCCACCTCTGACCTCTTTCGCCAGCCGGGAATGCTTTATATCGCCATCGGCATGGTCGGCGCGACGGTGATGCCGCACAATCTCTATCTGCATTCGGGATTGGTGCAGACCACGCGCGATATCGGCACCGGGATCGACACCCGCCGCAGGATTTTGCGGCTGGTCACGGCCGACAGCGCCATTGCGCTTCTGCTGGCTCTGCTGATCAACCTTGCCCTGATCATCATGGCGGCCGCGACCTATCACGCCTCGGGTCATTACGAGGTCACCGACCTATCCCAGGCTTACACCCTGATCGCGCCGCTGCTGGGAGCCCCGATGGCCGCTACGCTGTTCGCGGTGGCACTCCTGGCCTGCGGTTTTAATTCGACCATTACCGCAACCCTCGCGGGCCAAATGGTGATGGAAGGGTTTCTTGAGTTGAAAATGCCGCCATGGGCGAGGCGCCTGATCACGCGCGCGATTGCGATCGTTCCGGCGGTGATCGTTGTGCTGCTGTTTGGTGAGGCGGCGGTGGGGCGCCTGTTGATCCTCAGCCAGGTTGTCCTCAGCCTGCAACTGCCCTTTGCCATGGTGCCGCTGATTGTCTTTACGGCCCAGAACCGGCGGATGGGCGGGCTGGTTGCGCCAACCTGGCTGACTGCTCTGGCCGCCTTGATCGCCACTATCGTCATCGTACTGAACGCCTGGCTGATCAAGCAGATCGTTTTTGGCTGAGCGGCGCAGGCACGTTGTTGTCAGCAATTCGAACAATGAGGGAAGTTCGCGATTGCCCGTGGCGGGTGACGCCGCTAAAGTCGTGGGCGAACAGTTTGTTATGCTATGAATCGAAGACTGACACTTGCCTGAGATAGGGCGTACACCGCCCAATATCACGCAAGGCATTTGTGCCAGATCCTAGTGCACGGCTGACGTGTATTTTTGCAAAACTATCAGCTTTGGTTTTGTGCTTCAGGCACTGCCGGGGGAATGCAATGTTGAGTGCTTGGGTCCGGTTCGTCAGTCGCAGTCTTGGCCTCGTGGCATGTCTCGTCCTGGCCGCCTGTGACCGCCCCATTGACCTCACAGCCAAACCGCCCGAGGCGCCTGACCTGCAAACTGCCGAGAGTGCTCCAGCCGCAATCTATGTCGGCGAAGTTGTCGACCTTTCAAAGGTGGAAGACCAGCTTGGCCGTATCTTACCCGGAGATATCTCCAACATTACACGCCGCCTGCGGGGCGCGGCCTGCTCAACCGTCAATGGCAAGCAGGTCTGCCTCGATGCGCGGCTGTCCGGACGGATTGTCCGGGATGGCCAAGCGCATTTGAGCGGGACCCCGCATGGGCTCGAATGGCGTATGCCGCTACGCTACGAACTGGTCGCCCAGCCCGTTGGACCGGGCGCAGCGACGCAAGTGAACGGCAAACTGACGATCACCGCCAGCTTCGCCATGAGCGTGGATGAGCACTGGCAGCCGTCCTTGAAGCTCGATCCGGTTTTCAAATGGCCGGACGGCACCAAAATCAAGGTTTTGTCTGGTGAAACCAGCCTGCAAGCAGATGTGGAACCGGTGCTCGCCGGGCAGTTGCAAAAGCTGCAACCTGCGACTGTTGCGGGGTTGATTCCAGGCGACATGCGCCAGCAGGTCGATTTGGTTTGGCGGCATCTGCATTATCCCTTAGCGCTGTCGCGTGACCAACAAATCTGGATGCGCGGGACCCCGCTGGGGTTGCACTTCGCCGGGTTGAGGACTGTTGGCGCCGAGCAGGAATTGCGCATAGTGATCACGGCGCGTCTGCAAACCTTTACGGGCGACCGGCCCGCGCCGCTGCCGCCGTCCCCGTTGCCAGCTTTGGGATCGGGCGCAGAACCGGCCGGTGGCGGGATCATGCTTGTGTCGGACGTACCCTTTGAGGTCCTGAACGCCCATGCCGCGCGTCATTTGCCGGCCATACCGGTGCGCAGCGAAAGTGTCAGCACACCGGCGGCCAAAACCGAGGTGCGATCGCTTGCCTTTTTCCCGGCAGGCAAGCGCATTGGCTTAGGCGTGCATCTAACTTTGCCCGCGACCAACGGTGGCTGGTTCGCGGGGCATGGGGTCGCCTACTATATGGCCACACCGGACATGCGGCCAGGCAGTTCGCAAATCGTGCTCTCGCAATGCGAATTGTTTGCGTCCTCCGCCAAGACCCCCGCGCGCCAGAAAGACTATGCCTTCTTGACCGATCCGCGTTTTGCCGACGCGATTGGCCAATCGGTGACTGTCGATGTGGCCGATAAACTGTTGGCCGCTGTCGACTTGATCAAACACGAACCGAGTTTGCCACTGGCCAAAGGCTTGAAGTTGTGGCTGCAGCCGGGCGATCCCAAAGTTTCCAGGATCATTCCTGGTGCCGATGGGCTCGGACTGCTGATCGAGATCGGGGGCGACTTCGTCGTCCGCAAGGATGGCACCGATATTGCCTCAGGCGGTGATGTGCCAAAAGCGACACCATAGCGTGAACGGGCGCAGGCGCGTCACTCACGCACGCATTGCCTCGGGACCAGCGAGTGAGCGCGTAAATATGCCAATCAACGTCTGTGGAACACGTCGGCGGCGCTGCACCGTGGCAATTGCCCGAGCCGCTTCAAGATGGGATACTGCCCGGCATGGCCCTTAATCTCATCAAACTGTGTGTTGGCTGCACCTCTATCGATGACTTGCAAGACTGGCAGGCGGAAAAACTTAGCGCCGCAAGAAAGGCTGGCCGCAAGGCACGGCTCTGGCACCGCACCCGCATGTTCCCAAAGCGCCGCGACGAGATTTTGGCTGGCGGCTCACTATACTGGGTTATCAAAGCCGTCGTGCAAGTCCGCCAACCGATCCTCGATCTTACTTCTGTGACCTGTGACGATGGCATTATGCGCTGCGATATAGTGCTCGCGCCAGAACTCGTTCCGGTGCGGCCCGCATGTCGGCGCGCATTTCAGGGCTGGCGCTATCTGACCGCCGAAGATGCCCCCGTCGATCTCAAAGGCTGTGCGGGTGGAGACATGGCCGCCATGCCAGAAAAGATGCGGGCCGATCTTTTGGCGCTTGGTCTGCTTTAGGATGATGAAGGCTCCCTCGGTTCTGCCTTACTATTCTGCCGCGATGGCCAGCTGCCGCCGGGCCCGATCCCGCAACGCATCGATCGGTTGGAGCTGACCATCGCGCTCCGTATGCCAATAGGTCCAGCCGTTACAAGCAGGCCTGCCTTGCAGAGTGGCGCCGAGTTTGTGGATCGACCCCTTGAGATGGCCGTGGGAGAGTGAGCCGTCGGCTTTCACTTCGGCCAAGTGCAGACGCCGGTCATCGCAGACTTTGCTGCCAGCCACCAGAATGCCCATCTCAACGATGGTGCCGAAGGCGATCCGTGGTTCGGAACGCTTGCTGCGTAAGGTGTCGAGCGCCGAGGGCTCAAGCGGCGCCACGTTGGCTATGCGTTCGGCGGCCGCTTGTGCATAGTCAGCGTCGCGTTCGATGCCCAGGTAGTTACGGCCCAGACGCCGCGCCACGGCTCCGGTGGTGCCGGTGCCAAAGAAGGGATCGAGCACCGTATCGCCGGGGTTGGTGGAGGCAAGAAGGATCCTGTGCAGCAAACCTTCCGGCTTCTGAGTGGGATGTGCCTTCTGGCCATTCCTGGTCTTTAGGCGTTCGGGTCCGCTGCAAATCGGAATCAGCCAATCTGACCGCATTTGCAAATCGTCATTGAGCGCCTTCATGGCCTCATAATTGAAAGTGTAGCGGGAAGCCGCGCTCTTCGACGCCCAGATCAGGGTTTCATGGGCGTTGGTGAACCGGCGTCCGCGGAAATTCGGCATCGGATTGGTTTTGCGCCAGATCACATCATTGAGGATCCAAAAGCCCAAATCCTGAACGGCCGTCCCGAGCCGGAAGACATTGTGATAGGAACCGATCAACCATAGAGCGCCGTTGGGCTTTAGTACCCGCCGGCATTCGCTGAGCCAAGCCCGTGTAAACTGGTCATAGGCCTCAAAACTCAGGAACTTGTCCCAATCCTGATGCACGCCGTCGACAATCGTATTGTTTGGACGCAGCAGATCGCCATCAAGCTGTAAATTGTAAGGCGGATCGGCGAACACCAAATCAACACTATCGCTGGCAAGTCCCTGCAGCATATCAAGGCAATCGCCCACGACGATACGGCTCGCTTCGTTACCCAGGCTTTTACGCATACGTCTACCCATTCCCGTCAGCACTTCCGATCAAACGTTTCACCAGGACCCTAACCCATTACCGCGATGGCATGGGTTAATGCTCGCTAACCCTCTGTATTCGTTGACCGCTTCTCCAGTGCAACCTGGATTGGCCGAAATGACCGGCGATGAATGGGGGTGACGCCAAGCGCCGCAATTGCGGCCCGGTGTTGAGCTGTGCCGTAGCCCACATGTCTCTCGAAGCCGTAGCCTGGATATTGGGTGGCCCATTGTTGCATCAACTGGTCCCGTGTGACTTTTGCGACAATCGATGCAGCGGCTATGGAGGCTATTGTAGCATCCCCACCGATGATCGTTTCGACAGCGCAACCGATGTCGGGGGCATGGACCCCGTCGATAGCCGCTAGATCCGGGGTGATGGATAAGGCACGAACGGCCTCCCCCATCGCCCAATGGCTTGCCCGCAGGACATTGTCGCGGTCGATCCGGGTCACATCAGCGATTCCGACACCGACCTTGGCCAATCGCATGATGTCCTGGTAACAGACTCGCCGGTTCTGGGACGAGAGGGCTTTACTGTCAGCCAACCCCTCGGGCAGCGCTTCAGGATCAAGCCAAACGGCTGCCGCAACGACTGGTCCGGCCCAGGGTCCAATGCCTGCCTCATCAATGCCGACGACACATCGATATCCCACTCTGTGACGTGACTGCTCAAAATCCAACGTCATCAAGGTTCTGCGGAGCGCGCGGCGCGGTGCCGGCAACTCGCGAACGTGTTCGCCAACGGCTACCCTCAAAGTTGTACCTCTGGACAGCAGACCCGCGAACTCTGGCCGCTCACAACAAAGCAAGCTGACCTCCCTCGGCAACGGGCCTTTGAAACAGATCGCTGCGCAGCGCGTAGCGCCGCTCGTTGAGCCCCAAACGCCTCAGCGCCAAATTAAATCGCTGAGCAATTTGGCTAGCATAAGGTCCGCTGCCCTTTTGCCGCTCGAACCAGCGGGCATCATAATCCTTACCGCCGCGCATCCCTTGCAGGATCGAGATCACCCGTTTGGCGCGGTCAGGGAACTCAGTGGCGAGCCATTCGCGAAACAGTTGCTTGATTTCGAGCGGCATCCGCAAAAGCACGTAGCCCGCCTCGCGAGCACCGGCGTCTTTGCAGGCGCCAAGAATGCGTTCAATCTCATTGTCGTTGATCGCTGGTATCACAGGCGCAACCATTACGCCCGTTGGAATGCCCGCCTCGGTCAATTTCTGGATCGCTTCCAGCCGTCCCGCTGGTGTGGTCGCGCGTGGCTCCATCTTGCGAGCAATCACCCGGTCGAGGGTTGTCACCGACAACGCCACCTTCACCAATCCGTCCCGCGCCATTGGCCCCAGAATATCGATATCGCGCGTGATCAGCGCCGATTTGGTGACGATGCCAACCGGATGCCGCGTTTTGGCGAGCACTTGCAGCACCGAACGGGTGATCTGATGGGTGCGCTCGATGGGCTGATAGGGGTCCGTGTTGGTCCCGAGGGCGATGACCTTGGGCACGTAAGAAGGCTTGGCGAGCTCGCGCTCAAGCAATGCAGCGGCGTTGGGTTTGGCGAACAGCCGGGTTTCAAAATCCAGCCCTGGCGAAAGGCCCATATAGGCGTGCGACGTCCGGGCGTAGCAATAGATGCATCCATGCTCGCAACCACGGTAGGGATTTATGGATTGATCGAAGCTGATATCGGGCGATTGGTTGGTTGTGATGATGCTGCGGGCAGCCTCAAGCTGAACCTGCGTGGTGAAGGGCGGCAAATCTTCCAGACTGCCCCAGCCATCATCGGCGTCTTCGCGCGCGGCCGGCTCGAACCGTCCACCGGCATTGGAGCGTGCGCCCCTACCCCGACGACGTTCGCCATCCACCAAAGCCGCGAGATTACCTTGTGACACCGTCATTCTCCCAGCACACGGGCCTGACGGATCAGTAGCATAACGTTAAGAACTTAACAAGAACGTTGTAGGATCAAAGACTGACCATAGCCAAAGTGTCTTACCTGGTGCCTCGGATGCTGACCTCGGCTGGGGCCACTTGAGCGGCGGTGACGGATCCTGGCAACCGGCCAGCCGCCATACCAGCCGCCGCACGCCGCTCACCATCATGCCCGCCTTGCTGGAAGAGCTTGATGCCGGTCCAGGCCAGGCCGCTGTCGGGGAACTCTTCGATGGTGCGCAGATACGTCCGTACCGCGTCTTCACCCCGATCTCCCCAAAGGTCGCAGTAGGCCAGATTGAGAAGACCCATCTCGCGGTAACCCACTTTGCTGGTCGACAGCAAAAAGATGTAGCGCATTTCATCAAGCCAGCGGTGCCGCGAGAAGAACTCGTAGCTCTTCTGGAACTCTGGGATCGCCAGCTCCATCCGGCCTTCGCGGGCGTAGTGCATTCCACGCCGGTGATGCGACGTGAGCAAAAGACGGATCAGGGCGGCCATGATCAAATAGGCAAGCGTGGCGGCAAGTATGGGTTTGGCGACGCCAAAGTACATGGCCGTGCCGATGAAAATGGCAACCACCAGAAGCTGGAGAAACAGCGAGATCCAGGCAATCTGATGGATAACGGGAATGGGCGGCGTTTTGCGCCCGGCGCTGCGAGGCGGAGTGGTTTGGACGGTGGGCTTGCGGATCACACCATTGTCGCGTCCGTTGCTAATACTCATAGCTCACTCCTGTTCCAACGCGCGTCCATCGGGTTCACAAGTGTTCCATGAGCCGCGGCATGATCTCGACCAAATTGCAGGGCCGGTGCCGGTTATCGAGCTGCCAGCGCAAAATACCCTCCCAGGCATCCCGGCAGGCCCCCGGCGATCCAGGCAGACAAAAGATATAAGTACCTTTGGCCAAACCGCCACACGCTCTTGATTGGATGGTTGACGTGCCAATGTTCTGAAAGCTGAGCATATGGAAGAGGACGGAAAAGCCCTCGATCTCTTTTTCAAAGAGCGGCTTCACGGCTTCTACTGTGACGTCGCGGCCAGTAAAGCCAGTTCCACCCGTGGTCAAAACCACGTCGATTGGGGGCTGACCAAGCCAGGCTGCCACCTTTTCGCGGATCGCGGGCGCATCATCACGCAAAAGGGCTCGTTCGGCGAGCTGATGGCCGCTTGCGGTCAAAAGCCCCGATAATGTATCGCCAGACTTGTCCGTCGCCAGCGTGCGCGTGTCCGACACCGTCAGCACAGCGATGTTCAACGGCAGGAATGGGCGGCTTTCATCGATCCTTTGCATAGGCCTATCATACGGGAGTTGCAGGGCTTTGTAGAGTCCCACATTGTCCCTAGCGGCGCTCCGCATCAAAATCGATAAAGGTTTTGCCCTCGTTGGCGAGACGGGCGAGCAGCGGCGCCACCTCCCAGCCCTGCAGGTGACCGCCATAGAGCTTAATGCTCGTGATGAACTGCGATAGGCCCGCAACACTGGCCAGATGCATGGGCCCACCGGTTCCGGCTGGAAACCCGTAGCCTTTGATCCAAACCAGATCGATATCGCTGGACCGCAACGCAATGCCCTCGTCGAGAATACGGGCGCCCTCGTTGATCAGAGGCACAAGACACCGCTGCAGAATCTCGAACTCTGGCAGATTGCGGCGGACGATGTTTTGCTCAATGGCTGATGCCGCAATTAGCCCGGCGGCAACAGGGTCCGGGACGGGGACGCGGGAGCCGGCCTCATAGCGGTACCAGCCTGCTCCCGTTTTCTGGCCAAAGCGGCCAAGTTCGCACAGCCTGTCACTGACGGGCGAGTAGCGGTTTTTGGGATCACGCAGATGCGCCCGCGATTTGCGCTTTCGCCAACCGATATCGAGCCCGGCAAGATCGGACATGGCGAAAGGTCCCATTGGAAAGCCAAAGGTTGTGATAACTTTGTCGACCTGCTCCGGAGTTGCCCCCTCTTCGACCATGAACTCGGCTTCACGCAGATAACCCTCCAGCATCCGGTTGCCGATGAAGCCGAAGCAGACGCCCGAAACGACCGGCTGCTTACCAAATCGCCGCCCGAGCGCCAGCACAGCCGCCAGCGTCTCAATGCTGACCGTCTTTGTGCGCACGACTTCTAGCAGCCGCATGACATTGGCTGGCGAGAAAAAATGGGTGCCAAGCACGTAACCCTTCCGTGCCGGCACGATGGCGGCAATGGCATCGATATCGAGATAGGAGGTGTTCGACGCCAGGATTGCTCCCGGTTTGGCAACCCTGTCGAGTCGGGCGAAGACGTCCTGTTTGACGGCTATCTCTTCATACACGGCTTCAATGATGATGTCGGCCTCAGCAAGGGCCGAGAATTCGCTGACCGGCGTGATCAACGCCATTCGCGTTTCGACATCGGCCGCCGTCAGCCTGCCTTTCGCGGCCGTGGCCTCGTAATTGCGCCGAATGGTGGCAAGTCCACGCTGCAACGCTGCCGGATCGGCATCCATGATGCGTACGGGAATGCCTGCATCGGCAAAGCACATAGTGATGCCACTGCCCATGGTGCCCGATCCGACGACGGCGGCTGAGGCGATCGGCCTGGGGAGTACGCTCTTGTCCAATCCAGGTATTTTCGCGGCCGCGCGCTCGGCGAAAAAAATGTGGCGTAAGGCCTGAGATTGGGGGCTGGCAAGACACGCTTCGAACAGCCTGCGTTCAACCGCGATGCCCTGATCAAATGGCAATGTGGTGGCGGCTTCAACACAATCAATGCAGGCAAGGGCGGCTTGTCTTGGACCCCGCTGCTTGTGCGCAGCATCCCGCGCGCCGGCAAGGACTGCGGGATCGGCTGCAGGAACCGCCCTGTTTCGTGTGATGGGATGCGGTCCCCCTGCCGCAACTTTGGCCTCAGCAAAGCGCACGGCGCCGTCACGAAGGGCACCAGCGATGACCGCATCGATGATGCCAAGATCCTGTGCTCTGGCTGCATCAACGGGATTGCCATCAAGGATCATGGCGAGCGCAGCCTTGACCCCAGCCAACCTCGGCAGCCGTTGCGTGCCTCCCGCGCCCGGCGGAAAGCCGAGTTTGATTTCGGGCTGGCCAAGCATGGTCCCCGCGTCAGCTACCCGGTAGTGGCATCCCATCGCCAGTTCGAGACCGCCACCCAATGCAGATCCCGCAAGCGCTGCCACTACGGGTTTCGCGCTCGCCTCGATAGCGGCGATCGCATCGCGGAGCGTGGGCTCACTGGTGGGCCAGACTTTTCCGAATTCGCGGATGTCGGCGCCAGCAATTGTGCCATTGCCGCTGCCGCACAGGATCACGGCTTGCACGGACGCGTCGCCATTGGCCTCCGCCAAGCGTGCAATAATAGCGCCGGGAATGCCGGCGCTCATGGCGTTCACCGGCGGGTTGCCGATGGTGATGACAGCAAAGGCACCCAATCTATCAAGGGAAACGCCAGACATTTGTGGCTCCTGAGCAGCGCGTCAGCCGAAAACCTTGTCGCCTTGCTCGTCAACGATCTGACGCCCTTTGTCGAGCGCGCGGTCGGCCGCCTCTCTGGCCGAGGCAAAGCGGTCGGCGCGAACATAACGATGCTGTTTGACAGTGCCATCGATCTCTTTGGAGATGACCCCTGCGAGCTGGAACTGGCCGCCTTCGGGATAGACCGCAGCTTCGATGGTGAAGCCTTTGTGTTCGGCGCGCTTGCCCGAGGAGTCTGGCTTGCCGCCACCGAACAGGGATTTGAAGAAAGACATAGGACCGCTTCCTGCCGTTGAACCAATAAACCTCACTCTAATCCAACCGCCGCAATAGCGCATCTGACGACTGAATTGAAAGGCTTCCGGTTCGCAAGTCTGGCAGCTAAGCTCGGTCATGCGCGCGCCTCCCCTTCGAGTACTCATTACCGGCTTTGGCCAGTTTCCGGGTTTGATCGTGAACGCCAGCGAGGCGTTTGCGCCGTTGCTCGCCTACCGGCTGCCAGAGCATTTGCCGGGCTTGCGGGCTGCGTGCGCCATCTTGCCAACTGAATGGGACGGGGCACCACGCCTCTTGAGCAAGCTGCTCAGTGAATTGCAACCACATTTATGCCTGCATCTGGGCGTTTCAGGCAGCGCCCACGGGATGGTTTTGGAAACCGTGGCGCATAACGCAACGTCGCAACGGCAGGACGCGGCGGGCTGTGGTCCAGCGTCCAGTATGGTGATTGCCGAAGCGCCGGGTTCGTTGACGGGCCCTATTGGGCAAGATCAGCTGCTGCAGCGGGCGGACCACGACCGGCTTGCCATCAGCTCATCGGTTAACGCGGGTCGCTACGTGTGCAATGCCGTTTTCTTCCACTCGCTGTGGCAGGCCCGGCGGATGGCTGCGGCCGGGCCAACACGCCGGTTGACCGCGTTTTTGCATTTGCCCGTGCGGGTCGGCGGTGCGGGGTGGGCTGAAGAAGAGTCGTTCAACACGCGGGATTTTCCGCTGGAGCAGGCCCTGGCAGGAGCCTTTGACGTTCTTGCCGCCATGCGTGATTGCGCTGCCGAGCCGGACCTGGCCACTTTGGCATAAGCCTTGCGTCGGGCGGTTCAGCCATCGCCGCGTGAGGATCGCCAAATGTCCATGGATCGCCGGAAGCTGCTATTGCGTACGGCAGCTGTAACGTCCGGGGCGTGGTTGGCTTCGGCAAGCGGCGCCGCCGCAAAATCTACCGGTTCTCTGGCCGAAACCTACGATTTTGGCCTGGAGCCGGCGAGCCTAGCCGACCAGACCGAAGTTCTCCAAAAAGCCATCGAACGTACCGCAGCGGCAGGGCTGGTACTGCACTTGCCGGCTGGAACCTATCGCTGTGGAACGCTCGGGTTGCCAACTGGCACGCGCATCGCTGGCGTTGCGGGCGCCACCCGCCTCACGTTCACCGGCTCGGGAGCGTTCATCATTGCCAGCCGCAGCCACGGTCTCTCTCTCAGTGGCCTGATCATCGATGGCGGGCAGCAACTCCTTGATCCGGCGGCGTCGGATGGGCTCATCACGTTCAGTGAGTGTGCAGACATTGTGCTCAGCGATCTCACCGTCAAGGGCAGTTTGCTCAACGGCGTGACACTGCGCGGTTGCTCGGGCATCGTCACCAGCTGTGCGATCACCGATTGTGGCGCCACGGCGCTCTTGAGCGTCGATGCCAAGGGGCTGTCGATCACCGGCAATCGCATTGAACGCATTGGCAACAATGGTATCCAGGTCTGGCGCACGGAGCCGGGCGAGGATGGGTCACTGGTCGCCCAAAACCATGTCGCTCACATTGCCGCGCGAGCGGGTGGTGACGGGCAGAACGGCAATGGCATCAATGTGTTCCGGGCGGGCGGTGTGCAGGTCACGGGCAATCGTATCACCGACTGCGCGTTTTCAGCGATCCGCGCCAATTCGGCCTCGAACGTACAGATCACCGGCAACAGTTGCGAGCGGCTGGGCGAGGTTGCGATTTATGCCGAGTTCGCTTTCGAGGGCGCGGTGATTGCCAACAATCTCGTTGACCGCGCGTCCGTAGGCATCTCAGTGACCAATTTCAACGATGGCGGACGGCTGGCCGTCGTGCAGGGAAATCTGCTGCGCAATCTCACCCGAGTATCGGCGAGTGGCGGCGACCAAGGCGTGGGCATCTCGGTCGAGGCGGATACGGCGGTGACGGGCAACGTGGTGGAGGGCGCCGAACGCATCGGGATTTCGGCGGGCTACGGAGCCTTTCGCCGCGACATCGCGCTGACCGGGAATGTGGTGCGCTCGTCTCCGATTGGTATCGGTATATCGTCGGACCCAGGTGGCGGCACGGTGCTGGTGGCGCAGAACCTGATCAGCGGCGCGGTCCAAGGCGCCATTCGCCTGATGGAGCACGAAACGCCGGTGGGCGCGGACCTTGCCCGCGTTGGCGCCGATGCCGGCAACGGCATCATGGTGCACGGGAATGTCTCGGCATAGCGGCCAGGCTCTTCAGCAAGCCGGTTGACTGACGGATTTCCCCGACCTCAGCTCCCGCCACGCCGCGCACCGGGCGTCTTGTCCAGCGAGCCAAGACTCCGGCATGGGCTGGCAGCAGTGCCGAGAGGACGTTGGCCGTTGCAGCCTCTGAGGCGCGCGACGTGCCATCATCAATCTTAAGGGCGATGCCCAGGCCAAACTCCGGCACCGCCGCGCAGAAGACGCCTTCGGCTCCGGTTTTCACGAACACCACCGGGCCAAGCGCCTCCATAACTTCGGTGCAGAACCGCTTTTCGCCAGCGACCATCCCAGGCTCGGCCATGCAGGCTTCCATCAGGCGTTTGCCAGCCACGAGATGCTCTGCACTCGCTCCTTGGCCAGCGGCAAGGCGCGCAAAACCCAGCGCCAGCGCCTCCAGCGGCACTCCCCAGGTTGGCACGGAGCAGCCATCCGTACCGCACGTCTCACCCGAAACCAGCGCCCCGGTCAGCTCGGCCAAGATGCGGGCAATACGCCGCTGGACGGCATGGTCCGGCTGCACATAGCCTTCATGCGGCTCTTTGAGATATCGCGCCACGGCGAGCATTCCGGCGTGTTTGCCTGAGCAGTTGTTGTGCAGCGGCGAGGGCTTGCCGGCAGACAGCATCAGGTTGCGCGCCGCGCGCTCCAAAAACGGCTGATGGGTGCCGCATTCGAGTGCGCTTTGATCCAGACCCATCCGCTCCAGCATACTGGCAACAAGGTCCACATGCCGGGGTTCGCCATTGTGCGATGAGCAGGCCAGCGCCAGTTCCTGGTCACCGAACCCATAGGCTTCGGCGGCGCCACTCGTCAGCAGCGGAATGGCCTGCATGACTTTGACGGCCGAACGCGGGTAGACCGGCCCTTGCGTATCTCCAAGCCGCAACACTGCGCGGCCATCGCCTGACATAACTGCAATGGCGCCGCGATGCCGGCTCTCCACCAGTTTGCCGCGGGTCACTTCGATCAATTCGGGATTGGCCATCTTGGGTGTCTCGCTCTACTGCCGGGTCACATAAGCATCGTCTTCGGCGGGCCGCGCATTGCGCAGTCGCGAATCCAACAATTCGCCCGCCTCTTCCAGGATAGGGTAGGCGACCGAGGTCAGATGGCTGTTGATGCGTTTCAGGTCACGGATGATATCGAGATGGATGGCGCTGGTCTCGATGGACTCCTGACGGCCAGCACGCAGCCGTGCAAAATGGCTGTTAGCAGAGTACACCTCGGCCTCGCGCAGCAATGGCTTTTCATTCAGCAATTTGCGCGCAAGCCGCACATCGCGCAGTGTGAAGACATTATAGGCGAGCCGCATGTTGTCGCGCACGCGGCCGTGGAACTGGCGCAGCTCATCCAGCCCCTCGCGAGAAAACACCAGCTTGTTGCGGATTTTCTTGGCCGCCAGCTCCATCAGGTTCTTGTCGATGATATCGCCGATATGCTCCAGATTGGTGACGAAGGTGAGGATCTCGACAAATCGCGCGCTGTCTTCGCCTGACATGCCCGCGCTCGACACTTTCATCAGGTAGAGCTTGATCGCCTCATGCAGCTTGTCGACGCCGTCGTCGGATTTCTCGATCTGCTTCATCAGGCGTGCATCGTCTTTTTCCAGCACGGTGAGACTTTGATCCAACATTCCGGCGACAAGATCTCCCAACGCCAGCGTTTCGCGTGTGGCCGCCGCCAGCGCTTCGGTAGGGGAATCGATCACCGAAGCGTCGAGATAGCGTGGCTGCCCGGCGTCGCCAGCCACGGGAAGATCGGGCACCTGCAGCCGGCAGAGACCGGCGACACTGCCGGCAAAGGGCAGGAACGCCATCGCTGTCACAAGATTGAAGGCCGCGTGAAACGTCAGCACGGCATGGGCGGGCGATAGATCATGCAGTGGGCGGAACATCGTACTGGCGAACGGCAGCAGCACCACCAGGGCAAACGCTGCCATGGCCCCGCGCATGATCAGATTACCGAGCATCACTCTCCGGCCTGCCGCCGGCGCTGTGAGCTGATCGACAAAAGGTGCCAAGGCCCCGCCAACATTGGCTCCCAACACCAGTGCGAAGGCTAAGGGCAACGACACGATGCCTGATGCCGTCAGGGACATGACGAGGATGACGGTCGACAGGCTGGAATGGGCGAGCCAGGTAATCAGCGCACCCATCAGGAAGGCGACGAGGGGTTGCCCATCCAACAGGCCAATGGTGGTGGCGAAACCGGGAGCCTGCCGCAACTCGGCCGATGCCGAGCCGATCAGCTGCAACGCCAGAAGCGTCAGCCCGAGCCCAATGGCAATCCGCGCCAGGCTGCGGCGGCGGTCATCGCGAGTGCTCAGAAAACCGAAGACCCCTGCCGCGATCAGCAATGGGGCGAGCCAGGCGATCCGGACAGAGAAGATGAAAGCAGCGATGGCGGTGCCGACATCGGCGCCGAGCATGACGCACAGAGCCGCGGGCAGCTGCACGATTTCGCGCGTGACCAGCGATGAGACAATGAGGCCGGTAGCGGTGGAGCTTTGCAGCACAATGGCGACGGCGGTTCCGGCAACGGCGGCACTCAGCCGGTTGCGCGTGCCCAGCGCCACCAGCTGACGCACCTGGCCCGTGAACGAGCGCGTGATACCGGTGCGCACCATCCGTACGCCCCAAAGCAGCAGCGCCACCCAGCCGATGAATTGCAGCAGCAATGTTGATCCGGTCATTAGAAGTGTGCCCGCCTCCATAGCGAGTCGCCGACGATAGGCAACTGTAGCACCATCCTGATGTCAGCAGAGTGGCTTGAATCGCCAGCATGGCTGTGCATTCGCTGTCCGTGACAGGGAACGGGGCGCCTTCGCCAAGAGACCCAGCGACGCCCTACGACGCCGCCACCAGCGTTGCCCGGTTCGGCCGCTCCTTGCCAACCACCACAGCCTCCTGCTGGAGCGCCTGGGCCAGCTGCTCCCGCGCTAGCTCGGCCTCGCGCTGTCGGTTCCACATGCTGGCGTAGAGACCGTCCTTCACCATCAGTTCGGCATGGGTGCCCTGTTCGACAATACGCCCTTGTTCGAGGACGATAATTGCGTCTGCGTGAACGATAGTCGAGAGCCTGTGCGCGATGACCAGCGAGGTGCGGCTGGCCGCGACTTTGTCTAAGGCGTCCTGGATTTCGCGCTCGGTGTGGCTGTCGAGGGCGCTGGTGGCTTCGTCCAGCATCAGGATCGGCGGACCCTTGAGGAGGGTGCGGGCAATCGCGACACGCTGCTTTTCGCCACCCGACAATTTCAGGCCGCGCTCGCCGACCTGGGTGTCAAAGCCTTGCGGCAATTGCTCAATAATACCCTCGATCTGGGCCATGCGGGCGGCCTCTTTCACGTCGGCATCGCTGGCCGAGGGGCGGCCATAGCGGATGTTGTAGAGGATGCTGTCGTTGAACAGCACCGTGTCCTGGGGCACCACGCCGATGGCGGCGCGTAAGCTCGCCTGTGTCACCTCGCGGATGTCCTGACCATCGATCAGCACACGCCCTGACGCCACGTCGTAAAACCGGAATAGAATGCGGCTGAGGGTCGATTTGCCCGCACCCGATGGTCCGACAATCGCCACCATCTTGCCCGGCGGCACTTCGAAGCTGACATTCTTCAGAATCGGCCGTTCCGGGTCATAGTGGAACGACACATTGTCAAACGTGACCCGGCCTTGCGTCACCACGAGCGGCAGCGCACCGGGCTTGTCCTTGATCTCGGGGTTCTTGTCGAGCAGCCCGAACATCAGTTCGAGATCGACGACACCTTGTTTGATTTCGCGATAGACCATGCCCATGAAATTGAGCGGAATGTAGAGCTGCGTCAACAGCCCGCCGATCAGTGTGAAATCGCCCACGCTTTGAGTTTTGTCGATGATCCCACGGGCCGACAGCAGCAGGCAGATGGTGAGGCCGATGGTGAAGATCGCGGCTTGCCCCGTGTTCAGAACGGCGAGCGAATAGTAGGTTTTGACGTTGGCTTTTTCATAGCGCGCCATAGCCGTGTCGTAGCGGCTCGCCTCCATCGTCTCGTTGCCGAAATATTTGACGGTTTCGTAGTTGAGCAGACTGTCAACGGCCTTGGAACTGGCGTCGCGGTCGCTTTCGCTGAGCTCCTTGCGGATGACGATCCGCCAATTGCTAGCAAGCACGGTGTACCAGAGGTAAGCCGCGACCATGAGCAGGACGACGACGACGTAGAAAAATCCGAAGAAATACCAAAACACCACACAATTCATTACCAGTTCCAGCGCCGTCGGGATGGTCGTCATGACCCCCAGCCGCATGATGCTGTCGACCGCGCCGTTACCTCTTTCGATGATGCGCGTGACTGACCCGGTGCGGCGCTCCAAATGGAAACGGAGCGACAGATCATGCAGATGGCGGAAGGTCTTTGTGGTGATGTTGCGCACCGCAAATTGCGATACCCGCGTGAACAGCACATCGCGCAGCTGACTGAGGACCATCATCATGACGCGCGAGACGCCATAAGAGACAATGAGTGTGGCCGGGACCAGGACAAGGCCGAGGTGGAGTTGCGCTTCGGGCGCTTGCGCATTGGTGGCTTGCGCAAGCGCGTTGGTAGCACCCGCGAGACTGAACGACACCAGCATGGTGACGACCTTGGCAATGACGAGAGACAGACATCCGAGCACCACTTCGATCCGCAAGTCCCGGCGCCCCGGCGGCCACATATAGGGCATCAGATCGCGCAATACTTTTACGAGGGTCGGCGTGGGCTTTTCCGCAGTTGCGGCAGGGGCGGCAAGGGTCATCGGATGTCCGGATGGGTCATTCAGTGTGAAGACCCAAGCGCATAGGGGCAGCATATGCCCGCCCGCTCACGGGTCAAATCGAGGTTCGGTTGCTACTGAATAGGCCGTTTGAACGGCCGCCGCCAGCCTCGACCCTGTCAAGCTGGCCATCTGGGCACCCGTTGCACTGCACTAGCGTGCGCACCGGCGGCGCAACCGGCGCTTGCGCACGGGGCGCAACAACGGTTGTGGCGCAGCCGCGTAAGAGCGCATGATGCCTTGTGGAACTTTGACGGTCACTGCGTGCTTGCCATGGAAAACGCGCACGACGACCAACTGATCGGACGTCGTCACCTGCGCCAGCTTGCGAGAGGGCGACAGCCGGACACTGGCAATCTGCGGCCGCGTCGGCTTGGCAAGTGCCGCCAGCTTGCGAGTGGCCTGTTTGCGCAACAACTGTGCCGGCAGTGCAGCGACACTCACAGCGCGGCGGGGCTTGGCGGCAAGCTGCACTGGCCTAGGCCTCCGATTGGTCAACCGGGTCAGAGTTGCCTCGCGCAGATGGCGCTTAACCGGCACGGCCGATGCGATTTTTAGCGCGGGTTTGGCAGGCGCGACGGCAACAGCGGCAGGCTGCGCAAGCGCTGCGGCCGATGGCAGGGCGGGCGCAACGGGATCTGGGGCTTTTGCCGGGACTTCGGCCACCGCAACCGGCGCGGCCTGGTCAGGCACCTTGGCGACGGGAGTTTGAGCCATCTCGGCCTGGGCCGCAGGCGATTCGGCAACCTGTGCAACGCTCCCTGTCGGGGGTATGATCACAACCGGGTCGTGTTCGGCAACGGCGGTTGCGGGAGCCTCAACCTTGAGCGAGGCCACCGTCAGCGGAACGATGATGGATTCCTGCCCAGCTGCTACCGCTGCCTCTCGCCCGAACGGGTAGGCCGCTGACGCTGCCGTCTTGCCCGCCGAATCGAACATATCGACTCTGGCGACATGCTGGCCGACAGGCAGCTTCTGAGGCGTGGCGATCAGCCAGCGGCCATTGTTGGCGGTCGGAGCGGTTGCGAGTTTCTGGCCATCCAGATAGACCGCAACCTTGCTGCCTGGCTTGGCCCGGCCGGACATCGTCACGAGCCCCGAATCGGTTCCGGTGGCGTCATAGCGCAGCGACGAAAAGGCGACGGCTGCGGCCACATCGGCGTTGGCAGTCTGATCTGCATCGTCAGGCGGCAGTTTCTTCAAGATCGCGCCAAATTCCTTGTTGACAGCGTCGGCCATTGCGCCGGCCTGATCTTGCAAGGCTTGGGCAGTTTGCATAGCTGACGGGGCTGCGGCCGGCGCTTCAGGTTGTGCAGGCGAAACCCCCACGGCCTCTGGGGTCTTTATCGCGGGCGCTTCTGGGATCGTCTTGGTCCCGCTCAACCATTGTGCCAGCGAAGCGGCCGCGACAGTCATCGCCGGTGGACTGGCAATGGCCACAGGCACAGGGGCTACAGCTGGAGGCGGGCCGCTGAGTTGCGTTGCGACGGCTTGCGCGGCAAGCTGAATGCGATTCGGATCTTCAGTTGCCGTCTTGGCTACGGCGGCTGGAAGGTATGATTTCAGCACTTGGGCAAGCGCTTCAGCGCCCGATTGAGCCTGCGTTTTGACGTCTGCGGACGGCGCGCGCGCATCCGGCGCCGCACTGCCGCGCAGATAGTCCGCCACAGTCTGCGCCATGGCTGTGGGATCGGCCTGCGCTAGTTTGCCGGAATTCTGAATGGTTGCGCCGACGGCAGTGAAACCGGCCACAATGGCCAGCAAAGCAAGTGGCAAATGTTTCCTGGCGGACGGCACAGCCGGACCTCCTCGAACCTCAATCCCTCTCTGAACCCTCGAACGCCGGCTTTATTGGGGCGAAAAGAGGGCGTCCGCCGGTAGCCTTCCACAGGCGCCAGTCAATTGCCATAGAGGCGCGCGGCGGATATTTAAGGCGTGCATCGCGGCAGCGGCCAGCGACAAGCCGAATGAGGGTACGATGGTCACTGCAAGCCCTGTCTACGCGCCGCCGTTGGCCATTTGTGTCTATTGCGGTGCTGCGTCCGGCGAAGACCCCGTCTACGCGACGGCGGCTCGCACACTTGGCGAGGCGATGGCCAAGGCCGGCATCGGGCTGGTCTATGGCGGCGGCGGCATCGGCCTGATGGGTGCCGTGGCGCGGGCCGTGCTGGCGGGCGGTGGCCACGTGTTGGGCGTGATTCCGGAGTTTTTGAAAGCGCGCGAAGTGCATTTGAAAGAGGTGACCGAGCTGATCATCACTAAGGACATGCACGAGCGCAAAATGACGATGTTCCAGCGCGCCGACGCTTTTGTGACGCTGCCGGGCGGCATGGGCACGCTCGAAGAGCTGTTCGAGCAGCTGACCTGGGCCCAGCTTGGCCAGCACAAAAAGCCGATCATCATCGCCAATATTGGCGGCTTCTGGGATCCTCTGATCACGCTGTTGGACCATATGGGCGAGCAAGGTTTCCTGCATAAAGCGTTCATCGCCGGAACGGGGAGCCCGCGTTATCAGATCGTGAGCGAGGCAGCTGGGATCTTGCCGGCGTGCCTAGCGCAGTTGCCCGCCAAAGGCGTCCATGCGGCCGACGCTGACATAGCCCGCAAGTTCTGACCGTCATTCCGCCAGAATCATAGATATCTCATGTGGATGGCTGCATAACTGCAGCGCGGGGGGACTGCGGCGATGCCACCCCGCGCGCAAGACTTAAGGTTCCGACCCCCATGTCCACGACGGCGATTCCCATCGATCCGCCGAACGGCCGCTTGCAGCCCGGCCGCAATCTGACCGACACACTTGTACTTATCACGTCCATGACGCTGTTGACTGCTTTGGCCGCGTTTTTGATCCTGGGCTGGGCGGGGCTGATCGTGGCGGTGCTCGCGGTTGGTTTTATCGCATTCGCCGCCCCGATGATGCCGCCAGCTGTCATCCTGCGACTCTACCGGGCAACGCCAATTGACGCCAAGAACGGCCGGGATCTCTATCGCATCCTGCATGAATTGACGGCGCGAAGCGGCCTGGACCGGGTGCCCGCCCTCCATGTCGTGCCCAGCCTGACTTTGAACGCCTTCTCCACCGGCTCGCCCGAAACCGCTGCGATTGCCATTACCGAAGGCCTGTTGCGCAAACTGAGCCTGCGGCAGATCGCTGGCGTGCTCGGCCACGAGCTGGCGCATATCCGCAACAATGATTTGCGGCTGATGGCGCTTGCGGACGCACTCAACCGGGCGATGCAGGTGCTATCCTGGGCGGGGCTCGGTCTTATTCTCTATTATGTACCTATCTATCTCGCCGGAGACACGCGCATTCCCTGGGTTGCCATGGTGCTGCTGTTTTTGGCCCCAACGGCGAGCACACGCCTGCAATTGGCTTTGTCCCGGGCCCGGGAATACCAGGCCGACGCCGATGCGATCCAGCTGACGGGTGATCCGTCGGGGCTGGCTTCGGCGCTGCATCTGATTGGCCGCCAAAACGGCCGCTGGTGGGAAGACTTGGTGTTTCCAAACACGCGGCAAACTCCCAATCCCTCTGTGCTGCGCTCCCATCCTCAGACGGCCTTGCGGATCGCCAGGCTGCGCGAGATGGGCGCTCCGGCAGGGCAGACACCGCTGGCCTTTGGTCCAGAAGCGCCGCGCATTTCGCTGGTGGGTGTCGGACCGGTCGAGATGCGGCCACGGTACCGGCTGCCAGGCGTCTGGTTTTGAGGCCGGGCAACAGAATGTTGACAAGACGCTGCCCTGCTTTGGATGTTATCGTGGGCTTCAGTAGATTCCTTAGCCCAAAACTCTTGGAGTTTGCAGGGCGCGGGACTGCATGGGGCCAGCCGGGCCCTGGCACAGGGGTTTGGAGACCATCATGCTGAGGTTGGTTCTAGTGTCCGGTGCGGTAGCTCTCATGCTGACAGCCGCTGTTGCTGCCGAGCCCGGCGGCCCAGACCGGCTTCCCAATCAACAGGAAGTCTATCAGATCAAGCTGCGTCAGGCGCTCTCGGCGGCCATTGATGGCGGCGGCACTTCTGGCGGGCGTCTCGGCGATGACGAGCGGGCGGCATTGCAAGAGTTCTACGCCGGGCGTAACGGCAAGGCGTTCTGGACCGATGGCGGTAGCTTGAGCCCAGCCGCGCTGTCGGCCGTCGCGGTGATCGGCAAAGCCGGCGATTATGGCCTGAAAGCCGCCGACTATCCGGTTCCCTCAAGCGGTCTTGGCAAAGGCGCAACCCCAGCGACACCGGATCAGATCGCCGGAGCTGAAATCCAGTTGAGCCAGGCCGTTCTGCATTATGCCCATGACGCGCATGTCGGGCGGATTTTACCTGAGCAGGTCAGCAGCATCATCGATCGCGGCTCGACGCCGCCATCGCCTAAGAAGGTGTTCGAAGGTCTCGCCAAGGCTGACGATGCAGGCAAGTACCTCGTTCGTTTCAATCCGCAGCAACCGCAATTTGAGCTGCTGCGCAAGAAATACCTTGAGCTTACGGGTGGACATGCGCCGGAGACGGCGGCCGATACAGCCGATACAGCCGATACAGCCGATACGCCAGAGACGGCGGTGGCGGTAGACACCGGCGGCGTTCGCATTCCCAAGGGCCCACGGCTGCGGCCCGGCGACGTGCACCCGCAGATTGCGCTTATCCGCAAGCGCCTCGGCAGCTTCCTGCCACCGGATGCCTCGCCCGACGACAATAATTCCTACGACGACGTGTTGGTCGAAACGGTGCGTAAATTCCAGGCGCAAAACAGCCTGCCAGACGACGGCGTGATCGATCGTGCACTGCGCCGCGCGCTCAATGATCAGGCAGGCCCCAAGGTCACCAAGGCGTCCCTGAAGAAAGCCCCCAAACAGGAGCCAGGAGCCGATTCGCAGCAGGTCGAGCGCATTCTTGTCAACATGCAGCGGTGGCGCTGGATGCGCGAGGACATGGGCAAATTCTACGTCCTCGACAATGTCCCCGAATTCTTGACCCGGGTCGTCGACAACGGCAAGGTGATCTTTACCGAGAAGATCGTGACGGGCAAACCGGACACGCCGACGCCGACCTTCTCGCAGGATATGCAGACCATCGAGTTCCATCCGTTCTGGAACGTGCCCAACTCGATCAAGGAAAATGAAATTCTGCCCAAGCTGCAACGTGGCAGCGATATCATGGAGGTCCAGAACCTCAAGGCCTTCTACAACGGCCAGCCTGTCGATGTGTACAATGTTGATTGGTCGACCACCAACATCAAGAATTTCCAATTTCAGCAGCCGCCGGGAAAGGAAAACGTGCTTGGCGTGGTCAAGTTCCTGTTCCCGAACCATTTTGACGTGTACATGCACGACACACCGACCAAGAAGCTGTTTGACCAGACCGTGCGCGCCTACAGCCATGGGTGTATGCGCGTGCACAATCCCGACCAGTTCGCCGCTGTGCTGCTGGGGCACGATCAGGGTTGGAGCCCGGCAGATGTGGCAAGGGCCATTGAAACCGGCGGCAATCAGGGTGTGCGTTTGCAAACCCCGATTCCCGTGCACGTCGCCTATTTCACGAGCTGGGTGCAGGACGACGGCACACTCTCAACCTACGGCGACTGGTATGGCCACGACCGCCGTATGGCGCTGGCGTTGAACGGCAAGACCGAGCTCTTGGCACGCGAAGTCGCGATTGCCAACACCAAGGCTAAAGCCGCTGCTCCCGATCCAGGCCTCAACGATAATGTGGACCTGCTGACGCTGCTGTTCGGCAAAAAGAACTGAGGCAGCTGACTGGTCCCAGGTAATTCCCCAGTTCACACAACCTGGGATTGCGCGTACTGTCTCACTCACGGCCGGACGCCTTGCCTGGCGGACCGGCCGGCCAGCGAAACTGGACGTGACCTGAAAAAAGAAAAGGCGGCCACGAAGGCCGCCAAAAGTTACCCTAGGAAAGACAAACGAGACCGGCGGAATGCGCGCTGCAGAGCGCCGGAGATGTTTGACCTGCGTACCGTAGGGCGGAGCGCCTTACTGAAAGATGAATCCCGCGGGGAGCGATAAGACTCCCAGGTTCGGTGGTTAACACTCAACTAAAAGTTGAGAGTGCTTTGGTTCGACTGAGCCATTGGCTCGAAGCGCCCGGCAAAACCCGTGCCGTTTCCGGCCTTGCCATCAGCGACATGCGCCGTTTCGTCCACATGTCGCACCCGGAACACCTCCATCATCCGCGCGCCGCGATGCGGGCCGTCCGCGCCAAACATCCAACGGCCCTTGGTGTACGTGTCGCAGATCTTGGCGCCCTTGATGCAGATCCAGTGTCCCTCGCTGCGCACGTGCACGGCGATAATGTAATGGCTAAACGCGCTGCGGGGCTGCTGCATCCAGCTCCAGACCGTCGGGCGCTGCTTGCGTTCGAGGTGATAAAAATCTTCGGTCTGATCCATGGCGTAGCCGAATACGCTCAAGGCATCGCGCACTTCAGGGGCGGTCGTCCCAACGATCATCTTCTTGGCCTCGGCCGGATCGGCGCGATGCTGATGAATGATCTCCTCGACGCGGCTGATCGGAAATCCGGTGATCGCCGACAGCACGGTCGGCCCGCAATAGGCGATCCGGCCGGTGTCGTTGCGCGCGGCATTGAGGCTTGCTGTCAAACGCAAACTCATGACACCCTCCTGGCTTGGCCGAAGCAGTCACCATCAAGCCTCCGCCAGCATGGTTAATGTAAGGTTAACGCGGGCGGCTGCAAGAGGCCGCTGCATACACCTTGTGCCCTCATGCTGAGGGGGCCGGGGCCGGCTCGAAGCAGGAAGAGGTCACTTCACCACCGCCTTGGCACGCTTTTTGGGCACGTCCTTGTCGGCAAATTCCAGTGGCAAGGCTGTAGTGAATTTGATCTGTTCCATCGCAAACGACGAACTTACGTCTGAAAGCTCGATCCTTGCAATGAGCTTTTTGTAGAACTGATCATAGGCGCCAATGTCCGGCACCACCACGCGCAGCATGTAATCCACCTGCCCGCTCATGCGGTAGAACTCCACCACCTCGGGGAAGTCGGCCATGGCGCCGTGGAAGCGCTCCAGCCAGTCCTTGGTGTGCTGATTAGTGATGATGGCGACGAATACCGTGACGCCGGCGTTGATGGCGTTGGCGTCCAGCAGCGCCACCCGCTTTTTGATAACACCGTCCTCCTCCAGTTTCTGGATGCGCCGCCAGCATGGCGTGGTCGACAGCCCAATGCGCTTGCCGATATCGGCCACCGGCACGGTGCAGTCCTCCTGCAAAATGCGCAGGATTTTCAAATCCATCTCGTCAAGCGTGGACATGGGCCGGGCCTCACGGTCGGGTTGGAAAATTAGAATGTCATTCCACCTATGGCACATCAATGCCAATATTGCGGAATGATTTTCTTAGCGGATGGCCACTCAAACCCGCTCTTCGTCACGGCCGGGCTTGAGCTGGCCATGACGCAGGCAAAGACACGGCATTATTCTCTATATTTTCAAGCTATTTAACCCCATCAAAGCTGTATATAATGTGAGTTAATCGTTGTAATCATCTATGATGTAACGATTTTTTAGGATTTCGCATTAACACTTCGACAACCAGCCTTTCGACTGTTGCGCGCTCCGGCAGATTGATGACCACCGCCGCTCCATCCCAGCCCGCCCCGGGCCGCACCGCAAAAGCACCCGGCACCGGGGCTGAGAGCGTGCGCCTGGCGCGCCAGCGCATCACACAGGGTCAGCGCGCCAAACCCGAATTCGACTACGATCTCATCCTGATGTTCGCGCGCAACGAACTGGGCGCGACGCTGACCATTCCACTGCTGGCCGTCATCATCGCGCTCGCCTCGATGTCCTGGGCCGAGCCGCATGAGCCGATGCTCTGGCTGGCGGCGTTGCTGGCTGCCCGGACAGTTCTCACCCAGTTATGCACCAAGTTTGTCGCGACACCCCGCGCCGAGTGCGACGTGCCACGCTGGCAGCGCAAACTGCTAGCCGCAGAAACGCTCTATGGCCTCGCATGGTCGGGCGTGACGCTGGTCGGCTTCCGCCCGGCCGATCACTCGGCGCATGTCTTTATCTTTGCATCTTTGATCGTTGTCCTGACGCTGCGCCTCCTGTTCGCCTCCACCGTCATGCCGATTGTCTATGCCGGCACCGTGCCGCTGACACTCGCGTTGGTTATCCGCTTCGGCTCGCAGCACGAGCCCTTCTATTGGGCGCTGGCGGCGATGGCGGTTGGAATTCACATCTACTTCATCTTCCTGGCTAAGGGCCTCAACGCTACTGTCACATCGATGCTGGAGTTGCGGGCCGAGAAGGATGCGCTGATTGCCCAGCTTGAAGAGTCCAAAGCCATTTCGGACGAAGCCCGCCGCCGCGCCGAGGCCGACAACCTCGCCAAATCGCGGTTCCTGGCCAATATCAGCCACGAGTTGCGTACGCCCCTCAATGCCATCCTCGGCTTTTCCGAAGTCACGATGCTGGAGATGATGGGACCCATCGGCAAACCAATTTATAAGGAGTATGCCGAAAACGTGCACAGTAGCGGCAAGCACCTTTTACAGGTCATCAACGACATTCTCGATCTGTCACGTATCGAGGCGGGGAAGCACGAGCTGCGCCCCGAGGCCGTGAGTTTGAAGGCCGTGACCGAAGATTGCCACCGGCTGCTGAAATTGCGCGCCGAGGGCAAGCAGCTGAAAATCATCGAGGCTTTCGAGCACAATCTGCCGCTGCTCTGGGCGGACGAAAAATCGCTGCGCCAGATCGCGCTCAATCTCATATCCAATGCGCTGAAATTCACGCCGCCCGGTGGCACGATCACGCTGCGAGTGATCGCGACGCCCGACGGCGGTCAGCGGCTGAGCGTGCGCGATACCGGGCCGGGCATTCCCAAGGAAGAACTGCCGCGCGTCATGCAGGCCTTCGGGCAGGGTTCGCTGGCCTATCAGTCGGCCGAGGGCGGCACGGGGCTGGGACTGCCCATCGTGAAAAGTCTCGTCGAACTACACGGCGGCGCATTTGAGTTGCAGAGTGAACTGCGCATCGGCACCGAGGCCATCGTGCTGATGCCGCGCCAGCGCGTGCTGCGCCCGATGCCTGCCACGCGGCCTGAGCCCAAATCCACGGGCGCAGCGCCCATCTCCCTGCGTGCGCGGCCATCGGCCACGGCTGCGACAGTCACTCGGCTGCGCAAGACGCTCGCCACGCCTGGCGCTTCGACGGCAGCGTGAGTGGCGGCGGCGCGCCGGATGCCCTATAGAGGCACGTCGAACACAGCCAATCCCGGGAGCCGCCGCGCCTTATGGTCAAGATCACGTACATCGAACACAACGGAACCGCGCATGAGGTGACGGCCGAATCCGGCTTCACAGTGATGGAAATGGCCATCCGAAACCAAGTGCCCGGCATCACGGCCGAGTGCGGCGGGGCGTGCGCGTGCGCCACCTGCCATGTCTATGTCGATGAGGCGTGGAAGGCAGCGACCGGCGATCCCTCGCAGATGGAAGAAGACATGCTGGATTTCGCCCACGATGTGCGCCCCGCGAGCCGCCTCTCGTGCCAGATGAAAGTGAAGCCGGACCTCGACGGCCTCGTCGTGCATGTGCCAGAAAAGCAGGCCTGATCGCCGTTTCCGCTGCTCCACTTCGTCATGGCGTGGCTTGACCGGGCCATGATGAAATGAGGGCTAGTTCCCCTAGGAGACTCTCTCACAATGTCCGCCAACGACAATGCCCACACCGGCCCCATCGAAACCGATGCCCTTATCGTCGGCGGCGGCCCTTGCGGATTGTTCGCCGTATTCGAGATGGGGCTGCTCGACATCCAATCCCACGTTATCGACATTCTCGACCGGCCGGGCGGCCAGTGCACCGAGCTCTATCCCGAAAAGCCGATCTATGACATTCCGGCGCTGCCCATCGTCACCGGTCAGCAGCTCACCGATCAGCTGATGCAGCAGATCAAGCCGTTCAAGCCCACCTTCCATTTCAGCCAACAGGTCGAGAGCCTGAAGCGCGAGGCCGATGGCCGCTTTCTGGTGAACACGGATGCGGGGACCGAGTTCCGGGCCAAAGTGATCGTCATAGCGGCCGGTGGCGGGTCGTTCACACCCAAGCGGCCGCCGCTGTCGGGGATCGAAGCCTTCGAGGGCACGAGCGTGTTCTATTCCGTGCGCAAGATGGAGAGCTTTCGCGGCAAGGACGTGCTCATTGTCGGTGGCGGCGATAGCGCGTTGGACTGGACGCTCAATCTCCAGCCAATCGCCAAAAGCCTGACCCTCCTCCACCGCCGCGACGAATTCCGCGCCGCGCCAAAGTCGGTGAACGACATGCGCGAGTTTGTGGCGTCAGGGAAAATGAAATTGGAGATCGGTCAGGTCACGGCGCTGCACGGCACCGGCGCGGAGCTTTCGGGGGCGACCGTCAAACGCGCTGACAACAGCATGGCCGAGCTCAGCGTCAACCGGCTGATGCCTTTCTTCGGCCTCACCATGAAGCTCGGCCCGATCGCCAACTGGGGCATCCACCTCAACGAAAACCTGATCCAGGTCGATACGGAGAAGTTTGCCACCAGCGAAAAGGGCATCTTTGCCATCGGCGACATCAACACCTATCCCGGCAAGCTGAAACTGATCCTGTCGGGCTTCCACGAAGCCGCGCTGATGGCGCAAGCGGCCAACAAGGTGATCTATCCCGATAAGAAAGTGGTGTTCCAGTACACGACGAGTTCGAGCAGTTTGCAAAGGAAGCTCGGGGTGAAGTAGGCAGGGCAAGATGCCGGTTGATGAACAGTCGCCTCGCCGCCGCACAGTGCGCCCAACCCGCACCATAGGCGCCATCACCCAGCGGCCGTTTGCGCAGCTCTCTCTTTCTTACCCGCCCATCGAAATCCTCAGTGGTGACCATATCGAGGCGATCCACAGTACCGCGCTGACGATTCTGGAAACCATCGGGATGCGGGTTTTGGAACCGTCGGCCCGCGCGCTGTTCCGCAAGGCGGGGGCGAGCGTGGACGAGGCCAGCCTCAACGTCCGCCTGGACCGCGCCTTGGTCACGGCCCTCATCGCCACCGCCCCGCCCGCCTTCACGCTGGCCGCCCGCAACCCCGCCCGCTCGCTCCGGCTCGGCGGCCGCGATTGCGTACTCGCGTCCGTCGGCGGCCCCGCCTTCGTCCACGACATCGAGCGTGGACGCCGCAATGGCACGTTCGCGGAAATGTGCGATTACCTCAAGCTCATCCAGTCGCTGAACATCATTCACCAGGAAGGCGGTGGGCCGTTTGAGCCGCTCGATCTGCCCGCCAATACCCGTCATCTCGACATCTACCTCGCCGAAATCACGCTGCTGGATAAGAGCTGGCAGACCCAGACGCTCGGCCGTCAGCGCACGCTCGATGGCCTCGACATGGCGGCGATCTCGCTTGGCCGCACACGCCAAGATCTGACCCAAACGCCCGTACTCGCGGGCATCATCAACACCAACTCGCCGCTCCAGCTCGATATTCCGATGGCGGAGGGGCTGATCACGCTGGCCGAGCATGGCCAGGTCAACGTCATTACGCCGTTCACTCTGGCGGGCGCGATGAGCCCGGTGACGCTGGCAGGGGCATTGGCCCAGCAGCACGCCGAGGCCATGGCGGGGATCGCGCTGACACAGATCGTCCGTCCGGGGGTGCCGGTGATGTATGGCGGCTTCACTTCAAACGTGGATATGAAATCGGGCGCGCCCGCCTTCGGCACGCCGGAATACACCCAAGCGGCCCAAGTCACCGGCCAGCTCGCCCGCCGCATCAAAATTCCGTTCCGCTCCTCGAACGCTACCGCCGCCAATGCCGTTGATGCGCAGGCGGCCTATGAGAGCGCGATGAGCTTGTGGGGCTGCCTGATGGGTGGCGCCCATATGGTGCTGCACGCGGCCGGCTGGCTTGGCGGCGGGCTGACGGCGAGCTTCGAAAAACTGATCATCGATGCCGAGATGCTGCAAATGATGGCAGCCTATATGCAGCCGTTCGAAGTTTCTGAGGCAAGCCTGGCACTGGATGCCATCCGCGAAGTTGGCCCCGGCGGTCACCACTTCGGCACCGCGCACACCTTTGCCCGCTACGAAACCGCGTTTTACACGCCGCTCCTGTCCAACTGGGACAACTACGACACCTTCAAGGAACGCGGCAGCATCGAAGCCCCGCAGCGCGCCAATGCCATCTGGAAGCAGCTACTGGCCGAATACGAGCCGCCGCCGATGGACCATGGCATTCGCGAAGCCCTCGACGCCTTCGTCAACCGGCGCAAGTCCGAAGGCGGCGCGCCGATGAATTGACTTTGTTAACCGTCATACAACTCAGATGCAAGTGCACACAGTTTGATTCAATTTTTACCCTCCGCTATAGCCATCTTATACACACCTCGCGTGTTAATACTCTCCTGGAACGCGAGATAGTCCGTCAATGACCCATGTGGGGGTGCGCAAGCATCTTGGGCCGGACTACCCGCAACGAACAGGCGTAGAGAGAGGAGACGCGCTTCAACGCGCGGATTGCGACATGGCTCAGATTGACGGCACACATCATAACGACACCCTCAACGGGGGGGCTGGTAACGACACCATCGCTGGCCACCAGGGCCACGACGTCATTGCAGGCGCGAACCTCTCGACCGAGAACCTGCTGGTTGATGGCAGCTTCGAGACCGCTCCGATCGGCGCCAACGCCTGGTCCTATTACGCCCAGGTCGGCGGCTGGCATTCCGATACCGGCGTTGAAGTCTGGGGTAAGGACTTCATCGTTCACGCCACTGACGGCAACAATGTCGCGGAACTCGATTTCGACAACAATTTCAGCAAGGTCTGGCAGGACGTGAAAACGTCGGCGGGCCAGGAATACGCGCTCAGCTTGGATACGGCGATGCGCCCCGGCACGTCTGCAGCCACCAACGCCATCAACATCTTCTGGAACGGCCAACAGGTCGGCCGCATTGAACCCGGCTCAACCGATTGGGCGCATACCACGTTCAAAGTCACGGGTTCGGGCGGCACCGACCGTCTCGAATTTCGCGAGGACGCCGGCCAAAATGACAGCTATGGCGGCCTGATCGACAACGTCAAATTGCAAGCCGAAGGCAAGGGCAATGTCCTCCTTGGCGGCACCGGCAACGACACCATCACCGCTGGCAACACCAACGATCTTTTGGTCGGCAATGACGGCAAGGCCGGCAATGTCGATATGACCAAGATGACCATCAACGAGGACGTGACGGCCCACATCAGCTACGACGGTTCGGGTGCCGGCTACCACAATGCTGTTGGCATGTACACGTATGATAGCGCTGGCAAGATCACTGGCGTGCAGATGATCTATACGGACGTGTCGGGCGCTGGCGTTGCTGGCGGCCCCGAGAATCCCGATGTTGCCATCAAGGCGGGCGACCGCTTCGGGTTCTTCGTCGCGGCCAACGCTCATAACCAGGGCGCCAATGCCGCTTTGTTCAGCGATGCCACGGGCTCGTTCAAGATGGTCGATGCGACGGATGGCTCGGATGCCAACGTCAACGCCGGCCACGAGATGAAGCTCGTGTTCGTCGCCGCTGACGGCAGCATGACCGACATCAAGACGCAATACGGTACGTCGCTGTTCACCACTAATACCAGCGATAATGGCGACGGCTACAAGCATTCGCAGGTCACGGTTGATCCGTTGACGGGCAAATTGTCGGTGAAGTTCGAGGATCTTTGGAACGGCGGCGACCAGAACTTCCACGACGCCAATTTCTCGATCGACATCGGCGCGACCAACGCAGTGCAACTCGCCCACGAGTTCACTGCTGGGCATAGCGCCGCGGCGAACGACGACCTGCTGATGGGCGGCGTCGGCAACGACACACTAATCGGAATGTCGGGCGAGGACACACTGAATGGCGGTTCGGGCAACAACGCGCTGTTCGGCGGCTCGGGCAATGACAAGTTCATCGCCAGCGGCGGCAATGACAAGATCAACGGCGGCCTAGGTTTCGATACACTCGATCTGTCGAACGCGGATCATGGAGTCAAGCTGGACCTGTCCAAGCACACCATGGTTGGCTTTGGTACGGACACGGTTAAGAGCATCGAAGCCGTCATCGGCACCAAGTTCGATGACACCTTCAAAGGCGACAAGCGCGCCAATGATCTCAATGGCGGCGATGGCAACGACGTGCTGCGTGGCTTTAAGGGCGCCGACACGTTGACCGGCGGCGCTGGCGACGACATCTTCATCTGGCAGAAGCAGGACGTCATTGGCGGCACGGCGAAGTCGCTTGGCGTCGATACGATCACGGACTTTGGTAATGGCAACGACGTCCTCGACATCCACAAACTGTTCAGCGGCATCAAGGGCGGCCACGACAGCCTGGTGTCCCTGGTCGAAACCACGTTGGGCACGGAGCTTTGGGCCGACGTCAAGGGCCACCACGTCGAGGTCGCCGTGCTCAACGGTGTGCACCACGCGACGGTGGCCGATTTGATCAGCGCCCATGAGTTGCTGGTGTAGGGCTGACGGACTTTCCGCTCTACCAGATATTCGGGCCAGGCATCTCATTGGGATGGCTGGCCTTTTCCTTGGGGACAGCCCAATTTATTTCCGGCTCTCGACCAGAAAACTTGGCGGCTTTTTCAGCCACGGATTGCGGCTGGCTCCCAGATCGCGGCCGGTCTTGAACAGGGATTGCATATAAGCCTGATCGAATGGATGGGGATGCGGCGCGGAGAATCCATTGGGAATGGACGCAAGATTGTAGTCGATGTTCTCAGTCTGCGCTTTCTGGTACATGCGCATGAGATCGCCCAGCGCTTGGTTCTTCAGCACCGTCGAGAGCGAACGTTGGCCAATCTTGAGTGCGCTCTCTTCGGTCGCCTCCCACTCGAAACCGATCTTGCCATTGCGGATGACATAGAGTTTGCGCTTCAACGGCACCCCAATGGCTTGATCGAGCGCCGCGAAGCTGAAATCGGCGGGTGAGAAGAACACCTCGCGGGTTGTGCCGCCATCGACATGCAACTCCTCGTAAGACTTGCCATTGGCGGTGACGGCGATACGCACGGGTGGAAACACACCCGGGATGGACGCCGACGCCAGCAGCACCTTGCGCATCATATCCAAAGCCTGCGGAGTATCGGCTTGCGCGATCCGCCCGAGATCCCAATAGACCGGCCGCTGAGCATCGATGTTGGTCGTGCCGATCAGCAGAACGCGTCCTTGGGCGCGTTGGGCGGAAATACGGCGCATCAGGCTACGATTAACATATTTGGCGATCAGCTCTTTGAGCGGATCACTGTCGGCGATACCGGCGCCGCCGAGCAGGCCGGACAACACATTGGCCTGATAGATGTTATCGCCGCTATAGCGGGTGAAGACTTCGCGCAGCTGCGAATCATAGGCCGGGCCGAGATAGGCGAACGGCGCAATTAGCGCGCCCGCGCTCACGCCCGTCACCAGATCGAACTGCGGACGCTGGCCGCGATCACTCCAGCCGACCATGAACCCGGCACCGAACGCTCCGTCATCGGCCCCGCCCGACAATGCCAGCATACTGGCCTCCAGTGGCACGCCTTTACGTTCGCGGTTGAGATAGTTGCGGCGAATGACGGGAGCTTCGGCCGCGAGAAACGGCTTGAAGTCAGACTGCGGATCGTCACCCCAGATCCGGACCCGGTCGAGGCCTGGGGGCTGCGCCAGCGTCACTAGGGCTTGCGGTACGAAAGCCCGGTCCGGCACGGTCGCACAGCCGGCCAGCAGCACGGCGGCAGTGACCACTGCCAGCCGCAAACAAGCGACGGACACCCGACCAATCATCGCACGCAACACACCAAGCCCCTTGCCCCCGAGTAACAGCCTGCCGCCACCATAGCCACTGGCCCGGCGCTGGCAATGATCGAAACGGGCACAAGTGGCTTGCTGTGGCTGCCGCCGCCCACAACCCCACGATCATCAGCCAAAGCGCCGCCCGGATACCCACGCCCGATTAAGCACTCTTTCGAGTGTCTGTCGTGGCAACAGAGGCGCGCAAGCGGGTTGGCGGCAGCTGCGTCATGGCTTACGCCCTTGCGCGCGATTGCCCAGCACACTACCTCTTATCGGCTAGACTTGAATTAGCCGCGCGGACTCCACTTTCGTCATGGCAGCGAACGCTGCCAGCCACGGTAACTGCCGGTGATTTCGCGGCCCGCTGTCGTGGAAGGCAGCCGTCGCTGCCATGACGAGCAGGGGTCGGGGCATCGTTCAACCTGATCCGTACCTGCCCGCACCCATCCCGGAACCCGATGGCCCGCAGTTCCTCCTTTTCCTCCGACGCCACGGACGTACTCCGCCATGCGGGCGCTTACGCCAGCGACCTCGTGCGCCCCACCGTCCGGCTTGGTGTCACTGGTCTCGCGCGGGCGGGCAAAACCATCTTCATCACGGCGCTGGTCCACAACCTGATCGCGGGCGGGCGGCTGCCGTTTTTCCGCGCGCAGACCGAGGGGCGGCTTATGCGCGCCTGGCTAGAGCCGCAGCCGGACGATGACGTGCCGCGCTTCCAGATCGAGGAACACCTTGGCGCCCTCATGTCCCACCCGCCGCGCTGGCCTGAGAGCACACGGCGGATCAGCCAGCTGCGGCTGACGCTTGACTACGCGCCGGCGAGCCTCTGGCGGCATGTGACCGGGCGGCGGCGGCTGGCGGTGGATATCGTCGACTATCCGGGCGAGTGGCTGTTGGATCTGCCGCTGCTGGGGCAATCGTTCGAGGCCTGGTCGGCGGGCAGTTTGACGGCGGTAGAGAAAACCGAACGGGCAACCGCGTCAGCGGCATTCCGGACGTTTCTCGGTGGGCTCGATGGGAAGCAGGCGGAGCAAACCGCGATGACAGGCGCCGCGCTCTACCGCGATTACCTGAGCGCCTGCCGTCAGAGCGATCATGTGTACACGGGGCTCACTCCGGGCCGTTTTCTCATGCCCGGCGACCTCGAAGGCTCACCCGCACTCACCTTCTTTCCGCTGCCGCAAGAGCGGATGTCCGCCGACACAACGTCGCTCGGCGCATTGCTCGCCCGGCGGTTTGAGGCGTATAAGACTCATATCGTAAAACCCTTCTACCGCGACCATTTCAGCCGTCTTGACCGGCAAATTGTGCTGGTTGATGCGCTCGGGGCCTTGGACGCAGGCACCAACGCTGTCGCCGATCTGGGCACGTCGCTGGAAGCCGTGCTCGGCAGCTTCCGGCCCGGCGCCAACACTTGGGCGTCATCGATCCTGTCGCGCAAGATCGATCGCATCCTGTTTGCTGCTACGAAGGCCGATCACTTACATCACACAAGCCACGACCGGCTGGAGGCGATCCTGTCGCGGATGGTCTCGAAGGCGGTGACGCGGGCGCAATTTGCGGGGGCAAGTGTCCGGGTGCTGGCGATGGCGGGCATCCGGGCGACGCGCGAAGCAGAGATGGCGCAGGGCGCGGGCGGGGTGCCGCTGCCCTGCATCATCGGGACGCCGCTGGAGGGCGAGAGGTTCGGCCAGCAGATCTTTGACGGCACGCGCGAGGCGGCGATTTTTCCGGGGGACCTGCCCGCGAACCCTGAGGAGGCTTTGGCCGAAGCGACTGGCGGGCTTGCCGGCACCTTGCGGTTTCCGCGCCTGCGGCCGCCTGTCACTGTGCCCACGGCTGCGGTGCCAAGCCCGCCGTTTCCCAACATCCGTCTCGACCGGGCTATCGATTTTCTGATCGGAGACCGATTGGTATGAGCGACCCGCGCCGCCCACCCCAAGTATTCGATCCTAACGATCCGCGATTGTCAGCGTCAGAGCCAGGAGCGCCGGGAGCTGATGATCCGCCGGCTAGCCTTGATCCGGCCCTCACACGCGACGTGCCCGCCATTCGTATTCCGACCACGGCCGATCTCCAATCCGGGATGCGCTGGGGCATGATCCTGGTCTCGACAGCGCTCAGCCTGTTTATCATGTCGCTGGTACTGCGGTTCTGGACCTTTGTCTGGGATCTGTTCGGACGGCAGGATTGGATCGGCTGGCTGGCGGTTGTGCTGGCCGGGTTGCTGGTCGTCTCGTTCACCATGCTGCTGCTGCGCGAGCTGCTCGGAGTCGTTCGGCTTGCCAAGTTGCAACGGCTTCGCAAGAATTCCGCTGAATTGCTTTCTAACAACACTATGTTATCGCCAAAGGAGCTCAAATTCCGCCTTGCGAGCGTCTATGCGCAGCTTTTGGAGCTCTATTCCGCGCGTCCCGATCTGGCCTGGGCACGCGCTCGTCTTGGCGACCACAACAGCACCATCATGAGCGGGACGGAGCGGCTGGCGCTGCTCGACCGCGAACTGATGGCAGTCCTCGACGACCAGGCCAAGCTCGCCATCACCCAATCGGCCCGCCGCGTCTCGGTGGTGACGGCGATCACGCCGTTCGCCATTTTCGACATGGGTTTTGTGCTGTATGAGAACCTCCGTATGCTGCGCCGGATCGCCACGGCCTATGGTGGTCGGCCGGGCAGCGCAGGGCTGTTCCGGCTCGGAGCCCGCGTGGTCGGGCACGTGGTGGCGACCGGGGGCCTGGCGTTGACGGACGATCTGTTTGGCCAGTTCATCGGCCAAGGTCTTGCCAAGCGGCTGTCGGCCCGGGCGGGGCAGGGCATGTTCAATGGCGGGCTGACGGCGCGGCTCGGCGTCGCTGCGATCGACGTCTGCAGGCCACTGCCGTTCATCGAAGCCAAGCCGCCACGCTTCCGCGATCTCGCCATGGACGTGGCACGCGGCCTGACGGTGGGCCGGAGAGATGATGCGGCCAAGGATTGATGAAGGCTTCCCTACATCACCCCCACCTTGTTTCTCCTCCCTCAAGGGGGAAAAGACGCTAGTGTCGAAAGTGCGGTGCTTGCATCCCTTCCCTTGAAAGGGGAAGGACTGGATGTGGAATAGAACCGGCTTAATGTAACGTGCGGCGCGCGGCGGCTTGCGGTTCAGCTGCTGGGCTGGCCGGCATCGGAACACCGCGTTTATCCGGCACATAGCCCTCGACCGTGCGTTTGAGAACAGCGTGGATGGCATCAAGATCACCAGTCCCCAAGGCCGCCGATAAGGCCTGGAACTCCCGGTCGAGTTCGTCGGTGGAGAGGCCCGGCTCCAGGCTGCGGCGGATGCGCGGATGCGCTGTCAGCGTCGTTGTTTCGTTGATCAGAAGCTCTTCATACAGCTTTTCGCCTGGGCGCAGGCCCGTATAGACAATGGCGATGTCGCCGTCGGGATGGTTCTGGTCCTTCACTTTCAAGCCCACATGCTTGATCATGGAGCGGGCCAGCGCATCAATCTTCACAGCAGCGCCCATATCCAGCACAAACACATCACCGCCGTTCGCCATAGCACCGGCCTGAATGACGAGTTCGGCGGCTTCCGGGATTGACATAAAATAGCGGATGATTTCGGGATGCGTGACCGTCACCGGCCCGCCCGCTTCAATCTGCTTACGGAACAACCGCACCACCGAGCCTGAGGAGTCCAGCACGTTGCCGAAGCGAACCATGGTGAACACGGTCTTGCCAATGCCCTCGCCTGCCAGCGCCTGCAATTGCAGCTCGGCCAGGCGTTTGCTCGCGCCCATGATATTGGTTGGCCGCACGGCTTTGTCCGTGGACACCAGCACGAACCTCTCGACACCGCAATCGCGCGCTGCTTCGGCCAGCACTCGCGTGCCGAACGTGTTGTTGCGGATGCCGACCACCGGATTGTGTTCGACCATCGGCACGTGTTTATAGGCTGCCGCGTGATAGATCGTCTCGACGCCGGCGTCTTCCAGTACACGGCGCATCAGCCCTTCATCCTGGATCGAGCCCAGCACCGGCAGAATGCGGTCGCCCGAAAGCTCTGGCTTCAAGCGCTGGATCGCTGTCCGCAATTCCTGCTCGATCTCAAACAACGCCGGCTCGGACATATCCAGCAGCACCAGCTTCCTCGGAGCCAACGCCCCGATCTGCCGTGCTAACTCAGAACCTATGGATCCGCCCGCGCCCGTGACCAGCACGCATTTGCCGGTGATGTTCCGTTTCAACAGAACGCCGTCGGGGCGCACCCGGTCACGCCCAAGGAGATCATTGGCCGTCACTGCCCTAAGGTCACTCACGCCGACGCGGCCAGACGCGATGTCTTCCAGCGCCGGCAGCGTTTTGACGCTGACCCGGAAAGCCTCCAGCCGTCGCAGGATCGTGCGCTGGCGGGTGCGGGTGGCTTCAGGGATGGCGAGGAGTATTTCTTCAACCTTGTGATCCGCAATCAGCGCGCCGATCCGGATGGGCTTGTGGACCTTCAGACCGCCAACCTGCTGCCCCCACAAAGTGGGCCGTTCATCGATGAACGCCACGGCCCGGTAGCCGCCCGACCGCTGCAATGATCCGAGCAGCTGCATTCCGGTGGGGCCGGCACCATAGATCACGACCGACTTCGCAGGTGCCGCGCTCTTGAGTGAACCAGCCCCTCGAACACTGTTCAGCGCCCAAGCGGCAATTTCGCGGGAGACCCAAACGAGCCCGCCCGCGATCAATGCAAATAGGATCACGCTTGAACGCGGCACGATCAGGGCCGAGCTCAAATGCGGCTGCGACGCGCGTACCGCCCAGACCAACGCCGACCAAATGATGGCGGTCAGTGTGGTCGCCATTAGGACCCGGCGCGCACCAACGGCGCCGATGAACCGCGTCACCAGTTTGTAGAGCCCCGAGTAATGGAAGAGCACGACGCCGATCAATGGAGCTGCGGCTAGCAGCAGCAGCAGTTCCCGGTTGGGCGGCACGTAGAGCTCATTCAAGCGCAGGGAAAATGCGACCCACACGGCGAATGAGAGCGCGATCAGGTCATTGCAAATCAATAGCGCGCGCTTGTAATAGCGCGGCAGGTCCACGAGCCACTGACGCCAATCCCCTAGCAGCGGCACACTGTCGAACATGAACGGCCCTGAAACTGCACGTAAAAACACCAAGCCCAGCCAGGAGTGTTAAAGATGCAAACCTTGGGCGGCAAGGGCTACGTGCGTATTTCTTCAAGGACTGCACAGCTCAGAGTCAGCACGAGACGCCGTCAGGACGGCAGCGTATATCGGTGCAACTCGGCGCCGTGCCGTTTCAGCCAACGCCGCGCGTCGTCCATGCGCGGCGTGGTCTTGCGCACCAGAGCCCAGAACCGCGGGCCGTGGTTCATTTCTTTGAGATGGGCAACCTCGTGCGCCGCGACGTAGTCGAGGACAAACGAGGGCGCGAGAATGAGACGCCAAGAGAAGGACAGCACCCGGGCCGACGAGCAACTGCCCCAACGGCTGGTCTGGTCACGCACCGTCACGCGTCGGGCTTTCAAGCCCAGATTGACCGCATGGTGCTGGACCCGGGCCGACAAATCTTCGTGGGCACGATCGATCAGCCAGTCGCGCAACCGGCGCGGCGCAAATTCATACGGACCAGTCACGCACAGCCGTGGCAGCAACCGGTCGGGCAGCGCAACCCGCGATTGACGGCTAGGCGGCGCGGCGGCGATGGCCTCTTTGAGAGCGAGTCGCGCAGCCCGCGTCCCTTCGGACCAGGCCACTTGATGGTGCCGAGTCGGCCCAAGCATCGAAACCAGATGGGGTTCGCCGCGATACAGAACACGGGCCGCATTGACCAAATGAACAGGCTCGGGCAGCGCATCGATCCGCTGGCGCACCCACTCCATGTGTTGGGAAACGAATTTACCCGCTTCGGCAAGGCTGCCACCCTTGGGGATGGTCAACACGACCTCGCGGCGCACTTGGCTGACCCGCAAGGTCAGACGGCGGGCGGCCGGATGCCTGCGCACCTGAACGGGGGTCGCGAGACCGGCAACTTCAATCCCCTGTTCGCTTTTCAATGCGGTTCTGAGGGCTCTTTCGAGCCCCTCACCTTTGGTGGACCGGTTCAGACGGACTCTGGTTGCTTTCGACACTCTAACGCTCCTTGCAGTGCCTGCGCTGCCCACCCCTGCAGCACCTACGCTCGTTCTTCTCGTCTGTTGCCACGTGTCAGTTAGCCACTACAGGCATCCACCAGCAGCGGTTGCTTCCCCGCTGCCGCGATCATCTGAGACCGCTCATGTTGCCTGATGAAACCCGTCATACGCGGCAGCGCCTCGTTGCGGAACCGCGAGCCATTGAAGATACCGTAATGGCCGACGCCTGGCTGCTCGAAATGCAGTTTCATGCTTTCCGGCAGGCCGCTGCACAGCCCAAGTGCCGCCGCGCACTGTCCCGTGCCGGTGATGTCATCGTGTTCACCTTCGATAGTCATTAACGCCACTCGACTAATCGCTTGGGGACGAATCTTCTGACCTCGATACTGCATGTTGCCAGTGGCGAGATCATGGCGAATGAAGACACTCTCTACGGTTTGTAAGTAAAACTCGGCAGCCAGATCCATAACGGCCAAATACTCGTCATAGAATTCTTTGTGCTTATCGGCCGAATCGCCATCACCGCGCACAAGATGCAGAAACAAGTCTTTGTGGGCATTGATGTGGCGGTCTAAATTCATCGTCATGAAGCCGGTTAGTTGTAGAAACCCCGGATAGACTTGGCGGCCCCGGCCAGTATGAGGCCAGGGCACACGGGTGATCACGTTGCCGGCAAACCAGTCGATGCCCTTGTCGGCAGCCAGACGATTGACCGCCGTCGGACTGATACGGGTGTCAATCGGGCCGCCCATCAGAATCATTGAGGCCGGCACCTGGGGGTCACCGGCCTCTTCCATATGCGCCACCGCGGCGAGTATCGGCACCGAGGGCTGGCAGACTGCCATGACATGAATGTCCCCTTCGAAATGCCGAAAAATCGCGATCATGTGATCAATGTAACTGTCGAGATCGAAACGCCCCGCCTCGGGTGGCACCATCCGGGCGTCGATCCAATCGGTGATGTAGACATCGTGGTCGGGCAGCAGCGCCCTCACGGTGCCGCGCAGCAGTGTCGCATGGTGTCCGGACATCGGCGCGACCAGTAGCACTTTGGGATCAACCGTGTGATCGCAGGGCAAATCGCGCGCGAACCGTATGACACGGCAGAACGGGCTTTGCCAGACCACCGTTTCGAGCACGGCTACGGTACCAAAGCGTGTCGGCGTGTGAGCGATGCCAAACGCCGGCTTGCTGTAGCGCCGCGTGGTTCGCTCGAACACTTCGCAGATGGCTGCGGCACTGCGTCCAGCGCTGGTGTGCGAGATCGGATTGAAAGGATTGTTGAAGAACAGCCGATAGGCATCAGCGGTGTAGCGCGCAGGGCTCACTGCGGCCTGACCCATTTCGAACCAATGATAGAGCACGGCGACCTCCCCCGAAGTCTAAACCCCAAATCTCTCAAGCCACCGGCCGACTTGTCAACAGCTTATCCACAGCCCCTTATTCGGCACTGTAGCCCGAGCTGACACACGTGTTCTTATTTTACATCCGCAAAGGCTAACGGTTTCCTGGTGATTCGCCAACGGCTTGCAGTTCCTTCGGTAAAATTCACGAAAATGCCCGCACACGCGTAACTGAAACGGCACAACCAGCGGTGTCAGCCTGTGACACTATGAGGCCAGGGTGCAACCGCCGTGCCGCTCCGATACGGCGCTATTCGTTCCTGCCGGTCAGCCCTGCCGAGCATGTCAAAGTAACGTCTCGCCAGGCCATAGCGTTGCCATTGGGCAACTGTTGGCTGGCCCTTGCACCGGCCGGGCGGCCCTCTAAGGTGGCCGCCAGAGCCTGAACTCCGGCCTGACTGACACCATCATAACCCCAGCGGCCTGCTCCTCGCCATGGAAGTATTTCCCCGCCACCGGCTGCAGTCAAACTCCAGCCGACTGCGCTTGCAAACGCTGACGCGCTTGCGCTGGATCGCCGTGGCCGGTCAGAGCGTTGCCGTGATTGGCACGCATTTCGGTCTCGGCTTTGCGCTGCCCATTGGCTGGTGTGTGTTGGTTATTCTACTTTCGGTGGTGCTGAATACCGTTTTGCGCTTGCGCTTTGCGGCCCGGCACCGGCTGTCTGTGCCCATCGGCACGGCGCTGCTCATCTACGATATGACCCAGCTTGGCGCACTTCTCTGGCTGACCGGCGGCATTGAGAACCCATTCTGCTTTCTTCTTATCGCCCCGGTAACGGTTGCGGCAGCGACGCTGCCGCTTGAGAGCACTATTATTCTCAGCGTTTTGACATTGGCCGTGGCGGGCATCATTGGCCGCTACCATTTTCCGCTGCCTTGGTATGCGGGCCAGTCCTTCGCCTTGCCGCCAACTTACACCACTGGCATCTGGACCTCGATTATGTGCGGGCTCCTGTTCATGGGGCTTTATGCCCGCCGTCTCGCCCGCGAGGCGTGGCAAATGTCAGAAGCGCTGGCCGCGACTGAGCTGGTACTGTCTCGCGAGCAACGCCTGCACGCGCTGGATGGATTAGCCGCTGCCGCTGCTCACGAACTCGGCACGCCGCTGGGCACCATCACGGTCGTCGCCCGCGAGATCGAGCGCAGCTTGCCGCCAGACAGCCCGTTGAAGGACGATGTCGAGCTGTTGCGCAGCCAGGTGCAGCGTTGCCGGGTGATCTTGAAGACGTTGACGGAAAAATCGGCACAGGGCGACCCATTGCACGCCTTTTTGCCCCTCAGCCACCTCATCGAAGAAGCGGTTGAACCCTATCGGGTGTTTGAAAAAGAGATCAAAATCACGGCCGGGCCAGCCCCAGGCCTCGATGGGGATGCTGCCAAAGAGCCCATTTCCGAGCGCCGTCCGGGCGTCGTTTATGGCCTGACCAACCTGGTCGAAAACGGCATCGATTTTGCCCAGACGCGGGTCGAGATCATCGCTGGCTGGACGGCCGAGCGTGTCACCATCACCATAGCTGACGACGGACCAGGGTTCGCTCCGGCCATCCTCGGCACCCTGGGCGATCCGTACGTCACGTCGCGCGGCGCCGACCGGACTCAGACCAAGGACGATCAGGGCGGCGGGCTCGGCCTCGGATTTTTCATTGCCAAAACGTTATTGGAGCGCTCGGGCGCCGAAATCGATGTCGCCAATCGGGAACAGCCACAAAGCGGCGCGGTCGTACAAATATCTTGGCCGCGCGCCAGTTTTGAAAAACCAATCCCCCGTGATGATCGTTCATTCGAGGACTGACCGGCTCTCAACCGTGCGCGCAACGCTTGCGCATTGTTGCAAATAGTGGTGAGACAGGCCGCCTACTTGACATTGAAAACGCTTAAAACAGCTTGCCCCGGTAACGGGAGGATATATTGACCGATAAGACCGTTGAACTGCAACTGCCTGCCGACAAGTCCCTGATCATCGTCGATGATGACAAATCTTTCCTGACCCGGCTCGGCCGCGCGCTGGAGCTTAGGGGCTTTGAAGTCCGCATGGCTTCTAGTGTGGCCGAGGGCCGCGACCTGATCCGCAAGCAGGCGCCCGCCTTTGCCGTGGTCGATATGCGGCTCGAAGACGGTAACGGCCTTGATGTGATTGAGGAATTGTCCCGGGCGAGGCCTGAGGCTCGCGTCGTGGTGCTGACTGGCTACGGCAACATCGCCACCGCCGTTTCTGCAGTGAAACTGGGCGCCGTGGACTATCTCTCGAAGCCTGCCGATGCCGATGATGTGTGCAACGCACTGCTTGCGCTTGCTGACCACAAGGCGCAACCGCCCGAAAATCCGATGTCGGCCGACCGGGTGCGATGGGAGCATATTCAGCGCGTGTTCGAACTGTGCGAGCGCAATGTGTCGGAAACGGCCCGCCGCCTGAACATGCACCGCCGCACGTTGCAGCGCATTCTGGCCAAACGCGCGCCGAAATAATCTCTGATGGAGTGATGTATGTCCCAGCATCCGATCGCGCTGCATATGTGGCCGACGCCTAATGCGTACAAGGTGACACTGTTCCTTGAAGAGTCGGGACTGCCCTACACCGTCCATCTTGTGGATATCGGCAAGGGTGACCAGTTCCGGCCTGAATTTTTGAAGATCGCCCCGAACAATCGGATGCCTGCCATCGTCGATCCCGACGGTCCCGGCGGTAAGCCGATCTCAGTGTTTGAATCCGGTGCGATTTTACAATATCTGGGCCGTAAGACGGGCAAATTCTACCCAACCGACGAGCGCCTGCGTACGCTGGTGGATCAGTGGCTGTTCTGGCAGATGGGGGGCCTTGGCCCGATGGCGGGGCAGGCCCACCACTTCCGTATCTATGCGCCCGAGAAAATCGCCTATAGCATTGACCGCTATACCAATGAGGTCAACCGCCTCTACGGTGTGCTGAACCGGCAGCTCGAAGGCAGGGACTACATCGCAGGCGACTACTCGATTGCTGACATGGCGAGCTGGCCGTGGGTCCGCCCCTACGAGCGCCAGGGCCAAAAGCTCACTGATTTCCCCCATCTGAAGGCTTGGTTCGAACGGCTGGAAGCGCGGCCCGCCGCCATCCGCGCCGTCGAAGTTGGCAAAGAGGCGAGCACCGTCGATCTGTCGAAGGACAAAGCCGCCCAAGCCATGTTGTTTGGCCAGCGGGCGCGCTGACCCGGTCCACACAAAATGCGTTTATGGTTAGCAAATTGCGCGGCCACACGGTGAACGTCCGGTTACGTCAGCGCCCAATGTGACCCGATTGCTTCGGCACTGGCCGGTGGTTCACGGCTGGTCAACTAATCCTGCCATTTCGTAACCAAAACACAGTGTGCCAGTTTACCAGTTATTGGCACCCTCGGGACAATCCTCCGGTCACTGCATGACGCAGTGTGAGGCGGCGGGTACTTCTGGGGAGTTTATGAGCATGGCGCGTGCAGATATGTTTGTGGCGGACATGCCAGGCGCGGCAATGGCGTCGCCCGATGCGTTGTTCCATCTCGGGCTGCAATACGCGATCGGGCGCGGCGTCGTGGCTGACCCGGTGGTTGCCCACAAGTGGTTCAACCTGGCGGCATTGCGCGGCAACGAGGCGGCCAAAGAATACCGCGCCGAACTCGCCAGTGAAATGAGCCGGATGCAGGTGGCTGAGGCTCAGAAGCTGGCGCGCGAGTGGCTGCGCGGGCATTGAGCAAGGGTGCTTGGGCCATCCCGCCTTCGCTGCCAAAAGGCAGCTTCGGCGAGGCACTCTTCTTTGTTCATACGTCCGCAAATGCGGACGTATGAACAAAGAAGAGTGGTGGGCCCGGCAGGACTCGAACCTGCAACCAGGCGGTTATGAGCCGCCGGCTCTAACCGTTGAGCTACAGGCCCTCTAAGATGTTGGAGGCCACGCCCGGAATCGAACCGGGGTAAACGGATTTGCAGTCCGGTGCGTAACCATTCCGCCACGTGGCCAGTCCATCTGGCACCCGTGGTACCAAGTCCCGCCCACACCCGCAACCCCTACGATGGCGGGACCGTCTCCTCATTCACAGTGGCAACAGACCGCGCGCCGAGCAGTAGCTGACCGCCAGCGGTCAATGGGGTTGGCGCACCCGTCGCCGAGGCACTGTTCAAGATTGGCCGCCAGAGTTGGCCAGGCCGCGCGTTTGGCAGTGTGACCAGAACTTGATTGTCCGTGCGATTGAACCAAAGACACAACCGGCTCGACGGGCGGGCACCTTCAGAGGGCTGGTAAAGCGCGAGGCCGACAACATCGGCCCCGGGCCAACTCTCGCTGGTCATCGCCGAGCCATCGCGCGTCAGCCAAGCCGCATCCGGGAGGCCGCTGCCATCGCTCGCAAGACCTGTCAGAAAATGATCGCCGGTCAGGGCGGAATGCGTGCGGCGCAGGCTGGACAACAGCGCGACGTACCTTATCAGCTCAGCGTCGGCACTGCCCCAATCGAGCCAGGTTGTCTCGTTGTCCTGACAATAGGCGTTGTTGTTACCCATTTGGGTGCGGCCAAACTCGTCGCCTGCCGTCAGCATTGGCGTACCACGCGACAGAAACAGGGTCGCCAGCAAGGCGCGCGTATCCCGGTGGCGGTGAGCGAGAATGGCGGAGTCCTGGGACGGTCCTTCAATGCCGCAATTCCACGAATGGTTGTCCGAGGTGCCGTCGCGATTGCCCTCGCCGTTGGCGGCGTTATGTTTCTGCGCATAAGTGGACAGGTCGGCCAGCGGAAAACCGTCATGAGCAGCAACAAAATTGATGCTGCTGGAGGGCGGACGGCTGCTCGCTGCGAAAATGTCGGAGGAACCTGCAAGACGGGTCGCGAGACGGCCCGCAGCGCCCGTATCGCCCCGCCAGAAACCGCGCACATCGTCGCGATAGCGATCGTTCCACTCGGCCCAAGGCTCCTGGAACTGGCCCAATTGATAGCCGCCAGGCCCGACATCCCAGGGTTCGGCGATGAGCGTCAGAAGCGAGAGCTCCGGGTCCTGACGGATGGCTGTCAGTAAAGGCGCTTCTGGGGAAAAGCCGGAGGGGCCGCGCCCCAGGATGGTCGCCAGATCGAAACGAAAACCATCAAACCCCGCCCGCGCCCAGTGTCGCAGCGCGTCCATCACCAGCTGCACAGCGGGCGCGCGGTCAAGGGCCAGCGTGTTGCCACAGCCGGTATCATTTATAGGCTTACCCAGATCATCCGCTGAATGACGGTAATACAGCGCGTTGTCGAGCCCACGCAGTGACAGCGTCAGACCGGCATCATCACCTTCGCCCGTGTGATTGAACACAACATCGAGCAGCACACGGATGTTGGCGGCGTGCAGCTTGGCGATGGTGGCGGCGATCTCCGTAATGCCGCCTGGCGCTAGGCGCGGATCGGGCGCAAAGAACGTCACCGGGTTGTAACCCCAGGCATTGTGCAGGCCCAGCGGCGGCAGGTGCCGCTCGTCAATCCAGGCCATCAGCGGCATCAGCTCGATGGTATCGGCACCGATGCGTTTGAGATGGGCAATGACGGCGGGCTCGGCCAACGCAGCGACTGTTCCCCGTTGCGCAGTCGGAACGTCCGGATGCCGGTGGGTGAAGGCCTTGACAGCGATCTCGTAGACAAGACCTGGGTGTTGCCGTGGTAACGGGTTTGCAGGCGCCGGAAGAGGCGCGCGAGCAATTGCCTTGGGCACCAGCGTAGCCGTGTCACTGGCCACGACGCGCGGCAGCGCCAAATCGGAGTGATATGCGAACGGACCGTCGAGTTCGACAGCGTAGGGATCGACCAGCAGCTTAGCCGGGTCAAAGCGGTGGCCCGCATGAAGCTGCCAGGGACCGTCTGCCCGCAATCCATAGCGTTGCCCCTCGGCCAGTCCGGCGATGAAGCCGAAGTGCACATCGCCACTGCGCCCCGGCAACTCTAGCCGTGCAATTTCCGTTTCGCCCTCGGCATTAAACAAGCAGACCCAGATCCGGGTCGCGTGTTGCGACACCACCGCGACGTTCGCACCGCCGGGCTCCAGGCTGACGCCAAGCGGCGAGGGCTTGCCTGCCGTCAGGGCTTGGGTAGCCTTGTTTTCACCCGAGTTCACTTTTGCCACCGACCGAACCCATCCAACATACTGCTTTCGTCATGGCAGCCTTCGCCGCTATGACGAATGAGAGGATAGCTGAGCTGGTGCCAGAACATCACGTCACGACGGTGGGTGCGCTGCGGTCTAGGCGCCGCTCCAAGCCGGCGATAGACCGCGAGAGGCCGATGAGGTCCGCGAGAACCTTCTGGGTGTCGTCATCCTGCCGGGCAGGATCGGCTTCATAATGTTCGATATAAATCCGCAAGGTTGCGCCCTCCGTGCCCGTGCCCGAGAGCCGGTACACGATCCGGTCGCCGCCCTTGAAGATAAGCCTGATGCCTTGGCCTGATGTGGTCGTGCCATCGACGGGGTCGTGATAAGCGAAATCATCGGCAGTTACGACGGTTCGTCCGCCAACACCCGACTCAGCATAGCTCGCCAGCTTGCCGCGCAGACTGGTCATCAGCTTGCTGGCAGCTTCGGCGTCGACTTCTTCATAGTCGTGGCGCGTGTAGTAGTTCCGGCCATAGGTCTTCCAATGCTCCGTTACCAGCGCATCGACGCTGATCTTGCGCTTGGCGAGGATATTCAGCCAGAGCAGCACGGCCCAAAGGCCATCTTTCTCGCGCACATGATCCGCACCGGTGCCTGCACTTTCCTCGCCGCACAGGCTGGCCAGACCTGCATCGAGCAGATTGCCGAAGAACTTCCAGCCCGTTGGCGTCTCGTAGCACTCGATGCCGAGCTTGACGGCCACCCGGTCGGCGGCAGCGCTGGTTGGCATGGAGCGGGCGATACCCTTCAGGCCTTTGGCGTGGGCGGGGGTCAAATGCGCATTGGCCGCCAGAATGGCAAGCGAGTCCGATGGCGTCACAAAACGATTGCGGCCGATGATCAGATTACGGTCGCCGTCGCCATCAGACGCCGCGCCGAAATCGGGCGAACCGGGCGACATCATTTCATCGAATAGTTCCTTGGCATAGACGAGGTTTGGATCGGGATGGTGCCCGCCGAAATCGGGCAGCGGCGTACCGTTGATGACGGTGCCTTTGGCCGCGCCGAGATCAGCCTCCAAGATCGCCGTCGCGTAGGGGCCGGTGACGGCGTGCATGGCGTCGAAGCGCATCCGGAAACCCGATTTGAACAAGGCGCGGATGGCCTCAAAATCGATCAGTGTCCGCATCAGCGCCGCGTAGTCCGTGACCGGATCGACAACTTCCAGCGTCATGCCGCCGATCTGGCTGATGCCAATTTGATCAACATCGACGGCGCCGGACTCAACGATTTTGTAGGCCTTGATGGTCGTTGTCCGTTCAAAGATCGCACCGGTGATCTTTTCGGCTGCCGGGCCGCCGTTGCCTGCGTTGTATTTGATGCCGAAGTCGCCATCCGGCCCGCCGGGGTTGTGGCTGGCCGACAGCACAATACCGCCGAACGCGCCGTGTTTGCGGATGAGGTGCGAGGCGGCGGGCGTTGACAGCAGCCCGCCCTTACCGATGAGCACGCGGCCAAAGCCGTTGGCCACCGCCATGCGGATGACAGTCCCGGCGACGTCGCGGTTGAAGAAGCGTCCATCGCCGCCGACCACCAGCGTTTTTCCTTGAGAACCTTCCAGCGCATCGAAAATGCTTTGCACAAAATTCTCGACATAGCGCGGTTGCTGGAACACGGGCACTTTCTTGCGCAGTCCCGAAGTGCCGGGCTTCTGGTCCATAAAGGGCGTCGTCGGAACGGTTTTGATCATGGGGACACTTGATATGACAGGGGCTGGCCGGACTGCCAACCGGCGATAGAGGTTGGCATAGAGTGTGGCGCTGCGCTTCCAGGAGACATCAGTCTGCATCCCGCGGCGCTGGACAGCGAGCCAATTGGGTTTGTCCGCGTAAAGCTGGCGCGCACGCTCTAGTGCCGCTTCAAATGAGACCTTATCGACGGGCGCGAACATCACACCCGTGGCAACACCTGCCGCCAGGGCCGCGTCATTGGTGTCGATGACTGTATCGGCAAGACCGCCGACGCGCGACACCACAGGCACGCAGCCATAGCGCAGGCCGCACAGTTGCGTCAGTCCGCAGGGTTCAAAGCGCGATGGGACCAGGATCGCGTCGGCACCCGCTTGCAGCAGATGGGCAAGCGGTTCGTCGTAGTTGAGGCTGACACCTACCTTGCCAGGATAGCGCTCCACCGCCTGCAGGAACCCTGCCTCTATCGCGGGATCGCCTGAGCCGAGTAGTGCCAGCCGCGCGCCCGACGCAACCAACGCTGGCACGACCTGCAAGAGCACGTCCATACCTTTTTGATCGGCAAGGCGCGTAATCACCGTAAACAGCAGTCCGTCGCTGGGCGTGAGGCCCATCCGTGATTCGACGGCCCGCTTGTTTGCAGCCCGCGCATCCAAGTGGTTCAAGTCAAAATTGGCCGCGATACTTGTGTCGGTCGCCGGGTTCCACACCTCCGAATCAATCCCATTGACGATGCCAACGAGTGCTCCGCGCCGGTGCCGGAGCAGCCCGTCAAGACCCATGCCGCCCTGGCTGGTGGTGATTTCCTCGGCATAGGTCGGGCTGACCGTGGTGACGGCATCGGCCAGCTGCAAGCCGGCCTTGAGATAGCCAACGCCGCCGAAATACTCGACGCCATCCATGGCAAAGGCGCGTGGCGGCAGCCGCAAGCGCGTAAAGGTCTCGTAGGGAAACCAGCCTTGATAGGCAAGATTGTGGACTGTGATGACGGATTTGGCGGCGGAAGGTTCGCCATAGGTGAGATAGGCCGGGATCAGCGCCGCCTGCCAATCATGGGCGTGCACCACATCTGGCACCCAGCCAGGCAGTAAGCCGCGCCCGATTTCTGCCGCGACCAAGGGCAGCGCGGCGAACCGCATGGCGTTGTCGGGCCAATCCTTTTTGTCCGGCCCGACATAGGGATTGCCGGGACGGTTGTACAAGTGCGGCGCATCGAGCACGAACAGATCGAGCCCCTCGGCCGCGCCATGCAACAGCCGCGCTGACCCGCCAAACAGATCGTCGAAAGTGGCGACCGTGGCGGCTTGGCCCAGCGCCGATAAGACGCCTGGATAGCCGGGCACTAGGGTCGAGATCGCCACGCCCTCGGGCTTCAGGGCAGCGGGCAGGGCGCCCGCCACATCGGCAAGACCGCCTGTCTTGATCAACGGATAGATTTCCGAGGTGACCGACAGAACCGTCAGTGATCCGCTCATGCCGGGTCTCTCAAGCAGGTTCTGCGGGGCTCGCGGAAGAGTGTTCCAGCCGGTTGATCATGTCGCGGGTGATGAGGCAGATCCCCGACTCCGTCCGCCGGAACCGCGCGGCATCAAGCACCGAATCTTCGCCGACCACCAGCCCCTCGGGAATCTTCACGCCACGGTCAATGACGACGCGCTTCAGCCGCGCGTTCCGGCCAACCTCGACATAGGGCAGCACCACCGCCTCCTCCATGTGAGAATAGGAGTTAACCCTGACGCCGGTAAAGAGCAGTGAGCGAGACACCGTCGCACCCGACACGATGCAACCGCCCGACACCAGCGAATAAGTTGCCATGCCCCGCCTGCCGTCAATGTCGTGCACGAACTTGGCGGGCGGTGTTATTTCAGCGTACGTCCAAATCGGCCAGTTGCGGTCATAGAGATCGAGTTTTGGGATGATCTCGCAGAGGTCCATGTTCGCCGACCAATAGGCATCCACCGTTCCCACATCGCGCCAGTACGAATCGGACTCAGCCTCCGACCGCACGCAGGATTTGCTGAAGCGGTGCGCGTAGGCTTTGCCGTTACTGACGATATAGGGGATCATATCCTTGCCGAAATCGCGGCTGGAATTGGGATCGGCTGCGTCGCGCTTCAGCTCATCGATCAGAAACTTGGTCTCAAAGACATAGATGCCCATCGAGGCGAGCGCCATGTCTGGATTGCCGGGAATACTGGGCGGGTCTGCGGGTTTCTCCAGAAATGTCATGACCCGGTCTTTGGCATCGACGTGCATGACGCCGAAGCCCACCGCCTCCATGCGCGGCACTTCAAGGCAGCCGATAGTAATGTCGGCGCCGCTGTTGACGTGCTGTTGCAGCATCGGCTCGTAATCCATCTTGTAGATATGATCACCGGCCAGGATGACGATGTGCTTGGGCTCGTAGGCCTCGATGATATCGATATTCTGATAGACTGCGTCGGCCGTGCCCACATACCACTGGCTTTCCGAGATGCGCTGACTGGCGGGCAGAATATCGAAGCCCTCGTTGCGCTCGGAGCGGAAGAAGTTCCAGCCACGGTTGAGGTGGCGGATCAGACTGTGCGCCTTGTACTGGGTAGCCACGCCAATGCGCCGGATGCCAGAGTTCAGCGCGTTCGACAGCGCAAAATCGATGATGCGGGATTTGCCGCCGAAGAACACGGCCGGCTTGGCGCGCCGGTCGGTGAGCTCCATCAGTCGGCTGCCGCGCCCTCCGGCCAGAACATAGGCCATTGAATCACGGGCTAGCGGACCAGACCTCGCCGAGTCGACCATTGCCATTTCCTCCCTAACGTTTTTTGATTTGCAGCGTCACGACTTACGTCTCAACCACCACCGTACTGTAAGAATATCGTCGCCATCGGTGGCAACGAAATAGGTGCGCTGGCGGGCTGGCCGTGCGAGCCAGGCTCGCTCGCCATCACCGATCCGCCGTTGCCGTGCCCTGAACCGCCGTAGACGCTGGCGTCCGTATTGAGGATTTCGTGCCAGCGGCCGGCGAAAGGCAACGGCAGCTTGTAGCGGTCACGCCGAACGGGCGTGAAATTCGTGACCACGGCGACGGGAGCTCCGCCCGAACCATCATTGCGCAGCCAAGCGAACACTGAATTTGCCGCATCGTCGCCAACCAGCCAGTTAAAGCCTTCAACTTCGCAATCGCGGGCGTGCAGGGCCGGAATGTCGCGATACAGACGGTTGAGATCGCCGATCAGCTTTTTGACGCCGCCATGTGCGGGCGCGTCGAGCAGGTGCCAGTCGAGGCTCTGCTGGTGGTTCCACTCGTCGCGCTGGGCAAATTCCTGGCCCATGAAGAGCAGCTTTTTGCCCGGATAACCCCACATGAAAGCGTAGTAGGCGCGCAGCCCCGCGAATTTCTGCCAGTCATCGCCCGCCATCTTGCTCAGCAGTGAGCCCTTGCCATGCACCACCTCGTCATGGCTGAGCGGCAACACGAAGTTTTCCGTGAACGCATAGAGAAGGCCAAATGTCAGCTCGTTGTGGTGGTGGCGGCGATGCACGGGATCGCGCTTCAGATACTCCAGCGTGTCGTGCATAAAACCCATATTCCACTTGAACCCGAAGCCGAGGCCGCCCGCAAAGGCGGGCTTCGAGACCCCAGGGAATGCCGTCGATTCTTCGGCAATGGTGACAATTCCAGGATGCCGTCCATAGGTGGCTTCGTTCATGCGGCGCAGAAACGCGATGGCTTCCAGGTTCTCGTTGCCGCCATGCTCGTTCGGCACCCATTCGCCCGCCTTTCGCGAATAGTCGAGATAGAGCATCGAGGCCACGGCATCCACACGCAGGCCGTCGAGATGGTAGCGCTCCAGCCAGAACAGCGCGTTGTTGACGAGATAGGCGGCAACTTCCTTACGGCCAAAATTGAAGATCGCCGTGTTCCAATCGGGATGGAAGCCCTTGCGCGGATCGGCGTGCTCGTAGAGGGCAGTGCCGTCGAAGTGGGCAAGGCCATGGGCATCGGTCGGGAAATGGGCGGGCACCCAATCGAGAATGACGCCGAGGCCGGTGGCATGGGCTTTGTCCACGAACCGCGCAAAGCCAGCCGGATTGCCGAAGCGGGAGGTCGGCGCGTAAAGGCCCGTTGGCTGATAGCCCCAGGACGGATCATAGGGATGTTCACTCACGGGCATCAGTTCCAAATGCGTGAAGCCGAGGCCCGCAACATAGGGAATGAGTTGGTCAGCAAGTTCGTCGTAGCTGAGGAACCCACCATCGCCGCGTTTGCGCCAGGAACCTAGATGCACCTCGTAGGTTGACATCGGCGCGCGGCGGGGGTCCTTTTTGGCGCGAGCTTCAAGGTAGCTCGCATCGCTCCAGACAAAGTTGCCCGTCTCGGCAACGATCGAGGCGGTCTTGGGCCGCAGTTCGGCGGCGAACCCGAACGGGTCCGACTTCAGCGGTAACAGCGTGCCGCCGGCGGTCATAATTTCGTATTTGTAGATGGTGTCCAGCGCAAGTTCGGGGACGAAAATCTCGTGCACGCCCGAACCCATCCGCTTACGCATGACGTGCCGGCGGCCGTCCCAGACGTTGAAATCTCCGACCACGGAGATACGGCGGGCATTGGGCGCCCACAGCGCAAAATTCACACCCGCAACCCCCTCATGGATCATCGCATGTGCGCCGAGCCGGTCATAAAGCCTGAGATGCGTGCCCTCGGCGCCGTAGTAGTCGTCAAGCGGGCCGAGCACAGGGCCGAACGCGAATGGATCGACAAAGCTCCAGGACGATCCGGCGTTGGCGGCCTGATAGCGCAGCGGCTGGCGATCCTTGATCGCCACCACCGCCTCGAAGAACCCAGCCTCATGACGGCGCGCCAGCGGGCCTAAATGTCCGCCCTGCAACGTCTGGACGCTGAGCGTTTCTGCACCCGGCGCGAAAGCCCGCGCGACCCAAGCCCCTTCCACCTCATGCAGTCCCAGCACGCCGAACGGATCACCATGGGTCCCAGCGACGATCGCCTCCACATCGGCCCCACTCGCCATCCACATAGTGTTGTCCATGGCGCGGGGTCCTGTCAGGTCGTCGGGACGTTCCAGATGTCTCTGGCGTACTCGCGCACCGCCCGGTCAGACGAGAACCAGCCGACGCCCGCGGTGTTGCGGATGAGGCTTGCCTGCCAGCGCGCCGGGTCTAGCCACAGTGCATCGACGCGCGCCTGCGCCGCGTCATAGCTGTCGAAATCGGCCGTCAGCATGAACCAGTCATGGGCATAGAGACCTTCGACGAGATAGCGATAGCGGTCCCGGTCGCCGCCTGAGAACGTGCCTGCACTGATCGCATCCAGCGCGCCCTTCAGTTTGGGCGAGCGCTCGATATTGCCACGTGGATCGTGACCCGATGTCCGCTGTGCCGCAACCTCGGCTGCCGTCAGCCCGAAGATGACAATATCGTCGAGCCCCACATGCTCGCTGATCTCGACATTGGCGCCGTCGAGCGTGCCGATGGTCAGGGCTCCATTAAGCGCAAACTTCATATTGCCAGTCCCCGACGCTTCCATGCCAGCGGTTGAAATCTGTTCCGACAAATCTGCGGCCGGAACAATCATCTCCGCCAGGCTCACGTTGTAGTTTGGAATGAACACCATTTTCAGCGCGCCGCGCAAGCTGGTATCGGCATTGATGGTCGCCGCCACATCGTTGATGAGGTGGATAATCTGTTTAGCGACGATGTAGCTGGGCGCGGCCTTGCCTGCGAAAATCTTGACGCGAGGTGTCCAGTTCGCAGACGGATTGGCGCGCATGGCCTGATAAAGCGCTACGGTTTGCAGGAGGTTCAGCAGCTGGCGCTTGTATTCGTGGATGCGTTTGATGTGCACGTCGAAGAGGCTGGCGGGATCGACGGCGGTGCCGGTTTTGGTTTGGATCATCGCCGCCAACCGCGCCTTGTTGGCGAGTTTCACATTAGCAAAGCGCGACCGGAACACGGAGTCCTTGGCGAACGGTTTCAGCTTCGAAATCTCGCCGAGATCATCAAGCACCCGGTCGCCGATGGCATCGCGGATCAGGGCAGTCAGCCCCGGATTGACTTCTTGCAGCCAGCGCCGGGGTGTCACGCCATTGGTCTTGTTGACGATGCGGCCGGGATACAGCCGGTCGAGATCCTGGAACACCGAGACCTTCATCAGGTCCGTGTGCAGCTGCGAGACCCCGTTGACATTGTGCGACCCTGCAAACGCCAGGTGTCCCATGCGCACGCGCCAGTCGCCCCGCTTGTCGACAATCGCGACAGCCGCCTTCAGGGCTTCATCGCCCGGCGCCTTAGCCTCGACATCGGCGGCCAGCCGTTCGTCGAGGGCGTAGATAATCTGCATATGCCGCGGCAGGAGATGCTGCATGAGATGCACCGACCAGCTCTCAAGCGCCTCGGGCAGCAGGGTGTGGTTGGTGTAGGAGATCGTCCTGCAGGTGATATCCCAGGCCGGCGCTTCGGCGAGACCATAGACATCCATCAGCAGCCGCATCAACTCGGCAACCGCGATGGCGGGATGGGTATCGTTGAGCTGAATGGCGGCTTTGTCCGCCAACGTCAGCACATCGCCAAATCGGACCACATGACGCTTCAGCAGGTCCTGCAACGAGGCCGACGTGAAGAAGTATTCCTGCCGCAGCCGCAGCTCCTGGCCTGCGGGGGTCGCGTCCGACGGATAGAGCACCTTGTTGATGCTGGCGGCGCGCATGTCACGATATTGCGCACCGATATGATCACCGCCATTGAATTGATCGAGCCGGAGCGGCGAGGGCGCCTCAGCGTGCCACAGCCGCAGTGTGTTCACGCGCGTGCCCCGCCAACCCACCACCGGCATGTCATAGGCGACGGCCCGCAGCACTTCGCCGGGCCGCCACTGGTTCCAGGGCGCTGGCCCTGTTTCCGCAACGCCACCAAAACCGATCTCCATGCTGGCCTCGCGCCGGGCGACTTCCCAGGGGTTGCCGCCGTTCAGCCAGTTCTCGGGCCGTTCGGTCTGCTGGCCATCCTTGATGCCCTGGCGAAACAGGCCATGGTCATAGCGGATGCCGTAACCATAAGCGGGGATGCCGACGGTCGCCATGCTTTCGAGGTAGCACGCCGCGAGCCGCCCCAGGCCGCCGTTGCCGAGCGCGGGATCAGGCTCCAGATCCGCCAGCGTCACCAGATCGCCAGCGCCCAGCGAGCTGAGGGCAGCTTCAAGGGGCTGCGTCAGTCCAAGATTACCCACAGCATCGCGCAACACGCGGCCGATCAAAAATTCCATCGACAGATAACAGACCTGCTTGCCGCCGCTAGCTTTGGTCTGCCGGTCGCAGTCGAGCCAGCGGTCCATGATCTTGTCGCGCACGGCCAAGCTTACGGCCTGCAGCCAATCGTGCTTGCTGGCGTCTTCCGGCGACTTGCCAAGGCCATACACCAACTTCTCGCGGATGGACGCAGCCAGCAGTTTGCCATCGGGTGCTGTCCGTTTCGATACCGATGCCTGCAAAGCGGTACTCCTGAAATCCTGCGAATTGGCCGAAATGGTTTCGGCGATTTGCGCCGCCAGACTGCGCACTTTGGACAAGCGGATCATCGTTCAGCCAGCCCCCCAGCCGGTGGTTCGCAAGAACGTATCGCCAACGGATGGATCCCGGCAGACGCACCAGGAGGATAGACGCAATCCCAGATGGCGCGTCAACTGTTATGGCGGCACTGACCTGGATTGCTCACGCCAAACGGCGCTTCCTAGGGGATAAAAATGTGGCCGCCTGTGTCTTGGAAATAGCTTCGTGGTTTCTTCTTCGACGTCGGCGTCGTTGTCTCTGATGGCGCTCATTGGAGGAGAAAAAGCGCGAGTCGACCCCCCATGACCGTAGTCTTCGCCGGAAGTATCAGAATCTGGATCACGGTCGGCTTCCTGCGGCGCCTCGAAGAGTCCCAACGGACCGGCGAGTAACCCTGAGCCTTGGTTGCACTCGGTACCTGACTTGCTAGGCATCGAGCCGCTCTCGGCAATTATGGTCTGGTGTTTCCTCCGTAGCGTTCAGGGGGACACCAAACTGAACTGCAACACGCTGGGCTTACGGTGTTGCAGTTCAATTTAGAGCGCGCCGACCGAAAACTGGAACGTATCGTATTGATCTGCGCCAGTCTCTAATGTTGTTAACCCTTGCGAGATGACCAATGAAAATCAAAGATCGTCCGGAATTCCGTAGCAAGCCCGCGGCCTTCACGCTGCGCGCCGGTGACACGGCGGTCTCTGCCATCCGGACGATGGCAGACCGCAATATCGGCTCGGTGGTGATCATTGATGATGACCGGATGGTCAAGGGTATCGTCACCGAGCGCGATCTGCTGCGCCGTCTTCTTGGCAAGGGGCTTGATCCGGCCAAGACGCCGCTGTCGGCAATCATGACCAACGAAGTGCGGACCGCGTCACCCGATGATGAACTGCTCGATTGGCTACGGCAGATGTCCAACGATAGGTTCCGGCATTTGCCGGTGGTAGATGCCGAAGGGCGGCTCATCAATTTGATGTCTCAGGGCGACTTGGTTTCTTATACGTGGCCGGATCTCTTCGCGCACATGCGGGACATGACGCGGGAATCGCTGAAAGGTGGACGCAGTCAGTTGCCGATCCTTATCGGTGCTATGGCGGCTTACGCCATAGCGGTGCTGGTGCTGGTGAAGCTGCTCTGGCAGCACTGATGGGTCGACGTGTGAACGGTCAAATTGCCGCTGAGAGCAGAGGGCTGGGATGTATGAAGCTGTCTGAAACGATTCCATCGTCGGCCCTCGTGCTGGGGTAGCTGCGTGCCATTTCTTTTGCAGTCATGGCGCTCGTGACGGCAGGCGGCATTGGATCTGCGCAACATGCTTCGTGGCCGTTATTGCTCCGTCTGTGTACAAGACGCTGGCACCCAGCGAACCGGGGTCGTTGCTGCGGATAGCGTTTCCGCGGTATCATCTCATCATTGTTCAGGTGGCCGCTTTCGCTGGCCTACTCGCCTTCCGGCCAATCGAATCGACAACGTTATTCGGCTCGGCTGCCGCCAGGTTGGCTATCCGGTATTGGATGATCTAGATCGCCACCGCCGCTTGCGACCGGATAGTAAAGTATGACGTTGCCAGCACCGGTCAGTTCGCTCGCTGGTACCGGGCCTCTGTTGTTTTGAACATTGCCGAAATGGGTGTCATCGGATCGCTGTTGCAATAGCAGGAGCATTCTGCCCGGCAATCTCAAACCTGATTTCGTCTTGGCCGAAGAACAGCTTCGCCAGGATAAGATAAAATACGCCCCCTGACCGATTTCTATTCCATACTGCGTGATGGCGCAGCTCGCACCGCTCGACTCGCAAACACCCCGATACTTTCTAACTGGGTTGTCATGACCACTTAATCGGCCAAGACCAAATGGTAGCCGGCAACCCAACTTGCTGGACATACGGAGTTGGACGTCGCACCGGTGGAATGGCGCCCCGTAGGGGTTTCGAACCCCTGTTCCCAACGTGAGAGGCTGGTGTCCTGGGCCACTAGACGAACGGGGCATCGTTGGTGAGTGCCAGGCTATAGACTGAAGGTCCGCCCCTCGGCAAGCAAAGAAGCGCGATCTGGTGATGAATGTGTCAAGGGTCAGCGCTCCGCTTGCAAACGGGCCAGCAGCGCGACCGTGTTGGCCTTCGGGTCTAGTACCAGAACGGTGCTGCCGGAGACGTCTTCGACTAGCAGCAGCAGCTTCTCGCCCCAAGGCGTGATCGAGACCACATGGCCGCGCGGCGGCAGCTTGGCCTCGGCGAAGGCCGTAGCACCGGGATAAAGCGTGCGGATGTTCGGCGGGGTGCCGTATTCCGGCTCAGCCGCCACCCGCCGCTTGTCATGGGTCGAGCGATAGGCAATGGTCAGCATGATCACCACCAGGCCGATAAAGATCAGCGCCGTCATCATCGCGATAGCGATCTTGAGGCCGCGAATCTGGCCTCTGGTGTAACCAGCTGCATCTCGGTCTTGTGTCAACATGCCCTCCGAACTCAGTCCAACCGATAGCGTCCTAGGTGACCAGCGCCGCCATGTCGCCGAGTTGCCGGAAGCCGGGCTGCGGCTCGACCGGCTGCTGCAAGCCCGCGTGCCCGATCTCAGCCGGACAAGGCTGCAAGCCCTCATCAAGGCCGGTCACGTCTTAGAGGACGGCAAGCCAATAAGCGAGCCCGGCCACAAGGTCAGGCCCGGCGCGCAGTATGAGGTGCAGATCCCGGAGCCTGAGCCCGCGCTGCCTGAGGCCGAATCGATCCCGCTGTCAGTTGTTTACGAGGACAAGGATATCCTCGTCATCGATAAGCCCGCTGGCCTGGTCGTGCATCCAGGAGCAGGACACGCGACTGGAACGCTGGTCAACGCGCTGATCGCCCATTGTGGCGATAGTCTTGCGGGCATAGGCGGCGTCAAGCGGCCAGGCATTGTGCACCGGCTGGATAAAGACACGAGCGGCCTGCTGGTCGTCGCCAAGACCGATGCGGCGCTTCGGTCGCTTAGTGAGCAATTTGCGGCGCATGGCCAGGATGGGCGGATGCAGCGCGCCTATGTGGCCGTGGTCTGGGGCCAGCCGCAGCCGCGCTCCGGGCGCATCGCCACCAGCATCGGGCGCAAGGCCAGCAACCGCACCAAGATGGCCGTCGTTCGCGACGGTGTGGGCCGGCCGGCGGCGACGCACTACGAGGTGCAAAAGACGTTCGTTGGTGCTGACAACAAGCCGCTGGCGAGCGTTGTGCGCTGTGTGCTGGAGACCGGGCGCACGCATCAGATCCGGGTGCATATGGCGCATATCGGCCATCCTGTATTGGGGGACGCCACCTACGGCACGGGGTTTGACGCCAGCAAGGGCCGCATGACGGAGAGGACCCGGGTCATCCTGGATGCCCTCAATCGGCAGGCTTTGCACGCGGCCGTGCTGGGCTTTGAGCATCCACGCACCGGCAAGACCTTGAAATTTGAGAGCGCTCCCCCATCTGATATGGTTGCGTTGATCGCCGCGCTCAGGGATGCGTGATCAACGCCGGAACGATCATCACCTCAATGCGTTTTTGAAGTGATGGCGCCGAGGGTTAGGTTGGTTCACACGGCATCCGCCGGGACTTGCCCAAAGCCCCGACTTACGGAGGAAGCGAACACCAATGGCTACGAACACAATGCCGGCCTTACATGCTGGAGGCACAGGTCTGACGCGCTATCTGGCTGAGATCCGGAAATTTCCGATGCTGACGCCGGATGAGGAATTCATGCTGGCCAAGCGTTGGACCGAACACGGCGATACGGCTGCGGCGCACAAAATGGTCACGTCGCATCTTCGGCTGGTGGCTCGGATCGCCATGGGCTATCGCGGCTATGGCTTGCCAATTGGCGAAGTGATTTCGGAAGGCAATGTCGGACTGATGCAGGCTGTTAAACGCTTCGAGCCGGACAAGGGCTTCCGTTTGGCCACCTACGCTATGTGGTGGATCCGCGCGTCGATTCAAGAGTACATTCTGCGCTCTTGGAGCCTTGTGAAAATGGGCACCACGGCCTCGCAGAAGAAGTTGTTCTTCAATCTGCGCAAGGCCAAAAACGCCGTGCAGGCGCTGGGAGATGGCGATCTGCGCCCGGACCAGGTGACGGCGATTGCCACCAAGCTGTCGGTGCCAGAGGCGGACGTGATTTCGATGAACCAGCGGCTGGCGGGCGATCTGTCCGTCAACTCGCCGATGCGCAATGATGGCGAAGGTGCTGAGTGGCAAGATTGGCTGGTCGATGACAAGGACAGCCAGGAAACGGTGCTCGCCGACAGCGAGGAACTGAAGCGCCGCAAGAGTTTCCTGCGTAGCGCAATGAGCGGCCTCAACGATCGCGAGCGCGAGATTTTTGAAGCCCGCCGGTTGCGTGACGAACCCGCGACACTCGAGGAGCTCTCCGAAACTCATGGTGTCAGCCGCGAGCGTATCCGGCAGATCGAAGTGCGCGCATTCGAGAAAGTGCAGAAGGCCGTGCAGACTGCCAACCGCGTGGCCGAATTGCCAGCGCCGCATTGATGCATCAGCGCCATATGGGGCAGCGAATCTGCTAGACACCTCTCGTCGGTGTTCCGCAGTTCGCCGTTGAGTCCATTGAACTCGATCGATGGAGCGACTTATGCTGAAGCGTCAAAATAGACTATGTGACAGGCTTCACGCGACAACGAAACCCATTCGCCATGGAGCGCTTCGGCCAAGCCGTTGCAGTGCGTGGGAATTCCTCAAATTGACCAATCACCACCGGCCGCCATGTTGGTGATGTGTCAGGCTTTGCTGCCGTTAGGGCGGCCAGACCCAGGAGGCCGGCCGCAACGCCGGCCTCAAGTCATTTGATGCTGTCATCGTTGAAAGCGGGCAACGGCGATGTATCCAAATCGCTGCCTGCCCCCGCTGCGGCAAGCGATGACGCTGCCACCGCATCGGCCGCCAGCTTAGCCGCCGCCACCGATCCAAACATCTTGGCACCGACGAATTCGGTATCCGACTTGATGCGCAAGGCGACCAGCAACACAATACCAATCGCCACCAGCACGCCCACATCGCGGGGGCTCGCGCCAGAGCCGGCATAGCGCACGAAATAGGAGATGATGGAATCGTATTTCAAAATGGCGATGGCGCTGGCGATAACGCCGCCGATCCGGCCGAGAAACTCCACTTCCTTGTCGCGCCGCCGGTAGAAAAAGAACAGCAGCGTCAACGCCCAGCCGCCGAAGATGAAACTGAAAAACGGCGCGGGACTGCGGTAGCTGTTCGCGCCGCCGGCCACATCCAGCATTGCCGCCGACTGCAGAAACGCATGGTTCATCACCGGGAAAAACAGCATGGCGACGGCGCCGATGAGGACACCTTTTTCGATGGCGCCCATGTGTTCGCGGTAGTGCTGTTCGAGGCGGCGGCGGCGCAAGGCCAGCATAATACCGATAACCAGCAATGTCAGTAGAAAGAACACCATCAACGGCAGCGTCACCTGATGCACGTAGCTGGTCATCGAGCGGGCGGGATTGGCACGGATTTCCGACATCGACATGAAGGAACGCTGAGCCCGGCAGCAATCACTGTCGCTGGTCAGAATGGGTGTCGAGAGCGCCGCCGTGGTCACAAAACAATAGCGGCGCGCCAGCTTGTCTTCCAAGACCTCAATGAGGGGATCAGGCGCGCAGTTGCGCACAAGATCATTGAGGCCAACGCGCCGTTGGCTCATCCGCCGCACGTTTTTCAGGCCCGCCAGCAGCGGCAGCCGGGCGCACGGGGCGGCGCTGCCATCACAGTTGGCGGGCTCGCCCACGTCGCTGAGAAGTGCGGTAGGCGGAATCTCGAACAGGGACCGTTGCGCACCAGTCACCAGCAATTGCGCCACGCCATAAGAGAGCAATGCGAGGGCGACGAGGCCGATCGAAAACCGCCAGCGTCCGCCGGGGATGTGGTACCAATACATATGGACAAACACGACCGACGGCCAATAGAACGCGAACAGAGCAACGATACCGAAGATCGGAAAAAAGACGAAGAGGTGGCTGTAGAAGGTGGCGATCGTGAACCAGGCCGCGTTCTGGAACTCCCAGGCGAGCGTTGCTGTCACGGACACGAAGGCGACGCCGATCAGGCTGTAGACAGCGACTATGAACGCACGCGCACCAATCATCATGGCATCCTCGACAACGGCCCCGATTGTACCAGCCTATGCAGCACAGTTGAGCGCGTCCGCCAAGACTTGACAGCCAACGGCGTGAATGCGGGCTGAACGAGGCTTGCACCTAAAACGCACAAAAGCCCAGCAATCAGTTGCTCTTTCGCCCCTTTATGCCCGCGAGGCATTCGTCGATCTTCTCTTTGGCGCGCTTCAAATCCGAGGTGAGGCCCGACATGAACACCCGGCCCGACGCGCCGATCATCTGCACATCGACCAGCGTCACATCGGGCGCAACTTTCTCCGCCTCGTTACTGGCGATGGCCGCGAACAGCGCGGGCACCATCTCGTAAACCAGCAGCGATTGGCCGGGCAAAATCATCGAGGCTTCGCGCGAGCGATTGAGGATGATCGCGTGCTGGTCGGCCACCTTCTCGATAATATCTGCATACAGCGTTTGCGGCGACAGCTGATCGCCCGCATTTGCCCCCGTGCCCTTGAGGATTGCTGCCCCCGCCCGCTCCACCAAGGCCTTGTCCTTGGCGTGCAGTTCCAGCACGCCGAACTGGCGTTCTACGTAGAGAATCCCGGGCTCAAGGTCCGGCTCGGCCTTCAGCGCGAGGTCGACAATCCGGTGGATGGCAAGGGCAGGCGCAACTTCGATAATGAGGCTGTAATCGCCCACCACGGCCGGATATCCGCGCGCCCGCTGCGGCGAGTTGAGATAGGCCGTGAACTGAGGTTGCAGATCATCGATCGGCAGATAGACGCGGAGGTCAGTCATGCCGGAACTAGCTCTGCTTGATCGAAGTGAAGCTGTTGGCGAGGTCCGGATGGGGGCGTGGGATGACGTGCGTAGAGACGAGTTCGCCGACCTGGTTGGCCGTCTCGGCGCCCGCTTCCACGGCGGCTTTCACGGCGCCGACATCGCCGCGGATGACGATGGCGACGAGGCCGTCGCCGACCTGCTCACGGGTGACGATGGTGACGTTGGCGGCTTTCACCATGGCGTCGGCAGCCGCGAGTGCAGCGACGTAACCTTTGGTCTCGATCATTCCGATGGCTTGGTTGGACATGGGTGGTCTCCGGTGTGTGTTGGCGTTCATTCCCGTCGATTCAGGTGTCATTCCGGGCGATTCAGGTATGGTTCCCGATCATTTGCGGCGATTCCCGCATCCTATTAACCTTTCTCGTCGAGCGAAGCGACGATGACAGCGTCCACGGATGCATTAACCTTGTCGAAAAAGCGTGCAGCGACGGAGCCGGTAGTGACGAGCACGAGTTCGCCATCGGCGCAGCCGAGCGGGTCGAGGGCAATCAACCTTTGACCCCCTTCCATCTCGATTTCCAACAGCGGCCCTTGCGGTAGGCTCGGCACCCGCTTGCTCGACCAGAATCTGCCCCGTACACGTCCCTTCAGCATCAGCTGGTCCTCTCGATGGTGATGCCGCGCAGGCGCAGGCGATCCTTGGCCAGCGGCGTGAAGCGGACGGATTTTCCGGCGGCGAGAATTTTCGTGCCCTCGGGGAGACTCTCGATCTGCTTCTCGCCGATGATGCCTTTTTCCACGCGGGCAGTGGAGGGGGCAGGCGCGGCGGGCGATGCGGAGAACGACTGCGGCGCGGCCGGTGCTCCGCTGGCGGATGATACAAGCCGGAACACCCAGCGCCCGCGTTCGATCTCCTCGCGCGAGCGGCCGTCCTTGAGGATCTCGGCCAGCCGCGCGATGAACGCAGCAAGGTCGCTATCGGTTCGTAGGCTGATCATCTCATCGCGCACCTTTGGCTTGGGCGCGAGCCCGGTCTGCCCCGGCAGCAACCCTTGCGCCTTCGCCTTGCCGATCTCCTCAGAGAGGACCTCGCGAATCATCGAACGGAGCGAGGTGTCCATCATGCGGCTCCGGTCGCGACAGCGTCCCCTCTCCCCGTGCGTACGGGGAGCGGGGGTTGCACGGACTGAATGTGTTGCACCATCACCGCGCTCCCATGTTGGTCAGTGCGGTTTCTGCCGCCTCGCGGGCGTTACGGATTTCGGCTTCGTCGCCGGCCAGATACACGCGGCCCGTGGCACCCATCATCTTGTAATCGACGACCGTGATGTTGGCGGCTTTCTCGGCCTCGTTGCAGGCCAGGATGGCATAAGACGCAGGCTGCATTTCCAGCACGTACAAAGACTGGCCACCCAGCACCATCGAGCCCGCCTTGTTGCGATTGATGAGAAACGCGTGCTGATGATCGATCCGCGTCATCACCTTGGCCGCGAGAATCTGCGGCTTCATCGCCTGCTCGGCTTTGGCCCCGATCGCATCGAGCACAGACTGCGCGCCCGCCTGCACGACGGATGTCGAGCGATGGTGAAATTCGAGATACCCGTAAGTGCGCTCCACCATCAGAATGCCGGCCCTGGCATCGGAGTTCTTCAGCGCAATGTCCGTGAGCCCCTCAATATCGAGGCCCGGTGCCACCTCGATGATCTGGGCTGCCACATCGGCGCGCGGCAACGACCCCTTGATCCAGGTCGCGAGCGCGCACAGCGTTTGCGGCTGCAGCCGGTCGAGAAAAATGAATGAGCGCAGCTCGGCCATGGGTTAGTGTCCGATAACGGAGGAAACGTGGGTTGGGTCGAGCCTTGCCTGAGACCCAACGCTTGGCCGGCTGGGGCATAGGCGTTGGGTCGCACAGGGCTTGACCCAACCTGCGTCACGTCGCGTGCTGGTGCGCATCGTTCTCATCCCTTCAGCGCCTCGCGCAGTTCTTCGGCGATGACGCGGCGGATTTCTTCGCGGAGCGCCGCATAGTTGGGGTCGGCAGGGAGTGATCCGCCAGCGGACGACATCTGGCCCAAGGACATGGCGCTCTTGCCGGGCACACCGTCCGAGGGCGCTTCAGGCAACGGCCCGGGCAGAGAGTACCCTGACGAACTCACGCCACGCGCGAGGTCCCGCGATTCCGCGCCGAACGCGACCCGGGTCCAATGTACCAGATGCTGGGGCCCAAGGTTTTCGCCGATGGAGGACCGCCCGAAAAATCCCGTACCCACCGTAAAGGTCGGTGCCAAATTCGTGCCGAAGCCCGCCGCGCCCTGGCTGCAGGGGGCGTTCACCACCACGCGGTAGCTTTCGACGGCGGCGGCAAAATCCAAAATCGTCTGCGCGTCCTTGCAGTGGATCGCCGACGAATGACCCGCGCCTTGGAAACGCAACACCGCGCGCGCTGTGGCAATCGCCTGCGAACGGCTGGTGGCCGAGACCATCGCCAGCACCGGGCAAAGCTTTTCCTTCGACAGCGGCTCGTCCACGCCGATCATCGAAATCGGTGTGATCAGCACCTTGGTTTTGGGCGGCACGCGCAAGCCCGCCTTGGCGGCGATCCAGGTGGCTTCGCGGCCGATAGCCTCGATGTTGAAGCCACGGTCATGGAACAGGTATGTCCGCAGCTGTGCGGTTTCGTCCTCGTTGCAGATGTGGCAGCCCGTCTTCTCCAGCTCACGCGCTAGAGCCTCGGCTATCGCGGCATGAGCAATCAGAACACTCTCATTTGTGCAGAGCACGGAGTTATCAAAACTCTTACTTTCGGAAATGCAATAGGCCGCGTGCTTCAGATCCGCCGAGTTATCGACATAGCACGGGGCATTGCCGGGGCCGACGCCCAGCGCCGGGTTCGACGACGAATAGGCTGATCGCACCATGGCGTTGCCGCCGGTGGCCAGGATCACATCGGTCTTGTCGGATTTCATGAACTGGTCGATCAACGGAATGGCGGGCTTCTCCACAACTTGGATGATGCCATCGGGCGCACCCGCCGCTTCGGCGACTTTGGCGAGCATCCTTGCGGCGTCCACGCAGCATTCGCGCGCGGCGGGATGGGGCGACATGACAATGGCGTTGCGTGTCAGGATCGCACAGATCGCCTTGAAATTGATGGTCGCGATGGGATTGGTCGATGGGATCAGCGCGAAAATGACGCCAGCGGGTTTCGGTACTTCGACGACACCGGTGTTCGGGTCGGTGCGCGGGTTCACGAAATCCCAGTCGCGGTAGTAATCGAGGAACGGCCGCGCGGTCAGCTCGTTCTTGATCTTCTTGTGCGCGACGACGCCAAAGCCCGTTTCGCGCACGGCCCACTCAGCATAGGCTTCGGCCTTTTCATGCGCGGCGTTGGCGACCGCCTCGGCGATCCGCATGACACGCGTACGGTCATAGCGCTGATAGACTTCCGAGGCCCATCGCGCGCGCTCCAGCATGGTGTCGGCCTGCGCTGTCAGCGCGGCAGGCGTGCCGGATAGGTCGATCAGGGCTTCGAGCGGGGAGGGCATTAGGATTTGCCCTTTCGAACGTCATATGCGGTGAAAGCTGCCGTCCGCGGCAACCTCCGCCCCTGTCCCCTCCCCACAAGGGGGAGGGAGACGTCGTTGCACGTGATCGCCAAGCAAATCATCACCCAGCCCTCCGCGAACCCGAGCCTATGACTTCGGTGCGCGCGTCGCCGATGGCGATGTCGACGCGCCGCAAGAGGTCCTCGCAGGAGGCTTGCGTCATCAGAATGCCGGGCTTGAACTGGAGGACGCGCGGGTCGAGGGTCGAGAAAATGGCCCACACGCCGTTTTTGTAGAGATGCTTCATCACCGGCTTGGCGCCTTCGGGGTGGTTGAACTCCAGCCCCATGACAACGCCATGCTGGCGGATGCCGATGAACCAGTCGGGATATTGCGCCTGGATGCGGTTCAACCCCGCGCGCACGAAATCAGCGATGTAGCGCACCATGGACGCTACCTCTGGCCGCTGGGTGATTTCGAGCACCTTCATCGCCACGCAGCAGCCGATCTCGGCACCGCCGGACGTGGAGATGTGGCCGAAGCCGTCCTCGGTCAGCCAGCCGGCGTGGCGCTTCGAAACCACTGCGGCGGAAATCGGATAGATGCCGCCGGTCAGCGCCTTGCCCAGCACCATGATGTCGGGCTCGATGCCGTACTTGTTGACGCCCCACATCGCGCCCGTGCGCATGAAACCGGTCTGCACTTCGTCGGCGATGTAAAGAGCATCATAACGCTCGGTGAGGCGCTTGACGCCGGGGAGATAGCCCTCCTTCGGCATCGGAAAACCGTAGGTGGCGGGGATCGTCTCCATGATCACGGCGGCCACATCGCGCCGCTTCAGCGCGTCTTCCATGGCGTTCAAATCGTTGAACGGCACCTGGATGAATTCGCCCGCCGTGTCCTCAGACAAGAACAGCTTTGAGAACCGCGCATCGCCGGTCTTAACCGCCAGCCCGGTATGCCCGTGATAGGCCTTCACAATCGAAACGATCTTCTTTTTCTTGGTCGCGTTACGTGCAGTTTTCAGAGCAATATCAATCGCTTCCGCCCCGCCGGCCCCATAGATCGTGTACTGCAGATCACCCGGCATACAGGCCGCGATGGTCTCGGCCAGAGCCGTGCGCGCCAAGGCCGGAAAATGATGGTTGCCCATGTCGAAGCGCGCCGCCGCAGCCGTCATCACCGCGATCAGCTCGGCATTGCGATGGCCAAGGTTGTAGGTGCCGCCATTCAGATGCACGTCGATCAGCCTGCGGCCGTCCATGTCGAAGAGGTGATAGCCTTCGCGCTTGTCGATGACGAGATCGACGTCCTGGTCCTGCCAGAATTGCGTTTTGCCTGGGTTCCAGAACTCTTTCGAGCGCTCCAGAAACTCGGCTTTGGCTTCGCTCACCATCGTTTCCGGCTTTGCCTTCGCGCTAACTTTTAGAGCCCGTGCATAACAGATTCGCTTCGCTGCGCCTTACACCACCGTTGGGCAACGTCGCTCTCCAAGCCTCAAGCTATTGCACAGGCAGCACAATCACACCGGGCGACACGTTGTCCTGCCGGGTTGTTTGTGGCTATACTGCCGGTTGCCCACACCGGCATGGACGGTGCAGCTTGCGGTCCACTGGTGCGATGTGATGAAAGAGGCAGCGCGCGACCTGCCCAACTGGCGGGGCGCACCCTGCCAGGCAGACGCCTATATGTGAGCTGCCCGTTCATCTAAAAAGGATGCTGCCGCCATGAGAGATCCCGTTGAAACCTATCGCAATTATTTGATTCCGATGGTGGTCGAGCAAACCAACCGGGGCGAGCGCTCGTATGATATTTATTCGCGCCTCCTCAAAGAGCGAATCATCTTCCTGACGGGCGCGGTCGAAGACGACATGAGTTCTGTCATCGTCGCCCAGCTTCTGTTTCTGGAATCGGAGAACCCGAAGAAGGAAATCTCCATGTATATCAACTCGCCCGGCGGCGCCGTCACAGCGGCCATGGCAATGTACGACACCATGCAGTTTATCAAGCCGGAAGTTGCGACGCTGTGCGTGGGCCAGGCGGCCTCGGCGGGGTCGCTACTGTTGACTGCCGGTGCCAAGGGAATGCGCTACATCCTTCCCAATGCCCGCGTCATGTTGCATCAGCCATCGGGCGGCTTCCGTGGCCAGGCCAGCGACATCGAACGTCATGCCGAAGATATTGTGAAGGTCAAGCGCCGCCTCAACGACATTTATGTGAAACACACCGGCCAGCCGCTTGAGACGATTGAGCGCACACTCGACCGTGACCACTTCATGTCGGCCGAGGAAGCGCAGAAGTTCGGTATCGTCGATGAAGTGATTTCCAAGCGCAAAGACGCCGAAGACGCCAGCGGTGGCAGCGGAAAACGCACTTAAGTCATGGGCTTCCACGAATCTGCCGTGAAAGCAGCAGATTTGACGGGCATGATGACATAGGCACAGTGGCAGGGGAGTTGCATAATCCTCGTGACAAACCAGTGACGCTCAGGCTCGGCACCGGTTCGAGACTGTGGTAAATGAGCCGCTGATACACCTGTGACGGAGCTACGGCGTTGCGGGATGCCTTGATCAGGCAGCCTGCGGCATGCTCCAATCACCAGACTCAAGCGTTTGGTCCAAGATTCGGTTTGGCAGCTTGAGGATTGGGGTGGTGTTGCGGCGAAGCGTTTGCAAGAGGCTGCGAGCAGCGGCAGGACTCTGAAACCAGGCGAGCAATCCACGCTGGTTCCGGTTCCGCCCAACGAAAGCAAGACGACGCATGGCAGACAAAAACACCCTGTATTGCTCCTTCTGCGGCAAGAGCCAGCACGAGGTCCGCAAACTCATCGCCGGTCCCACTGTGTTCATCTGCGATGAATGCGTCGAACTGTGCATGGACATCATCCGCGAAGAGAACAAAACCTCGCTGGTGAAGTCGCGCGACGGCGTGCCAACGCCGCATGAGATCTGCGCCGTGCTGGATGATTACGTTATCGGCCAGGAGCACGCCAAGAAGGTGCTCGCGGTGGCCGTGCACAACCACTACAAGCGTATCAATCACGCCGCCAAGAACGGCGATGTGGAACTGGCGAAATCGAACATCCTTCTGGTGGGACCGACGGGATGCGGCAAGACGCTGCTGGCTCAGACGCTCGCCCGCATCCTCGATGTGCCGTTCACCATGGCCGATGCCACGACACTCACCGAGGCCGGCTATGTCGGCGAGGACGTGGAAAACATCATCCTGAAGCTGCTGCAAGCCGCCGACTACAATGTGGAGCGGGCGCAGCGCGGCATCGTCTACATTGACGAAGTCGATAAGATTTCGCGCAAGTCCGACAACCCGTCGATCACCCGCGACGTCTCGGGCGAAGGCGTGCAGCAAGCCTTGCTGAAAATCATGGAAGGCACCGTCGCTTCGGTGCCTCCGCAAGGCGGCCGCAAGCATCCGCAGCAGGAATTTTTGCAGGTGGATACGACCAACATCCTGTTCATCTGTGGAGGTGCGTTCTCCGGCCTCGAAAAGATCATCTCGCATCGTGGCCGCGCGACAAGCATTGGCTTCGGCGCCAAGGTGCGGCCAATCGACGAGCGCCGTCATGGCGAAATCCTGCGCGAAGTGGAACCGGAAGATCTGCTGAAATTCGGCCTGATCCCGGAATTTATCGGCCGTCTGCCGGTGATCGCAACCCTCGAGGATCTCGATGAACCATCGCTGGTCAAGATCTTGACCGAGCCCAAGAATGCGCTGACCAAACAGTATCAGCGCCTGTTCGAGATGGAAGACGTGCATCTCACCTTCGCCAAGGAAGCCCTCGGCTCGATCGCCCGCCGTGCCATCGAACGCAAGACGGGTGCGCGCGGCCTCCGGTCGATCCTCGAAAGCATCCTTTTGGAGACCATGTTCGATCTTCCCGCTTTCAAAGGCGTTGAAGAGGTGGTCATCAGCCAGGAAGTCGTCGAGGGTAACGCCAAACCTTTGCGCATCTACGCCGACCGTGAGGCCGGAGCAGGCGCGGGCACTGGAACCTGACGACCGTCGCTCATTTGTCATGGCCGGGTCAAATCCGGCCGTGGCAAGAGGTGAAGCTGACCATCCGGTCAGGGGTTGATTAGGGTCACGTAGCGCATATGTGACTCGAACGGGTTGCATTAACCCAAAGCCTGCCCGGCATCAGCCGCGCCGGAACCAGACAAGGGACGATCGCATTGCCAAAGGACCGCAAGCCGGAGGGTGCCCCGAAAGGCGCGCCGCGTCGCGGGGCCGCTCTCAAAGGAAGAACCAAAGTCATGGGCGACGACAAAGTGACCACCAAGAAGCCTGCAAGCGGGCCTGAGCTTTATCCGGTGCTCCCGCTCCGGGACATCGTCGTGTTTCCCTATATGATCGTGCCCTTGTTCGTCGGCCGCGAAAAATCCATCAACGCGCTCGAAGAAGTGATGCGCGCGGACAAGCACATCCTGCTCGCGGCGCAGAAGAACGCGAGCGACGACGATCCGTCACCCGATGCCATCTACACCGTCGGCACGCTCGCCAATGTCTTGCAGCTGCTGAAACTCCCCGATGGCACCGTGAAGGTGCTCGTCGAGGGTGGCTCGCGTGCGCGCATCAAGCGGTACACGAACAATGCCAATTATTACGAGGCGGAAGTCGAGCGTATCACCGAGGAGCAGGGCTCCGAAGACGAGATCGAGGCGCTGTCGCGCTCGGCGATCTCGCAGTTCGAGAGCTATGTAAAGCTGAACAAGAAGATTTCGCCAGAAGTGCTCGGCACCGTCTCGCAGATCGAAGACTATTCCAAGCTTGGCGACACCATCGCCTCGCACTTGGCGGTGAAGATCGCCGACAAGCAAGACGTGCTGGAAACCACGACGCTCTCAGAGCGCCTCGAGAAAGTCTACGCCCTCATGGAGAGCGAGATTTCTGTTCTCCAGGTCGAGAAAAAAATCCGCTCGCGTGTCAAGCGCCAGATGGAGAAGACCCAGCGCGAGTATTACCTCAACGAGCAGATGAAGGCGATCCAGAAGGAACTCGGGGACGGCGACGAGCGCGACGATATCGCTGAGCTCGAAGAAAAGATTGAGAAGACCAAGCTGTCCAAGGAAGCTGAGGAGAAGGCAAAGGCCGAGGTTAAAAAACTGCGGCAGATGAGCCCGATGTCGGCCGAAGCGACGGTGGTGCGCAATTATCTCGATTGGCTGCTGTCGATTCCCTGGGGCAAGCCCAGCAAGATCAAGCGTGACCTCTTGGAAGCCGAAAAGGTGCTCGAAGACGAGCATTACGGGCTTGAGAAGGTCAAGGAGCGCATCCTTGAATACCTAGCGGTGCAGCAGCGTACGAACAAGCTGAAGGGACCGATCTTGTGCCTCGTCGGCCCTCCTGGCGTGGGCAAAACCTCGCTCGGAAAATCCATCGCGAAAGCGACGGGGCGCGAATTCGTGCGCATGTCGCTTGGCGGCGTTCGCGACGAGGCCGAAATTCGCGGCCACAGGCGCACTTACATTGGCTCGATGCCCGGCAAGGTCATCCAGTCCATGCGCAAAGCCAAGAAACCAAACCCGATGTTCCTCCTCGACGAGGTGGACAAGATGGGCTCGGACTTCCGTGGCGATCCGGCAGCGGCGCTGCTCGAGGTCCTGGACCCTGAGCAGAACCACACCTTCAACGATCACTATCTTGAGGTCGACTATGACCTTTCGAGCGTGATGTTCGTGACCACCGCCAATACGCTGAACATCCCGCCGGCCCTGCTGGACCGCATGGAGATCATCCGGATTGCCGGCTACACCGAGCCCGAGAAGGTTGAGATCGCCCGGCGCCACCTCATCCCAGCCGCCGCGCTCGCGCACGGGCTGGAGCCGCACGAGTGGAGCGTTGAGATGCCCGCGCTCGAAGAGCTGCTGCGCCGTTACACGCGCGAAGCTGGGGTGCGCTCGCTGGAGCGTGAAATCTCTAAACTCGCCCGCAAGGCCGTCAAGGCGATCTCGCTCGGCGGCACCACATCAGTGACGGTGACCGCTGCCAACATCAAAGACTATCTCGGCGTGCCGAAATACCGGTACGGCGAGATGGAGAGCGATGACCAGATCGGCGTCGTGACGGGCTTGGCGTGGACCGAAGTCGGCGGTGAGCTGCTCACCATCGAAGGCGTGATGATGCCGGGCAAGGGGCGGTTTTCCGTCACCGGCAATCTGCGCGATGTGATGAAGGAATCGATCACGGCCGCCAACGCCTATGTGCGCTCGCGGTCTGTCGATTTCGGCATCGCCCCGCCGATGTTCGAGAAAAAGGATATCCATGTGCATGTGCCGGAAGGTGCAACGCCCAAGGACGGTCCGTCGGCAGGCGTCGCCATGGTAACGGCCATTGTGTCCATCATGACGGGTACGCCGGTGCGCCGCGATGTCGCCATGACCGGCGAGATCACGCTGCGTGGCCGTGTGCTGCCCATCGGCGGCCTGAAGGAAAAACTTCTGGCGGCCCTGCGCGGCGGTCTGAAGACGGTGATCATCCCGGAAGACAACGCCAAAGATCTTGCCGAGATCCCCGACGTGGTCAAAAGCGGCCTGGAGATCATCCCGGTCGCACGCATGGACGATGTGCTGAAGATCGCACTGACCCGTCCGCTGACACCCATCGTGTGGTCTGAAGTGGAGACGGTCACCGCCGTGCTCCCTGACGAAGACGGCACAGGCATCACCGCCCATTAGGCAACACGGCCGCCCTGGGCGGGCCATCGATGAACAGCCATATGGCCCCGGCGGTAATCCGCAGGGGCCATATCTGTGAAAAAAGCCGGAAATCCGGGCTCTGATGCCAAAATTAACCCTAGCCAAAGCCTGCCATGATGGCTATAGGCGTCCCTGGGGCTGGACACATTACCGGCCAACACACTCAAACAATGCGTTTGTCACGAAAGGTCTTGTCATGAACAAAAAAGAACTCGTTGCCGCCATCGCCGATGAAGCTGCACTCACCAAGGAGAAGGCTGGCGAGGTCATCGATTCGCTCTTTGTGCATATTGAAAAGAGCCTGAAGGCTCACGAAGAAGTCCGCATTCCGGGCTTTGGCACCTTCAAGGTCAGCCACCGCGCCGCCCGCACCGGCCTCAATCCGCAGACCAAGGCGCAGATCCAGCTGCCTGCCACGACCGTGCCGCGCTTTACGGCCGCCAAGAACCTCAAAGAAGCCATCGCCGGGAAGTAAGGTTGGCCACGGGCGCAACGCGCTTTTCTCATGGCCGGGCTTGACCCGGCCATCCAGTGCCTCATAACAGAGCCATCTGCATGTGCCGCCCTGGGTGGCCGGGTCAAGTCCGGCCGTGACGAGGACCGGACGGAAACAGCCGGGTGGTTAGCTCAGCGGTAGAGCGCTTCGTTTACACCGAAGTGGCCGGGAGTTCGATCCTCTCACCACCCACCAGTTTACCTCGCGGGTCTCGGCCCTACTTTGTACCGGCCCCATAATACGTCATCACCACATGCTCGGCCTCGGCAAAGAACAGCCAGCGTTCGATAACTACGCCCAAGGCGGCCAACAGCACAGCAGCGATCACGGCGATGGTGGCGAACGTGCCCTGCCACAGGGCTTGCGCGATCAGCAGACACGGCAGCCCGAACAGCAGCCAAAGCACAGCGTACCGTAGCGTGAGCGCGTGCTTGCGGCCGATTGAGTAGCCCATCTCTCGCATCACATAATTGGCTTGCGAATGCGGGGCCTCCAGCTGACGCACCGTGCCGAAGCGGCCGAGACCGGTGGCAGTTTCAGGTGTCGCCAGAACGGGCGCGCGGTCGATGGCGCGCCAGTACAGCCATTTGATCAGTGCCGCGAGAATCAGGAACGCCTGCACCACCAGCACGATCTTGCCAGCTTGCCCGGTGGTCAGGCGCAGGATGGCGATCAGCAGCAGCCCGCCGGTCGCCAGCGCCAGCAGCAAGTAGACCGGCGTGGTCAAACGCTGGTGCCACTGCCGGATGGTCGCCAAGCTCTGATAAATCATGCCGGTGGCGATCACCGTCGCGATCGCAAGCGGCACCGTCAGCCAAGCGGCCAGCGCAAACACGCCATCCGTCCGTCCAAGGATGGCCCAGCCGAGTCCGAGGATGCCCGCAGGCACGTAGGTGGCGACCGCCAGCACGCCTTCGCGCGACAGCCACGACGAGCGCCATTGCGAGAACGCGCGCCACGCCCGTGAGGGGCGGCCAAGATGGGCGGTGGAGGAAAGGAGGCCTGCGGTGATGAGGGTGAGGGCGAGGCCGAGACCGGTGAGCCCCAGCGTGCGGTCGGGCGGCAGCCAGCCGGTCGCCACACCGATGCTCAGTAAGGCGAGTAAGCCATAGCCCGCGCCAGACGCGGCAGTGAAGAAGATGACGGAATAGGCTGGGTGCATACGATCGGCTCGACGAGAACAGGAGAGAACAGGAAGTAGAAAGAGGGATTAGAGGGTAGGGATTAGGGATTAGGGAAAGTAGAGGGCTCTCTTGCGGCCTGACCCTGACCTTTACGACAACACTTTGTCCACCCAGGCGAACAATTTCTCAAGGCCGGCTTTGCCCGCGGCCATTTCGGCCAGCGAGGGCATCGGCTCGGGATCGGCCGTGGCGCGCTTTTCGCGGGGCGGCAGGTACTTGTTGGTGGGCCTGCACCCCATTTCCGGCATGAGGTCGTAGCCACCGCGCGCTGCCACGTTTTTCGACACCGAGCTGCCTGGATCACCCAAATCGCCAAACGCCCGCGCGCCTGTCGGGCAGGCACGCACGCAGGCCGGGACGCGGTCCACTTCGGCAAGGTTCTCGTTGTAGATGCGGTCGACGCAGAGCGTGCATTTCTTCATGACGCCGTCGGTGTAGTCATATTCGCGCGCGCCATAGGGGCAGGCCCAGGAGCAGAGCTTGCAGCCGATGCAGGTGTCCGGATTGACCAGCACAATGCCGTCCTCGGCGCGCTTGTAGCTGGCGCCGGTCGGGCAGACGGTGACGCAGGGCGCGTCCTCGCAATGCAGGCACGAGCGCGGGAAATGCACGGTGCGGGCGGCGGGGCCTGTGCCCACTTCATACGTGTGCACACGGTTGAGCCAGGTGCCGTGCGGGTCATCGCCGTAGGGGTCCTCATCGGTCAGCGGCGCGGAGGTAAGCCCTTGCGAGTTCCACTCCTTGCACGACGTCGCGCAAGCCTGGCAGCCGACGCAGATGTCGAGATCGATGACGAGGCCGAGTTTTTTGGTTGGTGGCGTGGGGAGGGTGGTCATGGTGTGATCGTCGCGAATTTCGGCGAAATTTCCCGCGCCGCATCTCCCACGCATTTCTCGATCCGCACTTTGAGGTCATACCACGCGGCTTGGCCCGTCACCGGATCGGAATTCGAATAGCGGTAGCCGCCCGCGCCTTCTGGAAGAAGATCCGGGATCAGATGGTTGAGCAGGAAGCTCTTCTGCGATTCGGGTGCTTGCGGATCAAGCCCCCAAGTGCCCGAGCGCTTGCCGATCGCGTTCCACGTCCACACGGTGTGCGGATTGACGCCGTCCATCGCGCGCACCTGGCACTTGATCCGGCCAGTGGCGCTGGTGAGCCAGACCCAGTCGTCGTCCTTGAGGTCATGCTTGCGGGCGAGGTCGTGATGGATGAACAGCCGGTTCTCATTGGTAATCTGGCGCAACCAGGCATTTTGACTGCCCCAGGAATGGTACATATGCATGGGGCGCTGGGTGATAGCGCATAACGGGTACAGATCCTCTTTAGGCGCTGCATCACCTGCCGCTGGATACCAAAACGGCAACGGATCAAAGTAGGTCGCAATCCGCTTACGATGCTGCTCCGGCGGCTTCACGCCCCCATGCCCTTGCGCCGCCAGACGGAACCGCTGCAAGGGCTCGCAATAGAGTTGCAGGATCACCGGATCGGGCGCGCCGATGAAGCCGACGGACGTGGCCCACTCCAGATAGTCCTTGTTCGCATGTTTGAAAAACCGCGCCTCGGGCGGCAGCTGCGTCGCGAAAAACGCGCCGTTCTCGATGTAACGCTCCAGCTGCTGCGGGTTCACCGCGCCGCGGCCAAAGCTCTTGCCGTCGGTGCCGCGCCAGCCTGCCAGCGGCCCGATGCCCGGTGCGCGCTCGTGGTTGACTATATAGTCCGCATACCCGCCCGGATATTTCGGCTTGCCCGCCATATCCACAAAGCCCGGAAGCCCCAGCCGCGCGCCGAGATCCAGCAGCACCTCCTGGAACGGCCGCACATTGCGGTCGGGCTTCACCACCGGTTGGCGGATGGCATCGGCGGGGCCATCGGGATCGGAAATCGGGCGATCAAGGAGGGAGATACAATCCCAGCGTTCGAGATAGGTCGTATCGGGAAGGATCAGATCGGCATAGGCCACCATCTCCGACGCATAGGCATCGGAATAGATGATCTTTGGGATTTTGTATGCGCCTGTTTCGTCCTTCGCTGTCAGATGCTGCAGCACGGCGGGAACATTCATCGACGAATTCCAGCTCATATTGGCCATATAGAGGAACAGCACATCCACCGGGTACGGATCAGCCGTCGCCGCATTGGTGATGACCATATGCATGAGGCCGTGCGCAGCCAGCGGCGCCTCCCACGAATAGGCTTTGTCAACGCGCTGCGGCTCGCCGTTGGGACCAATGAGCAAATCCTCCGGCCCCATCGGAAAGCCGAGCGGCGACCCGCCCAGCGGCGTGTTCGGAGCAGTTTTCCCCGCTTTGCCCATGGGGCGGATGGCCGGCGGCACGGACTTCGGGTAGGGCGGCTTGTAGCGGAAGCCACCGGGGCAATCGATGGAACCCAGCAGGATCTGCAGGATATGGATCAGGCGGCAGGTATGAAAGCCGTTGGAATGGGCGGACACGCCGCGCATGGCGTGCATCGACACTGGGCGGCCGGTCATCGTCTCATGCCGGGTGCCCGTCCAATCCGTCCACGGCTGATCCAGCGCGATGGCCTGGTCGAAGGCCGCCGTCGCAAGTTCGGCCGCGATGCGCCGGATGGTGGCAGCGGGAATGCCGGTCTCGGCCTCTGCGCGCTCGGGAGCATACTCGGCACCCATGTAGCGCTCAGCCATCAGCGCGAACGAGGGCGTCGCTTGGCGGCCATCGGCAAGCACATAGTCGCCGCTGAGCGCAGGCAGGAACTCATTCTCCCCGTCCTTCGCGGGGAGAGGGTGGGGGTGAAGGGCCGGAGCTTGTGGACGCCCCTCACCCCCACCCTCTCCCCGTGCCGCAAAGAGCGGCACTGGGCGTGGGAGCCCGGTCCTGCGATCGATGACCAACGGCGCTCCGGCCGCGTCGCGCGCAAACAATCCGTCCCCGGCCGTTCCCGGCGCCTGCACCACCAGCCAGGCAGCATTCGTATAGCGGCAGAGTGACTCCACATCGATACGCTGTGTGCGGAAAAGTTCTTGGATGAGCGCCGCCACGAACAACCCGTCCGTGCCCGGCTTGATGCCCAGCCACTCGTCGGCGATGGCGTTGTAGCCGGTCCGCACCGGGTTCACCGACACGATCTTGACGCCACGCGCTTTCAGTTTCCCAAGCGCGATCTTGATCGGGTTCGAGGCGTGATCCTCGGCGACTCCGAACAAGAGGAAATATTTCGTGCGCTCCCAATCGGGTTCGCCGAACTCCCAGAATGAGCCGCCCATGGTATAGAGGCCGGCCGCCGCCATGTTCACCGAACAGAACCCGCCATGGGCGGCGAAATTCGGCGTACCGAACTGGCTCGCCCACCAGCCAGTGAGCGCTTGGCTTTGGTCGCGGCCAGTGAAGAATGCAAGTTTTTTGGGGTCGGTTCGCCGCACATCGCCGAGCCATGTGCTCGCGAGGCTCAACGCCTCGTCCCATGAAATTTCCTTGAACTGGCCCTTTCCGCGCTCGCCTGTCCTGAGCAAAGGGTTCCTGAGCCGCGCGGGCGAAAAATGCTGCATGATCCCCGCCGCGCCCTTGCCGCAGATCACGCCCTTGTTCACCGGATGATCGCGATTGCCCTCGATGTAGGTGATCGCGCCGCCCTTGATGTGGACATGAATCCCGCACCGGCACGCACACATATAGCACGTCGTCGCCTTCACCTCGTCGGCGGGCGGCGGGCTGAGGTTGACAACGGGTTGCATGGACAGCTTTGCGCGAAAAATGGAATGAAAGTGCGCGAACTATGGCTGTAGCAGTAGTCCTTTGCCACGCCCAGTGCCAATGAGGCCATGGGGCCAGCCCCCCGGCGCGAACCGTCACTAGGCTGTCATGTAAATCCATTATTCTGGATGCATGGATCAATCAGCCGCTCTCGCAGCCCTCTCAGCTCTTGCCCAGGCGACACGGCTGGAAACCTTCCGGCTGCTCGTCGCGAGGGAACCCGAAGGCGTCCCGGCTGGCGAACTGGCGCGGTTGATTGGCACGCCGCAGAACACGATGTCCGCCCATCTGGCGATCCTCACACGCGCTGGCCTCATCAAGAGCGAACGGCACTCACGTTCGATCATCTACCGGGCCGGCCTAGACCAGTTCCGCACCGTCATGGTGTTCCTGCTCAATGATTGTTGCGGCGGTCGCCCCGAGATTTGCGCGCCGCTGATTTCGGATCTCACCCCATGCTGCCCACCCAAGGAGCGGCCAACCCATGCCTGACCGCATTTTCAACGTGCTGTTCCTTTGCACCGGAAACACCGCCCGCTCGGTGCTGGCCGAAAGCATTCTGCAAAAACTCGGGGCGGGGCGGTTCAACGCCTACTCGGCCGGCAGCCAGCCCAAGGGCGTGGTCAATCCGTTCACGCTGAAAGTGCTGGCGGCGATGGAGTACCCTAGCGAGGGGTTGCGCTCCAAGAGTTGGGAAGAGTTCGTCATGCCCGGCGCGCCGAAAATGGATTTCGTGATCACCGTTTGCGACAATGCGGCCGGGGAAACCTGTCCCGTGTGGCCCGGCCAGCCGATGAGCGCCCATTGGGGTATCGAGGACCCGGCCGCCGTCGAGGGTACGGATGTCGACAAGGAACGCGCGTTCAGCACCGCGTCCAAGTACATGAAAAACCGCATCGTGGCGTTCACGTCATTGCCGATGACCAGCATCAGTTCGATGGCGCTGGCCAAATCAGTCCAAGATATCGGCCGGATGGAGGGCAGTTCGTCATGAGCGAACCCCTGCCCCGCCGCCTCCTTGCCGAAGCCCTTGGCAGCGCGCTACTGCTCGCAACCGTCGTTGGTTCCGGCGTCATGGGCGAAAAGCTGGCGGGCGGGAACGTCGCCATCGCGCTGCTTTGCAACACCTTCCCGACAGGCGCCATGCTGGTGGTGCTGATCTTGATTTTCGGCCCCATTTCGGGCGCGCATTTCAACCCGGCGGTGACGGTATCGCTGGCGCTGCGGCGCGAATTCGGCTGGCCGGAACTCTTGCCCTATACCGCCGCGCAGCTGACAGGCTCGCTGATCGGCGTGTGGGCGGCCCATCTGATGTTTAACCTGCCGGTATTCCAGCTCTCCCAGCATGTCCGGTCTGGCACAGGCCAGTGGTTCGCTGAGGCTGTGGCCACCTTCGGGTTGCTACTGACGATCTATGGCTGCGTGGCCCGAACCCCCGCTGCCGTGCCCTACGCTGTTGGCCTGTATATTACGGCGGCCTATTGGTTCACGGCCTCGACCTCATTCGCCAATCCGGCTGTGACCATCGCGCGGTCCTTGTCAGATACTTTTGCCGGCATCGCGCCGTCTTGTGTCCCTGGCTTCATCCTTGCACAGCTGATCGGCATGGCTGGGGCAACAGCCTTGGCTCCCGCGCTCTGGCCGCACTGGCCAACGGATCGCCGCTAGGCCAGCCGCCGCGCCGCCGTGGCCGCCCGCCTATTGGCGCTGATGCCGATGAGCGCGTGGATGGCCAGCGCGACGGCCACCCCAATGCCGTGCTGCAACGGCGTGCCGCCCGCCATGAACAACGATACAAGGCCCAGCGGCAGAAAAATCACGACGGCAGTGGCGAGGCCTGGATTGTACTCCTGGGTTTGCATCGCGTTGACGAGATGAGCAAAAGCGTTGACCAGCATCAGATAGGGCGCCGCCAGTGCCCAGCCTGCGTCGTAGAAGAAGGCGAGATACAGCGCCACGATGTTAACGCCCCAGACGCCGGGCAGGTTGATCCACAGCACGTCGCCCGGGGTCAGCGCCTCGACGCCGCCGAACACTTTTTCGTTGATATAGGTGCGGAAGCGGTCGCCCCAATGCTCTTCGACCTGATGAACCATGTAGCCGGGCAGATGCAGGTAGATCAGCAAAAGCGGCAGCTCCCAGCTCATCGCCAGCAGCGGCGTCAGCGCCAGGAACCCCAAAGCCATGAACAGCGCGCCCGTCACCCAATGGGCCACCAGCCAGTTCTTGATCATTGCTGCCCTCCCAGGGCCGCCAGCCAGTCGCGCCGCAGCAAGCCGTAGAGTCGTGAATCGGAGACCTCACCCGCAACGATCCAGCGCTCACGCAGTAATCCTTCCTTGGCAAATCCTAACCGCTCGAGGCATCTGGCAGATGACAGATTGCGGGGATCGATGTCGGCCTCGATGCGATTGAGGCCAAGCGCGGTAAAACCGTGGCGAATGAGCATCGTCAGAGCTTCATGCATAAAACCCTGGCCCCAGGCTGATTTCGCCAGCCCGTAGCCGATCTCGGCCCGGCGGCTCTGCTCATGGAACAGGTGGTACTGGCAAGTGCCGATCAGCTGGTGATCCGAAGTGCGCTCGATCCCAAGCGCCAGCCCGGTTCCCGCAGCTAACCCCGCGAGTTCCTCAGCGATGTGCGCCTCGGCCTCAGACATCGCCGTCCAGGGCGGACTGCTCCAATAACGCATCACGGCCGGGTCCGAATAGACTGTGAACAGCGATTGTGCATCAGTGGCGGCCAGCGGGCGCAAATGCAGGCGGGCGCTGTTGAGTTCGGTGCGTTCAAATGCGGGCATTGGCGGCGTAGCTTTCGATCACGGTGGCGGCCATGTGCGTAGCATGGAACAAAGCCGCTTCGCCTACACGCAGGCCATCGCGACATAGAAAACGCACGCCCCCGGTTGCCGCGCTTGACTTCGTGTCTGGTCGCAGCATACACCCTCAGTCATGCGCGGGCGTAGCTCAGTTGGTTAGAGCGTCGGCCTGTCACGCCGAAGGTCGCGGGTTCGAGCCCCGTCGCTCGCGCCATTGAACCCAACATGACCGTCCAACAGCACAATCGCCGAGGCATTCGCCTCGCGCGGAGCGCCGATTGCGGTACTTTCTTTCCCTAATCCCTAATCCCAAGTCCCTAATCCCTCTTACTACTTTGTTCCTTGTCTTCCCCTTGACATCCAATACTCAAATCCCCTTCAACTGTGGCGACCCGCCGCAGCCTTTCGAAGGAGCCCGCCCCTATGACCGACGCCCCCAAGTTCAATACCCTTGCTATTCACGCTGGCGCCAAGCCCGACCCGACCACGGGCGCGCGGGCGACACCGATCTATCAAACCACGGCCTATGTCTTCAACGACGTCGACCACGCCGCCAGCCTGTTCAATCTCGAAGCCTTCGGCAATATCTACACCCGCATCATGAACCCGACGCAGGGCGTGCTGGAAGAGCGCGTGGCGGCGTTGGAAGGCGGCACGGCGGCGTTGGCGGTGGCGTCGGGCCATGCCGCGCAATTCCTCGTGTTCCACACCCTGATGGAGCCCGGCGACGAGTTCATCGCCGCCCGGCAGCTCTATGGCGGCTCGATCAACCAGTTCGGCCAATCTTTCAAGAAGTTCGACTGGCGCGTGAAATGGGCCGACGGTAACGACCCCGCCAGCTTTGCCGCGCAAGTGACGCCAAAAACCAAGGCGATCTTTTGCGAGAGCGTCGCCAATCCCGGCGGCATCATCATGGATCTCGACGCCATCGCGGCTGTGGCCAAAAAAGCCGGCGTGCCCTTCATCGTCGATAACACGATGGCCACGCCCTATCTGTGCAAGCCGAAAGACCACGGCGCCGACATCATCGTGCATTCGGCCACCAAATTCCTGGGTGGCCACGGCAATTCGATCGCTGGCGTGATCGTCGATTGCGGCACGTTTGATTGGATGAAGTCCGGCAAGTATGCGTCCCTGTCGCAGCCGAACCCCAGCTATCGCGGCATGGTGTTGGCGGAAACGTTTGGCAATTTCTCATTCGCCATCGCCTGCCGCGTGCTCGGCCTGCGCGACATCGGCCCGGCGATCGCGCCGTTGAATGCGTTCCTCATTCTGACAGGCATCGAGACGCTGGCGCTCCGGATGCAGCGGCACTGCGAAAACGCGCTGGCCGTGGCCACTTGGCTGGAAAAGCACCCGAAGGTGGCGTGGGTGAACTACGCCGGACTGCCGGAGAATAAGTACCACGCGCTGCAACAGAAGATCTGCCCCAAGGGCGCGGGCGCGGTATTCACCTTTGGCCTCAAGGGCGGCTATGAGGCGGGCGTGAAGCTGGTGTTGGCGGTAAACCTGTTCAGTCATGTGGCGAACATCGGTGATACCAGGTCACTCATCATCCACCCGGCCTCGACGACCCACAGCCAAGTCCCACGCGATCAGCTGGCGGCGGCGGGTGCAGCTGCGGACGTAGTACGGTTGAGCGTGGGCATCGAAGACAAAGCCGACATTATCGCCGACCTCGAACAGGCGTTGGCGGGGGTGTAGGCTGCGATACCTTGGGGTTGGTCGCGAATTAATCCGCCCACATTGTCATGGCAGCCTCCGCTGCCATGACAAAAATCGCCTGATCCTTCGGCGCAAGGTGCTGCAAGCGAAATGTCTACCCAGGCACGGCCATCTGATAGATCTGGTCGCCGCGCTTTACATCCAGCCGCCAAAGCCTTTGCGGGGTTTTGATCACCTTTTCCAGTTCATCGATGCCACGGATGCGCGAGCGGTTGACGCGCATCACCACGTCGCCGGGCCGGAAGCCGAGGCCTTGCGCGATCGACCCGGCCGCAACCTCGATCACCACCACGCCGGTGGCCTCGCCCGTGAGACCCAATTGCTGGGCAATGGCTTGCGTCAGCTGCGAAACCCGCGCGCCGTCGAACGGATGCGCGCCCGCCAGCGCCACCGCGACCGGAGCAGGGGCCTCCTGCAAGGGCAGATCCAACAGCGTTTCCTTGCCGTCGCGCAGCACTTTGAGCTTGGCGGTGTGGCCAACGCCGATGGTCTCCAGCCGGTAGGCCAGCGTGCTCGGATCTTCGACCACATGATCGTCGATACCGATGACGATATCGTTCTGCACCAGCCCGGCCTTAGCAGACGGACCATCCGTGTCCAAATCAACCACCAGAGCACCGGAGACTCGCTCCAGTTTCAAGGCCTGCGCAATCTCGCGCGTGACCATCGACATCTTGGCCCCGAGATAGGGTTTTGCGATCTGCTTACCGGAAATGGCGCTCTCGACGAACACCTTCACGAGGTTGGCCGGGATAGCAAAGCCGATGCCCTGCGAGCCACCTGAGCGCGAGACGATCGCGGTGTTGATGCCCAGCAGCCGCCCGTTCATATCGATCAAGGCACCGCCGGAATTGCCCGGATTGATGGCGGCATCGGTCTGGATGAAATACTGCGCATCGTTGTTCTCGACGCTGGTGCGGGCGAGCGCTGAGACGATGCCGCTGGTGACGGTCTGGCCGATGCCGAACGGATTGCCGATGGCCAGCACAATGTCGCCGACTTCCACCGTGTCCGAATTGTCGAACTGCAAAAACGGGAATTTCTTGCCCTTGGCATCGACCCGCAGCACCGCGAGATCGAGCTTTTCGTCGCGCAGCAGCACCTTGGCATCGAGTTCGCGCTTGTCGGCCAGCGCCACCCGGATCTCGGCATCGCCCATGTCTTTGATGACATGGTTGTTCGTGACGATCAGCCCGTCCTCGCGCACGATGACGCCCGAGCCGAGCGAATTCTGCAACCGCTCCTGCGGCACCCCGGCATTGCCGCCAAAGAACTCGCGGAAAAACGGATCATCGCCAAACGGCGAGACGAACTCTTTGACGCGGTGGGTCACATAGACGTTGACCACGGCAGGTGCCGTCGCCTTGACCAGCGGCGAGAACGACAGCTGCATCTGCGCCTTGTTCTCGGGCACTTTGGTTTGCGCCAAAGCGGGCGCGGCGAGGGCCAGAAGAAGGATCAGGGGAGACAGAACAGTCAACCGGGGCATCTTGCACATCCACACAAACGGCATTCGCACGTCCGCGCGATAAGCCATGGATCGCCCGATTTAGCAAACCACGTCAACGCCCCTGGCCTTGATGATCTGCAACAGCCGCCGCGCCGGACCACGCGGCTGGATTTCCCCGCGCTCCCACTTGCTGAGCGTGCCCGTAGACACCGACAGCAGGCGGGCGAACACGGCCTGGCTCATTTGCGCTTCTTCGCGGATCGCGATGATTTGTTTGCTCGAAACCGCAACCGCACCAGGGAGTGCATCTGGACCCAACATCCGTACGGTGATTTTCTCCACCGTTTTCGAGTCCATCAATCCGGCTGCACCCAAATCTCGTGCAGACTCCACAATTTCGGCTCGCAGACGCATACGGCCCTTCAATTCTCTTGAAGCTTTGCCCCTAACGATTTTAGTCACAATGCACCTCTCTTAACGCTTCGTCCGCGATTGCTTTGTCGATCGCCTCATCGTCACCTTTGAGCCAGGAAGCACCTAGCTCGCGCAAACTCTCCAATTCGTCAGGCCGGACATTGTCTCGCTCACTCTTGGCGAATCCAAAAATGGACACGGCCCGTGCGCCAACGTGATAAGCAATGACTGTACGGTAACCTGCACTCCGTCCTTGCCCGGGCCGCGCTACCCGCTGCTTGATCAGTCCTTGTCCAAGACTAGCATCGATCAGGCCGCGTTCGGCGCGAGCAGCTGCATCGCAAAGGACCTCATTGCGAATTCGCTCCCGCCGCTGGAACTTGCTGAACACCTTTGAAGCAAAGACGCGCATAAACTCCGGCTTTCCCTGAATTACTATAGTCGAAACGACTACAGAACGCAATCCAAGACACTCACCGCCGATCCAGCTTCGTCGACAGAATAATCGCGCTCTCGGTATCGTTCACGCCGGCAATTTCGCCGATGCGGTCGAGCACGCGCTCCAGCTCGTCGGCGTCGGCAGCCGCGATCATGCCCATCACGTCGTATTTGCCGCTGACAGTGTGCAGCGATTCGAGCTGCGGCAATTTCACCAGGGCGCGGACCACCTCCTGGGTGCGTTTGGGATCGATCTCGATGGTGATGAAGGCCTTCAGGCCCGCCATCGCAGCGGTGTCCGTGAGCTTTAGCGCATAGCCCTCGATGACTTTGGTTTCCTCCAGCCGGCGCAGGCGGTCCTGCACGGTGGTACGAGAAACTTGTAGCTTCCGGGCGAGACTCGCGACAGGTTCGCGCGCGTTGATCCGTAACAGCGCAATCAGCTCACGGTCTTTGTCGGTCAGCGCTTTCGTCATATTTACGGTCCATTCGGCAATTTGACGGACATTAGGGCTTGCGGCTGCGCATCGGGGGATCGTACTCGTCACTCCCGTTGGTCATCTTAGCGACGTCGCTTTTTTTGAAGGAGAACCCGGTCAATGAAGCAGATGCTGGTGGGCGCCAAAACGTCGGTTCTGTTGCCTCCGGTCAGCGCGTCTCAGTCGTCAAGTTATGGCGACGCTATGGATGTCGCAGCACAGCGTTCCCCCGATGAGCCCGTGCACTGCTTTTCACCCGCGATCCTCACGTCCACCCTCAATACCTTCCTGACCGGATTTCCCGGTGAGGTCAGCTATGCCGTCAAGTCCAACGATGGCCCGCACGTGCTAGCAACGCTGGCGGCGGGCGGCCTTGACGTGTTCGACGTCGCCTCAGTCGAAGAGATGATGGCCGTTCGCGCCGTCGCCCCTGAGGCGCGCTTTCACTATCACAATCCGGTCAAAGGCCGGAATGAGATTGCAATCGCTGCGGCGCAATATGGTTGCGTCCGGTTCGCGGCCGATGACGAGCAGGAAATCAACAAGATCGTCGCCGTCGCGGGCAACGCGCAAGAGCTGGAGATCGCGATCCGCTTCGTGCTTCCCAAGCACGGCTCGTCGGCGCATGATTTTTCGAGCAAATTCGGCGCGGGGCCGGAGCTGGCCGCGCATCTGCTGCGCCATGTGGTGAGCCTGGGCTGCAAGCCGCTGCTGACCTTCCACCCAGGCTCGCAATGTGGCGATCCCGCCATCTGGACCACGTACATCCACGCGGCTGCCGATATCGCGCGCGCCGCAGGTGTCCGGCTGGCCGCACTCAATGTGGGTGGCGGGTTCCCATCACGCTATGTGGGCCTCAGCGCGCCGGATCTGTCGGTTTACTTCGAGACCATTGCCTTGGCAGCCGCAGAAGCGTTCGGCGCTGACTTTGTGCCGCCGCTGGAGTGTGAGCCGGGCCGTGGCCTGGTCGCCAACTGCACGTCAGTGCTGGCCCGCGTAAAACTGGTTAAGAGCACGCGACGAGAAGTGTTCATGAATGACGGCATCTATGGCTCGCTGATGGAAGTCAGCCAGGTGGCCCTGTTGCAGCCGAACTACCGCGTCATTCGCGATGGCAAGGTGCTGACCGGCGCAACCGTGACCTGCACGGCCTATGGCCCAACGTGCGACCCGCTGGACGTGCTGCCCAACAAGCTCGATCTCGCCGCCGACATCGCCGAGGGTGACTATATCGAGTTCGGGCCGCTCGGCGCTTACGGCACGGCCACGAGTACCCGCTTCAACGGGTATGGCCCTGCCGAAATCATCGAGGTTGAGCGGGTGTTATCGGCGTAAGCGCCCCGTTCTCCAGCTGATACTCAGGTGTGACGATGCCGGCCGAGAGCACCATCTTGGCCGCGTCTTCCACACTCATTTCAAGCACGATCAGCTCGCTGCGGCGCACGAACATGAGAAACCCCGAGGTTGGCGGGCAGCTGGGCATGAACACCGTCACGAACGGATCGCCCGGCGGCAGCTTCAGCGGGATTTCGCCGTGCGCGTCGCTGGAGACGAACACGAGCGAATAGGCGCCCTTGCGCGGAAACTCGATCAGCCCCGCCTTGCGGAAGTTGGAATCGCCCTTGCTGAGGACGGTTTCAAAGATCTGCTTCACGGGCTTGTAAACGCTGCGCACCACCGGCAGGCCGCCCACGAAGAACTCGGCGTAGCTGAGCAGTGTGCGGCCGAGGAGATTGGCGGCGAGCGCGCCAAGCAATGTCAATCCGGCCACCGCAAACAGCAGGCCGACGCCTGGTACCGTGAAATTAGTGGGCCAATAGGCGCTTGGGATCAACGCGCGCAGCCAGGCGTAAAAGTCCGGCATCACCGGCTTCACCCAGCTGTCGATGAGATTGACGAACCACCAGACGATCCAAAGCGTCACCGTCACCGGCCCCGCAATGACGAGGCCGGTCAGGAAATAGTTGCGCAAGCGCGCGAAGGCGTGGATCGGGCGGGTATCCTCGCCGCTGAGCTGGGCGATGGGACCTGCCTCTGGAGTGTCGCGGCTGGCCGACGGCCTTGGCCTTGGTTCATCGATGGGTGTCATCGCTCATGTCCCCCGCTCTGGCGGCGACGCCCTTGAGGCATCGCACCATCCGCCTTCCGGGGATCAATATGCCCCAGATTTACGGCGCTGCGAAGAAGCAGTCGACGCCTTCGCGCCGGAGTTGCGCGCACAGGGTTTGCCCGGCGGCCTTGCTGGCGACCGGACCGAGGCGAACGTTATAGAAGGTGCCCATATTGCCGATCACCGATGGCGCAATCGCAGTCTCGACTCCGGCCAGGGTAGCTGCGTGGTCGCCCGCCAGTTTGGCCGCCGCCGCCTGCGCATCGGCCTCGGAGCGCAACGACGCAATCTGCAAGAAGAGCCCCGTTTTGGCGGCTTTGCCGGCAGGTTTGGCCGCTTCGGCGATGGACGGTTGAACTTCCACTGCGGCTAATTTAGCCGGTTCGGCCGTTGGTGGCGCGGAAGCCTCCGGGGCCGTCAGCTGGCCGCCGCCAAACAGGCTGCCCAGGACCGCACTGAACGAGTTGCTCTCACTTTGGGCGACCTCGGTGGGTTTGGGCGCGGCAGATGCGGCCTCTGCGTTCCAAGGCAAAGCCTCAACGCTCGCCGTCTGTTCAAGTGCCGCCGCATCCGGAGCGGCCGGTTTTGATTTGGATTTTCTCGCCTTGCTGATGGTCGTTGCAGGAACTTCAGGCACAACAATCGTTGCGGCCTCCGCAACGGCGGCAGCACCTGCTGCCACTGGTGCGCTTTCGGCCGGTGTGTCGGCAATACCCGCTGTTTGATAGGCCGCCGCCTTGGCGGCCGTTGCCTCGGCGCGTTCGGTATCCGACAGCCCTTTTAACCATAACGCATGGCTGAGGTCGGCAATGGCAGCGGCCGGGTTACGGGCCTTGGCCTGTGCAAGGCCGCGCACGTAGTAGGCGCGGGCAATCTCGGCGCCCTTCAACCCGTTCGACGCCAGCGCCACGTTCATGGCTTTGATGGCCAAGTCGGGCTTACCGGCCTTTAAAGCCTTTTGAGCTAAGGGGATGGCAGCTTCGGCAGCAAAGGCAACGGCCGGACAGCACAAGGCCAGCCCAGCGATGGCCATCATTACTCCACCAATTCTGGCACGCCAACGAGGCATGTCCATCACTCCTCCGGCTCCACGACGCCCGCGAACGTGATCTAACCGCCTAGAACAACAGGATGATTCGGGCAATTGCGGGACCACGTTGTCAAGAGTTATTCCACGGTTACGGATTTTGCCAGGTTGCGCGGCTGGTCCACGTCGGTGCCCATCTGCACCGCAGTATGATAGGAAATCAGCTGCACAGGGATGGAGGCCATCAGCGGATGGGTGAACGGATGCGCCTTGGGCAGATGCAGGTGCTCAATCACCTTGCAGCCTGCCGCGCCGTCCTCGGCATCCGACACGAAGATGATATCGCCGCCGCGCGCCGCCACTTCCTGCATGTTGGAGACGGTCTTTTCGAACAACTCGTCGTGGGGTGCGACCACGATCACGGGCACACCCTCTTCGATCAGGGCGATTGGTCCGTGCTTGAGCTCACCCGCCGCGTAGCCTTCGGCGTGGATGTAGGACAGCTCCTTCAGTTTTAGAGCGCCTTCCAGGGCTATCGGGAAGCTGATGCCGCGGCCAAGATAGAGCACATCGCGCGCCTTGGTCAGCCGGTGGCCGAGATGCTCATAGGGTTTTTCATCGCGCAGAATATCGGACATCAAGCGCGGCACCTGGGTCAGCGCCTGCACCAGTTCGCGCTCTTTCTCCGGGCCGATATGGCCGCGCGCTTTGCCAGCCGCAATGGCGAAGCAAGCGAGCACGCTGAGCTGGCAGGTGAAGGCTTTCGTTGAAGCAACGCCGATCTCGGGGCCAGCCAATGTCGGCAGCACCACATGGCTTTCGCGCGCCATGGTCGAGGTGCGCACATTGACGATGGCGGCGATGCGCTGGCCGCCGTCTTTGCAATAGCGCAGGGCGGCCATGGTGTCCGCAGTTTCGCCCGACTGCGAGATGAAGAGGGCGAGGCCATTCTCGGGCAGCGGTGCCTCGCGGTAGCGGTATTCCGAAGCGACATCGATATCGACGGGCAGGCGGGCGTAGCGCTCCAGCCAGTATTTGCCGACGAGGCCCGCATAGCTCGCCGTGCCGCAGGCCGAGATCGTCACCCGGCTGAGGGTTTTGAGATCGATGCCAAGGTCCGGGAATTCAACCGTGCCCGCCGCAAGATCAAGATAGTTGGCGATGGTGTGGCTGATGACTTCGGGTTGCTGGTGGATTTCTTTCAGCATGAAGTGGCGGTAGCCGCCCTTGTCGACCGTTAATGAGCTTGCCGTCGAGACAATCGTCGGGCGCGTGATCGGCTTGCCTGCAAGATCGAAAATTTCAGCGCCGCTGCGCCTGAGCACGGCCCAATCGCCGTCTTCCAGATAGGTGATCTTGCTGGTGAAGGGGGCGAGCGCAATGGCATCGGAGCCGAGATAGGTGACACCCTCGCCGTGGCCGATGGCCAGCGGCGGACCTTGCCGGGCCGCGATCATCAGATCGTCGTCGGCGGCAAAAATAATGCCGAGCGCATAAGCCCCGCGTAGCCGCGACAAAGCCTTGTGAGCGGCCTCGACGGGCTTCAGGCCCTGCTTGAGATTGTCCGTCACCAGATGAAGTACCGTCTCCGTATCGGTCTCGGTCTCGAACGCATAGCCCTTCTTGGTGAGTTCGCCGCGCAGCTCGCGGAAATTCTCGATGATGCCGTTGTGAACGACCGCCACTTTGTCGTTCATATGCGGATGGGCGTTACGTTCGACGGGTTTTCCGTGCGTGGCCCAGCGCGTGTGGCCGATGCCGGTGCGCCCCTGCAAAGGTTGGTTGGAAAGCCGGAGAGCAAGATTCTTCAGCTTGCCCTCAGCACGGCGGCGGTCGAGCTTGCCGCCTTCGATGGTGGCGATGCCGGCGCTATCATAGCCGCGATATTCCAGCCGCTTCAGCGCCTCGACGAGATCGCCGGCGACCGCCTCTGTGCCCAGGATGCCCACAATTCCGCACATAGGATCGCTCTCTCCAATTTGCCCGCTGCCCCTAGGGCGCTATGACTTTTTCCGGCGCGCCATCATGGTGCGGAATTTCGCGGCCCAGCCCGGCCGTTCGTCGTGTGGTGCGCGCGTCACCGCCAGCGCGTCGGCGGCCACATCTTTTACGATCACGCTGCCAGCGCCCACAATCGCGCCGTCGCCAATTTTCACCGGAGCCACCAACGCCGTGTTGGAGCCGATGAACGCGCCAGCGCCAATGTCCGTGGAATGCTTATTGAAGCCGTCGTAGTTGCAGGTGATGGTGCCTGCCCCGATGTTGGCCTTCGCGCCCACCCGCACATCGCCCAGATAGCTCAGATGGTTGGCCTTGGCACCCTCTTCGAGCACGGCGCCTTTCACCTCAACGAAATTGCCGACATGCACGTTCTTGCCGAGCACGGTGCCGGGCCGGATGCGCGAGAACGGGCCAAGTTCTACGCCGTCACCAATCTTGGCACCCGTGTTGAGTTTCTTGTCAGCACCCACAAGATGCGTGAACGCACGAATAGTGACGTTGTCGCCAACCGACACGCCCGGCCCAAACACCACGAAGGGCTCGATCACCACGTCGCGGCCAATGACCGTATCGTGGCTGAAATACACCGTATCGGGAGCAACCAGCGTCGCCCCACCCGTCATCACATCCAAACGCTTGCGGGCCTGGAAGTCCGCTTCGACGCCCGCCAATTGTGCGCGGTCGTTGATGCCCTGTGTCTCCGTCTCTGACGTCATCACATAACTCACGCGCAAGCCCTTGGTCCGGCCGATCTCGACGGCGTCCGTGAGGTAGAATTCTGCCTTGGCGTTGGCATTACCGATGGCGTCCAGCACCTCCAGCATCCGCTCGGAACGGAAGGCCATCACGCCGGAATTGCAGCGGGTCACACGGTGCTCGGCCTCGCTGGCGTCCTTGTGCTCGCGTATCGCCAGCACGCCGCCCTGGACGTCCGTCAGGATACGGCCATAACCGGTAGGATCGATGGCATCGAAACCAACCGTGACGATATCGGCCGCCGTCAATCCGGCTTGCGCCGCCGCGATGGTCGCTGGCGTCAACAAAGGCGTATCGCCAAACAACACAACAACGTCGCCATGGTGGGCTGCCAGGGCTGGCCGCGCCGCCAGCAACGCATCGGCCGTGCCGCGCTGGTTGGTTTGCACGAAGATCGCAGGGGCGGGCGCGCAGCGCGTCGCTTCTTTGCGCACCGCATCCATATCCGGACCGATCACCACCGCCACACTTTGCGCATCCGCGGCCACCGCCGCCGCGATCACATGCCCCAGCAGCGAGCGCCCGGCCACCTGATGCAGCACCTTGGGCTCAGCCGATTGCATCCGGGTGCCCTTGCCTGCCGCAAGGATAACAATAAGCATCGGTCTTTCGCTCATGCGCCGGCTTTTGCCTCAAGAAAATACGTAAGCCCAAACAGTGATTCGCCAATGGTCTCATTGGCATAAAACATGGCCGCGAGACAGTCACGCCCTGTTACAGACGTGCGCAGCGCTTCGCCCGGTTGACCGTGGCCCCGACGGCTTTTCCACAGATTCCGGCAGTCCACAGCGCCCAACGAAAGCCACAGGTTGATCGGCAGCCGCGACTCAGACAGCGTTCCGAACTGAAATCAGTCCCCGGTCGGGGAAAGTATGGCGTCTCGTATCTAAATTCAGTTCAGCTCCTTGCAGCTTAGGTTCGCAAGAGGGTTGCAGATCCGGAGCCGTCATGACCACGAGCAACACAATTCCAAATTCTAGCCCCAATTCCAGCGCAGGCGGTTCGCTTGGCCGCTTCTATTTCGTCGCGTGGCTGGCTCTCGGCGCGGCGGGGATCTTCTACGTCACCATCGCGGCACTGGCCCCGGAGGTGTTGCGCAATGCCGACGCGGGCACGGGTGCGCTTGAGCAAACGACCAAGCAGGTTGCCACGCTCACGGACACTGTGGGTCAGATCAGGACCGTCGTTGCGGCGACGCAGTCCAAACAGCAGGAACTGGCCAGTGGCATGGATGTGCTGCGCAATGAAGTGAGCGGCATCAAGGTGCGGCTGACCGACCTCAAATCCGTCAATCAGTCCGTGGTCGAACGGCTGTCGGGGCTGGATGGGAAGGGCGTTCCCGTCGTCGAGGCTCAGCCCGCGAAGCCCGTGCAATCAGCAGCCGTGAAGGCGGCCCCGACTGCGGCTCCGCCGATTGAGGGCGCGGTGATCGAAGATACCGGCAGCGCCGAGACACCGATGTCGAGCGAAGCGGCGCTGGACGAAGCCAATGGCGGTGCACCCCTCGTGATCAAGGCGCCGGCCAAGAAGACGGCGAAAGTCGCTGCTGCCGCGGCCGATGCGAAACCTGCGGCGGCTCCCGGCAAGCCCTATGGGATTGAGCTGGCGATGTCGACATCGCCCGATGCCCTGAAACAGATCTGGCAGCTGTTCAAGGAGCAGCACGCGGGCATGTTGAACGGCCTGTCGCCGCGCTCAGTTGTGTCGGGTAGCAACGTCAAGCTGGTTGCTGGCCCGTTCCCCAGCCAGGCAGCCGCAGCCGCCCAGTGCGCCAAACTGCGCAAGGAAGGTATGTCGTGCAGCCCGGCCCCATTGGGCGGCACGCCGCTTTGAACGCGGACTTCTACTTGATCAGCGGGTCATTGCCGAAACGGTTCTGGCCCTTGGTGCCCCGGATGACGCCGAGTTCGATCAGCACCCAGAGCAAAACTGCCGTCCACAAGGATGCCACGGCCAATCCGGCAGGTTTGATAGCAGCAGGATCGATGGGTAGATCGGTTGGTATCACGCCCATGATGGCCGCAACAATCAGCGCCGAATAGGCCAGCAAAAACGGGATCGTCCAGACTGCGCCCTTGTTGCGGTCATGGAAGCGCTTGGCCAGCACGACGAAAATCGGGAACAGGAAAATCAGGTTGATCAGCAGGCTCAGCTGCCGCGCGGGCTTTGCGAGATTGCCCGACGCCGGATCGAGCAGATCGCGCCCGAACATGGCTGTAGCCAGCCAGAGGTTGAACACGATCTCGAAGGCGAACAGGCCCAAGAGGCCGACCCAGAACCAGCCTCGGCTGATCCGGCCCGACGGTGAGAAGTAAAAGCCCAGCAATCCCATGTTCCGCCGTCCTCTGAACCGTCGCGCCCCGACTGCGATCCCGGCCGATATGTGCCCCAGGACGGGCGGCGGCGCAACCCTGACGGAAGGGCTGAGGTCAGGGCCCGCAGGCTGTGAAAGGGATCGGCCGGGTGCCGATGAACTGGCCCGTAAGGGTATTGACGCATTGGCGTTCGAGGTGGCCGCTGGGGTGCCCACCAGGTTTGGGTGCTGAGGCTTTGCGCACACAGACATCCTGGCACGAGATAATGGTCTCCCGGGGCGGCAGCCGCACCGAACCGGCCATGGCCGCCTCCACCATCGCCACGAGAAACAATGCGACCGTAAAAATGACCTGGATCTTGCGATTTCGCATGAACCGTCTCCTTGCTTCGGGTTTCACTCTGGCCTGTTGGTCGCGGTATCCGGGTTGACGGTTCAAGCGGCGGTGAACACTGTGCGCGCGGAAATGGCTGGGATACGGGAGATTGGGAATGCATGTGAGCATCATCGGCGCCGGGATCATCGGGCTGCAATCGGCCCATGCGCTGATGGATGACGGGCACACGGTGACCCTGTTCGATCCCGATGGCTTGGCGCAGCGCACATCGGCGCGCAATGCGGGGTATATTGCGCATACAGATATTCTGCCGCTGGCCAGCCGCAAAGTCTGGCGGCACCTGCCGGGCTGGCTGATCGATCCCTTGGGTCCGTTGGCCATCCGTCCGGCTTATGGGCTGCGGGTGCTGCCCTTCATGCTGCGGTTTCTGGCCGCCAGCACGCCCGCCCGCATCGAGGCCAGCACGCTCGCGCTCATCGGCCTGCAAGGCTTGGCACTGCCTGCCTGGGAGCGGCGGCTGGCCAAGCTCGGTCTTGGCGAGAAACACCTGCGGCGCAAGGGTTTTCTCAATGTCTTTCCCAGCGCCTCGGCCTTTGCGGCGAGTGCGTCCGTGTTCGCCCGGCAGCGTCAGGTGGGCATCGAGGTTGAACTGTTACAGGACAGCGCCTCGGTGCGCCGCCTGGAGCCCGCCCTGAGTGCGCGTGTGGCCGCTGCCGCCTTTTACCCGGGCGGCGTCAGTGTCGATGATCCGGCCGTCATCTGCGCGGCCATTGGCGAGGCGGCAGTGGCACGCGGGGCCGTGCTGGTGAAAAGATCCGTAAGCGCCGTAACGCCTGTCGAAGGTGGCGTCGAAATCACCGGCACCGATGGCCAAACGCACAGCAGCGACATGGCCGTGATCGCCGCCGGGGCCTGGTCAAAACCGCTGGCGGCGCGGCTTGGCGACCGCATTCCTCTCGATACGGAGCGAGGCTACAACATCACGCTCCCCAAGGGTTCGCTCGGCCTCGAACGGCCCGTCATTTTCGAGGGCCAGGGCTTTGTCAGTTCACCGCTTGATACCGGCGACCGGATTGGCGGCGCGGTGGAGTTTGCGGGCCTCGAAGCCGCCCCCAACTATGCCCGGCTGGATGCGATTCTCGCCCGTGCTAAACCCTATCTGCCGGATGCCAAGTTCGAGGGCGGCACCCGCTGGATGGGGTTCCGGCCATCGCTCCCGGACTCGCTGCCGGTGATCAGCCGGTCAGCCAAATCGGACCGCATTCTCTATGCCTTTGGGCATGGCCATTATGGATTGACGCAGTCGGCGGCGACAGGTGAGTTGGCCGCGCAACTGGCCGCTCAACGGCAGACCGCCATCGACCTCATGCCGTTCGCGGCCGGGAGATTTTAGCAATGGGCCGCGCCGGTTTGCACCCAACCTCACACCGTTAACGGCGCCACCAGCCCGGCCTCGACCTCGCGCCGGTCAGCTTGCGGCGACACTTTATAGCGCTCCCGGTAGCGCTTGGAAAAATGCGACGCCGACACGAAACCGGACGCCACCGCCACTTCCACAATCGGCATCCCCGAATGGCGCAATAATCTGCGTGCGCGTTCCAAACGCACGTCAAGATAGTACCGCGCTGGCGACCGGCCCATATGCTGGCGAAACAACCGCTCCACATGACGGCGCGACAGACCCGACGCCTGGCTCATGTCGATCAGCGACACGGGCTCCGCGATGTTGGCCTCCATCAGTTCGACGATGGCCAGCAGTTTTGCGTTTTGAACGCCGATACGCGCGCCCAAGGGCAGCCGCTGCCGGTCGTCGGGCGCGCGGATGCGGTCGATCAGGCACTGCTCGCAGACCTTGGCGACGATCTCGGGGCCGAGGCTGTCGCCGATCAGATGTAACATCATATCCAGCGAGGCTGTCCCGCCCGCGCAAGTGAAGATGTTCTGGTCCACTTCGAACAGCACCGATTTGACGATCACGGACGGAAACCGCTCGGCGAAACCCGGCAGGTTCTCCCAATGAATGGCGCAGCGCTTGCCTTCCAGCAATCCCGCCTCCGCCAAAACCCACGCCGCCGTGCACAGCCCGCCGATGCCCGCCCCTTGCGCGTACATTCGCCGCAACCACGCAAACAGCCCCGGGTCCTGCACCTCCTCGACTTCGATGCCCGAACACACGATGACCATCCGTGAGCGGACGGGTCCGAGACACTCGCGCTGCAACGCCGCGATGGACTTGGCCACCGCCACCTCGACGCCATTGCTGGCTGTGACCGCCGCCCCATCGCGCGAGATCAGCTCCCAGCGATAAAACGGCTCGCCATGCATCCGGTTGGCCAGCCTGAGCGGCTCGATGGCCATAGTGAAGGCGATCATCGAAAAGTTGGGGCACAGCAGAAAGTAGATGTGCTCGGCAAGCGGTGTCGTGGTGAGCATTTTTGGCGCGCGGGTGTGCGGGGTGACGGCTTGCGCGGCAGTGTACGATTGCGGCGTGGGGCTTGTCCAGTTGCGACATCGGGTGGCGCGCAGCCCTCGCCCTAGGAGACCTCGCCAACCAGGATGGGCCGGTGGCTGGCGCGGGTTCACCCAATCGCCTTGGGCAAAGGTGATGCGGGTGTCATCCAATCAGACGCTCAGTGCAGGGCTGATCCCAGCTCACGCTACCTTGCGATGGTGCCTGTGCGCCGGATCTTGCGTTGCAGCATCAGCACGCCATAGACCAGCGCCTCGGCGGTAGGTGGGCAGCCCGGAACATAGATGTCCACCGGCACGATGCGGTCGCAGCCGCGCACCACGGCGTAGGAATAGTGATAGTAGCCCCCGCCATTGGCGCATGATCCCATGGAGATCACATAGCGCGGCTCGGGCATCTGGTCGTAAACCTTGCGCAGCGCAGGCGCCATCTTGTTGGTGAGCGTGCCTGCAACGATCATCACGTCGGACTGGCGCGGGCTGGCGCGCGGCGCAAAGCCGAAGCGTTCGAGGTCGTAGCGCGGCATCGCCGTTTGCATCATCTCGACAGCGCAGCAGGCGAGGCCGAACGTCATCCACATCAATGACCCCGTGCGGGCCCAGGTGATCAGCGCGTCGGCGGACGTGGTAAAAAAACCCTTGTCAGCGAGGTCGTTGCGGATTTCGCCAAACAGCATCTCGTCGACACGGGGATCGCGAACGGCTCCGCCACCCGCTGCGCCTTCGCGCACGGTCTCAAAATTGGGCTCTGTCCGGCCCGGAATAGTCAATGCCATGCACGCGCTCCTGCGCCCCGAAACGAGCGCTGAAGTAAGCTCCTAGCCTAGCGGCAAATGCGTTGCAACACGGCGTAAGAACGCAGTATTATGAGGAGATGGAAAAGGTCTCATTCGAGCAGCTTGAAGAACGTCTGGCCGAACTCGCGGAGCGCGTGGAGGCGGGCGAGACGGTGACGGTCACACGGGGCGGCAAACCTGTACTGGAGCTGATACCAGCAAAACACAAGGCCAAGACAAAGACAATTGCCCGGGCCAAACCGAAGGGCGGGCTTAATTTTGCAGCACTTGAGGCTTACAAGCGCGAGTTGGGCATAGAGAAGTTCGTGGCTTACATCTCACCCGATTTTGACGATCCATTGCCCGAGGATTTTCTGCTTCGGCCATTGCCGGATCCCAACGAACCACCTGGCAGCGCGTGATGCTCATTCTTGACAGCCACTATTTCCTTGCTGTCCTCGACGAAGGAGCCGTCCGACTGCCTGCGCCAGTTCGCGCGGCAATCTCGCAGGCAATCCCTGAAGTTTATGTCAGCTTGGCCACGATCTGGGAATTGTCGATCAAAACTAGGCTCGGACGTTTGCAATTGAACCGGCCCATTTCTACTTTGCCGCGCGCGTGTTCGGAACTCAGCTTCAAGCTTTTGCCGATTGAGCTTCCGCACGTTCTTGCGGAACTCGCCCATGAGCCAGCTACGCGCGATCCATTCAACCGCCTGTTGCTCGCGCAGACCCAAGTGGAAAACATGTGCCTGATGACCGTGGACCGCGACCTCGTCACCCACCCGCTCGCCTGGGCCGCACCCTAATCCGCCCTCAATCCCACTCCAGCGCGCCCTTTTTCCACTCGTAGATGAAGCCGATCGTCAGTACACCCAAGAACACGATCATGGCCCAGAAGCCGTAATCGCTCATCTTGGGGAAGGCGGCGGCCCAGGGGAACAGGAAGGCGACTTCAAGGTCGAAGATGATGAACAGGATCGAGACCAGATAGAAGCGAACGTCGAACTGCATTCTTGCGTCGTCGAAGGCGTTGAAGCCGCATTCGTAGGCCGACACCTTTTCCGGGTCCGGATTGCGCATGGCGACCAGGAACGGGGCGATGGTCAGCACCATGGCGATGGCCAGCGCTACGCCGATGAAGATGACGACGGCGAGATAGTTTCCGAGCAGCTCATCCATAGGTTTTTCCATCCGGTCCCTGGCGAACCGTCTCGCCTTATAGCTGCTTCTGTCAGCGCACTCAAAGCCAAAGGCGCCGCAGCCTACATCCCGCGCGGAAGATACCGCCAGCACACTGCGGCAAAGCCGAGGCAAGCAACGCCGTAGACCGCGAACACGGCTCCCAGGGGCAGCCACAGCAGAACAACGCCGTAGACGAGATTGGGGATCAGGTCGCCGATATCAAGATAGGTGCGGTAGACCGCCGTCATCGGCGCCCGCTCGCGTGCCCGCACGGACCGGTAGAAGGGCACGCCGCCGACAGCATCGAGGCCGGTGGCAAAAAAGCTGGTCACCAGCAGCACGGCGCCTGCCAGCAGCGGCACACTTTCGCCAGCCAGTCCCGCCAGAATCAATGTCCCGCTCATGCCGGCAAAGCACAGCGCAACCGTCGCGCGCAAGCCGATCCGCCCACCGGTCCGGCCCCAGAACAGCGCCGTGATGAGCATCACCTGGCTCAGCGAAATCAGGATGCCCGCCGCGTCGCTGCTCGATAGGTGCAAGCCAAAAGCGTCAATGCCCGCGCCAGTCTTTTTGAACAGGATCGGTTCGTAGACGAACAGCGTCCCCCAAAACCCCGACCGCCCCATGGCGATCATCCAGGCCAGCATCAGACGCGGCTGAGACACGAACCGGGGCACGAAGTGGATCGGATTGGCGGGCGGGGCCTTGGCCGGGATGATCACGTCCGGGTCCGACATGCGGAAATACCAGAAGGCGGCAATCAGGATGCCCGACCATCCTGCGCTCCAGCCGAACGCCGCGAACGGCCCGATCCGCTCATAGAGCCACACGCCCAGAAACGGCCCGACCGTCCAGCCGAGCGTCGCCACCGCCATGCGCTGCGAGTCATTGCGCATCAGTTCGTGCTTGCGCACATAATCCATGATGTAAAGCATCAGCACGATGTTGAGGCAGAGCGAGCCGAAATTGCGCAAACCAATGCCGGCGATCTGGCTTTGCACGCTGAAGGAACAGAATACGGCGGCCGCTGCGATCAAGCAGCAGGCGCCGAGCGTATAGGTCCATCGGCGGCTGATGCGCGCGATCAGGAGCGGCACGCCGAGGCCGGCAATGAGCCCGCCGAGCCCCATGGCAAAGCCAAGATAGCTGACATACCGCGCCTCGTTCAGCAGCGCGTAGGTCTGTAAGGGAATAACCGTCGCCAGCGACGCCCGCGCCACCGCCTCGATGAAAAACAGCGTTGAGAACACCCACAAGCCCGGGCGCGAACGGCCCATGGCGGGGACATCGGCGGTGGTAAGTGACGTCATGGTGAGATTCGCCCGGCTGGAACCAGCACACCGCCCCAGTGTCTAACAGCTTTGCCGGGCGCCAGTTATGCACGCGGCGCTGGGGAGAACGTCACCTGGGTGAGGCGTGTGCCGTCGACAGCCCTCACCAACGTACACGTCGCAATCACGCCCGCTTGCCAAGCAACACCTCTTTGGCCTCGTTGATCTTGGCGGCGAGATAATTCGTGCCGCCTTGATCGGGATGCAACCGTTTCATCAGATTGCGGTGCGCGGCTTTGATCTCTTCGAGGTCTGCACTGTTGGCCAGGCCGAGCACCTCAAAGGCCTCGGCGCGTGTCATCGGCGGGCGGCCGCGTTCGGGCGCACTTTGTCCAGCACCATTGCCCGGACCCGTGCCGCCGCCCATGCCGCCACCAAGCCGCGGCATGTCGGCCCGCCATTCCGGCCAGCTGCGGTCGAGATAGGCTTCCAGCAACTGCCGGCTCTGCGGCTCGCCAGCGCGGCACTCGCGCCAGAGTTGCGCGAGCTCGGTGCGCGACAACGAAGACAGGTCTCGGCCAGTGTAGGTGCCCGCCAGCACGTGGCCCGACAGCGCCCCGGAGCCCTGATCGAGCGTCATCTGCAGAAAGGCTGTGCGCACACTGGCGAGGCGCGCGCTGCTGGTGAAGGTTTGTGTCCGGGAAAACCAGCCTTGCGGACGCCATAGGACGAAATAGCCAAAAAAGCCGAACGGGATGGCGAACAGAATGCGGCCCGTGGCGAGCAGGGCCAGGGCAACGCCAAGGGCAAGCACACCCACCGCCTTGCGGATCAACACGGCGCGTTTTTCCAGGTCCATGCCGCGATAGTACCGCAAGCCAAAATAGGCGGCGGCAATCAGCGCAAGAATGGCAATGAGGGCAGACATGGGCGGTCAATCCGGCGTCGCAGTCGCTCGCTTTGGCACGCGCACAAGGTCATGGCCGACGATCGAGTGAACGACCGCCGCACCTGCCTTCCATGCCAGGGGCTCATGGCCGGAGCAAGGACGATCATACAACGCGCTCACACCAGAAGCAGTACATGCCGTCAAACAGATTGGGGTGTTCGGCCTCGTGGGCGGCCCAGTCGGCGAGGCGGAGCAGGGACGCAGGCTCGGGGAACTGCTTGTGGAAACTGTCGAAAGACGGGCCGGGCAGGATGAAACCGCGAAATGCCAACTTTTCCGCCGACATAAATGCGTCGATTTCGGCCAGTGTCAACGGATGCTCCTGCTCATGCAAGGCAAGGTCGCGAAACTCGCTCAGCGTGTAGGCGTCTTTCGAGATGGCCAAATCGCCGCCCGGTTCCGCCGCCGTTCTGGCCAGCAGGCTTTGGCGGTAAGCGCGCGCGGCGGCATCGGTGCAGCCGGCGCCGGGGAAGGCCGGCTCCTGGCGCAACTGCGACAGCACCTTTCTCGATACGGGCGAATACAGCCCCAGCATCATCAGGCCATGCGGCTTGAGCCGGCCAAGCAGCGACCGCCAGCCCGCCAGCGGATCGGCCATGTGATGCAGCACGCCAACGCATTCGATGATGTCGAATGTTCGTTGTTTTGCATCGGGTGCCAGCAGATCGGCCTGCTCGAAGGCGAGGCGCGGAATGCCAAAACCCTGCGCCATGCGGGTGGCATAGGCGAGGCTGCGGGCGGAGATGTCGAGGCCCAGAACAGCCGCGTTTTCGCCATAGCCCAGCGCCGACTGGATCGCCTGCCGGCCGGTGCCGCAGCCTGCGATCAGCACGTTGAACTCGCGCTCGAGGAAGGTAAGGCGGTCGGGGGAAAAGAATTGCCGCAGCGCCAGTTTCAGCGATCCCGTGTTGGGCATCGTCAGGCTCGTCCAGCGCGGATACGGCGCTTTTTCGTATTGCTGCGCCACGCGCTTGCCCGTTGCATCGCCCGGCAGCGGACCGGCCGTCAGCGTCTTGGCCAGCGCGATCTCGGCCTGTTCGTTTTTCAGCGATTCGGCCGCCCAATCGCGCAAGGCCCGCAGCTTGACGGCGCTTGTCTGACCCGCAGGCAAAAACGAACTTAGCGGCCTGTAAAGCGCGATGAGCAAAACAGCCCTGGTGGCCTGGAATTCACCCAATGGCAAACCTGTCAGCAATGGCTTCAGGTGCTCAATCGCCGCCGTTTCCTCCGGCGTCTCGGCCCACACATGCTCATTAGCGACGCAGTGCTTGGCAAGCGCGATGGTGAAGGCTTGCAGCGCCTTATCCTCGAAACGCCCGGGAGGAACATCGAGAAGAACTGCGCGGCGCAAGGCCGTCAGCATGCGCTCGACGGTCAGGTTCTTGTTGACGCCCCATTCAAGCGCGGCCAGCAGCGTATCGTCCCGCAGCGCATCATCAGTGCGCTTGGTGAGCAGGTTGCGCGCCGTGGCATCGGCACCCTCACGCGCGATGGCGGCCAACGGCTGAGCCAAACTGCCATGCCGTGCCAGCTCGCTGATCGCCGCCTCGGCCAGCGCCTGTTGGGAAGCCCGCGGCGCCTGCATCGCGGTGCGCAAGGCAAAGCCATCGAGCACACCATCGCTTTCGAACAGGTAGCGGGCGCACAGCATCCCCAGCCGCCGCGAGGCGTCATCGAAATCGGGTTTCAGGCGGATGGCGGTGCAAAGTTCGCGCGCGGCCTCCTCGATGTCGCCGAGGCCGTGGTGGGCGAGCGCCAGATCAAAGTGATAGAACGGGTTCACCTTATCAAGCCGTAGCGCCCGCACGAGATGATCGCGCCCGTCGGCGAACCGGCCCGCGCGGATGGCCTCGACGCCAAGCCCCGCCCATTGGATGGCGCTGGAGCGCTGCTTGTCCTGGGCGGCCATGTTGCGGGTCCTCGACGCTGGTTGATAGGTGGCCGGAACAAGCCAGCCAGCCCGTCCGATGTCAATCGTCCGCCCGCCGCCCCGCCTTCAGAACCCGTTACAGAAGAACCGCATGGTCACGGTCCACTCGCCGTTCTGGTTCTGCGAGATGCCCGATTGCCGGTCCGACGTCTGGCCGCTGCACGCGGCCTGGCCCCACCACATTTGCGACAAACTTTCGGCAAGGTCGGAACTCGCCACGCTTCTGCTGCGGCGGCACATGGCCGTGCCATCCTGCTCCAGAATTTTGGTAAATCCCGCCCCGCATTCAACCGCCATACCGGCCCTTGCGGGGCTCGCGAAAAGCAACACGGACACCACACCAAAACCTGCTGAGCGGAGGGACGAGAACATCGGTGGTCTCCATCGTTCGGCAGCCGTGTACGACGTTGTGTGCTTCGTTCGGCCAAACTTGGGCCGCCATGCGGCCGGTTTGCGGCAACGTGCCATCGCACCCTCGTCCTCCGTTGCGCGGTGCAGCGCTTCGTCAGCGGTGCGGCGCAGACGCGGGACCTTGGGCATCGGACAGGTGCTGGAGCCGACGGGAGGTCCCGGATCAGCGCCGCACCATAAGGATACTGCGGCGCATCCGGGAGGACGTTAGGCACACCTTCAGCCAAAACTTGCTGGTTCGTTGACGGGCGTGCCAAATCGGGGCGGTGCGTTGGTTTTGGTGAGTTGTATGTCACGATTGAGTGCGGCTGGGCGATGGGTGGCCTGGGGCGTCCTGACGGGAAGTGCGGCGGGCCTGGTGCTGGGGGCGCTCGGGCGGTTTTCGCCGGAGCTCGATGTCATCGCCAATGGGCGGGGGCATCTCATCGGCCTGTTGGGGTTTGCCGTCTTGGCGCTGTGGCTGGATTACCGGCCCGTGCTGGTGGTGGCCTTGGGGGCCTTCATCACGTTGGCAGGGCACGCGCTGCTGGCCCAGCAGAGCCAGTCGCCATGGATCAGAACGGCTCAGGCCTCGAGCCCAAGCAGCCTGAGCGTGCTCAGCCTCAACACCTGGCACAACCATCCCGATGGCTACGGCCTTGCCGATCAATTGATCGCGGCCAAGGCCGATGTCCTGGTCCTGACGGAATTTGGCCCCAATAAGATCAGCCTGCTGCATACCTTGCAGGAGGCCTATCCCTATCGCGTGGACTGCGCGGCGGACTGGGAGTGCGCTGTGGCCCTGCTCTCACGTCATCCGTTCGCATCGTCGGGTAGTGTGAGCGAGGCCGAAGGCAACGGTCCGGCGCGCGCCTGGATCACCTTTGGAGCGGGCGCGGAGGCCTTCACCATCATGGGTGTACACATCATGGGGCCAACCCGGTCGCCGTGGCGGCACGCGCGCGAGACGGCCGCACTGGCGGACCTTATTCATCAGCTGCCCGGAGAGGTTCTTGCCGCCGGGGATTTCAATACGACGCCATGGACCAGCGGTTTTTCCCGGTTCTCCAAGGTGTCAGGCCTGACCCATATGGGCCGGTTCCTGCCAACCTATCCGTCCGGCGGCACGCGGCTGCCGCAGCTGGCCATCGACCATATGTTTGCGACGCCTGCGATCCACTTTGATGACGTCTGGCTGGGCGAGGATATGGGCTCGGATCACCGGCCCGTGTTTGCCCGCATCACGTTGCCGGCCGCCGTCCCGGCGTCTGGCAGCTAAGCGGCGCTTTCGAGCAAAGCCCGTGCCGTCGCTTCGTCCGTGATCAGCCCGTTGACGAGTTGGCCGGTCAGGGCGGCGCGGATGCCGGGCAGTTTGCGCAGGCCCATCGCGGCTCCGATGACGAGGCTGGTGCCGCGCGATGGGATGGGAGCGCTGGCGACGCGGTCATTGGTGAGGCCTTTGATCATCTGGCCCGATGCATCGAACACCCAGCCGACGATTTCGCCTGCGGCACCTGCGTTTTGCAGTGCCTCCATTTCGGCCGCCGTCAGAAAGCCGTCGACGACAGACGGCGCCTGCGGACCGAGTTCGCCGATGCCGACGAAGGATACATTGGCCTTGGCGGCGAGATCCAGCGTGGTGCGAATGAGCGCCTGAGCGTGCAACAGTTGGCGCTCCTTGGCCGAGGACGCGAACACCGGCAGCGTGAACGGATAATGCCGGGCCTTGATGGCGTCGGCCATGTTGAAGATGACGTTGAAATAGGCCGCCGAGCCGTCCGGCCCGATATTGCCCGTGAGCGACACGATACGATGCTGCGGGCAATCCATCTTCGGCAATAGCTCGGTCGCAGCCTTCAGGGTGCGGCCGGTGCCCATGGCCAGCACCAGGGGCTCCGGGGACCGGAGCCGCCGCTCGATCTCGGCCGCCACCGCCTCGGCGATGCCAATAGTGGTCGAGGGCGAGCCTGGGTCGGTCGGCACCACCTCCACATGGGCGAGCTTGAAGTGGGTCACCAGCTTGTCGCTGAGGTCCATGCATTCGGCGATCGGGTGCTCCAGGCGTACCCGAATCAGCCCCTCGGACATCGCCAGCGACACCAGCCGCTGCGCAGTCTGGCGCGAAATCCCGAGCTTGGTGGCGATGTCTTCCTGGGTGTTGCCCGCGACATAATACAGCCAGCCCGCGCGGGCGGCATCGTCAAGGCGCTGGTCAGATGGGTCTTTGCGGCGGCTCATGATCGTTAGAGCTATAGTGCAGATTGACGAACTCTTGGGTGCAAAGTGAAGGTAGGACCAAGCTATCGGCGTAGGGCCGTAACGGATGCAACGAAGGTTGCCTTGAAGAGGCGAACGAAGCTCGCCCGTCTAACAGAGCGGCGGAGGCTGCGAGACGGGCGTCCGCCAGTCGCCCCTACATCGATAGTGCAGTGCAGGCCTAATTCTGCGCCACGCCCGGTTTGCCTTTGCCGACCACGGTCACGATAAGCTGATCGGGGTGGAGCAGCTTCTTGGCGACGCGGCGCATGTCGGCCATGGTGACGGCTTCGACCCTGCTATTGCGGGTCTCGATGTAGTCGATGCCGAGGTCCTGCATCTGGATGCCGAGCAGCTGGCCCGCGATTGACCCGCTTGAAGTGAAGTTCAGCGCGTAGGAGCCGGTAAGATACTGCTTGGCGTCGGCCAATTCCTCGTCGGTCGGGCCGTCCTTGGCCATCTTGGTCAATTCGGCGCGAATGACTTCGAGCGACTTGTCCATGCCGTCGGTCTTGGTGGCGACGCCGCCCATATAGATCGACGATTGCTGCAAGGGCTGGATGTAGCTGTAGACGGAATAAGCCAAGCCCCGCTTCTCGCGCACTTCATCCATCAGCCGCGAGGCAAAGCCGCCGCCGCCCATGATGTAGTTGAGGATATAGGCGGCGATAAAGTCCGGATCCTTGCGCTTCATGCCGATCTGGCCGAACTGGGCGACGGACTGCGGAATGTCCATCACGATCTGCTTTTGCGCCGGGCCGCCTTGCGGATCGAGCGCGGCGACCGGGTTGAGCTGCGCCTTGGCGGCGAGACCGCCGAAGGCCTTATCAAGGAATGCACCGAGCGTCTTGGCGTCGATATCGCCAACGACGGCCACCTTCAAATTGTCACGGGCAAACACGCGGGCGCGGTAGGCTTCGAGATCCTTGCCGGAAATCGTGGTGGTCGAGGCCGTGGTGCCGTGCACGGCATTGCCATACGGATGCTTGGGATACGCGGTTTCGAACCAGGCCTGCTCGGCGATCTTGTCCGGATCTTTGGCATCGAACTGGATGGTCGCCTGCAGCTGGCCGCGGATGCGGTCCATGGCGTCGCCATCGAAACGCGGTTTGGCAAGAGCCAGGGCAAGGAGATCGCCCGCCTTCTCGCGGTTCCCGGTCAGCGTCTGGAAGGTGCCGGTGAGCGTATCGCGGCCGGTCTCAAAGCGCATCTTGGCGGCGAGCTCTTCTAGCTGCTCCTGGAAGTCGGCCGATCTGATGTCGCCGGCGCCCTCATCCATCATGGCGGTGATGTAGTTGGCGACACCGGACTTATCGGCCGGGTCCTGCGAGGAGCCGCCCATGAAGCCGAACTGCATCGTCATCAGCGGCAGGCCGTGCTCTTCGACGAGCCAGGCTTCGATGCCGCCGGGGCTTTTCACACTTTGAATTTTCATGGCGTTGGCAGAACCCGAGGTGAGGAAGACGGCGCTGGTCAGCGCCAGGGCGGCAAGGGCGGGGCGCAGGGTGCGGGCGATGGACAAGGTGATCATGCTCTCTATGCTCCCGCTCAAGACTTCTTGGCCGGATCGGCGGGCGGCTCCAGCCAGCCGGTGACCGAGGCTTTGCTGTTAAGATACTTTTCCGCAACCATCTTGACGTCTTCGGCGGTCACCGATTTGAGGCGGTTGGGCCAGTCCTCAATGTCGTTAATGCTCTGGCCATTGACCAGCCCCCAGCCATAGCGGCGGGCGAGCGCGCCGATGCCGTCGCTTTCATACACATAGCTGGCGATGTACTGATTGCGGGCCAGTTCCAACTCCTTGGCGGTGACGCCCTTGGCGACGACGTCCCCGATGACTTTATCCATGGCGGTTTCGAGGTCGGAGAGTTTCACGCCGTCTGCCGCGACGCCGAACAGCGCGATCCGGCCGCTGTCGAGCGCTTCGCCCGAATAGCCGCCATCAAGGCTGGTGGCGACTTTCTGATCAACGACCAGCGCCTTGTACATCCGGCTGGTGGAACCGCCAGCGAGCACCTTCAAAAGGAGATCGAGGGCCTCGGCCTCGCGCGGGGCGGCCTTGGCATAGCAGGGGGCGAGGTAATGGCGCACGAGTGTCGGCTGGCCAGCGCGGGCGTCCTGCATTTGGATGCGGCGGCCGACCACGGCGGGCGGCTCGGTCGGGCGTTCGGCGCGCAACGTGGCGGGATTGGCCGGCAGCTTGCCGTAAGTCGACTTGGCCAACTTCAGCACGTCCTCCGGTTCGACATCGCCCGCCACCACCAGGATGGCGTTGTTGGGCGCGTAGTAGCGGCGATAAAACACGAAGGCATCTTCGCGCGTCAGCTTTTGCATCTCGTGGAACCAGCCAATGATTGGCGTGTGATAGGGATGGTTCTGATACATGGCGGCGCGCATCTGCTCGTCGAGCTGCGAGCCCGGATCGTTCTCGACCCGCGAACGGCGCTCTTCGAGAATGACCGATCGCTCGGTCTCGACCTGTTTGACGTCAAGCTTCAGGTTAGCCATCCGGTCGGCTTCCATGTCCATGACCAGCGGCAAGCGGTCCTTGGCGACGGACTGGAAGTAGGTGGTCGAATCATTGCCGGTGAAGGCGTTGTCCTGGCCGCCATTCCTGGCGATGATCTTGGAGAACTGGCCTGGCCCCAGCTTTTCGGTGCCCTTGAACATCAGATGCTCAAGGAAGTGGGCGATGCCCGACTTGCCGCGCACCTCGTCCGACGCGCCAACACGGTACCAGACCATGTGTTGCACCACGGGCGCGCGGTGGTCCGGAATGACGACAACCATCATGCCGTTGTCGAGCTTGTACTCGACTGCACGGGGCGCCGCAGCATGGGCGAGCGTCGAAAGAGGGGCTTGCACTGTCATGAGGGTAAGGGCCGCTAGCAGGGGGAGGGAACGGATGTGGCGCATGGACTCATCTGTTGAGAAGGTCACGGGGTATGAGGCCGGAGCCGCGACGTTGATCCAAGGTGGCGTGAAAAACTGACACGGTGCGCACGTTCATTTGACTGCACGTGATACCGTCGTGTGACATTGAGGGTAGCGGCGCTCAGGCGTCAAATTAAGGATTGTCCATTGCCGCACCGCACGCGCAGTCAGTTCGCCTGATTGACACCCAGCATCTTCCCGAACAAGCCGGGGCAGACCTTCGCCTGTTCAGCTTCGTCACGGCGAATCCGCGCCTGCGCGCACGCCTCGGCCAGCTTTTTCTTCTTGGCCTCTTCGGACTGCACGGCGACGGCTTCGGGGTCTTTGGGCAGTTGGGCGTTCACCGCGTCGGTGACACTGCGGCCCGAACCTGGTTCGGGCAGGCTCGGCATGGGTGGCGGAATGACGAGGCCCGCCCGTTCCGACATCTGCGGTTCACGCGACAAGCCTGAGCTGCCGATGTTGAGCGCATCAAACAGCTTGCTATTCACCTCGATGCCATCGCTGCAACCTGCCAATCCGCCGCACAGGACGATCAGTGCGGTCAGCATTGCGAACTTTGCGGCTGTGCGGATCATATCCCCAATCCCCATCGTCAGATGCAAGGCTGCACGAGTTGTAGCGCCTAAGCACTCTTTGCGGCTCTTTTCCGGCTCCCCACCAGCGACTCATACAACAGCCCGATCACTCCGGCAACGATGGCGACATCGGCCAAGTTGAAGACATACCAGTGGAATCCGAAGGCGTGCAGCGACACGAAGTCCACCACGCCGCCCATCAGTGGCCGGTCAATGGCGTTGCCGATGGCCCCGCCGAGGATGAGGCCCAGCGCATTGGCCGTCAGCCGGCCGGTGGCGCGGGCGAGCCAGAGGACGATGCCGATGGAGACGAGGATGGCAATGGCGGTCAGCAACAGCTGCCCGGTGCGGCCACCCAGCTCGAACAGGCTGTAGCTGATGCCGGTGTTGCGCATGTAGACGAGGTCGATGAACGGGCCGAAGGTAAGCCGGCCGCCTGCTTCGCCAACAACGCCCGACAGATGCACCAGCCAGAATTTGCTGGCCTGGTCGAGGATGGCGGTGATGGCGGCGAGGCTGAGCCCCGGGCCGGTGAACGGTCCACGCCAACTGAATTTCCCCTGCACGGTCATCTACCTCACCTTCGTCATGGCAGCCTGCGCTGCCATAGCGAAATTACTGTGCAATCTGTCGCGCATCCCAGGCGCGGACGGCGGCGGCATCGCGGGCCGAGAGCGTGGGGTAGTCCTTGTCTGACCCCACATCCTGCGTGATCCGCCACGAACGCTCGCACTTTTTCCCTTCCGCACGCGCAAACACCACGCCCACATGGCGCACATCGTCGTGCCGGAACGCGCCTTCGGGGATCGGCCCTTGCACGAGCGTCGCGCCCGACGTGATGCACAGTTCTGCAAGGTCGATGCCCTTGAGATAGGCCGCGATCTCGGGATCATCAATATAGACGATGGGTGCCGCTTCGAGGCTGGAGCCAATGCGTTTTCCGGCACGCTCCAGTTCGAGAGCACCCGTGACGGCCTTGCGAATGGTCCGCACGCCATCCCACTTTTCGGCCAGCTTATTGTCGGTCCAGCCTCTCGGAATGACGGGGATGGTCTGCAGATGCACCGAACCCGTTTCCGACGGATACCGGATCAGCCAGCTCTCTTCAGCCGTGAACGGCACCATCGGCGACAGCCAGATCGTCAGGCAGTTGAAGATTCTGTCCACGACCGTCAGCGCGGCAAGCCGCTTGGCACTGTCCTCAGGCTCGCAATACAGCGTGTCCTTGCGTATGTCGAAATAGAACGCCGACAGATCAACGATGCAGAAATTCGAGAGCGCCTGGAATACGCGCTTGAAGTCGTAGGCCGCGTAGCCCTCGCGCACGGTGATGTCGAGTTCGGCCAGCGTGTGCAGCATCAGCCGCTCAAGCTCGGGCAGGTGCTTGTGATCAAAGGCCTTTTTGGCATCGAAATGCGTCAGCGACCCCAGTAGCCAGCGCCAGGTGTTGCGCAGTTTTCTGTAACTCTCCACGTTCGCTTTCAAAATTTCCGGCCCGATGCGCAGGTCGTCGGAATAGTCGCTGCTCATCACCCACAGCCGCAGAATGTCCGCGCCCGAGTTTTTGATGACGTCCTGGGGCGTCACGGTGTTGTTGAGCGATTTTGACATCTTGCGGCCGTCCTCGGCCATGACGAAGCCGTGCGTCAGCACCTGATCGTAGGGAGCACGGCCGCGCGTGCCGCAGCTCTCCAACAAGGATGAATGGAACCAGCCGCGATGCTGGTCCGAGCCTTCGAGGTAGAGGTCAGCGGGCCATTTGAGATCAGGGCGCTGTTCGAGCACGAAGGCGTGCGTGCAGCCGCTCTCGAACCAGACGTCGAGAATGTCGTCGACCTTTTGCCAGTCGGCTGGGTTGTCGACGAGGCCCTTGAGATAGGCCTCGGCCGAACCGGGCTGGAACCAGGCGTCGGCGCCGCCCTTTTTGAAGCTCTCGGTGATCTGCTTGATGAGTTCGCCCGAGTGCTGCCAATTCGCGTTGGGGATGATCTCAAGTGTCCCCTTGTTGAAAAACACCGAGATTGGCACGCCCCAAGCGCGCTGGCGCGACAGCACCCAATCGGGCTTAGCCTCGATCATGCCACGCAGCCGGTTTTGCCCGGCGGGCGGGTAAAAGGCAGTGTCGGCGATGGCCTTGAGGGCACGGTGCCGCAACGTGTCAGTCAGATCGTGCATCGGACCGAGCTTCGACTCGATGCCGTCCTTAGTGATCTGCCTATCCATGGCGATGAACCATTGCGGCGTGTTGCGGTAGATCACCGGCTTTTTCGAGCGCCAGGAATGCGGGTACTGATGTTTGAGCCGGCCGCGCGCGATCAGGGCGCCAGCGTCGGCCAGTGCCTTGATGACGGCGTCGTTGGCGTCGCCCTTGTCGCCCTTGTCGTTGAGCACCCGCTTGCCTTCAAAGCCAGGCGCGTCCTTGGTGAGGGTGCCGTTCTCGTCGACGGTAAAGGGGATGCGCGTGTCGATACCTCGTTTCTCGAGTTCGGGCGCGTGGTGCATCCAGACCTCGAAATCGTCGGTGCCGTGACCAGGCGCGGTGTGGACGAAGCCGGTGCCCGTATCGTCGGTGACGTGATCGCCGGCCAACAGCGGCACCGTGAAATCGTAGCCATTGCCGCGTAAGGGATGCGAACAGATCATTAAGCTCATAACGGCAGCGCTCACGTCACCGCGCTTCTCATAGGCTTCGACCTTGGCGGACTTCATCACCTCGGCGGCGAGCTTGTCGGCCAGGATGTAGTGCTCGCCAACCTTCGCCCAATTGCCGTCTGACGCCTTTGTCACTTCGTAGATTCCGTAAGCGATCTTCGGTGAAAACGAGATCGCCCGGTTGCCCGGAATGGTCCAAGGCGTCGTCGTCCAGATAACAACGTTCGCGTTCATTTTCTTGAGTTGTTCAACCGCACTAAGCATGGTTGCTTGCTGGCCAGCACATTGACGCAGCTTAGTGTCGTCGAAAACTGTGTTCCCAGCGTCGTCAACACTGATTCTTGTGCCGCCTGTCAGCATTTGGGGACTTTGATCGCTCCCAAAAACCGGAAACTTCACCCACACCGTATCGCTCTGATAGTCCGCGTACTCCACCTCCGCCTCGGCCAGCGCGGTCTTCTCCACCACGGACCACATCACGGGCTTCGACCCGCGATACAGCAGCCCATTCATCGCGAACTTCATCAGTTCCGCCGCGATGAAGGCTTCGGCCTCGTGCGTCATGGTCATGTACGGGTGCCACCAGTCGCCCTCGACGCCGAGCCGCATGAACTCGGCGCGCTGCACGTTCAGCCAGTGCTCGGCGAACTCGCGGCACTCTTTGCGGAACTCGATGATCGGCACCGCGTCCTTGTCCTCGCCTTCGGCACGGTATTTCTCCTCGATCTTCCATTCGATCGGCAGGCCGTGGCAGTCCCAGCCTGGAACGTAGTTGGCGTCCTTGCCGAGCATCTGCTGGCTGCGGACGACCACGTCCTTCAAAATCTTGTTGAGGCCGGTGCCGATATGGATGTTGGCGTTGGCGTAGGGCGGGCCGTCGTGCAGCACGAACGGCTCGCGGCCGGGAGCCTGGGCCCGTTGCTGCTCATAAATTTTGATCGTTTGCCAGCGTTTGACCAGCTCCGGCTCGCGCTCGGGCAGCCCGGCCTTCATAGGGAATTCGGTTTTGGGGAGATAAAGCGTCTTTGACCAGTCGCGGCCCGTGAGTTTAGCAGCACTTGCGTCAGGCGTGGGAGTGCCGGTCTTCTGCTTGGTCATGGGAATCGCCGGTTGGGATGCGAGCCGTTGGACTCGAACATCGGGAAGAGCATGCCCCGCGTTCTAGCAACGCTGCGCCGCAAAAACCAGCGACTTGGCCAGCAATTAGGCTGACGATCCGGCAAACAGCCCTGTCGTCATCCCGCGCGCGGTGCAGCGCTTCGTCCTGCGGTGCGCCGCTGATGTGCGCCGGACAGGTGCTGGAGCCGTGAACACAGTCCCGGGTCAGCGCTGCGCCATGTAGGATGCAGCATCGCATTCGGGACGACGTTTATTAGCCATCCTCAGGCATACACCAGCACAATTGCACTCGCGATCACCACTGCGCTCACAGCCGTAATGGCCATTCCAGTCGCCAACGCCTTCAAGAGTTCCGCCACCATAACACAGTCCCCGCACAGACCCACCATCGGACAATGACCGTTGCCGGCCGCCCTTTTCGTCCTTTTAGCGTGACGCTTCGTTCAATGCCTCGCCGCAGCTGTCAGTGACAGCTGCGTGGCACCTCGCCCTACCTGGTCGTGTTTAACGCAGCACCCGCGACCGTGCACGGCATAACCAGTGAGCGCCCAACCCATGGCTCAATCCAGCGGAGTGTGGATAAACCAGCACTTTTCCTGTGGAAAACTTTTTTCCGCCACACCCTTGGACGGAAGCCGTGGGTCAGACCGGCCCGAGTCCGGCCTGCACGCTCATGCGCACGAGCTGCGCAAAGCTCTCAACCTCCAGCCGCCGCATGATTCTGGAGCGGTGCACTTCGACAGTGCGCTCGCTGATCTTCAGCTTGGTGCCGACTTCCTTGTTGGAAAGGCCCGAGATCAGCGCCTCCAGCACTTCCATTTCGCGGAAGGAGAGACGGTTCGATATCGACAGGCGCCGCAGCACCATGGAGCGGGTGGGACGCTCGGGCGCGGGCTCGAACATGGCCGTCATGGCGGCAACGGCGGCGTCACGGTCCAGCGGGCGGGGGATGAAATCACCAGCGCCCGCCTTCAGGCAGCGCACGGCGTGGTTTGCCGCAGGGTTGGCCGATACGACGATGCTGCCGATGTCCGGGCGCTGCTGACCGAGCCAGCCAACCAGTGCCAGCGTTTCGATATCGACCAAGGGATCAAAAATCAGCGCACAACCTTGGGGCAGGTTTGGCACGGCGGAGAGGAAGTCCTGCCCGCTGGGAAACTCCTGCCAGGCCGCTTCCGGCAGTGCTGATGCCAACGTTGACAACTCCGGACGGGACGGACCGGGCGCTACGGCATACACATGCCGGCGGCCAGTTGCAGCGGCGTGCACGGCATTCGAGCGCTTTGGGCGGGCAGTGATCATGAAGTGCCTCTCGATCAAGGTCGTTGTAGCGATAGCGGTCACCTTGAGGTTCGGTAACGGCACATCCGGAAGCTGGAATGGCTGGGTGGAGGTAATGCCTGGTGCAGCAGGCTGGGATTGCAATTGGGCAGCCGCAAGGCTGGTGAGACGTCCGTTGTAACTCACTGCAGACATGACAGCCTCATTCCGGCGACTGGAAAACCCGATTGGATCAGCCAAGTGCTGCACTCGTCACAATTTAAGTATTATGCCTGCTTCGTCGTCAACGTCTAAGGGCGTCTAACGCCGGCATCTTCTAAAATTCGCAAGGCTTTAGCGCAATCGGCGTCCATCTGGACTGAGAGCGCGGCGGCGTCCGGAAAGGCCATATCGGGGCGCAAAAATGCGACAAGATCGACGGCCAGACTCCGGCCATAAAGATTGCCGTCGTAGGCCAGCAAAAACGTTTCGAAAACCGGCGCAGTGTTATCGAACGTCGGGCGTTTGCCCAAGTAGGATGCGGCAGGATGACGCTGGCCGTCGATCCAGACCCAGGTGGCGTAGATGCCGTGGGCAAGGTCAACGCCGGGCGGCAAACGAAGGTTCGCAGTGGGAAATCCCATGCCCGCACCACGCCCCGCGCCGGGGACCACCTCGCCTTCGATCCGCCACCAGCGTCCCATGAGGCGAGCCGCTCCCGCCACGTCGCCAAGACGCAAGAGATCGCGAATCCGGCTTGAGGAGTACGCGGCACCGTCGCCCGCCGCCGCCTGGATGGTTACGCCAAAGCCCAGGCGCTCACCCTCTGCCATCAGCAAAGCGCCATTGCCGGTGCGGCCTTTGCCAAAATTGAAATCATAGCCGACGACGGCGTGGCGGACGGCAAAGCCCGCAGCCAGAACGTCCATGATGAACGTCTGTGCCGGTAGGGCCGCCATGGCCGCATCGAACGGCAGTACGGCGGCAAAGTCGAGCCCGAGGTCCGCCAGCAGCTCCAACCGGGCTGGCAGCGGCGTCAGCGTGAACAGCGGCACATGGGGCTGAAAGAACGCGCGCGGATGTGGATCGAACAGCATGACGCCAGCCGGGCCTTCGAGCGCGGCAGCCAGCCGCTTGACTTCGCCGATCACCGCCTGATGACCCAGATGCACGCCGTCGAAATTGCCAATCGTCAGCACACCATGCCGGGCGGATGCGGGCACGTCTCGATAGCTGCGCACCACCTGCATGAACGGTCCTGGCTGTTCGGGTTATCTCGCGCCCGGACCCTTGCCCGAAGGCACCATGAGCACGGCCTCGCCCTGCAATACCGTCTTGCCGCCCACCGAGCAATCGCAAGCAAAGATGACGCGCGACTTGGCCGCAATCAACTCGGTGATGACGACCTTGGCCGTCACCTCATCGCCAATCCGCACCGGCCCGCGAAAACTGAGCGATTGCGAGACATAGATGCAGCCCGGCCCCGGCAGCCGCGTGCCGAAGATGGCCGACAGATAGCCCGCCGTCAGCATCCCATGGGCAATGCGGCCTTTGAACATCGTGCCGGCAGCATAGCCCGCATCGAGATGCAGCGGATTGTTGTCGCCGGTGAGTTCGGCAAAGCCTGCGATGTCGCGCTCGGCGACGACACGCGTATAGTGCGCCTCCATCCCGATCGCGAGATCCTCAAAAACGTGGCCTGCGCGCGTTGTCCCGTCCATAGAAGCTCCCCCGGCCGATGCTGACACTGTTTCATCATGACTTAATGGGCCGCCTTCTGCGGTGCAACATGGCGCATCGGCGCGGAGCGGCGCTTGGTTAACGCTGCCAGTCGCGTTGGGGCTAGTACCCACTATCAGAAGTAGCTAGCACGTATGACGAACAAGCAAGCTCGCCGGGCAGGAACGGCGCGACGAGCATAGTGAACTATGGTCGAGCGCCGTTACGCACCCGGCGAGCTTCCTTGTTCGCCCGCTGGGTCGCGTTCCACGGCCGGCCGGTGCGTTGCGCGCCTCGACCGTAGCTAGTCGGCCGTGAAGAATTGCCAACCCTTTGATCCGGAATGCGAAACGGCCTGAATTGTATCGTGGGCGTTGCAAGATTTCAACGGTTGCACAGCGATTTCCTTGCAAATCGCGTTGGCCGATTCCCTCTCCTCACGAACC
>JANYHF010000064.1 GCA_025359185.1 Hyphomicrobiaceae bacterium | reverse complement strand
CACGCGTTTGTCGAGCGCTCCGAGGATCTGGTGCAGATCTTCAACAAGGAGTTCGGCGATGTGCTGTCGGTCGTCGCGCAGGATCTAATCATCAAGATCGAGTGCCGGACCGGCTTCAAGCCAACGCGCGTGCTGGGGCGTGAGGCCGAGATCAAGGACGGCGTCGTCACCATCCATCTCAACCAGCTTTACAGCAAGCAGCAGAAATACGCGGTGATTGAGCTCGCGGTTCCTGCGGGCGTCAAGGCAGGCGATCTGACGGTGGCCGATGTCGAGGTGACCTACGCCGGGGCTGGAACCGGCAACAGCCGCGGCTCGGAAAAGGCGCATGTGACGGCGCGGATCACAGACAAACCGTCAGAGGAGCAGGCCAGCCTCAACAAGGCGGTGATGGGCGATATCAGCACGCAGCTCGCGAACGAGGTGCACGAGCAGGCCGTGATCATGCGCGATGCAGGTAAGATCGACGAGGCCAAGACGCTGCTGGGCGGTTACGCCGAAGAACTCGACAAACAAGCAGCCAGCTCTGGCATCGCGGCAGCCGCTCCTATTGCCCAACAGTTCCGCGACGACGCCAAGAAGCTGGAGTCCGACGGCGAGTGGAACCGTACCCGCAAAGCCATGAAAGCCTACGAGCACAAGAACAAGGTGCAGCAGGCGTATTGATCGTTTAACCTGAGGCAGGGGCAGCAATGCCTCTGCGTCAGCGCCGCCTCAGGTTCGCAGCATCATGGCGGTGGTGATTGAGACACCGGCGGCGGCCATCATGACGTTCATGATCGGGCCCATGTCAATTTGGGACGTGCCGAGGATATGGGCGCCTAGCACCGCGCCGAGCGCGCCGGCGATAGCGTTCAGCAGCCAGCCGAAGCCGTCTCCGGTAAGGATCACGCCCAACACCGCGCCTATGGCGCCACCCACCACAACCATAAACACCATCGAATTGGGGTCCATGACCTCATACTCCGCCGAGAAACGAGGCCACTTGACGTCTGGCCCCGGCGTGGGCGATGCAAGCACTGTGCCGGGCTCAGCGCGGCCATCCTGCAACACTCAGATGCCGCAGCGCGCCTGGACGGTTGCCCGCATTGAGCCAGCGGACCAACTGTGCTTAATGCCCTTCAGAGGCAAACGGAGCCAACCCGTTGGCCTGCTTTGGGGTATCGAGTAGGGGGTCGCGTCCATGAACGGTCTCAACCGCGTGATGGCGTTTGTCACGCAGTTCGTCACACCAATCTATGTGTTGCGGGCTCCTATCCTGGCTGTGATGCTGGGCGGTGTGCTGTTGTCGATGCCCGGTCAGGCGCTTGAAATCATGCGCGCGCTGGCCCTCGACCGCGCCCGCTACATGCCACAGATCATCCTCGCTTATTCGACGCTGTTCGTGGCCGGGCTGTTCATCTGGTATCTCGGCCGCTCGTTGACTTATCGCTGGCAGCCCGAGGGCGTTGCCGAGAGTTCAGTCACCGGCGGACTGTTGCGCTGGCTGCCGCGCCTGATTGGCGCAGCGCCGCTGTTTGCTGCCGCTATCGGCCAATGGCGCGCGGGCGAGCTGCTGACGCCGATCGATCTGCCGCCGTGGATCGAGTCCGTGATGCCCGATCTGGTGCCAACTATCCGCTCGGCCGTCGACGAGTTCGCTTTTGCCCATTCCCTGCTGATCGTTGGAGCGCTGATTTCGGCCGGCCTCGGGTTGCTGCTGATCCTGCTCACATTTCTGCGCAGCTACGGCAAGCTCGACATCCACGACAGCCCCAATGCCTGGGTTTATGGCCAGCCGACGCGGTTGTTCTTTTACGCGCTGACCGTGGCGCTTGTGGCGGCGTTTTCGGGCTACTTCTTTGGCGACCCGACGAAGTACGGGCTCCTTGCCAACCAGTTGGGCACGTTCGCAATTTTCAATCTGTTTCTGATCTGCTTTGCCTTCTTCCTGACGGTGATGACCAACATCTATGACCGGACTCATTTTCCGGCGTTTTCGCTGATCTTGATCATTTCGGTACTGGCGACCGCCTTCGATCTCAACGACAACCACGAGATCCGCACGCTGACGGCGGGTGCGTCTGGCTTCAAGCCGCTGCCCAATTCGGCGCAGGCCTTCCGCGACTGGCTCGACAGCCGTCCGGACCGCGCCTATTTCAAGAGCCGGGGTGAGCCTTATCCGATTTACATCGTTGCGGCCGAAGGCGGCGGGCTCTACGCCGCCCAACATGCCGCGTTGATGCTGGGCAGGATGCAGGACCGCTGCCCGGCGTTTGCGCAGCATGTATTTGCCATCAGCGCTGTATCGGGCGGCGGCCTCGGCAGTGCGGTTTTCTCATCGCTGGTGCGCCAGAAGAACCCGCAAGTGACCAATCCCAAATGCGCCTTCGGTCCGCAGCCGGCGGGCTGGTACGAGCAGCACTCGAACGATTTCCTCGGCCGCGATTTCATTGCGCCGATCGCTGCCGCCGGGTTCTTCCCAGATTTCATCCAGCGTTTCATTCCGTATCCGATCAAGCAATTCGATCGGGCACGGGCTCTGGAGGCGTCGTTCGAGCGCGCCTGGAGCGAGACGCTGCCCGAGGCTACGGAAAATCCGTTCGCAGGCAGTTATTATGCCCATTGGAAAGCAAATGGTGCGGCCCCGGCGCTGATCCTCAATGCCACGCATGTGGCGACCGGCATCCGGACGGTCATCTCGCCGTTCCGCTTCTATCAGGAAGCGACCATCCGGCTGGAAACGATGAACACCATCATTCGTTCCGATATTCCGCTCAGCACAGCTGTTGGCATCGGCTCGCGGTTTCCGTGGATCCTGCCGCCAGCGTCATGGCGCCGTGGCGTTGAGCAGTACCGCTTCGTTGACGGAGGATACTTCGAGTCGTCTGGCATCGATACGGCGCATGACTTGATCACGGTTCTCGAGGATACCGTGAAAAAGGAGATCGCCGCCAGCCGTCCCGATCCAGATGTGCATATCCATCTGATCGTGCTGTCGAGCGACGACATTTTACAAGATCCGGTCGATACACCCAATGCCGACAAGCTGCGGCTGGCGCGCACCCAGTCGCAGGGCTTCGATGAGCTGGTTTCGCCGCTGGAAACGCTGCTCAACACGCGCTGGCAACGCGGTGTCGTTTCGCTGGGCAGGGAGTATCAGAAGTTCTGTCCTGACTGTTTCGTCGATCGCGAGGACCGGCGCATTTATGCGGGGCTCGACGGTGACGCCCGGCTGTTCCGGCTGAACTTCACCGATTTCCCGCTGACGCTGGGCTGGCATCTGTCGCACGCGACGCAAAACCTGATTTCGGCCCACGCCGGTTATGCCGACCGGTGCATCGCGGCGCGCGGCTCGATCACCAGCGGCTGGAAATGGGCCGCGCAAGTGTTCAACGAGAACAACTGCTCGGCCTGCGGGATCATGTACACGCTGACGGCTCGGGCCAAAGACCTCGACGCCATCGCACCCAACGTGCGCTCGGCCCCCGACGCTTTGAAAAAGGGCCCGCTGCCCAAGACGCTGGAACTGTGCCGCGCCGAGACTGGCAACGCCAATTCCCCGACATACTCGCTGCCCAAGCAGGGCCCGTGATAGGCCGGTTAGACGTTCGGATGGACTTCGAAACGTAGGGTGGCGCCGAGCCTTTTCAGGCGAAGCCCACCCTTTTTGACAACCGTCGTGGATGGCAGCCTCCGCTACACCGTGCGCGCAGGTTGATCGCCGACATAGGCGATGCGCACCATGTTGGTGGTGCCCGCGATGCCGAGCGGCACACCGGCCGTGATGATGATGCGCTCGCCGCGTTTGGCAAAACCCTCTTCCAGCGAGATGCGGCAGGCCTTTTCGACCATCTCGGCCTGATTGGCGGGCTCATTGGTTAGCACACAGTGCAGGCCCCAGGCGAGAGCCAGGCGCCTGCCCGTGGCGGCAACCGGGGTCAACGCGATCACCGGCTGTTTGGGACGCTCGCGCGACACGCGCAAGCCCGTCGAACCGGTCGCCGTGTAGCACACGATCACCGCCAGTTGCAGCGTTTCGGCAATGGTGCGGGCGGCGTTGGCGATGGCGTCGTGGCCGGTGGCATCTGGCTCATAACGCTGGGCGTGGATGATGGCGTCGTAGAGCGGATCGTGCTCCACTTCCTGGGCGACTTTATCCATCATCTCAATGGATTCGACCGGGAACTGGCCGACCGCCGACTCCGCCGACAACATCACCGCATCGGCGCCTTCGAACACGGCCGTCGCGACGTCTGACACTTCGGCGCGCGTCGGCACCGGCGAGGTGATCATGGATTCGAGCATCTGGGTTGCCACAACCACTGGCTTGCCCGCCTTGCGCGAACGCCGCGTGATCCGCTTCTGCAAGCCCGGCACTTTCTGCACCGGCAGCTCGACGCCAAGATCGCCGCGCGCGATCATGATGCCATCGGACAGTTCGATGATGTGATCGAGATCGGTCAGCGCTGCGGGCTTCTCGATTTTCGACATGATGGCCGCGCGCTTATCGACTAGCTTGGCGGCCTCGGCGACATCTTCCCAGCGCTGCACGAATGACAGCGCCAGCCAATCCACGCCGAGCTTCAGAACGAATTCAAGATCGAGCTTATCCTTGTCGGTCAGCGCGCCCATCGGCAGCAGCGAATCCGGCAGGCTGACACCCTTGCGGCTGGCAATACTGCCACCAACTTCAACGACCGTGACAAACTCCGTCGCCGTCTTACTCTTCACGCGCAGCCGCAACTTGCCGTCGTCGATGAGCAGCGCATGGCCCGGCTCAACAGCCTCGAAAATCGGTGGATGCGGAAGGAATACGCGCGTGGCGTCGCCCGGTGTCTTGACCTGGTCAAAGCGGAATTCCGCGCCGTTCTCCAGCGTCACCTTCTCGCCGGCAAACTCGCCGACGCGCAGTTTCGGTCCCTGCAAATCGGCCAGAATCCCGATGGGCCTCGAATACTTTGTTTCGAGCGCGCGGATGGCGGCGTGCTGTGCCCGTACAAGGTCGTAGTTGGCGTGGCTCATATTGATACGGAACACATCGGCTCCGGCTATGAACAGTTTTTCGATAGACTCTTGACCAGTGTAGGCGGGTCCGAGAGTTGCGATGATCTTAACCCGCCGATTGCGTCTCATTGGCTTCCTGTACTGTTTTTCACCGGATCGATAAGGCGTATCGTGTAGTCCTTGGCATCACCCGTGTCGACCTCGTAGAAGCCCATGTCCTTGTGGCCCCGCGAGGTGCAGTTTCGCACGTCGCGGATCGAGAACGACTTGTCGTCGACGCACATGGTTGTCTTGCCGGCCCATTCGCCGCCACGGTCGTAGTCGATGCCGTGTACATAGTAAAACCGCCCCTTGAGTTCCCCTGTGATCAGCGTCGCGCAGCCGCGCGCCAGCACGTTCCACCAGCCCTCGGTCACCCAGCCCTTGTCGTCCTTGTAACCCACAGTGATGCCGACGCGGCTTTCGGTGAAATTGCACAGCCGCAGATCGGCAGAGGCGGGCGCGGGTGGCAGCAGAACGAGGGTCGCAATGAGAGCGGCAGTCAGCCTGACGTTGGCCCGCTGTGGCGTGCGTTGGGATGTGGCCTCAGGGATCAAGGGGACAGGTCCGCAGATCATTCGTATGGGTAAGTCGAAACGCGTGGCTCTGACAATCGCGTCAGGTCACGAAAAACGCCCGCGAATCGGTATTTTCAAGGCAGCCACCACCTGCGACACTGCGGCTGATAGCCCGCAGCGGTGCTTCGGGCAAGACCATTGCTCAACCCTGGAGTGGATAGCCATGACCCCTATCGACAAAGCCGCACAGACCGAGCTGGAAGCCGCTGCGTTCCGGCGTCTGCTGGAGCATCTGCGCCAGCGCCCGGACGTGCAGAACATCGATCTGATGACGATGGCCGGGTTCTGCCGCAACTGCCTCGCCAACTGGTACGGTGACGCAGCCAAAGCCACCGGGCTGGCTATGACCAAGGACGAGGCGCGTAAGATGGTCTACGGCATGAGCTACGACGATTGGAAGGCCAAGTATCAGCCCGAATCGACCCCCGCCCAGGCCAGCGCCTTCGACAAGACCGCCCTCGATAGCCATTGAGCGAAAATAGAATTTTGTGACCCGGTGGATCGCGTGGAAAACGCCTTGGTGAGCTTGCACCTGCCATTGTCCGGCGCCGAGGCAGCCGCTAGCATTTTCCCAGATTCGAGGATGAGTCGGGGTGGAGAGAGTTTGATGCAAGACAACGTTCAGTCGGATTCGCACGCGCAATTGAAGTCGGTGGTCGAGCGCATTGAGCGGCTTGAGGAAGAGAAAAAGGCGCTCGCAGGCGATATCAAGGACGTCTATTCCGAGGCCAAGGCCAACGGGTTTGACACCAAGGCGCTACGAAAGGTGATTTCACTGCGCAAGCAGGACATGGCGGAACGCCGCGAGCAGGAAGCCGTGCTGGCGACCTATATGGCCGCGCTGGGAATGCTGGGATAGGACCAACGGCCATGGCCAATGCAATGCTCGATCTGCTGCTGACACGGCGATCCTCGTCAGCATCAGCCGGCATCATCGGCGATCCCGGTCCCGATGCGGCGGCGGTGCAGCAGATCTTGACTGCAGCCGCCCGCGTGCCCGATCACAAGAAGTTGACGCCTTGGCGGTTTATTTTATTCGAAGGCGAGGCGCGGGCCGGGTTTGGCAAGGCGCTCGCCGACATCATCCAGCGCGAGGATGCAACGCCGCCGAGCCCCGCCCGGCTGGAGCTGGAAGCGCAGCGGTTCCTGCGGGCCCCCCTCGTCATTGGCGTGATCTCTCGGGTAACGCCCAACCCGGCAGCCCCCGAATGGGAGCAAATCCTGTCGGCGGGCGCGGCCTGCCAGACGCTGTGTCTCGCTGCCAATGCGCTGGGCTTTGGCACCAACTGGATCACCGAATGGTACGGTTACAGCGCCGGGGTACGCAAAGTGCTGAAACTCGCGGACAACGAACGCGTCGCCGGCTTCATCTACATAGGCACCGCCAAACAGCGCCTGCCCGACCGCGACCGCCCTAAACTCGATGATATCGTGAGCCGGTGGACTATTGCCAAAGCATTGGACTCTTAACTGTCGCCCCGAATGCGCTGCATGACTTTGGTTTTGCAGCTCAGGATTGATTTTGTCCCCTGCACGTAAATCGACAGTGGCTATTGATATCTGATCGGGATTTTAGGCCAATCTTAACCGCGCGGACTCGGCCTGAAATGCCCGCGACCAGCCAGCGGTCATGCACGAGCAAATGGCAAGGCAGCGGCGAGGTTTTGACCCACCGCTGCCTGAAGTTTTTGGTAGATATTGAAAATCTACTTGTTCACGCACTCGCTGAGCATAGCCATATAGTGTCCCGTATCTTTCACGCTCGAGCCCATGTCTTTCATTGAAGCCATGCAAGTCATCACTTGGTCGTGGAATGTCTTCATACCGCCGCTCATATGCTTGGTCTTGGCGGTGGCCGGCAGAGCCGCAGTAGCGGCCATGATGACTGCGAGAACAACGCCGAATGTAACTTTCTTAATCATGATTTAACTCCCTGAGGTTCATACACCACCACTAGTAGATGGCGACTTTGTAAGTACGTGAGATAAGCATAACGCTCAACGCACGTTATGGTTTCCTTGTTTTACAAAATATTCAGCAAACCGTGATTGAGGTTTTATGCGCCGTGCCGCGCTCGGCGAGCTTCCTTGAGCGCTTTTCGGGTCGCGCCCCACGCCCGCCCGGTGCGTTGCGCACCTCGACCGTAGCGAAAGCTACGATCCTCGACCCGCGCCTGCCGGAGCAAGCCGCGGGCCTGCGAACTACTTTTGATAGTGGGTTATAGACCCCACCTGGGAAGGGTCTCATGACCACTGACTAAATCAGGATCATCCCGTTCTGCACCATGTCGGCGGCCGACATCCCTGTAACATGGTTGAGGACGGCGACTTCGTGGAACTCGCCGTTGATCTTGGCGTAGAGGTGCGTGGCCTCGCCATCGTCCTTCACGGCCACCATCTTGTCGATGTTACTATGGTCCCAACGCTTGAAGATGTTGCTCAGGTTGACCTGATCGCCCTTGCCGAAGTCGGTGATCACATCGACATCGCCGGCCTTGATCTGGGCCACGGCATCCTTCTTGAAAATGACGAAGCTGTCGTTGCCCGCGCCGCCCGTCATGGTGTCCGAACCGCCGAGACCGCGCAAGATGTCGTTGCCGTTGCCGCCGTCGATGTGCTCGGCGCGCTTGGTGCCCTTGACGTAGTCATCGAAGTTTGAGGCCACCAGCGTGCCAAAACCGTGGATCTTGTGATCGCCAAAGCCGCCAGCATAGTTCTTGGACATATCGATCTTCAGCCCGCTATCGGCGTTCGAGAAGTCGATGGTCGTAATGCCATGGCCGCCGCGATAGCTGTCGCCATTGTTTTCGGCGTAAACGGTGCGGCTCGGGTCGCTCACCGGCGGATGATAGCCGTTACCATTGAGACCGTCCTCGCGCTGGTGCTCCCAGGCACTCAAGCGCTCAATAAACTGCATCTTCAGCTTGGAGTAAAAATCGTCTGAGGCGAGAAATTCGAGACCCTTCTTCACGTTGTGCTCGTAAACATCCATCAGTTTGGCCTGATAAGCATCGAAATTCTTCATACCGGCGCCAGCTTGCAGTTTGGCCTCCAGCTCGATTTTCAGGCTTTCGACGAGCGTGTTCTGGTCGCTGCCGTTGTTGTGGGCTTCGACGCGCATCTCGAACTGCTTCTGCAACAGATCGCGCTGGTAATCCCAGGTGCCCTGGTCCTTGCCATTGCTCTCGGTCAGCTTCTGGCCAACCTCGGCCAGCGCTTTGGTAATGTCCGTGCCGTCAAGATAGTTCCAGGCACTGAAGCCCTGGCCAATAGTTTCGAACGCCATATGAATGCAAACTCCGGTTTCGTTTGATGGCGAGGAAACTACCGGCAATTCTGAAACAGACTGTGCACGCATCGGCGGGAATTTGACCGAGTTTTTAGACAACTTCGGCGAAAGCGGCGGCCAGCTGCGACAGCAACCCCAGGGACGGCGGGTTGCACGCCTCTGGCTGAGACGATAAGTCTGACAACGGCAGGGCTTCGTTTATGACCTGTCCGCCCGCTTGGCCTTGAGGGTCACAGACGGTCGCCCGCACAACCCCTTACGGACTGCCCGAAAAATGAACCTGAGCGCCGCTGCCACTGTTGCCCCTTTGCCCGATATGAAAGTGTCCGTCCGCCAGCTGTTCGGCATCGATGCCGACTTCGAGGTTCCGGCCTACTCCAAGACCGAAGCCCATGTGCCCGATTTGGACCCCGATTACATTTTCGACCGTGACACCACGCTGGCGATCCTGGCGGGCTTTGCCCACAACCGCCGTGTCATGATCCAGGGCTATCACGGCACCGGCAAATCCACCCATATCGAGCAGGTGGCGGCCCGGCTCAACTGGCCGTGCATCCGGGTGAACTTGGACAGCCATGTCAGCCGCATCGATCTCGTCGGCAAGGACGCCATTGTGCTGAAGGATGGCAAGCAGGTGACGGAGTTCCGCGAGGGCATCCTGCCCTACTGCCTGCAGACCAACACGGCGCTGTGCTTCGACGAATACGACGCTGGCCGCCCGGACGTGATGTTCGTCATCCAGCGCGTGCTGGAGCAGTCGGGCAAGCTGACGTTGCTCGACCAGAGCAAGGTGATCCGAGCCCATCCATCGTTTCGGTTGTTTGCGACGACCAACACGATTGGCCTCGGCGATACGTCCGGCCTCTATCACGGCACCCAGCAGATCAACCAGGGTCAGATGGACCGCTGGTCGATCGTCACGACACTGAACTATCTATCACACGATGCCGAGACCAAGATTGTGCTGTCGAAGGTCAAGGGCTTCAACAAGAAGGCTAAGCAAGGCATCGTGTCGAACATGGTGCGGGTGGCAGATCTCACGCGCAACGCCTTCATGAATGGCGATCTGTCGACAGTGATGAGCCCGCGCACGGTGATCACCTGGGCCGAGAACGCCGAGATTTTCAACAATGTCGGCTTTGCGTTCCGGGTGACGTTTTTGAACAAGTGCGATGAGCTGGAGCGCACGCAAGTGGCGGAGTTCTATCAGCGCTGCTTCGGCGAAGAGTTGCCTGAGAGCGCGGTGAACGTGGCGATGAGTTGAGGCTAATTTCTGGCAACAAAGAGTTGGCTTCATAAACGGGATGTCGCGCGCACCTCTTCAATTGGATTTTGCCGCCGGCGGGCTGCCTGCAAAGCTCGTCCAGGACATCTATGATCAAAATCCTTGGTGGGCAAACCGGCCGATGGCCCGTCAACCAGACTTCAAACGTTGGCCGTTTCAGTTACTTTTGAAGCGGCTCAAGCGCGAGCCGCCTCTGGCAAAAATTAATGTGATGCGTGGTCCCCGGCAGATCGGTAAGTCAACCCTCCAGTTCCAGATTATCGAGCAATTGCTGAGCGAGGGAATTGATCCGCTCAGAATTCTACGGGTGCAATTCGATGACCTCAAGAGTTTGCGGGATCTCAAGTCTCCCGAGCCTATCTTGGACATAGCGCGTTGGTATTCTGAACACGTATTTAAAAAAGACTTCAATCAGGCGGCGCGGGACAACCAAACGGCACTGCTTTTTCTCGATGAGGTGCAGAACCTAAGCGACTGGGATGTGCAGCTCAAGGCTTTCGTTGACCGGACCGATGTGCGGTTACTGGTTACAGGAAGCTCAGCACTTCGCATCGATCTAGGCCGTGACAGTTTAGCAGGCCGTTTCCAAACGCTCGAAGTGGGCCCCTTCCGCCTCAGCGAAATCGCATCAGTGCGAAAATTCGGCGAACTGGCGCCGTTTGCCGAGCCCAATGGTACGGCTCATTGGGCCGATGCAGATTTCTGGCGCGAGTTAGGAGCCTACGGAAGAAAATGCGCCCCGATACTGAATACGACGTTCACAGCATTCTCAGAGCGCGGCGGTTATCCATTGGCGCAAAGGGCTGACGTCGAGTGGCCCGAAGTGGCGCGACAACTCAACGAGACCGTCATCAAGCGTGTCATCCAGCACGACCTTCGCGTTGGCGAACGTGGCCGCCGCCGTGATGCCCAACTGTTAGAAGAAATGTTCCGTATGGCCGCACGCTATTGCGGCCAAAGCCCAAGTCTTTCAGAAATGGCCAAACAGGCCCGCGAGGCCATGGGCGCTAATGTCGGCGTCAGCCGGATTCGGGCTTACATTCAGTTCTTAGATAGCTCCCTGCTGATCAGGGCCATCGAACCACTTGAAATGCGCCTCAAGCGCCGTCGCGGACCTCCCAAATTCTGTCTGTCAGATCACGTTTTGCGAGCGGCCTGGCTGGATGAGATAATTCCGTTGGATAGTGCCGGATTGGCGCGCGCGCCCGAGCAGCAAGTTCTCGCAGGCAGGGTCGCCGAAAGCGTCGCTGGCTATTTTCTTGCCTCACTTGGAGTTCCTGTGAGTTATTTAGCCGAACGAGCCCAGGCACCGGAGGTGGACTTTATTCTAACGGCCGGAGACAACAGAATTCCGGTGGAAATCAAATATCAGAAGTCCATTGATCCTATCGGCGACACCAAGGGTCTCGTGGCCTTCCTGTCAAAAAGCGTCAATCGGGCCACGGTGGGCGTGCTCGTCACTCGGGATGACGTTGATGTGAAACTGCCAGATCGAATCGTCGCCGTGCCCTTGAAATCATTGTTATTGGCCCATTGAAATCATGATCCGCCACATCGCCCTCGTCCTCAACTTTCTCCTCCCCGGCCTCGGCAGCTTGGTCCTCGGCAAATGGCGCGTTGGGTTCGCCCAGCTCGCCATTCTTGCGGTTTGCATCCTCGCCATCAGCTACAGTTTCCACTCGTTCTATTTTGTCGTCGCGCTGGTAGCTGACTGGATCTCTGGGCTGATCGTCGCTGAGTGGTCGCCAAAGACCGGCGCCGTTGCCAAGCGGAAGGCTTGAGGGTTTCGCGATGGCCCAAGCCCCCTCCGCCAACAAGCGCAAGGAAGCGCCCGCCGAGCCGCTGAAGCGGGCGATTGCGCTCGCGTCCCGCGCCATCGCCGCTGACGGTGACTTGCAGGTGACATTCTCGCCGGGCGTGCCCGTGCTCGACGGCAAAAACATGAAGCTGCCAGAGCCGTCGCGCGCACCGTCGAAGACAGAAATCGCCGTTTTGCGCGGCCACGCGGACTCACTCGCGCTGACCGCCGCGTGCCACGACCCAAAGATGCACGCGCGGCTCGCCCCGCCGCCCGGCCCTGCCCGCGCCGTATTTGAATCCGTCGAGCGCGCGCGCGTCGAAGCGCTGGGGGCCAACCGCATGATGGGCATGGCCGAAAACCTCAGTGCCAAGACCGAGAGCCAATACGCGCAATCGAAGTTCGCCGGCATCACGAAGCGCGAGGACGCCCCGATGGAGGACGCGCTCGCCCTGATCGTGCGTGAGCGTCTCACCGGCCGCGCACCGCCGAAATCGGCCAAGAAGATCGTTGATCTGTGGCGGCCCTGGGTCGAGGAGCGTGCCGGCGACGCGCTGGGCGAACTCAAAGCGGTTATCGACAGCCAGCGCGAGTTCGGCAAGCTGATGACCAGCGTGCTGAACAAACTCGAACTCACCGAGGACCTTGAGCCGGGCGACGAGGACGGCGCCGAAGGCGACCCGGAGGACGATCCCGACAAGAAGGACGAGGAGGGCGCCGAGAACAACGAGAGCGGCGAGAACCAGGAGAGCGCCAGCCAGCAGGACCTGGCCGATGGCGAGGACGGCGACGAACAGGAGATGAGCGAACAGGCCGACAGCGACCAGTTCGACGTCGACAGCGACGACGCGCAGGACGCCGACGGCGAGGACCCGTTCCGCCCGAACTTCAGTGTGCTGGATAACCCGGAGCACTTCGGCTACAAGGTGTTCTCCAAACTCCACGACGAGGAGATGGAGGCCGAAGATCTGTGCTCGCCCGAAGAGCTGGAGCGGCTGCGCGCTTTCCTTGACAAGGAACTGCGCAACCTCTCGGGCGCGGTCGCACGGCTCGCCAACAAGCTGCAACGGCGCTTGCTGGCGCAACAGAGCCGGGCCTGGGACTTTGACCTCGAAGAAGGCCAGCTCGATGCCGCCCGCCTCACCCGCGTTGTCATCGATCCCATGCACGCCCTCTCCTTCAAGCACGAGCGCGACACCGAGTTCAAAGATACGGTGGTGACGCTGGTCATCGACAATTCCGGTTCGATGCGTGGACGTCCGATTATGGTGGCCGCCTGCTGCGCCGAGATCCTCGCCAGAACGCTGGAGCGCTGCGGCGTGAAGGTGGAGATCTTAGGGTTCACAACGCGGGCCTGGAAGGGTGGACAAGCCCGAGAACAATGGCTGGCCAATGGCAAACCGCCAACGCCCGGCCGTTTGAACGATCTTCGCCACATCATCTACAAGACCGCCGATACGCCCTGGCGGCGCGCCCGGCGCAATCTCGCTTTGATGATGCGCGAGGGCCTCTTGAAAGAGAACATCGATGGCGAGGCGCTGGCCTGGGCGCATCGCCGCCTTCTCGGCCGCCCGGAACAACGCCGCATTCTGATGATGATCTCGGACGGCGCGCCAGTCGATGATTCGACATTGTCAGTGAACAGTGGATCGTATCTCGAAACGCATTTGCGCCAAGTCATCAACGAGATCGAGGCCAATTCGCCCGTCGAGCTGATCGCTATCGGCATCGGCCACGACGTGACGCGCTACTACGCGCGGGCGGTCACCATCACCGACCCGAGCGAATTGGCTGGCGCGATGACCGATCAGTTGGTGTCGCTGTTCGAGGAAAAAGCGCCGGGCCGTGGGGCGGCTGCGCAGGCGGGCCGGAAGAAGGCGGCGGCGGGACGGCGCAAGAGGTAGCCAGTGTCAGATACCTGTTTGGTCTTGTGATCCGGCTGTGATATCGGCAGGATGTTGGGCCCTGACATGTGTCCGACACCGGTGCAAACCGAAGAGTGAGGGGAAATCATGAAAGTCTCTATCGGCTATCTGCTTTACGTCATCGCTATCATCATCACCGGGCTCGTGGTGGCCGCGAAGTATTTCGCGTTCCAGGTGCCGACCCTCAGCCCAATGGTCATGCGTGATTCCACTGCGAGCCTGCTGCTGGCGCTTGCCTTGGCGCTGCTGTCGCGCTGGTTATAGATGGCAATACCCACTGTACTCGGAGCCTGATCCAAATTAACGTCCCTCGCGTAGACACACTGCGGCGGGCTAGGTTCGCATGGCCAGCCGCGAATGCGAAAAACACCGGAGGAAACGTCATGCGCATCGCTCTCGCTCTCTCGCTCGCGGCCCTCGTGGCCACCAGTGTCACCGTTTCGGCCAAGACTAAGTCGCTCTACGACCGGCTCGGCGGCAAGACGGCCATCACCGCTGTGGTCGAAGATTTCGTCGGCAATGTTGCGGCTGACAAGCGCATCAATGGCTTTTTCGCTAAGGCCGACATCCCGCATCTCAAAATGGAACTGGTCGATCAGATCTGCTCGGCGACCGGCGGCCCCTGCAAATACACCGGCAAAGACATGAAGTCCGCACACGCTGGCATGGGCGTCGGCGGTAAGGATTTTGATGCACTGGTCGAGGACCTTGGCAAATCGCTGGTCAAGTTTAAGGTCGGCAAGAAAGAGCAGAAAGAACTGGTCGCAGCGCTCGCGCCGCTGAAGAAAGACATCGTCGAGAAGCCGTAAGTATGCAGATTAATGGGGCACGAGATTCGCAGACGGTCTGAGGTGCGCGCAACAGGGCGGTTCAGGTCTCAACCGGTTGCGACCCTGTCTCGCGAACCAACTATCGTCATGGCCGGGTCAAGCCCGGCCATGACATAAAAATTGAATCGCCACCGTTTAGCGTGATTCCCCTCACAAAAGCCAAATATTTAATCCGTTTACAGCGCGCCATTCCGTGCTAACGCTGGACGTGCCCCGGCTGACTATGGCGAAATCGTGTCGCCACGCCGGCAATATTACGGTTTGACCAAACTCGCACATCCGTGCGCCTAAACCTGTGCAAGCTGTGGCAGCTTGTGCTAATGCTCCGGCTGCTCCCCAAGGAGAAACGCCGAGGCTTGCGAAAGGATCTCAACATGAATCTCGTTTCGATTATTATGCAGCTGCTCACGCCCGATCTTCTGGGCAAACTCGCTTCCGGTATCGGTGGCGACAAGTCCATGGTTTCCAAGGCGGTTGGCGCGGCGATCCCAGCCATCCTCGCCGGTCTTGCTGGCGCTTCGGCGCAGCCCAACGGCGGCTCACTCCTCACCAACGCTATCAGCAAACTCGATCCGGGCCTGATGGGCAGCCTCGGCAGCGTGCTCGGCGGTTCGGGCCAGGGCGCCCTCGCGACCACCGGCAGCAACATTCTGGGCTCGTTGCTCGGCAATTCGGCGCTTGGCACCCTTGCTGGTGCAGTCGGTAAATTTTCGGGTCTTGGCGGCACCGCCAGCACCGGCCTGCTCGGCGCGCTCGTCCCCGTCGTTCTGGGATCGCTCGGCCAGCAGCAAAAGAGCATGGGTCTGGATGCAGGCGGCCTCGTCAAGCTGCTCGGCGACCAGAAGTCCAACATCTCGGCCGCCATTCCTGCCGATTTTTCTAAGCTGCTTCAGGGCACGGGAATGCTTGATGGCGTGATGGGCAAGGCTGCTGGCATGGCGTCTGGCGCTGCGTCGTCGGCGTCCAGCATGGCCGGTTCGGCCGCCTCCAAGGCCTCCAGCACAATGTCAACCGGCGTCAAGACCGCTAGCTCGTCAATGTCCAAGGCTGCCGACGCAACGGGTGGTGGCACCAATTGGCTGCCATGGCTGCTCGGCCTCGTCGCGCTCGCCCTGATCGCGTGGTTCCTCACCGGCCGCGGTCCGGCCCCGGCACCAGTCGCCGTGACCCCCGCCGCAACAACCGCTGCTCCGGCGATGGCCAAGATCATGGCTGGCGATATGGATGTCGGCTCAATGATGTCAGGCGCCATGAGCACACTCACAGGCGCTCTGCCGGCCATCAAGGACGAAGCGACCGCGAAGGCCGCCCTGCCAAAACTGACAGAAGCGGGCACCGCCATCGATAAGATCGCGGACGCCATGGGTAAGCTTCCTGGCGACGGCAAGAAAGCACTGTCGGGTATGGCAAGCACGGCCATCACGGCCATGGGTCCGATGATCACCGCCGCCATGGGCAACTCGGCCGCCTCTGCGGTTGTGAAGCCTGTGATGGATGGCATCATGGCTAAACTGGATATGATCGCGAAGGCCCAATAGTTCGGGCTAGATCAAGACGGAATCAGGGGCGCCGGCAGTGTTTGATGACACCGCTGGCGCCTTTTTTTGTGCGGATGATCTTTCGATGTTGCAACCGCCCTCCCGTCACTCACGCCCTGTCACCGCATCACTATTCTGCAATCGCTCTAGATTTGTGCGCAGGGCTATAGACTTGCCGTGACACATGCGGCCAAGGCTTGTATGAACCACCCTGCATTCCGTGACAGGTACCCGCGTCCCCATGACCTCAGAACTTGATATGGTCCTCGACCAGCGGCAGCTGCGCAAAAGCGTCTGGCGCTGGCGGCTGATCGCGGCGGCGCTTGGGCTCGCCGCTGTCTTGGGTCTATCCCGATTGGGTGGTGGTGGCGGCGAAGAACATGAAGGCTGGTTTGGCCCCGGCAATCATATCGTGCGCATCGGCGTCTCGGGCCTCATCACCGAAAATCGCAACCAACTTGAGCTTCTGAAGAAAGTTGGCGACGACCCTAGTGTGAAAGCCGTGCTGCTGGCCGTCGACAGCCCCGGTGGCACAACGACCGGGGGCGAAGTGCTCTATAACGCGATCGGTGAGCTGGAGAAGAAAAAGCCGGTCGTGGCGGTCTGCGGCACCATTGCAACGTCTGCGGCCTATATGATCAGCCTGGCCACCGACCGCATCTTTGTGCATGGCAACACCATCACCGGCTCGGTCGGCGTCATTTTCCAGTATCCGGAGGTCGATGAGGCCCTGGGCAAGCTCGGCATCAAGATGCACGAGATCAAGAGCGGCCCGCTGAAGGCCGTGCCCTCCATGTTCGCGCCGCTGGACGATCAGGGCCAGAAACTGGCCGAAGGCATGGTGAAGGAGGGGCAGGTCTGGTTTCTTGGGCTTGTCACATCGCGGCGCGGGATCACCGCGTCAGCCGTGCCAGGCTTGGAAGCCGGCAGCATATTCTCGGGCCGTCAGGCGCTGGACTACAAACTTGTGGATGCCATCGGCGGTGAGGCCGAGGCAATCACCTGGCTCGAAACCCAAAAGGGCGTGCCCGCGAAACTGCCCGTGTTCGACCGGCACCCGCGTCGCGAGGGACCGTTTGGCAGCTTGTTCGGTGAGGCAGGCGCGACAGGCGGCGGGCTCGCGGCCTATGGCCAGGCGTTCCTTGAGCAGATGATCGGCCATGGGGTTATCGAACGGCTGCGGCTTGACGGGCTGTTGTCCGTCTGGCACGTTGAAACGAATTAGGCATTGAATACAAGGTGATGGCCTGGGAGGGCAGTGGCGTGATCAAGTCGGAGCTGATTGCCCGGATTGCCGATGGCAATCACCATCTGTTCCACAAGGATATCGAGCGCATCGTCAATGTGATCCTCGATGAGATCATTGACGCGCTGGCCCGCGGCGACCGGGTGGAGCTGCGCGGGTTCGGGGCCTTCACGGTCAAGCACCGGAAGCCGCGCACCGGCCGCAATCCGCGCACCGGTGAGAGCGTGAAAGTGGACGAGAAGTTCGTGCCGTTCTTCAAGACTGGCCGCGAGCTACGCGAACGTCTGAACAAAGATCAAAAGCCGGTGATAAAGGCTGCGCCCAAGCCAGCAGCCAAAATTGCCGCTGTGGTTGACGCCAAGGCTGAAAGCAAGGCACCGGCAAAAGCGGCGGCCAAGAACGGTGCCAAGCCTGCTGCCAAGGCCAAACCTGTCAAGGCGGCGGCGGACGCCAGTCGTCCGCGTGCAGACATAAAACCCCCGCGCGTCCCCAAATAATAGTCCCGTGTAAAGGATTAGACCGCCCATGCGCCGGTTTCTTTTTGTGCTCCTGGCACTGATCGCCGCCGTGATCTTCATGCCGCTCGGCATCGCCAACCGGCAGCCGGTGACGCTCAATCTCGATCCGTTCGGGCGGACCGCCTCGCCGCTCGCTGTCCAAATGCCGTTGTCGTTACTCCTGTTTTTGTTTCTGATGCTTGGCCTGCTGGCTGGCGGGCTGGTAGTCTGGCTGGGCCAAGGCAAGTGGCGGCGCACCGCGCGGCACAAGTCACGCGAGGCCTATCAATGGAAGTCGGAAGCTGATAGGTTGTCACGTGATCGCGAGGACGGTTCATCTGTGATGGGCACAGGCCCAGCGACACGGATGGGTTCAAGAGCAGCAAGATTGCTTCATGGCCGCTGAGACGATATCGATCCGATTGCAGACGGTGCGCCTCGCCAGGGGATCTCGCGCCGCACGCCCGCACAGCCGCCGCCGCGCTTGGTGGCGAGCGATTTGCTCGCGCTGAGCGGCGGGCTGGCGCGTCCTTGATGGGCGCGCGCTACCTCGTTGACGATCCCAAAGACACCGGCGTTCATTGCCCTACCGTGGCACTCGTGATGTCTGCTATAATCAAGATCTGTGGCCTGTCCACGCCTGAAACGCTCGAAACAGCAATTGCTGCGGGAGCTGATCTGGTCGGGCTTGTGCATTTTCCGCGCAGCCCCCGCCATGTGACGGTCGCGGCTGCGGCGGCGTTGGCCGCCCAAGCGCGTGGACGCTCAAAGATCGTCTGCCTGCTTGTCGATCCAGATGACCAGCTGATTGACGCCATCGTCACTGCGGCGCTGCCGGACTATCTGCAGCTGCATGGTTCCGAGATGCCCTCGCGCGTTGCTGACGTCGCTCAGCGCTGGGGCGTGCCGGTCATCAAGGCCGTGAAGGTGGCAACCGCAGAAGATGCGGCGTTGGCGGATGATTTCCGTGATGCCGCGGCCTTCCTTCTGTTCGATGCCAAGCCGCTCCCGGGCGAGACCAGCAAGCTGCCCGGGGGCAACGGGATTGCCTTCGACTGGCGCGTGATTGATGGGCAGGCAGACAAGGGACCGTTCATGCTCTCGGGCGGGCTGGACCCGGACAATGTCGCCGAGGCCATAAGGTTTACGGGAGCACCCATGGTTGATGTGTCATCGGGCGTCGAAAGCGCACCAGGAGTTAAGGACAACGGCCTCATTCGCCGCTTTGTTAACGCTGCCCGGGGCGCAGGGACGCCGTCACATGGTTAAAAGTAGCAGGACTCGTCGCGAACCATCACTGAATCGTTCGGAATGATCACTAGATGACTCTCAATCAACACGGTTTAACCACCATGCCACACGCCACAACGCCCAATTCCTACCGCACCGGACCCGACGAGCGCGGCCACTTCGGCACCTACGGCGGCCGCTTCGTCGCCGAGACTCTGATGCCCCTCATCCTCGAACTCGACCGCGCCTACGAAGCTGCCAAGACGGATCCAGCCTTCGCTGGCGAGCTCTCTAATCTGCATACGCATTACAACGGCCGGCCCAGCCCCCTGTACTTCGCCGAGCGCATGACGGAGCACCTGAAGGGGGCGAAAATCTACTTCAAACGCGATGAGCTCAACCATACGGGCTCGCATAAGATCAACAATTGCTTAGGCCAGATCCTCCTGGCACGCCGCATGGGTAAGACACGCATCATCGCCGAGACCGGTGCTGGCCAGCACGGCGTGGCTGTTGCAACCGTATGCGCACGGTTTGGCCTGCCTTGCGTGGTCTATATGGGCGCTACCGACATCGAACGGCAAAAACCCAATGTGTTCCGCATGAAATTACTCGGCGCCGAAGTGCGACCCGCCGTCTCCGGCAACGCCACGCTGAAGGACGCCATGAACGAGGCGCTGCGCGACTGGGTGAGTAATGTAACAGATACGTACTACATTATCGGCACGGTCGCGGGTCCCCATCCCTATCCGGCCATGGTACGCGATTTCCAATCCATCATCGGCAAGGAAGTGCGTGAGCAGATGATGACAGCAGAGGGCCGCTTGCCCGATACGCTGGTGGCCTGCATCGGTGGCGGCTCCAACGCCATGGGTCTGTTCCACAACTTCCTGGACGACAAGTCCATCGCCATCTACGGCGTCGAAGCTGGCGGCCACGGGCTGGATGTTGAGAACGGCCACGCCGCCTCGATGAACGGCGGGAAACCTGGCGTTTTGCACGGCAATCGTACCTATCTCTTACAGGACGACGACGGACAAATTCTCGAAGGTCACTCGATTTCGGCGGGCCTCGACTATCCTGGTGTCGGCCCGGAACACGCCTATTTGAGGGACACCGGCCGCGTCACTTATGTCTCGGCAACGGATAAAGAGGCGCTAACGGCGTTTCAGCTGTGCACGAAATTGGAGGGCATCATTCCGGCGCTGGAGCCCGCGCACGCGTTGGCCTATGTGACAAAGCTGGCGCCGAAATTGAAGAAGGACAACTTGCTGGTGATGAATCTGTGCGGTCGCGGCGACAAGGATATCTTCTCGGTAGCCGAACATCTCGGGATGGAGATGTAGCATGACACAACGAACCCGCATCGAGGCCCGCTTTGCCGATCTCAAGGCCAAAAAGCGCGCTGCTCTCATCACCTTCATCACGGCTGGCGATCCCGACCTCGCCACAGCGCGCGAGATCCTGATGGCGCTGCCCGGCGCTGGCGCCGATATCATTGAACTCGGGATGCCGTTCAGCGATCCGATGGCCGACGGTCCGGCGATCCAGGCGTCATCCCTACGTGCGCTCAGGGCAGGCCACAAAATGGCGCATACCTTGGAGCTGGTGCGCGATTTCCGGAAGGCGGACACCACCACACCCATCGTCCTCATGGGCTACTACAATCCGATCTTTGTCTACCCGGCCGAGACGTTCGTCGAGGACGCCGCCGCAGCCGGTGTCGACGGCCTTATCATCGTCGACATTCCTCCCGAGGCTGACGATGAACTCTGCCTGCCCGCCATCAAACGCGGCCTCAACTTCATCCGTCTTGCGACACCCACAACCGACGACAAACGGCTCCCCGCCGTGCTCGCCAACAGCTCAGGCTTCGTCTACTACGTTTCCATCACCGGCATTACCGGCACCGCTGCGCCAGATGTTTATGCCGTACACAAACAAGTGGCCAGGATCAAACGCCAGACCTCGCTCCCGGTCGCCGTCGGTTTCGGTGTCAAAACGCCCGAGCAGGCAAAGGCAATCGCGGCCGGTGCCGATGCGGTCGTCGTCGGCTCCGCCCTGGTTTCAGCCATTGCTGACAGCCTGGGCAAAGACCAAAAGCCAAGCCGCACAACCGTGACATCTGTGGTAAAAGTCGTGCAGGGCCTTTCCCAAGCGCTAACAAAGGATTAACCTGCGGAACAGTTTTTCTGTGAGTCGTCGTCAAGATGGTATAGTGACGTGCGACACCTGCGGCCTTGCCGCTTCAAGGTGCAGCCTCCATTTGGCTGAACATAAGTTGTGGCAAAGCCCAAACTCTAAGAGGCCCGAACCCGTGAACTGGATCAGCAGCGTTGTTCGTCCCAAGATCCGTGGCATCTGGCGCAAACGCGAAACGCCAGACAATCTCTGGGTCAAATGCCCCGAGACCGGCCAGATGGTCTATTACAAGGACCTGGAGGCCAATCAGTTTGTGATGCCCGGCTCCAATTTTCACATGCGCATGGGTGCCAAGGAGCGGTTCGCCAGCTTTTTCGATGGCGGCGTGTTTGAGCAGTTGCCAGTACCGGAGGTCGCACTTGACCCGCTGAAATTCCGCGACGAGCGCCGCTACACCGACCGCCTCCGCGATGCGCGCGAAGAGACCGGCTTGCAGGATGCCGTCGCTGTTGGCGAAGGTACATTGGACGATTTGCCTGTGGTCGCTGCGGTGCAGGACTTCCGCTTCATGGGTGGATCGCTTGGCATGGCGGCTGGCGAGGCCGTCGTCATGGGCATGATGCGAGCCGTTGAGAACAGAACTCCCTTCGTGATTTTCGCTGCGTCCGGTGGTGCGCGGATGCAAGAAGGGATGTTGTCGCTGATGCAGATGCCACGCACGACGGTTGCCGTGCAGCGCCTGCGCAAGGAGCGGCTGCCCTATATCGTCGTTTTGACCCACCCTACGACTGGCGGCGTCACGGCGTCCTACGCGATGCTAGGCGATGTGCATGTCGCCGAGCCCGGGGCGCTGATTGGATTTGCTGGCCCGCGCGTGATCGAGCAGACCATTCGTGAGCAGCTGCCAGAAGGCTTTCAGCGAGCGGAGTATCTGTTGGCGCACGGCATGGTCGATATGGTTGTTCATCGCCATAATCTTCGTACGACTCTCAGCCGGTTGTGCCGTCTGTTCATGCGTCAGGCGCCGCTCGCAAAGCGTGAAATCGTCGCTGCCGAAGTCGTGCAGAATGCGGTCACGCAGGGCGAGCCTGCAATGGCAGCCCTGCCGGCGCCGGCCAAAGGAGCAGGCAAGCCAATCGAGGTGAAGGCACAGACGGCAGCTCAAACATTGGCCGCGATGATGAAGGCGACGACGGGCGCGGGTGTTGACCCAAACCGTCCGAAGCCGGGCAAGCCGTCCTGAGGATGCCGTCCGGCATATTTGCCCGGTCCCTGCCATGACGGTCGTTCAGCCAGGCAGCGCAGCCCTCCTCCTCGCCTTGCGTGGCCTGCACAAGCAGCGCATCGATCTGACACTTGACCGAATGCGCCGCCTGCTGACGGCTTTGGGAAATCCCGAGCAGCACCTGCCCCCTGTTATCCACGTCGCGGGTACCAACGCCAAGGGTTCGCTGATCGCGTTCCTGCGCGCCATGCTGGAGGCGGACGGCCGGCGCGTGCACTCGTATCACTCGCCACCGCTCCATAACTTGCATGAATGCATTCGGCTAGCGTCCGGCGCTGGTGCCAGCGAAGCTATTTCGGAAACCGGGCTCACCAAGACGCTTGCGCGCGTGCTCGCCGCCAATGCATCTGCTCCTTTGACGTCATTTGAGGGCGAGACGGCGGCGGCTCTCCTGGCATTCGCCGGCACTCCTGCAGATTTGCTGCTGCTGGAAACCGGCCTCGGCGGGCGGCTCGATGCCACCAATGTTGTGGCGAAACCGCTGCTCACGGTGTTGACACCAATCGGCATCGATCACGTGGAATTTCTTGGCAGTTCACTGAGTGCAATTGCGGCGGAGAAGGCGGGCATCCTGAAGCCGGACACGCCGTGTATTGTTGCGCGCCAGCAACCGGAAGCACTCGACCGTTTGCGCGCAATCGCTGCGGCCTTACATGTGCCACTGATCGAGCATGGCCAGGAGTGGGACGCCTACGAACAGCATGGCCGCCTTGTCTTTCAGGACGAGGGCGGATTGTTGGATCTGCCGCTGCCGAACCTGATGGGGCGGCATCAAATCGACAATGCCGGGTTGGCTGTGGCCGTAGCATTGAGAATGGGCGTGCTGGCTCCGGGCGAGAAGGCCATCGCCAAAGGCCTCACCCAGGCTGACTGGCCAGGCCGGTTGCAACGTTTGCCGCGAAACGGCCTTTGCGCCGTGTTGCCGGAGGGTTCCGAACTCTGGCTCGATGGCGGGCACAACGCCGCCTCCGCCGCCGTCATCGCCCAGGCCATGGCCGAGATGGAGGAGAGGGTGCCTAAGCCGCTGCATCTGTTGCTCGGCATGTTGCAGTCCAAGCGGCTCGACGCCTATCTGAAGCCTTTTCGTGGCGTCGCCCGCAGCGTGACCGGCATCATGCTGCCGGACGTCTCGCGCGCCTATGTCGGCTCTCATCTCCCATCCGGCATTGTGCGCGCGGCCGAGGCAGAGGGCATCTTCAGTCAGCCGGCCAACGGCATCGCGGACGCCTTAGCGGCCATTGCTGTCCGCGCCAATGCCAAGCCGGTCCGTGTGCTGATCTGCGGGTCGCTGCATCTGGCGGGCTCATCACTTGCCGCAGATGCCGAAGCAGTCGCAGCCGCAAAACGAACGGGCCTCGCCGGCGGTGGCTGAGGCCCGTTAGACAGTTGTAGAGTGACCGGCCGTGCGACAGCTAGATCGACTTTGCGATCCACTCGGACAATTTATTTTTGGGCAGAGCACCCGTCTGCGTTGCGGCAACCTCGCCGCCCTTGAACACCATCAGTGTCGGGATGGCGCGGATGTGGAACTTCTCCGTCACACCCGGATTCTCATCAATGTTCAGCTTGGTGATTTTCACCTTGCCGCCCATTTCTTTGGCGATCTCTTCCAGCGCTGGCCCGATGGCCTTGCATGGGCCGCACCATTCCGCCCAAAAGTCGACGACGACAGGAATATTGGACTTAGCGACTTCAGCATCGAACGACTTATCGGTAATGGCCAACGTGCTCATGTTGTCTTTATCTCCTGCCGGCGAAATCGGGCAGCGCGATTCGCCTGCCCATGCGGTCACAGGAATAGGTATGGTTGCGGCCGTCGAACGTCAAGACCATGGCCGGCCAGACAGAAGCGCTTTCTCGTGATCATCGAGCAGATCCGCGGGCACCTCCATCAAGCGCGCGCCGTCGGTCCACAGTAGGGCCGCGCGAACAATCTCTGTTCGGTAAATGCGCCGTATCGCAAGCCGGTAGGCGGCCAGCTGCAACAGATAGGTCTGCGGCACACTGGCCAGATCCAGGGGCGGCGGCCGGTTGGTTTTGAAGTCGATAATGGTTACGAATCCATCTTGGGCGAACAGCCGGTCGATCTGCCCTGCGATGCGCACGGGCTGCCCGTCCGGCAGCGGAATTTCGGCGACCACCGGCACTTCGGCGACTGATCTCGGACCGAAGACCGGGGCAAATTCTGGGTGATCCAGAATAGCCAGCACTTCCCCAATAATGCTGGTGCGAACCTTGGCAGGCAGATCTGGGGCGCGCATCTTGAGGAAGCGCTCAGCGGCCGCCTTCCGGTTCTTCGCGGCAAGGCTTGGCAAATGCTGGAGCAGTGCGTGCGTAAGGGTGCCGCGCAAAAAGCGATTGCCGGTGGCCAGGCCCCGCGGACTGGCGACAGCTTCGGTTGGCGGCGCCACACCGCTACCCTCCTCGGTATCAAGCGGCGCAAGCCGCGACGGAGCCAGCGGCACAGTCCGGGCTTCGGCACGCGGTGCATGGCGCAGCGCCCAATCAGGATAGGGCAGGAGTGCACCTGCCGTTTCAGGACCGCTCTGGACCGGCTTAGGTGGTACAGTTTGCGGCGATTGCAGACGAAGTAACGGCGGACCGTCTGCCTGTGGATAAACCTCGCACATCGGCTGCAAGGCATTCAGGATCAGATCGTACCAGCAGCCCGGTTCGCGGCCACGGGTCCCTTCGAAGCCGCCGATATAGAGCTGGTCGCGGGCGCGGGTCATGGCCACGTAGAGCAGCCGGTTGCGCTCGTGCCGGTCTTTGTCAGCACGCGCCGTCTTGGCACCGTTGACGGCGTCAAGCTGGGTCGCGCCTTTGATCAGCCAAACCGGCGGCTCGCCCTCTGCCAATGGAAGCAAGGGCGCGCCGCGCATCCCGCGAACAGAGCAGGTGTCAGGCAGGAACACGATCGGCGCCTCCAGTCCTTTGGCACCATGGACCGTCATGATCCGGATTTCATTGCGGCCCTGATCCATATCGCGCTTGATTTCGGGGCTGGCGCGGCCGAGCCAATCCAGGAACCCTTGCAACGATGGCGGTTCATCCGTGTCAAACCGAATAGCGAGATTGAGGAATTCGTCGATGGCGTCGCCGGCTTCAGGACCGAGTCGTGTCAGCAGCCGCGCGCGCCTGCCATCCTTGTCGAGCAGCCGCTTGAAGAATTCAAACGGGGGCAGAAAGTCGGCCTCCGACCGCCATCGTTTGAGCGTGCCGGCCACCTCGGCCAAGCGCGGCTCGCCAGCGGCCTTGCGCTGCAAGGTGCCCCAAAGCGAGCCTTTGCGGGCGTAACCGATATGGAAAAGATCGTCGTCATCGAGCCCGAACAGCGGGCTTTTCAAGGCGCTGGCGAGTGCGAGATCGTCCTCTGGCAGCAGCAGAAACCGGCCGAGTGCGACCAAGTCCTCGACGGCGATCTGTTCAGTGACACGGATACGGTCGGCGCCTGCCACGGGAAGGCCGCGAGCCTTCAGTGCCCGGATCATCGCCGGAGCAAAAGGCTGGCGTTTGCGCAACAAGATGAGCACGTCGCCTGCCCTGATGGGCCGGTCTTCCGATGCCAGACGTTCTCCGCGCGAAATCCAACCGGCGATGGTATCGGCAATGCGCGCGGCCAAGCGGTTTGCAGGCGCGCTACCCCCGGTGCCTGCTATGGGCGACCAAGGCTCCTCGGCCACCACCTCTTGCGGCAGTTCCGTAGGCCAGATCTCGACGGTGCCCGCGTGCCCCAATCTGTGCACGGCGTGCCGAACGGCTTCACCGCTCGCTGTGAGACCGGCCGCCGCTTCGGCGGTGGCAAACACAGCGTCTACGGCCGATAGAACTGGCGCGACGGTACGGAACGATAGCGTCAGCGGAACGCGCGCATACGGCGTGCCGGCGGCCTTGGCGAGCGCCTCAAAATCGCGGCCGGTGCGCTCAAACATTTCCGGCGCCGCGCCCTGGAAGCCGTAAATGGACTGCTTTTCGTCCCCCACAGCAAACACTGTTCTCAAGGTGGCGCCAGCGCCGGCATTGGCGAAGAACTCATCCGCCAGCGCCGTAACGATGCGCCAGGGCAGCGGCCCGGTATCCTGCGCCTCATCGACCAGGATGTGGTCGAGGCCGCCATCGAGCTTATAGAGCACCCATTGGGTATCGCCCGAAGACGAGAGCAGGTTGGCAGTCTTGCTGATCAGGTCATCATAATCGAGTGCGGCAGCCCGTGATTTGCCATCCGCATAATGACCGATAGCGGCGTCAGCAAGCCGCAACAGTGCCGCAGTTGCCGAGGCGACAGCAAGGCCCTGCCGCTGGTGCCGCAGACCAAGAGCCTCATCGGCGGCGCGCCGGATGAGGCTGTCCAGTTCGGGATGGGCTGTGGCCACGGCTTTGGTCATCGGCTTGGCGCGGGGTGTGCCGTCCTTAGTGAGCAGATAGGTCTCAAGCGCAACGATCCGCTCACGTTGCGAGCGGGCGATGAGAACAGCTGAAAGCAGATCAGCGGCCTTCACGTCCATCGCGCTGCCAGTGAGCAGAGCCTCGTGGATCGCACCGGCATCGGTTGTTGAAATCAGACCAACACATTTGGTGTCCAGGCTGTCTGCCGATTCTCCCAGTGGTACACCCAAATGCTTTCGCAGCCGCGCCTCGATTTCGGCAAACGGATCGTCGCCGGTTGTCGCCCGCCGCAGCACCTCGCGGATGGAATCGCGCTGTTTAACTGCCTCAATCAGCAGTCCGTCGAACTGCCCCTCGTTGGCGTGGGCAATCACGGTCTGCAAGGCCTCTTGCGCCGGGCCAGCCCGCGACGTCGCCTCCGTCAGCACGACCTCGATGCTCGCCCGTAGCAGAGCGTCGGTCTGCTCCTGATCGAGCACGCTGAAGCCTGGCGACAGGCCCGCCTCCAATGGAAAGCGCTGCAACAAGCGCTCGCAAAAGGCATGGATCGTCTGCACTTTCAGGCCGCCGGGCGACTCGAGAGAGGCCGCGAACAGGGTGCGTGCGAGATCCTGCTCGGTTTGCGACGGTGAGTGTCCGAGCAACTCAACAAGGTCCACCGTGAGCCGTGAGCTATCAGCCGTCGCCCATTCGGACATCTTCTGGAAGAGGCGGTTCTTCATCTCGGCCGCCGCCGCCTTGGTAAAGGTGAGGCAAAGGATGCGCGCAGGCTCAGAACCCGACAACAGCAAACGCAGCACACGGCGGACCAGGACGTAAGTTTTACCTGTCCCTGCATTGGCGCTGACCCAGGCCGAGGCACCAGGATCGGTTGCCTGCCGCTGAAAGCGCTCCGTCAGCTGAGTTACGGTGTCACTGCTCATCGCCGTCCGCCTCCGCCAGCAGCGACCATTCGGCAACGCGGGCCAGATGGGCGTAGTCGTCGTAACGGTAGCTGTCCTGGAAGCTCTGCCGCCGCAGCGCCGCATAAGGCGTCGCCGGATCGTCAAAGCGGGCAATCAGTCGTCCGAGACCGGCCAGCGTCTGGGCGGCCAGTTCCATCACATGTTCGCCCGTGATGGACTGCTCGGCTCCGGGCGGTTCACCACCCTTGGCCGCGATGTAGCGCAGTGCCATCACCGGTGCAGCCGCGATACCCTCGAACCCGCCCGCCACGGCAATGGCCGCCTCCAAGGGAAGTTGCGGCGCGGTGCCGTCAAGCACACGCTTGGCTTTGGGCGGTGTGCCGGTCTTGTAATCCGTAATGACGAGCCCACCCTGCTTCAATGTATCGATCCTGTCGGCACGGGCCGTCAGCCGGAATGGCCCGCCCGGCGCCACGAGCACATGCGCGCCACGGATTTCACTCGCGGTTCGCAGCAACCCGATGCGGCGTGATGGCTCGGTCTCGGCGAACCACTCGGCAAAACGCGCAAATCGCGGACGCCAGAACGCGGCAACTCGCGGATGGGCGGCGAGCTTGGTGAGGCCAGCCTCGGCGCCGGCGATCAGTTCGGCTGCAACATCGGCAGGCAGTGCCTCTGGATGTGCCGCAGCAAAGCGATGCAGCGCCTGATGGATAATCCGCCCACGCACGCTCGCCTCAGGCGGGCCGCCAAGGTCCGGCATCGGCTCCAGCCGGAGAATGTCGCGAGCAAAGATCGCGTAGGGGTTCGCCATCCAGGGCTCAATGCGGGTCACACTGAGTTTGCGCGGACGCGCAGACAAAGGCGGGCGCGGCTCGGGGGCAGGGCGCGGGCGATGCTCGGGCAGCGCCTTCTGGTTCTGCGCCCAGCCGAGCCAGGGTTGGGCCGGATCGCCCACTAGCGCATCAGGAATTCCAAGGCCGGACAAGAGCGCCTCAATACGCAGCAGCCAGCGCGATGCCACGGCCGGCGCGCCATCGAGTTTGGCGGCCCGGGTGAGGTAAACCTTGCTACCGCCGAGCAGTTGCACGAAGTCATGCGCGCTGTCGCCGATGCGCGTCTCAGGCTGCGGCAGGCCGAGCGCCGCCAGCATCGGCCGGTTGAGCCACGGATCGGGCTCAGCGATCTCAGGCCAAACGCCATCATTCAGGCCGCCGAGGATCACGATATCGGGTTGCAACAACCGCGCTTCGAAGGGCCCGAGAATGGCGAGGCGCGGATGCGTGGTGCGCAACTGCCGGGCGGATTCGGTGGCAATCAGGCTACGGTAGAAATCAGGATAGTCGTCGAGCGGCATCGATAGCGGCACGCTGCTGACGGCTTGTAGTTTGGCAAAGAAGGTCGCGACGGCCTCGCCCGAGGCCTCCGCCCAAAGAGCATCGGGGCTGCCCGTCTCGTCGGTGGCCAGGGCCTCGCTCATGTCGATATGGGCCTGGATCATGTCGAATACGGAGTACGGGCCGTTCGCCCTTAGCCGAGCAAACGTCGCCGTCGCCTTCTCCAGACGGTCGAGCACCGTCATTGCAAGTTCTCGGTCACGCGACGACATGCCGGAGATGGCCGCGTGATGTGGCTCGCTATCATCCAGATCCACCGTATCGGCACTACTTTGCTGCAGCATGGTGCGGATGCCCATGAGACCCCGGCCAAGATAGGGCCGCCGCAGCGTGCGCAGTTCCAGCATCCGCGCGCCACGCCGGACCTCGGCCACGGTCAGGCCCAGCCGCGTCAACGGATGCTTCAGCAGTGCCATCATCACAGCGGGCGGCCAGTCGCGGACGACGGCCTCAGCGGCCAGATCGAGCATGACGCCCGGCGCGGTCTTGGACAAGGGGCGTCCCGCAGAATCATCAACGGCGATGCCCCAGCTCGCCATGCGCACGGCGACGCGCCGGGCCAGCGTCCGGTCGGGCGTGACGAGGGCGGCGGTGGCATAGGCATCGTCAGCGGCGTGGCGCAAAATGAGCGCAACTGCCTCCGCCTCTTCTTCCGGACTGCCCGCATCGAGGCGGGTGATCTGCTGAAGCGCGCCCGCTGCCAGGCCCACGTCAATCCTCTCACGGATCGTCCGCCAGGTTGCCGTCGTTACGGCAGGACGCAATGCTTCGGCGACAAACCGGAACCTTTCGAGAGCCGGTGACCCCACCAATTCGCTGACGCCACTGCGGCTAATTTCCAGCTTGTTCAGTAGTGCCGCCAACCGGAACTGGGGATGCGAGGGTGACATCGCCACTGCCGCCCACGCATCGTCCGGCAGCGTCTGATCGAGCCCGCTCAGAACCAGCGCGCCTTGGGGCAAACTTGCGACCGTCTGCATCAGCCGCACGGTCGCCGGGATGCTGCCCGTGACGCCCGCCACGATCACCGGCCCGCCTCCCGGATGCGCCGCCAGCCGCGCGCATTCCATATCCAGCAGCCGGTTACGCCGCTCGGCCGGCGAAATTTTGCCGCTTGCGCTTAAGATAGCGGGCCATGCCGCGGCCAAAATTTGCATGAAATCGAGCGTCTGCTGCCATTGCGCCGAGAACTCGGCCGGGGCGAGACCAGCCAGGTCCGCGAGGTCCGCACCCTCCGTCTCCACCATATCCATCAGACGCGCAAGGCCACGCGCCAGAGCCGAGGCTTGGGCGGGTGTTTGCCGTAACACCGTCGAGAATTCGTCCTCCGCCGCACCCCGCGTCTCAATCCAGCGCAGAACCAATGACGTCAGCATCAGATGCCGCTCGATGCCTTCCATGGCCGGTGGCACCTCCAGTTCGGCGCCAGAACCCGAGATGCCATCGCGGCCTCCGCCAATCAGACTCGCATCCTCGTCAGCCTCACCTATGGGGCGTATGCGTGGCAACAGCAGTGCCCGGCCCTTGCTGGCGGTGAGGAACGCATCCTGGAGGGCACGGCAGGCCCTGCGCGTCGGCAGCAGCACCAGCATTTTTGGCAGTTCAAGCGTGGCAGGCGGGGCGGCACCTGCCACGGGCAACACTCCGGTCAGTATGGCCTCGGCAAGGTACGTCAAAAACGGCAGCCCGGCCGGAATTGTAAAGACCCGCGCGGGCTGTGCTTGAGACATTAGAAATAGGTCTCGCCGGAGATGATCGCCTGTTCGGCCTCGGCCAGAGCGGTGGGCGACCCTATGTGCATCCACAGGCCATCCTGCCGGATGCCGAACAGGCGGCCTGCCTCCATCGCCCGGTCCCACAGTTTGTTCAGCGAAAACGGACCTTTGGGCGCATCGCGGAACAGCCTTGGATGCGACAGCGACGTGCCGGTGAAGACAAACGGGGCCAACTCGCGCTCTTTCCGGCGGCCCAACATTCCGTCAGGCCCCATCACGAAGTCTCCCAGCCCATCATAGCCAATCGAGTTGGTCGCCGTGGTGAGCAGCAGCAGGCCGTCCATCCTGTCAGGGTCAAACGCCACGGCCATGCGGGCAAGATTGGCGCCGGTCCCGGGGATGGAGATCGAATCAGAGTTGCAGACAAAAAACGGGCCCGAGCCAAGCAGTGGTAGGGCTTTCAACACGCCGCCGCCAGTATCAAGCAACTGCACGCGCTCATCGGAGATCACGACCTTGGGTGATTTGCGCGTTTTGACATGCCTCTCGATCTGGTCCGCCAGATAGTGAACGTTGACGACCGCTGTCTCGATGCCGGCCATCTCCAGCCGGTCGAGCACATGGTCGAGCAGCGGCTTGCCTGCCAGTGTCACCATGGGTTTGGGCCGGTCCAGCGTCAGCGGGCGCATCCGCAAGCCAAGGCCGCCAGCCAGCACCATCGCCTTTGTTGGTTTCAGGGCTGTCGGTTTCAGGGCCATTCGCCTCAATCTCCGTCGCCGTCCACACCTTGCTTCTACTTTCCACCCATGGCCACAAAAGTCGAGTGTATGGCACCATCAGCTGGGGAGATGCTGGCGGTACCATTGGCGCAAATCGGCGAGGGCATCGTGCGCCAGGCTGCGCTGCAAGTAGCGGTGGATGCGCGGCAGATGGGCGAGGTAGCCCGGTTTGCCATCGCGTTTGGCCAGCCGCACGAAGATGCCGAGCAGTTTGGTGGCCCGCTGCGCTGCAAAAATCGCGTAAGCGGAACGGAAGTGGGCCCCGTCAAAAGTCGGCTCTGTGCTGCGGCGCGCTGCGGTGTACACGCCTAGAAGCTCTGCTTCGATGGCCTCGGGCACATCGAGCCGTGCGTCTTGCAGCAATGCCGCCAAATCATAAGCGCTGTGGCCTGCCAGCGCGTCTTGGAAGTCGATCAGGCCGACCCGTGCCGGGCCGCTGCGGTTCACCAGCCAGAACAGGTTCGGCGAATGCATGTCGCGCAACACCCAGGATTTCGGCGTCCGGGTCAGCGGTTCAAGTAAGTCGTGCCAGAGGGCCTCGAATTCAGTTTGCGCCGACGCGGACGGCAAGGTGCCGGTCACATGCGGCCAATACCAATCCAGCAGCAGGCGTGCTTCCATCTGCAGCGGTTCGAGATCGAAGACGGGCAAGCTCCCGGGCACCGGGCGGCTGGCAAGATCGGCCAGCACCTCGGCGGCGGCGCCATAGAGTTTTCGTATCGAGTGCCCAGCGCGCATGGCAGCAGCGAAATCCAAATCGCCGAAGTCTTCCACCAGCAGCAGGCCCGCGTCCAAGTCCTGCGCGAATATGTCCGGTGCCGACAGGCCGTAGCCGCGCAAGGCTGCATCGACAGCGACAAAGGCGCTGACATCGCGGGCCGAGCGGGCGAGGACCCAGTAGGGCTTGCCGTCTTTCACGGGCGGCCCATCGGGCAGCGGCGGACTGTCCATCAGCAGGCAAGTGCGTCCCGGAATCGTCAGACGGGCATACGAGCGGCGGGAGGCATCACCGGCGAGATGCTGAATGCTGGCCTCTCCCCAGCCGCTGGCAGCGAGGAAGGCTGCAACCGTTTGGACGTGATGCAGACGTTCACCCCAATTGCCATCGCCGACCAGCCGCATCGCCCGGTGGCGAGGATCGGGAGCATCTGACAGGACAACGCGCAGTTTGTCGTGCGACAGCAGGCCGGTCGCGCGATCCGGCCATTCGACCAGAGCGAGGCCATCGGCTTGCGCATCTTCAAAACCAATTTCGCGAACGTCCGCCGCGCCGCTGAGCCGGTAGAGATCGAAGTGATGCACCACACCGCGCGGCGTCACGTAGCTCTGTACCAGCGAAAATGTCGGGCTTGGCACCTCCAGCTCGGGATTTTGCGCCATGGCGGTGATTAGGGCGCGGGCAAAGGTTGTTTTGCCGGTGCCGAGATCGCCTTCGAGCAGAATGAGATCACCTCGCCCGGAATAGGCTCCGAGCAATTGGGCCATCCGCTGCACGGCGGCAAGATCAAGCAACCCGGCATTCCACTCATACATGATCGGCCCAGCGTGCGATGACTAACAACCCTTCACTACGTGGACTTGGGCGGGCTCAGCGCCTTCATATCGGCGGGGAAGCGAACCGTCACGCGGGTTCCCTTGCCGCTCTCGGAGGCGAGCGCGATGCTCCCTCCATGCAGTTCGACAATGTGCTTGACGATCGGCAAGCCAAGCCCAGCGCCGCGATGGCGTGAGCCTTGCGACCGGCTGACAAAGCGGTCGAACACGCGCGGCAATTCCTCCGCAGGGATGCCGATGCCCTGATCAATGACGCTAAACACGATGTCATTGGCCTCACGGCGGCATGCGATCGAAATCGTGTCGCCGTCTTTGGAAAACCCGATGGCGTTCGAGAGCAGGTTATATAGCACCTGTTTGACCCTGTGCTCATCGCCGGCAAATTCAGAGGCCGACGGATCGATCTCGGTCCGCAGTTTGATGCGTGCACGCTGCATCCGGTCCTCGGCCACGGCCGCAGCCTGTTGAATGACACTGGCCACGCGAACGGTGCCGAGTTTCAGTTCAAGCGCACCGGCATCAATGGTGGTCAGGTCCAGGATGTCGTTGATGATCGCTAGCAGCGTGCGTGAGGAGCCGTGGATGTCGTGCAGATATTCGCGCTGCTTGGGGTTGAGCGGGCCCACCTTCGGGCTTTCGAGGAACTCCGAGAAGCCGATGATGTTTTGTAAGGGCGAGCGGAGTTCATACGAAACCAAAGAGATGAACTGCGATTTCAGACGGTCAGCCTGCACCAGCGCTTCGTTGCGCTCGCGCAGCATCCGTTCGGCGCGGACGGTGTCGGTGACATCGACGAAGGTCAGGAGCATGGCGCCATCGGCCAGCTGCAGGCCGGCATAGGCGATGACGCTGAGATCGGGCCGCTCCATCATGCCTTGCAGGCGTTGGCGCAGACCGGTGTTGGTTGTCACTGCGCGCTTGACGTTGGCCCACGCCACGTCGTCCTCGTACAGCACGCTGCAATGGCGCACGACCTCGTCGATATGCGGTTCGCGGGCGAGATCATTGGGGTTGAGCCGCCAGAGCCGCGCGAAAGAGGGATTGTAGAGGCTGAGCCGGCCATCCGTGGCAAACACGGCGACGCCCTCGCGCAAGGTATCGAGCGTGCCGCGCTGGGTGCGCATCGCAGTGTGATAGCGGCTTTCCAGCGCCAGCTTCTCGGTCGCATCGTCGAAGAAATAGCCGACGCCGCCATCAGGGCGCTGCTCGATGGTGACGTGCACGGAACGGCCGCCGGGCAGATACCACCAAACTTCCTTGCCCTTGGTTGAGGAATAGCTTTCCAGCAGCGCCGTCTTCCATTTCTTGTAGTCGGCCTCTTCCGGCAGCTGACGGCGCTCGCGCAGGCGGTCGAGGATCTCGCCATCCTTGGGACTCGACTTCAACCATTCGGGATCGAGCTTCCAGAGCTGGCGGTAGGCTTCGTTGCAATAGGCGAGGCGCTGGTCCGGGCCGAAATTGGCGACGGCCGTCGCAACACGGTCGAGGGTGCGGTCATGGGCGGCGATCTGGCGGGTGAGTTCGCCTTGAGCGGTTTCAAGCGCCGCAGCGTCATTGGCAATCAGCGCGGCGGCACCGTCGAGCGGCACCGCCACAAGGTCATAGGAGCGGCGCTCGCCGCCGACAAACACATGCACGCGCTCGCGATAGATGCGGCCGGCAGTGAGTGAGGCGACCACCGATGAGCGCTGGCGCGTCTCCAGGAGTTCAATCTGGCGCGTGCGCACATCTTCGCGGGAAAACCCATCGACAGCGCGCACATAGGCCGAGTTGGCCCAATCGATGCGGCCATCGGCTGAGCGGAACCAGACGGGGACGGGCAGCGCCTCGAACAGGGCGCGGGTGAGCTGGGCATCTTTGGCAATGCGGGCGCCGCGCTCTTCCTTGTCTTTGAGCGCGTGACGCTGGGCCGATTGGTCGGCGATGCGCAGCACCGCATAGGCGCCACGGGTATGGCCGGAAATCTCCAGGGTGCCGCCCGCCAACGTTGTAACGCTATGCGCGAAAGCTTTGCCCTCGCCGGTTAGCCGGTCGATGGCGGTGCGCAGTTGCAGAGCCGCAGCAGGTTCAAGCCAGGATTGCGAACGCAAGAGCGCGCCGGCATCAGCGGGCACTCCCAGGTGTGGTTCAATCCCTGCGCGCAACAGGTGCGGGGTTTGGTTTTGGTCCCAATAGAGGATGGTTTCGGTGTCGCTGCTGCCAACCGTCTGGGCCGCGTCGAGGCGCTGCCGGCTGGCAGCGAGTTCTGCTTCCAGGGCCTTGATGCGATCCTGGGCCACCAAGGCCTTGCGATAAAAGCGTGCGGCCAAGACGCCCGCAGTGCCCGCCGCTACCAGCCCGAAAGCGGCCAGCAGCAACGATCCTGGCAGCCCATGAGAGGAAGCCGGGGTAACATCAAGGGTCACGATGAGACCAAGGCCACCAGCCAGCGCCACCGCCAAGGCCGCCGGAGCCGCCGTTTTGGGATCAATCGCTGCTTTCAGCCTCGCCAATGGCATTGTTAAGCATCGCCTTGTGGTGAATGCACATTTTGGGCGCGCTGACTGGCGGCCGAATCATCTCGCCAGTATGGTCGAGTGGCGCGGCTGAGGCCAGATATGCCAACATCACAGGCCTGGTCGCCGTCGAGCCAGGCTTGCGGCATTGCTCAACAGCGCATCAGGGCGCGGGGCAGTCAAAGTCCGCGTAAGATACTGTTGATCCAGTGAAGCGGTCCTTGACCGCGCCGCGGCAACGTTGGTGAATCTGTGCAATGACCTACGGTCATTGAACCTAATACCGGTAATGATCCGGCTTGAACGGGCCTTGCGGCGTGACGCCGATATAGTCGGCCTGGTCCTTGTTGAGCTTGGTGAGCTTCACACCGAGCTTGGCCAGATGCAGCGCGGCGACCTTTTCGTCGAGGTGCTTGGGCAGCGTGTAGACCTTGTTCTCGTATTTGGCGCCGTGCTTCCACAATTCGATCTGGGCCAACGTCTGGTTGGTGAACGACGCGGACATGACGAAACTCGGATGTCCGGTCGCGCAACCGAGGTTGACCAGTCGGCCTTCGGCCAGCAGCAGCATCCGGCGGCCGTTCGGGAATTCGATCTCATCGACCTGCGGCTTGACGTTGTGCCACTTATAGTTGCGCAGCGCCTGTACCTGCACTTCGGCGTCAAAGTGGCCAATGTTGCAGACGATGGCGCGATCCTTCATCTCACGCATATGCTCGATGGTGATCACGTCCTTGTTGCCTGTCGCGGTGACGAAAATGTCGGCGCGCGGGGCGGCGTCCTCCATGGTCACGACTTCGTAGCCCTCCATCGCCGCCTGCAAGGCGCAGATCGGATCGACCTCGGTGACGAGCACGCGGGCGCCACCATGCTTGAGGCTGGCGGCCGAGCCCTTGCCGACGTCGCCAAAGCCGGCGACCACAGCCACCTTGCCGGCCAGCATCACGTCGGTCGCACGGCGGATGGCGTCCACGAGGCTTTCGCGGCAGCCATAAAGGTTGTCGAACTTGGACTTGGTGACCGAGTCGTTGACGTTGATGGCCGGAAAGGGCAACTCGCCCTTGGATTGCATCATATAAAGACGATGCACGCCGGTTGTGGTTTCCTCGGACACGCCCTTGATCTCTTCCTTGGCCTTAGCGAACCAGCCGGGGCTCGCCGCGATGCGCTTCTTGATCGTTGCAAAGAAGTACTCTTCTTCCTCGTTCGCGGGCTTCGACAGGACGGAAATGTCCTTCTCGGCCTTGGCGCCCAAGAGGATGTAGGCCGTGGCGTCGCCGCCATCGTCGAGGATCATGTTGGCGGTCTGGCCGTTGCCGAAGTGGAAAATCTTGTCCGAATAGTCCCAATAGTCGGCGAGGCTCTCGCCCTTGATGGCGAAAACCGGCGTGCCAGCGGCGGCGATGGCAGCAGCCGCGTGGTCCTGCGTTGAGAAGATGTTGCAGGAGGCCCAGCGCACATCAGCGCCCAGGACTTTCAGCGTTTCGATGAGAACCGCCGTTTGAATGGTCATATGCAGGCTGCCGGCGATGCGTGCGCCCTTCAGGGGCTGCTCCTTGCCGTATTCGGCCCGCATGGCCATCAGGCCCGGCATTTCGGTCTCGGCAATAGCGATTTCCTTGCGGCCGAACTCCGCGAGTTTGATATCGGCGACTTTGTAATCGGTGGTGGTCATCGGTGTCCTCGGTGCGTTGTCATGGTGCGGCTGTCCGCGGCGCTGTCGGTGGCGAGGGCACCCTTAGCGCGGGCTCATGGGGCGTCTATAGCCATCCGCCCCCTCGGGCGCAAATGGCACGCGGTCGCGGCCGTGTCAGGCCGTGCACAAGCATTTGTCTAAAATTTGAGAGACCGTGGAAGGTGATCAGCAACAACTTAATTGCGATTTTGAGCATTTAATCCGCAAATCATTCAAATTGCAGCAATCCTTATTCGGTTTTGTCAACAGTCTCCAGGCATTGTGGACAGTAATCGCAATAATGGAGGCAAACATGCTTTGCGAACTGGGGCGGACCTTGAAGGGGTCTGCAGATACAAAGCGCAACCGGTCATCGCAAGCCGGCAGCGCATCGTTCCGGAAGAATGACTCCGGCAATATGGGCATGGTCTTTGCGTTGGCGATGTTGCCGACAGTTGCGGTTGTTGGCATGGCGACGGACTACGGCCGCGCCTACTTGGTCAAAGCCCAGCTTAACCGGGCGCTCGATGCGTGCAGCCTGATGGGCGGCCGCTCTTTCGACAGCGCCAATCAGATGTCCACGGCGATGGCTGAAGCCAGCACGGCGTCGACTGCTTGCTTCCAGAAATACCTGCCTAGGAATTTGCAGGCTTCGATCAAGGAAGTGAAGGCTGACGCGCTTGGGACTGTCACCATGACAGCGACCTCGAACGTCAAGGCTAACTTCATGCCGCTGTTGGGCGTGAATTCGATCAAGGTTTCGAGCATGGCCAAGTCGGTCGCAGCCTCAGGTGGCGGCAAGGACGTCGAACTCTCGCTGGTGATGGATGTGACCGGTTCGATGAATCAGAACAGCAAGCTCGTCACTGCGAAACTTGCCGCTAAGGATCTGCTCGACATTCTGATGCCCGCTACCGGCAATGGTGCCCGCTCGGTTCGCGTCAGCATCGTGCCGTTCTCCGAATACGTGAACGCCGGCACCTACGCTCCGGCCGCAACGGGCGTTTCGGGTTCGACCGCCGCGACCTATGCCTGCACCCGTGACACCGAAGTCTGCGTCCCCGATCCGGCCCACTGCCTGGCATGGACCGGCTACGACAGCAGCGGCTTCGATCACGAGGGTTATGACCACGATGGTTACGACCATGACGGGTTCGACCACGACGGCTACGACCACGATGGTTATGACCACGACGGCTATGACGCCGACGGTTACGACCGGAGTGGCCGCGATCGCAGCGGTCGCGGTCATGGTCATGGTCATGGTCATGGTCATGGGGGCCATGGCGGAGATGAGGGTGAAGGTGGCGATGATGATCACGGCGGCTGGGGCCATAACGCGGCCGGCGCTGGGGCAGGTGCCCGTGTCGCTGGTGGCAGCAGCTATGGCAGCAGCGGCGGTACAGGCGGCATCTCGTGCAGCCGGTTCGCAACGACCTGCCATACCGAAACGGTTGCGGCGACCTGCACACGCACAACCTTCCTCACAAGCTGCATGGCCGAACGTATGTCTACGACTGGCCACGCTTACGATGACGCGCCTCCCTCGACCCAGCTGTTCCATGCCTTCATGACATCGAGCGCCGCCAGCACCAATTGCCCAGCACCCGCTGTCGCCTTGACACCGCTGACGTCGAACAAAGCGGACCTGACTGCGGCCATCGACTCCCTGGTGCCTGCTGGCGGTACGGCTGGTCACATCGGAACGGCCTGGGGTTGGTATACGGTCTCTGCGGCCTGGGCAGATTTCTGGCCAGCGGCAAGTGCGCCAAAGCCGAGGGACGATGCTACACTTCTGAAGGCTGTCGTGATCATGACGGACGGTGACTACAACGTGCACTACGCCTCCAACTACAGCCAGGTCGGCGAAGGTGGCGCCAGTGCTAACGGACTGTCCAGGGATCAAGCGGCACAGCTGTGCACGAATATGAAGGCGGCTGGCGTGGAAGTCTTCACGGTGGGCGTCGAACTTGGAAACCAGACGGCTAAGGATCTGCTTGCGGCCTGCGCCTCTTCGCCCAGCGCTGCCATCAGTGTCCACTACTACGACGTAGCTAGCGCCGTAAGCTCCACGTTCGGTCTGCGGTTCGCCTTCAGGAGCATCGGTGGCAAAGTTGCAACCCTTGCCGGTATCGGCACCAGCAAGGTGCGCCTGACGAATTAGGGTTTGAGCTGACTAATAACCGCAGCGCCTTCAAGGTGCTGCGGTTCAACTTCAGGGGCCGGCGGGTAGATCACCCACCGGCCTCTTTCGCATTTCGAAGTAAGAAGACGGAGTCTGATTCTAATCTTATTGGGATCGCCAGATTAATCTGAAAATCCAAGTATTTCGTGCAGCAGATAAAATTGTAATTGATCCAGCAACGAAGCCTTTGCGCCTCTGGAGTAGATTATTCTCAGAGACGAAATTCAGTGGAGGTGGCAATGTTGCGTGCCAAGAGCAGGATCCTTGCGGGGATCGCAATTGTGAGTGTCGTGGCTGCGTCCGTTCCCGAGGCGGCCTTTGCGACGGAAGGCTGCAACAGCGGCTCCATCGCCGTCGGTGGCATCCAATCTTTCAATCCCGTCATCGACAACGCCGACCTGGCCAAGTTCTCGCTCGTGACCGATGCGTCCGGCCTGACGATGCAGGTCATCGACGACCAGAACACGACGATTTGCGATACGGCAATCTGGGTCGGCGGCAATCCCACCTGCAGCTGGGTGCCAGTTGTTGGCGCCAGCTACACGGTTCAAGTTCTGCGGCCAGCATCGCCCGCCGTTCTGGAAAGCGCCGCTGCGCCGTCCGCGCCAGCCGGTGGCAGCAGCAGCTCGTCGCGCTCAAGTTCGTCGAGCTCAAGCAGCAGCGCCGGCACGTCGTCCAGCGCTCCTCCCGCCGAAGGTGACAATGTCGCCGTCGATGGCACGCAGCCCGGCGTTGGCGGCCCCGAAGCGACCTTCGATGTTTGCTCGGTGCAGTCGAACTGATCTGGAGTGATAAAAACACCAAAGGGCGACCCTCACGGGGCGCCCTTTTGTATCTGCAGCAGATTGGCAGCAAACAAATCAGCACATCTGGGCGGGGCGCTCGCCCGGCTCAGCCGCCAGTTCTGCGAACTGCCCAGCCTGCAAATCGGCCGCAATGCGCGAGCGCGTGGCGGCATCACTGGCGATAAGATGCGCGTGCACTTCGTTGGCGCCGAGCTGAGCTGCGCGATGCCGGATCTCGGCCAGATTCAACGACCACGCCTGCGCCGACACGGTGCCGATGCGGAGCGGATGGCGCTTGCCTGAGGCGTCACGGCGCACCAGCACATAGGTGCAGGCCGGAAGCCGCGGGCAGGTGACGAGATCGTAAATTGTGTGCACGTAGCGCCGGCCGGACACGCCGCGCCAGAACTGAAAGGCCAGTTTCTGGGCGACATTCGCGTTGAACCCGCTGAGCGCCCAAGCTGGCGCCGCCGAAACCGCCGTCATCGCGTCCTGACCGATACCCATGCCATCGACCTTGAGTTTCTGGACCGGTAAACCTGTCCACAGCCAATTCACCCGCTGATGTCAGGGATAGCTTGCGTTTCGAGCAAAAATATGGCCCGGCCGTTAAAGCTTATGGCGTTTTTGCGATTTGCCTACAGCCCGGAGAGAGGCACCAGTCGGCTGCCGTCGATGAACCGCGAATAGCGGAAGGGGTGCGGATCGACGATGGGCCGGGCGCCCGTCACGAGATCAGCCATCAGGCGGCCGGCGCCAGGACCGATGCCGAAACCATGGCCCGAAAATCCGGTTGCGAGAAAAAATCCTGGCAAGCGCTCGACCTCTCCTATGACGGGCAGCGCATCGGGCGTCGCATCGATCAGCCCGGCCCATTGTTCCACCACCCGGGCATCGCCAAAGCGCGGAAAGTAGCTTTTCAGCGAGGCCAAAGCCTCGCGCAGGATCGAGACCACAGGGGCGGGATCGAGAACGCGGACGATCTCGAAAGGGCTTGTCTGATCCAACTGCCAATCGCGGGCAAGGCTCATGTCTTCGAAGAACCGGCGGCCAAATCGAAGCCGCAGACCGCGCCAGTCGAGTTTCAGTGCGGGCAGGAACTTGAAGAACAGCCGGAAACTGTCGGGCACGATATCGGCCACGCTCAGATGCCGGTGCGCGACCGTGTAGCCGCCATCCTGCCGCTGCCGCACTGCGAACTTGCCACCCGACATCGAGCGCGTCATGCCCGTCTCGACGGGAGCTGTCCGCAGCACCGAATTGACCACGCCCAGCTGCGGCAACGCGATGCCCAGCGGCCCGCAAAACAGCCGCGACCAGGCTCCGCCGGCAAGCACGACGCTGTTGCAGCGGATGCTCCCGCGCTCCGTCACCACACCCGACACCCGGCCCGCGCTGGTCTCGATACCGCGCACCGCGCATTTGAGATGGATGGTGACGCCACGGCGCTTGGCCGCCCGTGCGAAGGCGGGCGCGGCCAGCTGCGGTTCGGCCCGGCCATCGCTCTCGGTGTAAAGTCCACCGATCCAGGTACAAGTGCATCCTGGTTGCAGCCGTTCCGCTTCGGCACCAGACACAAGCCGCGTATCGAGCTGATACGGCTTGGCGTGCTCCAGAAACGCGGCTCTGGCGGCGATCTCAGCCTCGGTCTGGCAGGCATAGAGAATGCCGCATTGGGTAAAACCCGTAGCTTCGCCGAGCCGGGCGTCTATGGTGCGCCACAGCTTCAGGCTTTCCTGGATCAGCGGGATCTCGCGCGGGTCGCGGCCCATCTGCCGGCACCAGCCCCAGTTGCGGCTGGATTGCTCGCAGGCGATCTCACTTTTTTCGCACAGGGCGACCGACACACCGCGCTCGGCCAGGAAATAGGCCGTCGCCGCGCCGATGATGCCGCCGCCAATGACGACCGTGTCGATATAGGTCGGCAAACTGGTGTCGGCTGCGACGCTCGTCGGAACAGGGGCCATGGTTGGGGCTCGGAAAACGCAAATCGGCGGGAACAGTTGTTATGTTATAGTAGCGCTGGACGTCATCCGCCAAGGCAAGTAAATTTGTCCTTATTAACAGAGCCTTAGACATCCGAATCTAAGGTGTCGGGAACGGTGCTGTACCGTGCCTTTGGCGCGGGACGTGGTGGAATGGGCGGGCCAAACGTGAAGGCGGCGGCATATCTGGCCGGATGCGCGGGCAAAGCGGCCAGTGCGCTGGTCGCATTCGCGTCGGGCAGCTCGCAGCGGCTTTGGCACAAACTCGCCCTGTTGCGCGTCGCGCCATTTCGGGCCGCTTTGGCCAAAGCTGCAAACCAGTTGCGAGCCTTCATAACGCCCATGATTCCAGGCAAACTCGCACAGATCCTTGCCGGCCTGCTGTTTTTGATGCTTGTCGCCAGCGCCTACGGCATTGTGGTGGTCGCCGGTCAGCAGATCCTGCGGGCGCAGGCCGAGAACAGTTCGCGCGGGTGGATGCACAGCCTGATAGCTGACGGCATCAACCTACGCGATGTCTTCGCAGGCAAGCCGCCGTCGCCAGCCGCTCTCGCGACACTCGACCGGGTGCAAGCTGTCGGCGGAATTTTGAAGCTGGCAATGATCGATCGCACCGGCCATGTACAGTTTGAGACGAGCGCTGGCGGCGCAAACCTGGGGCGGCCGCCCCTAACGGACCTCGCTCTGGATGAGAATGCTCCCGGTGCCGTAATCGCCCGCGCCCGCCCGGGCAAGGTCGATTTCAGGGAACAGCGCTTCGAGGGTCCCAACGACACCTCTTATTTTGTCCAGGTGACGGTGCCTGTTGAAGAAGGGCAACGCGTTATCGGCGTTGTCGACTTTTACGTGGACATGACGGAGAGCTACCGTTCCTTGTGGCGCATCCTGACCAATGCTGTGATTTCGTTCGGATTGATCCTGGCGGTCGCGTTTGGACTCCCGGGTGCTGGCTACTGGTTGCGCACCCGGCAGCAGAAGCAGGCCGAGCGCCAGCTGAGCTTCCTATCGAGCCACGATGCCTTGACCGAACTCGCCAATCGCAGTGCCGCCATGCGCCATCTCGAAACCCTGATGGCGGCCAGTCATACCGAAACGCCACGGGCCGGTGTGCTGTGCATGGATCTCGACCACTTCAAGGAGATCAACGATACGCTTGGGCACAAGGCTGGTGATCAGCTGTTAAAGCACGTTGCCGACCGCTTACGCAGTGCGTTGCGGCCGGGTGAATTTGCGGCGAGGACGGCGGGCGACGAGTTCATCATCATTCGCGAAGGCGTGGCGGGGCGCGAAGGCGCTGAAGTGCTCGCTGAGCGCTTACTTGCAAGTTTTGCGCAACCCTTCGTGTATGGCGAACAGTCGCTGCGCATCGGCCCCAGTATCGGTATTGCGTTGAGCCCTGACGATGGCTGTACGCCGGAAATTCTGGTGAAGAAGGCCGATCTCGCTCTGCACGCGGTCAAATCCAACGAGCGCGGAACCTTCAAATTTTACGATGCCGCCATGGATCTCCACAGCCAGCGCCGCCGCAGTGTCAGCGAGCAGGTGCGCGAGGCTTGTGAAAATGCCGGTTTCCAGCTCAATTTCCAGCCCGTGTACAGTCTGGCGACGGGTCTGCTGGCTGGCTTTGAATCGCTGATCCGGCTGCCCAAAGCAGACGGCTCGATGGTATCGCCCGCCGAGTTCATTCCCATCGCCGAGGAGCTAGGCCTGATCACCCGGATCGGCGCGTGGGTGCTCGACACCGCCTGCGAGCAGGCCGCGCAATGGCCCGATGATCTGACCGTCGCCGTCAACATTTCGCCCGCCGAATTTCGTGAGGGCAAGGTTGTCGAGCGCGTCGCGGCTGCGCTGACAAAAAGCGGCTTGAAACCAGAACGGCTGGAAATTGAGGTGACCGAAGGCGTGCTGCTGGCCAACACCGACACCACGCGCAGGACCATGGAGGGCTTGAAGGCGCTGGGTGTTGCCATTGTGCTTGACGATTTTGGCACCGGCTATTCCAGCTTGAGCTACCTCTGGCAGTTCCGCTTCGACAAGATCAAGATCGACCAGTCGTTCGTGCGCGCCATCGGCACGAATGACAATGTCACCGACATCATCCGCACCATCATTGCCCTGGGCCGCGCTCTGGACGTGCGGGTGACGGCCGAGGGTGTCGAGACCGAAGCGCAAGCCGCTGTGCTGCGCGCAATGCGCTGCGATCTGGTCCAGGGCTATCTCTACGGCGCCCCGGTTGCCCAACCCGAAGTGCCGGCGTTTGTCTCGCGGCCATTGCCCCATAGCTTGGCTGCGGGCGCGGCCAGCCGGCAACGGACGATTGACGAGCGCGCGGTCACCCGGCGTCTGGCGGATCGCCTAGCTTAGCCCTTCTTCATCCAGCCCATCACTACATCTTGTAAGCCAGCCGTGACCCCGAACCAGTTGAAGTCGTGGGGCAACAGCTTGCCCTGAAACGCGACCCAAATGGGCTTGGTGCCGACGACGGACAGAAACTCGTTCGTTGGCGGAGCAAACCAGATCGCGAGCGCAACCGCCGCCGCCATGGCGACGGAGGCGCCCGGATGCTGGAAATCAGCGATCTTGATCGCCGTGCCGAACGATTTCTTGATTTTGTTGTTCATGACATCGACGCTGTAAATCTCATCGAGGATCAAATGGCTGAGAAACCCAACAAACACGAATGCGCCCGCCAGCCAGGCAAGGCCGGATCCGTGGCCAAGCCCGCGCACATAGAAGATGGAGGTGAGCGCGGCAAAGAACAGCCCCGCCAGCAGCGAATGGAAAATGCCACGATGATGCGAGAGATGGTGGAAGATGTTGGCGCCGCCGAAGCGGATGGCCAAGAATGTGGCGGTCCAGATCAGCCACATCTCGGCGATGGAGTATTTGTAGCCAACATTGAACAGCACTGCGAAGGCGATGACGATGCCAAGGCCCGTGAACAGCAGTTGTGAGGGCCGCGAGTTGCCAAGATCGATATCGGGCAAGATGGCGCCGACCGAGCCGGCAATGGCGAGCGTCACGATGTCGGCGGGCGGTACCATGCCGGAGGCCAAGGTGAGCGTGGCAAGGGCGCCGCTGCCAATGATGCCGACGGCGAGATGGGTGGCGAAATTGGCCAAGGCGCGTGCCTCCTCTATGCATGAGGTCCCAATGCACGCAAAAACCAAGGCGCGAACCAAAGCGCCGGACGGCCGCTAAGCCCTGCTGATTCGCGAGGCGGGCGGCAAGTCGAGACTGTTGAAAAACTGTGGATATCTCATGGCGTCTGCCGTCTTTCGCTTCGCGCCCAGCCCAAACGGCGAACTGCATCTGGGGCACGCCTATTCGGCGCTGCTCAACTTCAATCTGGCGCGGCGCGTGGGTGGGCGTTTCCTGCTGCGCATCGAGGATATTGATCCCGCCCGCAGCCGACCGGAGTTCGTGACGGGGATTTTCCACACTTTGGCGTGGCTTGGCCTTGAGTGGGAGGAGCCCGTGCGGCGGCAGTCGGAGCATTTTGGCGACTATCGGGCGGCGGCCGAAAAACTCCATGCCTTTGGTTTGCTCTATCCCTGTTATGCCAGCCGCAAGGAAATTGAAGCGTCCACGGATGGCCGCGCGGACCCTGATGGAGCGCCTCTCTATCCCGGCCTCTGGCGTAATGCGAACCCAAGCGAAGTGGCCCGGCGACAACCTGCTGGTGAGCAGTTCGCGCTGAGACTGGATATGGCCAAGGCGATGACGCTGCTGCCGGACCCTCTGACGTTCCGCACGTTTGCCATTGATCATCCGCTCAAATTGCAAACGGCCTGGGCGCGTCCCGGGCGCTGGGGCGATGCCGTGCTTGTGCGGAAAGAGACGCCAACGAGCTATCATCTATCGGTCGTGGTTGATGATGCGCTGCAGGGCGTGACGCATGTGGTGCGCGGCCAGGATCTGGAGGCGGCGACCGATCTGCATCGTCTATTGCAATCGCTGCTGGGGTTGCCAGCTCCGGCCTACCACCACCATCATCTGATTATGGACGCCACCGGCCGCAAGCTCGCCAAGAGTTTTGGCGACACCAGCCTGGCTCAGCTCCGGCGCGATGGGGTGGCACCGGAAGACGTCCGGCGTTGGGTCGACGTCGCAGCATCCAGTCAGAACTCTAACAGCTGATACCAGCAATTGTATATTCTGGCCTGTCGTCCCCGTCGTCCCGGATGCGCTGCAGCATCCTTTATGGTGCTGCGCAGATCCGGGATCTTGCACGCGGCGCCAGCATTTGCCCGTCGAACACGATCCCGCGCCTGCGGCGCACCGATGAAGGATCGCTGCACCGCGCGCGGGATGACGGTACTCTACGTTTGACCGCGGGCATGAGTTTTCTGGTGCCCCATCATGTCTTCCCGCTTTCGTTTATGCGAAATGCCCCTCGGATTTGCGCACGCGCGACATCTGATCCCGGTGGGCCTTCGACATGCGGCTCCTTTCATGTGAAGGCGTCGGGCATCGAGGCCTTTTTCTTGGCCACGAACGCGACGAGCGACTCTTCAATTGCCGGATCGAGTGCGGGGGCTTCGTAATCCTTCAGCCATTTCTCGGCGATGTTGTGGGCCTTGTCCTCGGTGCGCTTCTCGCCTTCGGCCGTCCACTGCTCATAGCTGTCATTGTTGGCGACGATCGAGCGGTAGAACGCGCTTTCGAAATTGGCGCGGGTGTGGGCGCTTTCGAGGAAGTGCGTTTTGCCGGCGTTGCGTACTTCACGGATGGCGTCCATGGCTTGGCCGTTTTCGCTCATGTCAATGCCTTCGGCAAAGCGCTGCATCATGGCGCACTGATCGACGTCCATGATGAACTTGTCGAAGGAGGAGACGAGGCCGCCCTCCAGCCATCCGGCCGCGTGCAGAACAAAATGCGTGCCCGCCATCAAAGTGGGGATCAATGTCTGCGCACTTTCGTAGGCGGCTTGCGCGTCGGGCAGTTTCGACGCGCACAAAGAACCGCCCGACCGGAACGGGATGCCGAGGCGCCGGGCAAGCTGCGCCGCGCCGTAGATGACCATCGAGGGTTCGGGCGTGCCGAACGTCGGCGCGCCGGTCTGCATCGACATCGAGGAGGCGAACACGCCGAACACGACGGGCGCACCCGGACGAACGAGCTGAGTGAGCGACGCGCCGCACAGCACTTCCGCCAGCACCTGCGTCAGTGTACCCGCTTGGGCCACCGGCGACATCGCGCCCGAGAGAATGAACGGCGTGACGATGGTCGCCTGATTGGCCGCCGCGTAGACCTTCAGCGCACCGAGCATGATATTGTCATAAATCATCGGCGAATTGACATTGATGAGGTTGATCAGTACGCAGTTCTCATCGACGAACTTGTCGCCGAACACCAGCTTGGCCATGCTGACGCTGTCCTCGGCGCGCAGCGGATGCGTCACCGAGCCCATGAACGGCTTATCGGAGTATTTTATGTGCGCCTGCACCATATCGAGATGGCGCTTGTTGACGGGCACATCGACCGGCTCGCAAACGGTGCCGCCAGAATGGTGCAGCGCCGGGGCCATATAGGCCAGCCGCACAAGGTTCTGGAAATCGGCGATGGTGCCGTAGCGGCGAACCCCATCAAGGCCGCGCACAAACGGCGGGCCGTAGACCGGGGCAAACACGGTCGAATTGCCACCGATTTCCACCGAACGCTCCGGGTTGCGGGCGTGCTGGATGAAGCTCTTGGGCGCGGTCTTCTGGATGATCGAACGCGGCAGGCCCTTGGGAAAGCGCACACGCACTTTCTCGGCGTCGAGCACCTTGCAATCTGCACCGGCTTTGCGGAACAGCTCAACAGCTTCGGGATCCTCACGAATCTCGATGCCGATTTCCTGCAGGATCGTATCGGCATTGGCCTCGATGATGTCGAGGCTCTCATCGCTGAGGATGTTGTAAGGCAGGATCTTGCGCTGGATGTAAGGGAGCTGAATGTTGCCCTGACTGCCGCGCAACAGCCGCCGGGCCTCGGCACCGCCGCCCGCGCCGCGCTTGCGGCGTCCGCCAGTTTCCGGTTCGTCAGCCACTAGGGCTCTCCATTGTTTGACATCGGCCAGTTCGATCTGGCTCCGGTCTAGGGCAGGTGGCAAGCGCGAAAGCGTCCTCAGGCGGCAACAGGGGGCCGGAAAACGACATCGGCCGCCACCTGGTTCAAGGTGGCGGCCGATGGCTGGGGACTGGGCGCTGGAGCGATTACAGCCCGGCGTCGATATGCAGACCGGCTTGGTTGTCGCCGTTCTGGGTGACGTTCGACGACGTGCCGTTGCCGAACTGGAACACGCTCTGGGAGTTGTTGTTGCCGTTCTGGGCGACGTTCGTGCAGTTTTGGTTGCCGAACTGGCCGACTGCGGCCGTGTTGCTCTTGCCGTGCTGCTTGACGCCCGCACAGTTCTTGTTGCCGTGCTGGCTGACCTTGGTGCGGTTGCCCTTGCCGCCGTTGAGGGCGCCACTGGCTGCGACCTGATTAAAAATGTCGAGGACTTTGCCTTCCTTGGTATTCTTGGAGGCCTGAATATCGAAGCTCAATTGACCCTGGGCCTGTGCGGCGCTGGTGAGGCCGGTGGTGGCTACGAGGCTGAGGCTGAGGGCGACGAGGGCGGTTCTGAGCATCGAGGTCTTCATGGTGCGTCTCCGGTTGGGGTGTTTTGAATTCTTGATGCTTGGTAGTCGCCGGTCACCCCGGAACAGGTTCAAACCTCGCCAAAGAAATTCCAAGAATGATCAAAGGGCCGGAATCAAATAGGGGAGCCGCTAGGACTCCCCTGGGGTTTGCATGGACGTGGTCTCCTACTTGCTCTGCACGATCGAGGCGGAGTTGCCTGCGCCATGCTGCTGGATGTCGAGTTTGTGGCCTTTGCCGATCTGCAGTTTAAAAATGCGGTTCGGGGCCAGGGCCGCAGGGGGAAGGGTGGGCGCTGGAACTTCGGTGACGACGGGCGGGATCATCGAGGTGGAGGTATCCGGCACGATCACCGTGGGGATGGGCGCAAGATCAGCAGGGTCGCTGTTCATGTCGCGGAACAGCCAGTTCAGCATCGACATCGAGCCAGCATGTGTGGCTTCCGGTGCGGCCTGCTCGTCCTGGTGCATGGTCGCCCACAGGTTGTTCAGCCGCTGTTCGACAGCGCCATTACCAGGCAGGAGCATGGTTCTGGATTTGGACTGGCCCGCATGGGCTAACGTCGCGCCAAGAGTGAGCGATAGAAGCACGGCTGAGGCGATGGCAAAATGTCTGGTCATGATGGGTATCCTTTGGGTGGCCGGGCGGCTGAACTTATGGAGGACGCTGGCCGCTGCTTTTGGCAGCTGACCAGCGCTTGGGAGGCACGGCGCGCTGATCAGGGTTACATCCCCATATCGAGCACGATGGTGTTGCCGTTGTTGCCGTTCTGCGAAACCGAGGTGTTCGAGCCGTTTCCAAGCTGCAACACGCCCAGGTTGTTGTTGTTGCCGTTCTGCGCGGTCTTCAGCTTGTTGTTGCTGCCGAATACGCCGACGGCGGTGTGGTTGCCATTGCCATTCTGCGATGTCTGGGTGTCGTTGAAATTGCCGTTCTGCGAGGTGTTGGAGCTGTTGCCGTTGCCGAACTGGCTGCCGCCGTAGCTGTTAGCGAAACCGAATTGGTGCAGCTTCAGTTTGTTACCGGCAGCTTCAGCGCCGGTGGCACCAAAGCCAAGAGCTAGAACGGTTGCGAGAGCGAGGGCCGAGAAAGCGCGCGTGGTCATTTGAAGTCTCCTGTTTGGGGGTGTTTGGTTGCTGTGACTGGTAGTCGTCTGAGGTGTTGAGAGGGTTCAAAGCGGGGTGCAGTTTTCTGCTTAGCCGTTCTTGGCGCAGCTGGCCGAACCGCCGGCCCAGGTGACGGTAAGTTTGGCATTGAATTTGCCGCCGGGGCTGACGCTGGTGGTGCTGAGGACCGTCTCACCGGCCGCAGCGGTCATTTCGTCGCCTTGGCTGGTTTCGGCATTGCCAGCCGAGCTGACCGAACTCAGATCGAACTGGTAGGTGCCGGTAATGGCCGACGCGGCCATTACAACCGCCGAAAGTTCGCGGGTGCCACCCGTTTCGGTGACGCGGATATCGCAAGCGACGGGAGCCTTGGCGGCGGCGGGGCTGCTGCCAGCGCCGAGGCCAGCGGCGGCCAGAGCCAGCGGAAGAACAAGATAGGCGGGGGATTTCAACATGTGCATGCTCCTAAATGGGTGGGGGATGGCGGGGTGCGCATCGATTGCGCACCCCTTTGGCCGGGCTTAGTTGCCCTGTTCGACGATGGCCGAGTTACCGATGCCGTTTTGGTTCACGTCCGCCGATTGGCCGACGCCGTCCTGCAGGATCAGGCCGCCGTTAAACGCGCCGTTCTGATTCAGCTTGGCGCTGTGGCCGATGCCGGACTGGCCGATGCCGCCGACATTGCCGATGCCGTTCTGGTTGATGCTGCCCTGGTGGAAAGCGCCCGACTGGCCAAGGCCAGCGGCGTTGCCGAAGCCGTTCTGCTTGATTTTGCCCTGATTGAAGAAGCCGTCCTGGATGCCACGGGCCTTGTTGCCATTGCCAAACTGCGAGGCGCCGAATGAGTTGCCCAAGCCGAACTGGTCGAGCTTGAACTTGTTGCCCGCTTCAGCGGACGAAACACCAAGGCCGAGTGAAATGACGAGAACCGATGCGAGAGTTGCGAACTTAATCATGACGAGGTTTCCTGTTTGCTGGTTTGCTTGGGTGGCCGTTTTGCAGGCCGTTCAGTAGGTCACGCTAGTAAGTCTCGCGCAGCGCCGAAAAGGTTCAGAAGCGGGATCGAAAAAATTCGGAAACCTGAGACAAGCGTGCCAGAAACCAAATGAATGTGGTGTGGCAACTGGGCTGCAGCCATCGCTGGCCGTGCGGTCTAAGGTCAGGGGTTCAGCAAGAAAAATGCATGAGGAGAAGTCGCATGAGTATGTCAGCCAGAATCGTATCGGCTTTGATCGTCGCGGCAGCGCTGGGCGTCAGCATCAGTGGCGCTGAGGCCGGCACTTGCGGCCGCTTCGGCGGCTGGGGTATCGGCGTTACTCAGGCCATCGCCACGTTCATGTCTGAAAAGGCGACCCATCAGGCCATGGACAAAGAGCAGGCCAAACCCGTCGCGGCGATCAAGACGGTCTGCAACACCGATGCACTGGTGTATGTGCAGTGCCACTCGACCACGAAGGCCTGCGCGAAGTAGTGCGAGGTCTGCCTAACGCTCCGTGAGCTTGAGCTCGATGCGACGGTTCTTGGCGTAGGCCTCTTCGCTGACCGCATCGTCGATGGGCTGGAATTCGGCAAAGCCGGCGGCGGCGAGGCGGTTGGAGGGGACGCCGCGCGATATCAGGTATTTGACCACGGCGATGGCGCGGGCGCTGGACAGCTCCCAGTTCGAGCGGAAATTGGTGCTTCGGATCGGGCGAACGTCGGTATGGCCGTCGACCCTCAGCACCCAGCTGATCTCCTTCGGGATCTGCCCTTCCAGCTCAACCAGCGCCGTTGCCAGCGGATCGAGCGCTGTCAGACCTTCCGGGTTCATCGCATCTGAGCCAGACGGGAACAGCACCTCGGCCTGGAACACGAAGCGGTCGCCGACGACCTGAATGTCCTTGCGGCCCGCCAGCAATGTGTTCAGCCGCCCGAAGAACTCGGAGCGGTATTGCGATAGCTCCTGCACCTTCTTGGCCAGCGCCACGTTGAGCTTGGAGCCGAGATCAGCGATCTTGGCCTGGCTCTCCTTGTCCTTGGTCTCGGACGCGCCCACCGCCGCCTCCAGCGCGGCCAGCTGGCGGCGCATCGCCAGCACCTGCTGATTGAGCAGATCGACCTTGGCCTGCGCCTCGGCGGACAGCGATGTTTGCTTATCGACATCGCCTTGCAGCGCCGTGGCTTTGCCCTCGGCGGCGCTGATCTTGCCCACGTCGAGATCGATCAATCCTTGCAGTTTTTTGCTCTCGCCCTTGGCCGCAGAGAGCGAGGCTTGCAGGCCGGAAAGCTCATCCTCCATCGACTTCTTTGTGGTCTTTTCCAGGGCCAGCAGATCGGTCAGCTCGGACAACTGGCGGGTGAGTTTCTTCAAGGCATTGTTCTTGCCCGACGCCTCCTGGCCGACCATGAACTGGGCGACCATGAACAGCGACATCAGGAAGATGGTGGTCAAAAGCAACGTCGACAGAACATCGACATAGCCGGGCCAGAAATTGTCAGCCTGGCTGCCCCGGCGGCCGCGTGCGTAAGCCATCGCTGTCAGTTCCTTGCGCCGAGACGGGCCGACAATTCGCGCAGCACCGTCATCAGTTCGTGCTGCTGGTTGGACTGCTCATCGACCCATTGCCGCACCACCGTTTGCTCGGCCCGCATCTGCTTCACCAGCTTCTCGATGCCATCGGCGAGCTCGCGTACGGCCTCGGTCTGGCCCGGCCCCTGCGGCGCCGCCGCCATCCGCTGATCGAGCGCGCCGATCGAGCGACGGATGTCCACCAGCGCCGTTTGCATCAGCGGCGTTTGCGCCTCCATGCCGGCCGGCGTCAGCTCGGTCACACCCGACAGCCACTCCTCAAATTCGTTGTAAAAGCGGTTTTGCGCTTGCGAGGTTTGCAGCTCCAGAAACCCGAGGATCAGCGAGCCCGAGAGGCCGAACAGCGACGCCGAAAACGCCGTGCCCATGCCCGTCAGCGGCGCCTGCAAACCGGCCTTCAGTTCCGAGAACACATTGACCGCATCGCCCGATCCGACGTCCAGCGCGTTGATGGTTTTGCCCACTGATTGCAGGGTTTGCAACAGTCCAAAGAAGGTTCCGAGCAGGCCGAGAAAGATCAGCAAATTCACGAGATATCGCGCCGTATCGCGCCGTTCGTCGAGCCGCGAGCCGACGCTGTCGATGATCGAACGCATGGACGTTGGGGTCAAAGACAGCACGCCCCGCCGGTCGCGCAGCATGTTGGCCATGGGGGCCAGCAGCGTCGGCTGGCGCGACACCGCAAGCCCCGGATCGGCGATACGCAACCCCGTCACCCAGCTTATTTCCGGGTACAAAGACAACACCTGCCGGAAGGCGTTGATGATGCCGATCGCCAGCACCGCCAGGATCACTGAATTCAAGAACGGATTGCCGTTGAACGCGGTCTGGATGTTCTGATAGAGGATCGCCGAAACGAAGCCGACCAGGGCCAAAAACAGCAGCATGAACCAGAGCGGAAAGCTCGGCCGGGTGAAGGTGTCGGCATAGGTCGCGCTGCTCTTTTTGGCGACGTCTCGCTTGGCCATAGGTCCCCGTCACTCCACATCTGCCCGCGCAAATCTGGTGCGCCAGCCCCAGATGGCGTGCCTGCATATCGCGGCATTTTTACGGAAATGTACAGGGTGGCGACATGCGTAACTCAAGGGGCGCCGCGCGTCATAGCGCGATCATTCGCGGTCATTCCGGTATCATTCCCGCTCATTCCGGTATGGTTCCCGGTCATTCCCACTCCTTTGGCGGGGATTAACCATGTTTGGGCGGGGCGTAGGGTTAATAGTGGGAGTGGGGACGAGTTGCAGATGCCGCCGAAACGCCCTCCCCCAGCGCTTTCGTCATCCTCAGGCAAGTGCGCCCCTTCCGGCGCATCGCAACCTGGGGACCCAGCATGAAACTGCGCCGAAGGCGCACCGTGTCATTTTCGTGCGGCGGGATTGGTCTTGGCGGCCTGCGGCCGAGTCTCATGCTGGGTCCCCACGCTTCGAGGCGCCGGAAATTGCGCGCTCGCGCGAGGAAGACGAAGGGTTGGGTTTCTCCATCCCCCTTTTATCAGCACATTATCAGCACAATAACTGACATCGCCGCCCGCCTGCGCTATACGCTCGGGCCATGTTCACGCCCGCCTTCCGCATCACGCCCGCCATCACGCGCGCGCTCATGCAGATCGAGGCCTGCCGCCAGGCGGTGCTCGAGCTGCCCATCGATGTCGCGCTGTTGCAGAGCCTGCGCGAGACGGCGCGCGTAACGTCCATCCACTTTTCGACCATGATCGAAGGCAACCGCCTGACCGAGCCGCAGGTGCGCGAGGTGCTGCAAGGCGCGCGCTTTCCCGGCCGCGAGCGCGACGAGGCGGAGGTGCGCAACTATTTTCGCGCGCTCGCTTGGGTGGAAATACAGGCCGATACCCAGACCCGTATCAGCATCGCTGACGTGAAACGCCTGCACGGCCTCGCCTTCCATGGCCGCAATCGCGGCACGCCCTTTCGCGATGGCCAGAACGTCATCCGCGACACCGGCTCGGGCCGCATCGTCTATCTGCCGCCCGAAACGCCGGATGTGCCCGGCCTGATGCGGGACCTGATCGCCTGGGCCGCCGCTGAGCTCGCCAGCGAAGACTTACCTGCGCCAGTCATCGCCGCGCTCGCCCACTATCAACTCGCGACCATTCATCCGTGGTATGACGGTAACGGCCGCACCGCCCGGCTGCTGGCGACGCTGATCCTGCAACGCGCGAGCTATGGCCTCAAGGGCCTCTATTCGCTCGACGCCTACTACGCCGAGGACCTGCCCGGCTACTACCGCGCGCTCGCCGTCGGCCCCTCGCACAACGACTACGAAGGCCGCGCCGAGGCCGACTTCACTGGGTTTGTGGGCTATTTCTGCGCCGGCATGGCCGAGGCGTTTGCAAAGGTGCGGGCTGCGGCCGCCGGGGCTGGTTCGCGCGGCGCGAAGGATCAGGCGGCACGGCTGAGGCAGCTCGATCCGCGCCAGCGGCGGGTGCTGGAGCTGTTCCGGGGCAAGGCGAGCGCGACGTCGGTGGAGATCGCGGCGTGCCTTGGGCTGAAGCCGCGGACCGTGGTGGCGTTATGCCGGGGGTGGGTGGCGGAGGGGTTTTTGGAGATGGCGGATGCGTCGCGGAGGAGACGGGAGTATCGGTTGGCGGAGGGGTTTGAGGGGTTGGTGGGGAGGTAAGAAAGCTCTCGCAAGTCCTTTGGATACATGCAATCGATCACATTCTGCGCAAAGTTGTTCATATATCTGAACAAACCTTGGGTCATTTCGACGAAAAAATCTGCAGAAATAGGAAAAAAGAGTGCTACGTTAGAGGCCATCGTTAGGAGTATTTTGCGTAACAGTTCGAATGCTGCCGAAATGTCGTAGAATTGGGTCGCGGCTGCGTTCCCATTGAAGAACTTTTGCGTTGTGACCGCTTTGCCATTGATCAACCTGCCGCTGCCCCTCACCCCAACCCTCTCCCCGTGAAAAACGGGGAGAGGGGGACGGCACCCTCACCCCTTCGGCGCCAGCATCATCACGATCTGCCTACCCTCAAACCGCGGCTCGCTCTCGACCTTCGCAAAACCCTCGGTCTCCGTTCTGACCCGCTTGAGCACGTCGAATCCCAGCTCCTGATGCGCCATTTCACGGCCACGGAACCGCAACGTGATCTTCACCTTGTCGCCCTCATCGAAAAACCGCTTGATGCTCTTCATCTTGACCTCGTAATCGTGGTCGTCGATACCGGGGCGCATTTTTATCTCTTTGACCTCGAAGCTCTTCTGCTTCTTGCGGGCTTCGGCTGCCTTTTTCTGCGATTGGTATTTGTGCTTGCCGTAATCGAGGATTTTCACCACCGGCGTGTCGTCGGCGCCCGCCGCGATCTGGACCAGATCCATGCCGGCGGCTTCGGCCCGCGCCAGCGCATCGGCCGTGGGCACGGTGCCGTGATTGTGGCCGGTCTCGTCGATCAGCTGCACATTGCGGGTGCGGATATCGCCATTGATATCGGGGCCGTCTTTCTCACGCTCTTGCGTGCCTTTCATCGGTCTGCGCGGGATGGGGAGGCTCCTTCATCGGGTTGTTGGGAACAAATCAGGCGGCAGAATCGGGAATGATGGGGAGAGAGTCAAGGGAGGAAACAGAGGGAGGAAACAGAGGGATTAGAGGGTAGGGATTAGGGATTAGGGATCGGGAGGCGGCCAGCCGTGCCGGGGCGACGTGGCTGCGGGGCCGTCACCGTGCGAAGGCTGGGCCATCGCGCCTCGCCGATAGGGCGTCGTCACCTAGCAGAAAGCCGGCGATGGCGCGCCGGCTTTCGAGGGGTGGGCTCAGACCAAGGAGATCAGCCCGCAGGACGGTCGGCGGCGATCTCGAAGGTCAAGAAGGCTTCGGGGCCAAAACCGTATTCGACGAATTTCTTCATGCCGAAGTCGCCGGGCTTGATCGAGGCCTTGGCCGAGAAGCCGACGGCCAGCGTCTTGGGGTCATAGCCCAAAGGCCCTTCGCCGGTGTAGCTGACGTCGAGCGTGACCGGCTTGGTGACGCCAAGCAGCGTCAAGTCGCCCGTGACTTTGGCGGTGCTGTCGCCAGTCTTCTCGACCTTGGTGGAAACGAAGGTCATCTTCGGGAACTCGGCGGCGTTGAAGAAATCGGGGCTGGTCAGGTCCTTGTCACGCTGATCAAAACTGGTGTGCAAGCTGGCGGTCAGGATTTCGACCTTCACCGAACTCTTGCTGGGGTCGGCCTTGTCGAGCACGATTTCGCCCGAGATCTTCTCGAAATTACCGACTTCGTTCGAGCCCGGACGATAGGCAACCTGGTAGAAGGCTCAGGCGTGCACTGGGTCGATCTTGTAGGCGTCAGCGGCATAGGCCGGGAAAGCGGCAAGCAGGCCAGCGGCGAGGGCGAGGGCGGAACGTTTCAGCATGGGCCAGGTCTCCAGTTTTTTGTGCAGTTACAAACGTGTTCCCGGCGCCGCTTAGGCGAAGGGACTTGTGCCGTTGAGAACGGCGATCAAGCTCGCGAGGATGGCCGGAATGACGATGACCGCTCCGGCCAAGATGGGGCGCAGAAAGGGGATATTGGGCAGGCGGCCAGACACCCAGCGCGTGACGGCGAGCGGCATCAGCGGGGTGAGGGAGAGGAGGAGGAGCGACAGCTTGTTGGGCTCGGGGCCGAACAGGGCTGTGAGAATGATGGCGCTGGAGATGGCGAACCCTACGGCGTAGGCGCTGGCCCGGGTGAACACGGGCAGGGCTTTGCCGGTGGTGATGAGGGCCGCGTAGCTGACCGCCAGCACGCCGCCGGTCATGGCCGCGAAGGCGCCGAGCATCTGGCCCATGCCCAGAAACAGGCCCGCGACTGAGACGATGCTGCCTGCGATGGCTGTCAGCATCCAGGCGGCGGGGGCCAGAAACGGCAGCTCGTGCAGGGCCCGCAGCGGCGGCGCCTTGGTCATGCTGTCGGCGATGAGCATTCCGATGCCGAGCAGCGTCAGCACCGCGAACCCCATGAGGAGCGCGATTTCGCTGGAGAGGCTGGCGGCGGCGAACTTGGACCAGCCCAGCCAGACCAGCACCGCCGTCAGCGGCAGATCGGCGGCGAGCCAGCCGTTCTTGCCGCCTTCGGAAAACCGGGCAAAGGCGTAGCCTAGCGGGCCAGCGAGGAGAATAATGTAGCCGAGCTTCTGCTTGGAGGCGATGGGCGGCAGCGGCGGCGCGCCTTCGAGCAGCCAGTAGATAAAAAGCAGCCCGGCGGCCCAGGCCACGAGATTGACCACGGCTGAACCGCGGCTGGCCCACAGCACGCCGCCCAGCAGCAGCCCCAAGATCAGCGGGATCAGCACCGTCATGGCGACCGGATTGGAAAACAGACTGCTCATAGGGTGTGATCGATCCCGCCGCAGATGGCGCGCTTGGGTGACTTAAGTCGGCAGCATCGCCAACAAAAAGGGGCTAAAGTCCGAACGGCTGAGAATATAGATAACGGAATTGCGATTTCATGCAATTGCATGTAACGCGATTGTTACCCTGTGAAGGAAAAACCGTTCACCTTGCACTTGCTGCGAGCTTCGGGCATTGGGATGATCATATGCGGGTCGCAACATCAACGCTGGCCCGCCCATTTTCATTCCCCGAGCAGAAAAATGCGCAAACCCAAGGGCCTGCCGACGCACGGCTGGGTCATTCTCGACAAGCCGCAGGGCCTGACGTCCACCGATGCCGTCAACCGGGTGAAACGGCTGTTTACTGCGCAAAAGGCGGGGCACGCGGGGACACTGGATCCACTGGCGACGGGCATTCTTCCCATCGCACTCGGCGAGGCCACCAAGACCGTGCCTTATGTGGTCGATGGTGAGAAAAGCTACCGCTTTACTGTGACCTGGGGCGCCGAAACCGACACCGACGACAGCGAAGGCAAGGTGACGGCAACCAACGAGGCGCGCCCGTCGCAGGCCGCCATCGAGGCGATTCTGCGTGACTTCATGGGCGATATTCAGCAGATGCCGCCGCAGTATTCGGCCATCAAGGTCGAGGGCGCGCGGGCCTACGACTTGGCACGCGAGGGCCAGGTGTTCGAGCTGGCCGCCCGCCAAGTCACCGTGCATGAGCTGACGATCCGCGAGATGGCGGCGAATTCGACCACCTTCGATTGCGATTGCGGCAAAGGTACCTATGTCCGCTCGCTCGCCCGCGACATGGGCCGCCGCCTTGGCTGCCTCGGCCATGTCACCCAGTTGCGCCGGACCCGCGTCGGCGGTTTTGACGAAACCCACGCGATTTCGCTGGATAAGCTCACCGAACTTGCTAATAGTGCGGCCGGTCGTGATGGCCTCATGAGTGTTTTGAGGCCTGTGGAAACGGCGCTGGACGACATCCCGGCGCTTACCGTCAGTTCCTCTGACGCCGCGCGGCTGATCCGGGGCCAGGCCATCCTTATTCGTGGTGCAGGCGCTCCGATCCTGACAGGGCCCGTCTACGCGACATCGCGGGGCAGCATCGTCGCCGTCGGAGAAATCCGGCAAGGCGAAATGCACCCGATCCGCGTTTTCAACCTCTCCAGCTGATCCGGCGGGTTCCCGGAAACGCATTTGCAACGATGTCGCCTGAGGAGACTCTATGTCGATCGATGCCGTCAAGAAAGTTGCGCTGGTCAAAGAACATGCCACCCACGAAGGCGACACCGGTTCGCCCGAAGTGCAGGTCGCGATCCTGACCACGCGCATCACCAATCTCACCGAACATTTCAAGTCGCACGTCAAAGACAACCATTCGCGCCGCGGCCTGCTGCGCATGGTCAGCCGCCGCCGCCGGTTACTCGACTACGTGAAGGCCAAGGACGTGAAGCGCTACCAGGCGATCATCGAACGCCTCGGCATCCGCCGCTAGTCCGGCAGTTGCACGTTTTGACACACGCATGACGATTATGGTTCGGCGAGGATGGTCCTCTCCGAACCCGAACGCACATATTTTTCGTCATTCCCGAACATCACGCGCCCGAAACGGCGCGCTCGTTCGAGGATGACGAAAAAAGTAAAACGGAAATTCCAGCCCACGCATGAGGCGTGGCTGGCTTGAGGGGCCTGCCAAGGGGCACGCTCCTGACACGAACGAAGGGAATAGGACACGACGATGTTTAAGATTCACAAAGTGGAAATCGACTGGGCTGGCCGTAAACTCACACTCGAAACCGGGCGGATTGCCCGCCAAGCCGATGGCGCGGTGCTCGCGCAATACGGCGGCACGTCTGTTCTGGCCACGGCCGTGGCAGCGCGTTCGCCCAAACCCGGCATTGATTTCTTCCCGCTGACCTGCAACTACCAGGAACGCACCTACGCTGCTGGCAAAATCCCCGGCGGCTACTTCAAGCGCGAAGGCCGCCCGACCGAGAAAGAGACGCTGGTCTCGCGCCTCATCGACCGCCCCATCCGCCCGCTGTTCGCCCCCGGCTTCAAGAACGAGACACAGGTCGTCGCCACCGTGCTCTCGCATGACCTCGAAAACGATCCCGATATCGTCGCCTTGGTCGCCGCGTCGGCCGCGCTCACGCTTTCAGGCATCCCGTTCATGGGCCCGATCGGCGCTGCGCGCGTCGGTTGGCTCGATGGCAAGCCGGTGCTGAACCCGCTCGTCGACGAAATGAAGCAATCCATGCTCGATCTCGTCGTCGCTGGCACCCACGACGCCGTGCTGATGGTGGAATCCGAGGCCAAGGAGCTAAGCGAGCAGCAGATGCTCGAAGCCGTCATGGTTGGCCATCGCGGCTTCCAGCAGGTCATTGAGGCGATCATCCGTTTGGCCGAGAAAGCCGCCAAGGATGCCTGGGAAGTCAAGATCCCCGATCAGCACAAATACAAGTCGCAAGTCGAAGCTCTGTGTAAGGGCGAACTTACCGCCGCCTTCGCTACCACCGACAAGAGCCAGCGCGTCGCCAAGATCAACGCCGCCAAGGACAAGCTCTCGACGCTGCTCCCGGCAGGCGACAACGGTACTGAAAAGGTGATGATCTCCGACACGTTCAAGGACGTCGAAAAGGACATCGTTCGCGGCAACATCCTCAAGACCGGCCACCGCATCGATGGCCGCGACTTGAAGACCGTCCGCCCGATCGTCTGCGAGGTTGGCGTTCTGCCGCGTACGCACGGTTCGGCGCTCTTCACACGCGGCGAGACCCAGGCGCTGGTTGTCACCACGCTCGGCACCGGCGAGGATGAGCAGTATATCGACAGCCTCGAAGGGACGTATAAAGAAACGTTCCTGCTGCACTACAACTTCCCTCCCTACTCGGTGGGCGAAGTTGGCCGCATGGGCTCGCCCGGCCGCCGCGAAATCGGCCACGGCAAACTCGCCTGGCGCGCCGTGCATCCGATGCTGCCGGACGCTGCGAACTTTCCGTACACCCTGCGTGTCGTTTCGGAAATCACCGAGAGCAACGGTTCTTCGTCGATGGCAACCGTCTGTGGTGCCTCGCTCGCCATGATGGACGCAGGCGTGCCTCTGAAGAAGCCGGTGGCGGGCATCGCCATGGGTCTCATCAAGGAAGAGTCGGGTTTTGCGGTGCTGTCAGATATTCTCGGTGACGAGGATCATCTCGGCGATATGGACTTCAAAGTTGCCGGCACCACCGAGGGCATTACGGCTCTGCAGATGGACATCAAGATCACCGGCATCACTGAAGAAATCATGCGGGTGGCGTTGGATCAGGCCAAAGGCGGCCGTATCCACATCCTCGGCGAAATGGCCAAGGCGCTGACCGGCGCTCGCCAGGAACTGGGCGAGTATGCGCCGCGTATCGAAGTGATCAAGATCCCGGTGGACAAAATCCGTGAAGTGATCGGCACCGGCGGTTCGGTCATTCGCGCTTTGGTGGAAGAAACCGGCGCCAAGATCGACATCGAAGACGACGGCACGGTGAAGATCGCCGCCGCCCGTCATCAGTCCATCGAGGCGGCCATCGCCAAGATCCGTGGCATCACGTCGGAGCCGGAAGTCGGCACCATCTACAAGGGCAAGATCGTGAAGGTGGTCGAGTTCGGCGCCTTCGTGAACTTCTTCGGTGCCAAGGACGGCCTCGTGCATATCTCGCAATTGATCCGTGGACGCCCGCAGACGGTCGGCGAAGTGGTCAAGGAAGGCCAGGACGTATACGTCAAGCTGATGGGCTTCGATGATCGCGGCAAGGTGCGCTTGTCGATGAAGGTCGTCGATCAGGCAACCGGCGCAGCCCTCCCCGAAGAGCCCGGCGATGCCGACGAAGGCCCGCGCGGTGGTGGCGGTGGCCGTGGCCGCGAAGGCGGCGGCGGACGCCGTCGCAGCGGCAACGACGATTGAACGCCCGTCGTCATCCCGTGCGCGGCGCAGCATCCTTCATGGTGCGCCGCAGACACGGGATCTTCTAAGCGGCTACCGCACCCCTATGTCTGATACCGCCGAGCAAATAGACCGACCCATCAAGTTCCGTCGTCCCGGATGCGCTGCAGCATTCTTCATGGTGCGGCGCTGATCCGGGATCTTGTTTGCGGCTCTAGCCCCTGTTCAAACCACAAGATCCCGCGTCTGCGGTGCACGGAAGAAGAACCGCTGCACCGCGCTCGGGATGACGAGTTCGTATTTTTGATCGCCGGTATAATAGGGTTCCGCGTCTGCCGCGCACCGTAAAGAAGCGCTCCGCCGCAGACACGGGATGACGGGCCGTCGCCCCATCGGTGGCGCCGCGCTGGAGCCGTGAGGAATGGGATGCGGGTCTCCCGCTCACCCTATCGCCAGGACTACGCGGCCGACGATTTCGCCTTTGCGCATCCGGTCGAAGATGGTGTTTACGGCGCTCAAAGGTTGCTTCTCGATCTTGGCTGTCACCAGCCCACGCGCGGCGAAATCGATGCACTCGCCGAGGTCGGCGCGAGTGCCGACATTTGAGCCGTGCACGGAGAGTTCGCCATTCACCAGCTGGGAGATCGACGCCCGAATGCCATCCTTGTCGCCGCCCGGCAGGCCGATGAACGACACCGTGCCCCCTGGCCGCAACATGCCGATGGCCTGCTCAAAGGCCTGTGTCGCCACAGCCGTGACCACCGCGCCATGCGCGCCGCCGATGCGATCCTGCACGGCCTTCACCGCATCACCGTCACGGCCGTTGATCAGCACCTCGGCGCCGAGAGATTTGGCCAATGCGAGTTTGTCGTCCGCGATATCAACTGCCGCCACGCACATCCCCATGGCCCGCGCGTATTGCACCGCAATATGGCCGAGCCCGCCGATGCCCAGCACGGCCATCCACTGACCAGGTTTGACGCCTGTGCGCTTCAGCCCGCGATAGGTTGTGACGCCCGCGCACAGGATCGGCGCCATAGCATACATGTCGATGTCATCGCCGAGTGGTCCACAGAACGCGGCGGGCGCCACCATGTATTCGGCGTAACCGCCGGGCTTCGAATACCCTGTCGCCTCGGCCTGCTTGCAAATGGTTTCCATACCCGCAAGGCAGTATTCGCAGGAGCCGCAGGCGCTGAACAGCCACGGCACGCCGGCGCGCGCGCCCACCTTGAGGCCAGTGACGCCCTCCCCCAGTGCTGCCACATGGCCGGTCACCTCATGGCCCGGAATAAGCGGCAGCACCGGCGGCGGCGTCCAATCGCCATCCACCGCGTGCAGATCACTATGGCAGACGCCGCAGGCCGTGACCTTGATGAGCACCTCGCCACGTCCCGGCTGGGGCACCGGCAGCGACTCGATCTGCAACGGCGCCTTCAGCTTGCGGGCAATCGCCGCCTGCATCATTTTTGCCATTCGGGTGATCCTGTTCAACGTCTCACAATAGCAACGACCGGCCGCAGCGGGTCTCGCAGGCGGCCGGCAAGGGCTACGCACTCAGTCTATTCCGCAGGCACCCGGGCAGCGTCGCGGCGCATCATCGCCGTCACATTGCTCAGCTGCATCAGTCCGGTGATCAGGATCACCACCAGCGAGATCGGGATCAGGTAGGTCATGATGAAGCTGGCGTCGGCGGCGGGACGCGGCCAGGCGATGTTGATAATCATGCCAAGCCCGAAGATCAGCGCAAGGACGGTCACCGGCCAGCCCCAAACGCCGAGCTTGAACGGTCCGGCAGGCTGCCAGCCGTTGATCCGTGCGTAGAGACAAGCGGCCACCACCATCTGGAAGGACAGATAGACGCCAGCCGTCGCGAAGCTGATGGTGATGGTGAGTGCGTCTGGTGAAAAGATACCCACGAGAAGCATCAACGCCGGCACGATGGTCGAGACAATCACGGCCGTCACCGGCAGCCCGCGTCCCTCATCGATGGTGGAGAGCGCCGACGCGCCGAAGATGAGGCGGTCGCGGCCGAGCGAGAACAATAGCCGGCTGGTGGACGCCATGATGGAGACGGCGGCGCTATAGACAACCGCAATCAGGATCAGCAGAACGAGTTTGGAACCGATGGTGCCAAACGCATTTTGTAGGACCGTCGCGACGGGGTTGGCATCCTTGCCGCTGACCGCATCGGCCAGGTTCGGGATCGCCAAGGTCATACCGGCGGCAATGACCAGGGTGCCGAGGCCGCCCACCAGCATGGTCAGGACCATGGCACGCGGCACCTTCACGCTTGCGTCTTCCACTTCCTCGGCAAGGTCGCCGCAGGCTACAAAGCCAAAGAAAATCCAGATGCCGATCAGGCTCGCGCTCAGCCACGCGAAGATTGGCGCGCCGCCGCCAGCGCCCATACTGTCGTTGAGCACACTGAAAGGCTGCACCCGTCCAAACAGCAGCAGATAGACGCCGAGGATGGCAAGGCCGGCAAGGCCCGTCCACACGCCAAGTTCGGTCGCCCGGGCCAAAATGCGCGTGCCGCCGAGATTGGTCAGCATGGCCGCGATAATAACGGCAATAGCGACCAGGGCGTTGAACACAGGTGTCGCCTCGACGCCCAGGAACGACGCAACAAACGGCGAAAGGCCAGCGGCAAGCCCGGCATTGGTGCCAAGCAGCGCCAAGAGATAAAGCCACGCCGTCAGGAACCCCCAATAGGGTCCGCCGACCCGGCGCGCCCATTGGTAGACGCCGCCCGCGATCGGATATTGCGAGGAGGCCTCGGCGAACACCAGCGCCACCATCAGCTGGCCGAACAGCACGATGGGCATGGTCCAGAAGTAGCGCGGGCCGCCGGTTGTCAGGGCATAGGCAAACAGCGCCGAGAACCCGGCCAGCGGGCTCATATAGGAGTAACCGAGTGAGAAATCGCCGAACAAACCGAGCACGCGCTGGAACTGCGGCTTGTAACCGAATTCCCGCAAGCGATCGTCTTCGCTGCCGCCATGAACAATGGCTGGCTCGGACGGATTGGCCATGCGATTTTCTCCCTGATGCCCCAGCTTTAGCCGGTGCTGTTTGTTTAAGTGCGCGCCAAACAGATACGTCCGCTGCCACAGTGTCAACATTGGGCGTCAGCAACTGCTAAACGCGCTGGTCGGCGGGAGGCCTCACGCCCGCCATTGCACTGCGTAGCCGGTTGGGAACAGCGACACGCCGCTGTGACGCAGAAGATCAGCGACAGCCCGACCGCGAACAGCGCGTGATTTCGCGGTCAGGTCTCGTCGCGTTTGTCGCCCACCATTTCGATCAGTTGCCTATGCACGAACTGATTGCCCGCAACCACCGTTTGGGTGCCGAACATGTCCGTGCCTCCATGCAAATCGGTCACAAAACCGCCAGCCTCGCGGATCATCAAGATGCCGGCCGCCATATCCCAGGCGTGCAGATTGCGCTCCCAGAAGCCATCCGACCGGCCGGACGCGACGTAGCACAAATCCAAAGCCGCCGAACCGAACCGCCGGAAACTCGCCACCTGGTTCATCACCGTGCGGACTTCGCCGAGAAACGCTTCGTGCACCGTGGTATTCATCGTCGGGGTGCCCGTGGAGATCACGCAATCCATCATTGATTTACGGCCCGCCACGCGCAGGCGCCGGTCGTTCATGAACGCGCCTTTGCCCTTTTCAGCCGTGTACATCTCGTCCATCGCCGGGTTGTAGACGACACCGGCGACGATCTGGCCTTCACGCTCCAGACCGATGGAGATATTGAAAATCGGGATGCCGTGCAGGAAATTCGTCGTCCCATCCAACGGATCGATGATCCAGCGGTGGGTCTTGTCGTCACCCTCCACGGTGCCGCTCTCTTCCATCAGAAAACCGTAGCCCTCGCGGGCGCGCGTCAGCTCCTCATAAAGGATCTTTTCCGAGCGGAAATCGGCCGCCGAGACGAAATTGCCTGGTCCTTTGACGGAGACCTGCAAATTTTCCACTTCGCCGAAATCGCGGGCGAGCGATTTGCCGGCCTTGCGGGCGGCGGCGACCATGACGTTCATCAGCGCGGAAGCGGGCATTGCGTGACCATGTGAATTGACGTACTTCGCCCCAAAGGCGTCGGCTTTGCCCCAGCTGTCAAGGGCGGGCCGCGAATCCTGGAAAATCGAAGTTCCAATGCCGCCACGCCTGTTTCAATTCCTCATGCGATGGCTGCCAGCGAGCGGTCAGCGGGCTTTGCTGGACCTGGCGGCCATGCCACTTGGTAAGCGGCTGGTGCGGGGCGCGGCGGCCAGCCTCGTCATGACGGCGGCCTCAATTATGCTTGGCATCGCCAGCTCGGTACTGCTGGGCCGGACACTGGGACCGCGGCATTACGGCCTGTACAGTCTGGCGCTGCTGCTGATCGGCATGACAACGGTGCCGTTCTTTTACGGCATGACGATGCTGCTGACCCGCGAAACCGGCAAAGTGATGGCCAGCGGCAATCGCGCCGACATGACCGGCCTGTTGCGCTGGTCGTACTGGGTGTCTGCGCTGGCGGCACTTGGCGTGACGGTGATGGCCGGGGCGCTGCTCTGGACGTTACGCGGCCGGCTTGATCCCGATTTTGCCAAGACCGGCCTGCTGGCCCTGCCGATGATAGGTCTCTCGATCCTGATGCCGCTGAATTCGACGGTGTTGCGCGGCTTGGGCGGGTTGGTGCGCTCGCAATTCTGCGATCTCGCGTTGCGCCCGGCGCTGGCGTTGCTGTTCGTGCTGATCATCGCCAGCCGGCATACGCTGGGCGCCAGCTCGGCGCTGATTGCCCAAATCCTGGCTGTCGCGGTCACGGTGACTTTAAGCGGCTGGTGGCTGTTCCTGGCCTGGCGGGAGATGCCGCAGGCCCGCAAGGCTGGCGAGCCGCCCGCATTGACACCGTTCCGCCTGAAGGGCCTCATGACGTTTTCCGCCGTCGCTGCCGTCACGTCCTTTTACGGCTCCATCGACAGCCTGCTGCTGGGCGCCATCGGCGGCACGGCATCGCTCGGCATCTATCGTATTGCGCTGGTGGCTGTGCAGCTGATGCCGGCCTTGACGCTGGCCATCAGCACCATCGTCGTGCCGTCGATCGCGCGGCTGTGGGCCGAAGGTGATCGGGCCAAATTACAGCGCTTGCTGACGATAACCAGCCGGGCGACACTGGCTCTGGCCTTGCCGCTCGGCCTGGTCCTCATACTGGCGGGCCGCCCGTTGCTGCTGTTCGGCTTTGGCGACGAATTCGCCGCCGGTGCGCCAGCGCTCGCCATCTGCGCCGCCGGACAGGTATTGTCGGCCACCATGGGCCCCGTGTTCAACGTCTACAATATGGCCGGCCACGAGCAGACGGCGCTGCGGTGCATGTTGGCGGGCGCTGCGATCAATGCAGGACTCTGCCTGGTTCTGATTGCGCCCCTCGGGCCAACTGGGGCCGCCCTTGCCGCCACCGCAGGCAACCTGGTCACCACCGGCCTGATGGCCAGGAACGAGCGCCGCCTGACCGGAGTGACCAGTTCGATCCTGGGTTAAGCTGCCACCATTTTGTGGTCTTGCACGCCGAGCCCTTCGACACCGAGGCGCACGCGGTTGCCGGGTTTGAGGAACACCGGATGCGGCTTGACGCCTGCGCCGACACCGGGCGGCGTGCCAGTGGCGATGATGTCGCCGGGCTGTAGCGACATAAACTGCGATAGATAGCTGACGACGTGTTTGACGCCATAGACCATGGTCTTGGTCGAGCCGTCTTGGTAGCGTTTGCCGTCCACCTCACACCACAGCTTCAGTGCTTGCGGATCGGCGACCTCGTCACGCGTTACCATCCAGGGGCCGATGGGGCCGAAGGTGTCGTGGCTCTTGCCCTTGGTCCATTGGCCCTGGCGCTCCTTCTGGAAGTCGCGCTCGGAGACGTCGTTGACGGTGCAGTAGCCCGCCACATGCTTCAGCGCGTCAGCCTCGGAGACGTATTTGGTCTCAGCCCCGATGACGATGCCAAGCTCGACTTCCCAGTCCGTGCTTTTTGAAGTGCGCGGAATTTCGGTGTCGTCGTTGGGGCCGCAGATGGCGCTGGTGCACTTCATGAAGATCACCGGCTCGGGCGGGACAGTGGCGCCGGTCTCGGCCGCGTGGTCGGCATAGTTGAGGCCGATGCAGATCATTTTGCCCACGTGGCCGACGCACGCGCCGATGCGAGGGCCGCCCTCAACCAACGGCAGCGTGGCGGGATCGAGCGCCCGGAGCTTGGCAAGGCCAGCGTCCGTGAGATGCGCGCCCGCGATATCGTCGATCACCTTGGAGAGATCGCGCATGGCGCCTTTGGCGTCGAGCATCGCGGGCTTCTCATGGCCCTTGGGGCCGTAGCGCAGGAGTTTCATGGGGGCAATCCTTTGGGAGGGCGATGCGGCAGCAATAAGTGGCGGCGTGCTCGGCGGCAAGGGCGTTTTGCCGGTATGGCGCGAACTGGGTGTCAGGCACCGCTGGTGCCTGACACCAGGTAAACCTCACTTCACGCAAAATTCAGGGCGTTAGACTTGCTAGTCTTGCAGATTACCGCCACTGATCCTCGCGAACTTTGCACCCGGAGGGACTTGCAAGCATGCGTTTGACCCAAACTCTCTGTGCCACCCTCGCCGCTGGGGCGATCAGCGCCGGCAGCGCCTTTGCTGGCGATCCCGACCCCAAGAACTGGGACGGCGTGCTGGCCGCGGCCAAGGGCCAGACGGTGTATTTCAACGCCTGGGGCGGCGACACCAGCATCAACGACTATATCGGCTGGGCCGGAGCCGAGGTTGAAAAGCGCTATGGCGTCAAGGTCGTGCATGTGAAGCTGACCGACACGGCCGATGCCGTGAACCGGGTGCTGGCCGAAAAGACGGCGGGTACCAATGAGGGCGGCTCGGTGGACCTCATTTGGATCAATGGTGCGAACTTCGCGTCGATGAAGGGCAAGGGTCTCCTGCAAGGCGGCGCCTGGGCCGAGGCGACGCCAAGCTTCAAGGGCACCGGCGCCGACGGCAATCCGGGCGTGCGCAACGATTTCACCGTCCCCGTTGAAGGCCAGGAGAGCCCCTGGGGCAAGGCGCAATTGGTGTTCGCCTACGACACCGAAAAGCTGAAGGACCCGCCGCGCTCGATGCCCGCGCTGCTCGCCTGGGCCAAGGCCAATCCCGGCCGCTTCACCTATCCGCTGCCGCCTGATTTCACTGGGACGACGTTTCTCAAGCAGGCGCTGCTGGAACTGGCCGCCGATAAGGTACCGCTCTACGCGCCCGTGGATCAAGCCGATTTCGCCAAGGTGACGGCACCGCTCTGGGCGTACTTGGATGAGTTGCATCCCGCGCTTTGGCATGGCGGCAAGACCTTCCCGGCCAATTATCCCGATATGCGGCATCTGCTGGCTGATAATGAGGTTGGCATCACGTTCGCGTTCAATCCATCGGATGCGAGCGCCGGTATCGCCAAGGGGGAACTGCCCAAGAGCGTGCGCACTTTCGTGCTGGAGAAGGGCACCATCGGCAACGTGCACTTTGTTGCGGTTCCCTTCAATGCCAAGGCCAAAGCGGGCGCTATGGTGCTGGCCAACTTCCTGCTCTCACCCGAAGCTCAAGCCCGCAAACAGGACCCGGCGATCTGGGGCGATCCGACAGTGCTGGCGGTGGCCGCACTGGGAGCCGAGGACAAGGCGCGGTTCGATGCGCTGACCTTGGGTGTGGCGACGCTGAAGCCGGCCGACCTCGGCGCGCCGATCCCCGAGCCGCACACCAGCTGGGTCGATGCGCTGGTGAAGGAATGGCAGAAGCGGTATGCGGGGAAGTAAGAAAAGCAGTAGACAGAGGGATTAGAGAGTAGGCAGTGGGGAAGACGGTTCGGCATGTGCCGCGCCCTCTTTCCCTAATCCCTAATGCCTAACACCTAGTCCCTCTGACTACTTCGTCTTTCTACGGTTGAACTCCGGGTTTATCCCGCGTAACGCACGGTGCTGGCCGATTGGCTTTCTCGCCCAACGACCTCCTCGTACCTCCCCACTCAAGGGGGAGCAGACGCAAGGGCCAAACGCGCGCTCTTGGCTCTCACCGGCGGCGCGCCACCTGCGTTCCCTCCCCCCTTGAGGGGGAGGGGACGGGTGGGGGGTAGCGCCAAGCGATGCCGCCTCGACCCATTTCGAAATATGACCCCACCCAAATCATTCCAGCCATAGCCTTCACGGTGCTGGCCGGACCAGTGATTATCGGGCTCGTATTCGTTCTACTGCCGGCATTCGGCTACCTCCCGGCACTCGGTGGCTATGACATCTCGCTGGACCCGTGGCGGCAGCTTTTCGCCGTCCCTGGTCTTTGGCGCTCCGCCAATGTCAGCCTGGCCGCTGGCCTTGTCACGGGCGCGGCATCCCTCCTCATCGCAGGCCTGTTCCTCGCCGGCTTCCACGGCACCCGCACCTTCAATGCCATGCGCCGGCTGGTCTCCCCGCTGCTGGCGATACCGCACGCCGCCGCCGCGCTTGGCCTTGCCTTTCTCATCGCGCCCTCCGGGCTGATCTTCCGTGGGCTTTGGCACCTCACCACCGGCTCTGACCGGCCGCCCGATCTGCTCATCGTTCACGACACCTGGGGCCTCGCCATGATTGCGGGGCTGGTCGTGAAAGAGGTGCCCTTCCTCCTCCTGATGGCGCTCGCCGCGCTGCCGCAGATCGATGCACCAGCGCGCATGGCGGTCGCGCGAACCATGGGTTACGCCCCCGTTACCGCTTGGGCCAAGGCCGTTGCCCCGGCGCTTTATCCTCTGATCCGGCTGCCGCTGCTGGCGGTCATCGCCTATTCCTCGTCCGTGGTGGATGTGGCGGTGATCCTGGGGCCAACCAACCCGCCGCCGCTGAGCGTTGCGGTGCTGCGCTGGCAAAGCGATCCTGATTTGTCGGCGCGGTTCATGGCCTCGGCGGGCGCGCTGTTGCAGCTCACCGTGACGGTACTGGCGCTGGCGCTGTGGCTGGGTGCGGAACGGCTGGTGGCGCGGCTGGCCAGGGTCTGGATGGAGTCGGGCACACGCCAGACGCAAGACCGGTGGTTGGCAGGCCTCGGCGGGTTCGGAATGGGTCTGGTGGCGCTGTCGGCGATGCTCAGCTTTGTCTGCCTCGCGACTTGGTCGCTGGCCATCAGCTGGCGGTTTCCCGCTCTTTGGCCAGAAACCTTGACCCTTGCCAACTGGACCCACGCCCTACCCGCGATCTCGGGACCGCTCTGGGCGACACTCGCCATCGGCACACTCTCGACGCTGGTGTCTTTCACCATCGCCTTGGCGGCGCTGGAACACGAACTAAGCACCGGCCGCCCCGCAGGAGTGTGGGCCATGCGACTGTTGTATCTACCGCTGGTGGTGCCGCCGGTCGCGTTCCTGTTCGGCCTCGTCATTGCCGCCGAAGCCACAGGCTTGACGCCGGGCCTACTGCCGGTCGCCATCGGCCATATCACCTTTGTGCTGCCTTACGTCTACCTGTCGCTTTCGGAACCTTACCGGCAGCTCGATCCGCGCTGGGGCCGCCTTGCCATGACGCTGGGGGCCAGCCCCTTGCGCACGTTTCTGAGTGTCCGATTGCCACTGCTTCTCGCCCCCTGCCTGACGGCGCTCGCGGTCGGCTTTTCCGTCAGCGTTGGCCAATATCTCGCAACCGGGCTGCTCGGCGCGGGCCGGGTGGAAACCCTCACCACCGAGGCCGTGGCGCTGGCGTCTGGCGGCGAACGGCGGGTGATCGGCGTGTGGGCGCTGACGCTGACGCTGCTGCCGGCCATCGGTTTTGCATTGGCGATTGGGATTCCCCGTCTGGTCTGGCACAATCGCCGGTCTATGCTCGATAGGCGTTGAACGGTTGTGAACGTGATGGAACGGGGCCTGCGGCTGGAAAATGTGCGCCTGTCGCTGGCAGGCCGAGAGCTGCTCAGCGTTGATGCCTCTGTCAGTCCAGGCGAAGTGCTGACCATTATGGGGCCATCGGGATCAGGCAAATCCACGTTGCTGGCGTTTGCCGCCGGGTTTCTGGAGCCCGCCTTTTCCGCCGCAGGCCGGATCATCCTCGACGGCATGGACGTGACGCACCTGCCGCCCGAACGCCGCCGCATCGGCCTGTTGTTCCAGGATCCGATGTTGTTTCCCCATCTGTCGGTCGCAGGCAACCTGCTCTTTGGCGTACCGCCCGGCGTCCCCGACCGCCGCGCCCGCGCTGCCGCCGCGCTGGAGCAGGCGGGGCTAGAGGGTTTTGGCACCCGCGATCCCGCGACGCTCTCAGGCGGCCAGAAGGCCCGCGTCGCCCTGATGCGCCTTCTCCTCTCCGAGCCTTCGGCGGTGCTTCTCGACGAGCCGTTCTCCAAGCTCGATGCCACCCTCAAGGGCGACGTCCGCTCGTACGTCTTCGACCGCTTGCGCGAACGCAAACTGCCCGGTCTTCTCGTAACCCATGACGAAGCTGATGCGGCGGCAGCGGGCGGCCCCATTATTCGCATTTAGACGTGGCTTGAATCGGACCGATGCGGCACCATATCATCACTTGAACTGCAAACCCACTGCGTCTGCCCATTCCGGGAGATGCGGCGGCAGGGGCGCCCCAAGGGGTCCCCGACCGTCTTGTCGCTTTTTGCAAGGACAGGAGTCTTATGACGCGCGTGAGCCAATTGACTAGCCCGCTGCTGCTGGGCTTCGACGATGTGGAGCGGCTGTTGGAGCGGTGGGCCAAGACGCCCGGCGACAACTACCCGCCTTACAATATCGAGCGTGTTGCGGCACCGTCGCGCAATGGCGCTGCCAACGGCCATGCCAAGTCCGAAATCCTGCGCATCACGCTTGCCGTCGCCGGCTTCACGCGCGACCAGCTCGATATCGCGGTTGAGGACAGCACGCTCACCATCCGTGGCAAGCAGGACGATGACAAGTCCCGCACCTATCTGCATCGCGGCATCGCGGCCCGGCAATTCCAGCGAACATTCGTGCTGGCGGATGGCATCGAGGTGCAATCGGCGAACCTCGACAATGGGCTGTTGGCGATCGACCTTGTGCGTCCCGAGCCCGAGCGCCTTTTACGTAAGATTACGATCAGCAGCCGGGGATAGAGCGTGACTGCAAAAGTAAACGCGACGAAATGCCGTTCTGAACGTCCAGTCAGCTCCCGTTCAGCGTTCTTAAGTCATGCTACCGTTCGAAGTGAACGGGTAACACCACGAGGTGTCAGATGAACAAGCAAGCTAAGGTTGCCGTGGCCGATCCCATCGATATCAGCGCCGTCGAATTGGCCCAGCTGGGCGATGGGCATGTCGCGTATATCAAGCAGATGACCACGGCCGAAGCGGGCAAGATGTTCCCGGCGATCCAGGGCATCCCCAAGGGCATCGCGCTGTTCGCGCTCCATGCCGCCGATGGCACGCCATTGGCGCTGACCGACAGTATGCAGGCCGCCATGAGCCACGCCATGGACGACGAGTTGCAGATCGCCCGGCTGCATTGAGTTTGCGCTGAAAGCTGACGCTGAATAGTCAAAGGCTGGGAGCGATCCCGGCCTTTTTTGTGCGCGTCATCCCGGATGCACTGCAGCAGTCTTCATGGTGCAGTGCTGATCCGGGAGCCGCCATAAGGTCCCGGGACTGTGGCGCACCATGAAGGATGCTGCGCCGCGCGCGGGATGACGAGCGTGGCCCTAGCCGTCGTTCACGATGCGGCCAATGCGGGCGTAGGTGTCGGGCGCCGCGAAGCGCACGATGAAGCCCCAGACCAGGCCGATCACAATGACAGCGAGGCCAATCACAGGGATCCAGGTAAAGAACGTCGCCGTGCCGCCGATGACGGGTATGTTCTTGACCAGAACGTAGACCAGAAACGTCTGCGAGATCAGCGCAATGATCGGGCAGAGCAACGTCTGGAACCAGTGCGCATCTTCGGGATGATTGGCCTGGAAGTAGAAGATGATCGCCAGCGAGACGGTGGCTTGCAGGACCAGGATCAACATCGTACCGAGCACGGCCAGCATGGTGTAGAGGCCGACATAGGCTTGGAAGTTGTTGTAGTCGGTATCCTTGGGCACCGGCAGGAAGACCAGGAACAGAACGATCCAGAGGGCTGCGAAGGCCGACTGCACGATTGAGCCGACGTAGGGACTTTTGAAAGTTTCATGCGTCTTGGCGAGGCCAGATGGCAGCACACCCTCACGCGCCAGCGAGTAGAAATAGCGCGCTGTGGTGTTGTGGAAGGCCATGCCGCAGGCGAACGAGCTGGTCAGGATCAGCACACGCATGATGCTTGCGGCGGTTGGGCCTACCAGCGTCGCCAAGGGCGCGGTGAAGAAGTTGCCCGAGTCGCTCTGTGCCGCCAGCAGCATCGCATCGTTGTTGGGGTAAGCCGATACGGCCGCCCAGCTGGTGAGGGTGTAGAACACACCAAGCGCGATCACCGAGCAATACAGCGACAGCGGAACGATCCGCTTGGGGTCGCGTGATTCCTCGGCATAGTTGGGCGCCATTTCGAAACCCACCCACGACCAGAAGGCCATGAACACGCCGACAATGGCCGCGCCCGCCGCGATATCCTTGCCGTCCGCCGTCTTATGCGCGGCGACATCGGTGAGAACGTTGAATACGTTCAGCGCGTTGCCGTCGATATGCACGGCGCTGGAGCCTTTGCCGAACACGCCGAAGTCGAACACCAAAAGGATCAGCACTTCGGCAATCAGCGCGATGCCGAGAATGGCCGACGAGATCTTGACGTCGAAATAGGAGAGGATCGAGGCCATGACGACAGCGAACAGTGCGAAATAGACCCAAGGGATATCAACGCCGAACCAGAGCTTGAAATCGTCGTGGCCGAACGAGGCAAACAATCCGTACAGGGAGGCTTCGAACAGGCTGTAGGCGACCAGCGACGTCAGGCCGGCGGCCAGACCGATTTCGCGGCCAAGGCCATGGCTGATGAAGGAATAGAAGCCGCCGACGGACGATACCTTGCCCGCCATCGCGGCATAACCAACCGAGAAGATGGTGAGGACGATGGTGGCCAACAGGAATGCGGCGGGGATGTATTGGCCGTTGCCACTGCCCGCGCCAAACGGCACGTTGCCGAGCATGGCCGAGATCGGGGCTGCCCCGGTCACGGTCAGGAACAGCACGCCGACGAGGCCAATCGCCCGCGAATGCAGTTTATCGACGTCCTTCATTTTGTTGACGTCGTAGTCTTCGGGCGCGCCTGCGCTCGTTTTGGATAGCGTCTGGCTCACTTCGGTTTCTCCCCGATTGCGGCCACCATCAGGGGGCGGCCATTTCCTCACATTGACACAACTCATGCGTCCGGGTTTATCGCTACCCGATTCGCAGGATTGTACGGGAGTTGCAGAGGCTTGACCAGTGGGCGCATCCGGGCGTCAAGCCGGCAAATACTCCGTCAACTCCGCCGAACTCATCACGCTGCAATAAATGCGGTTGATGATCGCCAGCTCCTGGGCGTGCAGCGCGTCCGATGCTGCGGCGCAGCAATCCTCCGCAACGATGACGCCAAAACTCTCATCGGCGAGACTGCGCACCGTCGAGGAGATGCATTGGTCAGTGAAAATGCCGGCGCAGACGACGGTTTTGATGCCGAGATTGGTGAGGATCAGCCTGAGGTTGGTCCCCGTCAGCGCACTGTCAGTGGTTTTGGTGACGACGATCTCGTCACCCATCGGCGCCAGCTCTGGCACCAGCTGCGAGGGTTGTTCGCTTTTGGGCAGCAGCAGGTTGTTCCAGCCTGGGAGCTTTTGCGACAGCGACCGGTCGCGCCCATCCACGGTATGGCAAGCGATGCGCGCGAACAGGCACTCCATCTTCCGCGCGCGGAATTCGGCCAGAAGCCGGGCTGTGCGCGGGATGACCTGGCTGTGCATCCGCGCATGGAACGGCGTCCACAAATCGTAGCGGCGCTGGTCTTCGGGTGAGAGCGTCGCGCGGTCTGGCCGGGCGAGATAGGTGTTCTGCACGTCGATGATAAGCAGCGCGGTATCGGAGCGCGTGAGGATCGGGTCGGCGGGCTCAGGCGCTCCGTCGTAGTAGAGAGAGACGAAATCGGATTTCCAGGACATTTGGCTAGCCATTTCTAAAACCGCCGCTTGAACAGGCCGCGTGCGTCGTAAACCTCGGCGGCTTCCTCCACGAACGCGGCCATGCGTTCAGCTTTGTACGTCTCACGCAACTCGCGGGCGGCGGCGAGCAGATCGTCTTTGCCTTTGGCGCGGCCGGGGCGGAGCAGTTCGTACACCCGCATGATGGTGTCTTGCGGAACGGCGACAAGATCGGCGGCGCGGGCGAAGTTCTCTTGCAGCGTTGGCCGGCCAGCGGCGGCGGAGATTTCGCCCTGCTGGAGCAGGGCATGCGCTGTGATGCGTAAGTCCTCCAGCGTCACCGCATCCGCCAGCACTGCATCCAACGTGATCTCGTCCAGCCGTTTTCCACGCGCGCCGGTGATCAGTTCCGGCCGTTTCTCCGCCAACGGATAGTCGGCCGCTGTGAGTTTGGGATTATTCACGGAGCGCCACCATGAGCCATCACTCCCCTCCCAGCCACGTTACCTCAATCTCCTCCGGCGACGCCCCATCTTCCGTCAGCTCTGTGTCAATCGCGTAGATCAGCGCCACACGGGCATGGTGCCGCGAGCCGAGCGCCTGCCCCATGGTTGGCACCACCACCGGCTCGGGCATCTCGCCATGGGCGTAGATGGCCGCATTTTCGCCCATGCGGCGGTAGTGGGCGAGCGTCGTGATCGGCGAATTGCTGAAGAGTTCGAGGTTGTTATGCGGCAGCCGGTCCCTATGATGAATGACGGCCGTGCCTTTGGCCTGGATGCCGATGCCGACGCCGGAACCCGACAGCCGCGCCGCACTCAGCCCAAGGAATGACGTATCAGCTGTATGACGCATACGTACGATACGCGGCACGCCGCCCTTTTCACGGATGCCCTCGGTCAGCACTTTCAATAACTCCGACAGCGGATGACCCGCCACCGTGCGGAACAGTTTTACGCCAAACGCTGGCGATACGCCGATCACCACCTCGCGTTTGTCCGTTCCCACTGCCGCCGGTCCCATGGTGCGATAGCTGATTTTCACCGCTTCGCCCGGCCGGTGCACACTCTCTGCCCGCATCACCTCGTCGCGATCGAGCACATCGCGGATGCCCGCAATCTGCTGCTTACGCGCTGCCGTCAGACGATAGCCGCTGCCGGGTCCCAAATAATCGTTGGGATCATTGATCGCTGACAAGATCTTGCCATCGCGGACCACGGCCGAGGTTTGCAAGTAGTCGCCCGATACGCGCAGCTTCACGATACGGAGCAAATTCCCGGCCTCCTCCCGGAAGCCGCGCACGGCAAGCGCCTTGATCACATCGATGACGGACACGCCATTGTCCTGGATCGCCGCGCTGATGCCAGCCACATCGCGCGGCCAAAAACTGGCTGTTTCTTCCGAACCTGACGCCGCTACCACGCTCGCCTTCATGGCGGCTGTCGGCGCACCCAGCCCAAGCTCTTCCATCACCGCAGAAAGAGCCTCCACCGCGCGCCGCCGCAGCTCCAGCACACGCGACTCTTCCACCGGTGTCAGCCCGCCATCGGCCTCGAAATCGCGTTGCAAGACGAGGTAGTCCTCCATCTCCTCGCCATTGAACAGCGAGGGATTGAATGAATTATCGTATTTCAAAATCGATCCGAAGCCGGAGCAGATCAGGTCCGACCCGCCGATCAGGTAAGGGAGTATCTTGGCACCAACCCGGATCTCCGATTCCGACGTGCGCGCATCGTTGCCCGAGGCGCATTCCAGATCCAGCCACACCGCGATCAGGTTCTCCGCCATCAGCTCGCGCACGCCTGACGGCACTGTTGCCGTGACCGGCGCGCCGTCGATGCCGCCGTTCTGTGTACCCTGCACGCCCATCGCTCGTTGCAGGCACAGGCACCGCGCCTCCAGATAGAGCAGCGATTTGGCCTCGTGGAACCCCATCAACAGCTCGGACCCGGCGCCCGAGGTGCAGCGCATTTTTATTCCGCGCGAGGCATAGGCGGCGGCCAGGAACGCCTTTGACCACGGCGTGTCGTCGCCATCGATGAACGCGCGTTCCGTGCCGTACACGGACACCGTTTCGGCATAAGAGGTAAAACCCGCCATGCCGATACGCAGTTCCTCGGCTTCTTCGGACGCACACTGAAACAGCGTACCCCACCGCCCCACGCTCGCCCCAACCGCGCAGGCCAGCGCATTGGCCCAGGCATTGCGGGCAACCCGCATCGTGGTCTCGATCTCATCGAACCCGAAGGCCACGGCCGTCGCTGCATCTGCTGCAAGTTGTAAGGGATCATCCTTGGCGTTGGTCACATGCGCTTGGTTGCCCGGCGTTTTGCGCGCCCGCATCTTGGAATAGGCAAACGCGATTTCCATCGAGGACAGATGCGAGACCGTCTCGGCGAGTTTTGCCGGCGTCAGCCCATGGGCGAGGCGGCAGAGCTTTTCGCGCGGCACGGTCATATCGACCAGCATCCGCGCCAGCTCCAACGACGGCATGGCCATGGCGGCGGGCGCGACCGCCGGGTCGAGGTGGTAATGCGCGATGAAGCTGTCGATCATGTCGAAGTCTTTTGCTTCGACTCCGTCCATCGAGGCGACGCGCCCAGCCTCGATGATCACGCCCGGCTTGGCGTCGTTGGGCGACGAAAACGCCGAAAACCCATGCGCCGCATCCTCGACGGCGAACTTATCCAGCCGCAACGGCCGCTCGTCCCAATCGGAAAAGCGCTTCCAGCGGTTGGGGGAAGGAGTGGAGTCGGCAGGCATTGCTGGCCTCGCGGGCGGGGTGCGGACACTCAGAGTGCGGGTGGAGAGGCCGGGCGTCAAGGGCCGCTGGCCGTGCGTGCCGCTGGCCGTGCGTGCCGCTGGCCGTGCGGTGGAGGCGCGCCGGGACCGTCCGTGTGACCCTAACTCGCCACCATCGGCTGCGTTGCACTTGCAATTTCGTCGCTTTTACGCTACGTTTCGATATGATCGAGATCCGGCGCACGAACGAATTCACCACCTGGGTTCGCAGCCTGAGAGACGAGACAGCGCGCGCCAAGATTTTTTCCCGCATCGACCGGCTGAGGGGCGGCAACCCTGGGGATGTGAAACCGGTTGGTGACGGCGTCAGCGAACTGCGGATCGGCCACGGGCCCGGATATCGCGTCTACTTCGCGCAACGAGGATTGGTCCTGGTGCTGCTCTTGTGCGGTGAAACGAAAAGCACGCAGGCGGACGACATCATGGCTGCCAAAGCCCTTGTTGAACAATGGAAGGACTAAACCAGATGACACTGGAGACTCACACTTACGATACAGCCGAGTTTCTTGAGACTGAGGAGGGGATTGCGGCCTATCTCTCAGAAGTCTTTGCGTCCGGCGATCCCGCTTTCATCGCGGATGGTCTCGGTGTCGTCGCCCGTGCGCGTGGTATGACACAATTTGCCAAAGATGCAGGGTTATCGCGGGAAAACCTCTATCGGGCGCTGTCGCCGAAGGGCAATCCGGAGTTGGCAACTCTTATGCAGGTTCTGGCGACTTTGGGTTTCCGGCTCTCCGTGACTCCAATCGAACAGGCGCCAGCTTGAATGCCGAATCATGACCTCCGATGCTTCGTAAACAAGTTCGCTGGGAAATCGGCGCCATAGCGCACGCCGTTTTCGCTGGGGACATAGTCCGGGCGCGGGCTGAGATCGGGCTCGACCAATTTCCGGTACAGATGCCAAGTCGAATGACCGAGAACCGGCACGATGATGGCGAGACCGAAGAAGAACAGGAGGAAGCCAACGGCGAGACTCACCGCAATGATTAGCCCCCAGAGCACCATCACCAGCGGGTTCAGCAGTACCGCCCGCACGCTCGTCAGCATGGCGGTGGTGAGGCCAACGTTCCGGTCCAGCAGCAGCGGGAACGAGACGACGCTAAGGATGAAGGTTGCGATCGCGAACACGGCCCCGGCGGCGTTACCTGCGATGATCAGGTTGTGGCCCGCTGGCGTGGTCAGCACCTCTCTGGCGAACACCCACCAGGACGCGGGTTCCACCGAGCCGAAATTGCTCACGTAGATCTCGTTCGCTGTCGCGATCCACAGGAAGAAGATGAACAACAGCAGCCCGCCCAGCGCCGCAATGGCGGCCCGTGAGGGCGAATGCAGAATATCGAAGGCGTGCCACCAGCTGGTGTCAAGCCCGAGTTCCCGCCGCCGGCTTAGTTCATAGAGGCCGATGGCCGCAATCGGCCCGAGGATCGCGAAACCGGCGGCCATGGGAAACAACAGCGGCACAACGTCGTAGCCAAAACTCGCGCGGCCAAGCAGCACGCCCACGATGGGGTAGATCAGGCCGAGAAATACCACATGGGTCGGCATGGCCCAGAAATCGGCGAGGCCTTTCGTCAACACATCCATAAGGTCGGCGGCCGTGATTTTGCGTACGACCGGCAAGGTGTCCGAATGCGCGACAGGCAGAATGATGTCCAGGTTCGCCATGGTCAGTGCTCCCGAGTTGATCCGGTTCACATGTCACCAAGCCCGCGCGCCGATCACGCCGGACCAGACCCCGATGACCACAACGCTAGCACCAAATGGGCAAATTGTCGCGGACAATGAGTGCAAAGGGTCCACCTGGAATTACGACCGCCACCGTCGTCCCGGATGCGCCGCAGCATCCTTATAGAGCGGCGCGGATCGGGGAACTTTCTCGCGGCACGTGCACCCGTCTCTCTGACAAGATCCCGTTTCTGCGGCGCGCCGATGAAGAATCGCTGCGCCGCTCACGGGATGACGGAAATTTCCGGGAACCAACCCTTCGTGTCTTTCCTCACACAACCGCGAACGGCAGCGCGCGGCCGGCAAAGAACGCATCGATGTTATCGAGCGCTTCAAAGCCCATCTGGTTGCGCGCTTCGATGGTTGCCGAGCCCATGTGCGGCAACAGCATGACGTTGGGTAAGCCGATGTAATCCTTGTGTATGTTCGGCTCGCCCTCGAACACGTCGAGGCCCGCATAGCCGGCCCGGCCGGTCTTCAGCGCGGCGATCAGATCGGCATCCTGCACGAGGTCGCCCCGCGCGGTGTTGATGACGATGGCGCCGGGCTTCAGCCAGGCGATGGTTTCGGCGCGCAGGATGTATTTGGTCGCGGGCGTGGCAGGTGCATTGAGCGAGAGAATGTCGGCGGCGCGGAACAGGCTTTCGGTACTAGCGTGGTAGACAGCGCCCGCCTCCTCGGCTTCCGGCAGCCGTTGGCGGTTGTGATAGTGGATCTCCATATCGAATGCGCGGGCACGCCGGGCGAGCGCCTGGCCGATCTTGCCGAGGCCAAGTATGCCGAGCGCTTTGCCATCCAGCCGCTGGCCAAGCATGAAGGTTGGCGACCATCCCTCCCATTGATGCTGGACGATCAGCTGTTGGCCTTCAGGGGCGCGGCGGGCACAGGCCAGGATCAGTAGCATGGCAATCTCGGCCGTGGCGATGGTAACACCGTGCGGGGCGTTGCCGACGCGGACGCCCCGCCTGCGCGCAGCATCAAGGTCGATGTGGTCGGTGCCGACCGAGACCGTGGAGACGATGCGCAGCCGCTCGGGCAGCGCCGCGATCACCTCGCCCGTGAATTTCTCCGAGAGGCAGATCAGCGCGGCGTCCGCGTCCTGCGCTTTGGTAAGCAGCATTTCTGCGCTGTACAGAGTATCATCGGCGTTCAACATCGCGTCGTAGTCGCGTGCTGCCCGGGCCAGCACCGCCGCCGGCAGCCGCCGCGTTACTAGCAGCTTTTTGTTTTTGAAGGTCATCGCAGATATCCCGGCAGTCGCGCGAACCGGCCATAGGACCGGCCCGCTAAAGACCGCCAGGATAGCTGCTGGCGTGGCGGCGTCTAGTCCGTGACCGTCAGAACCTTATACATTCCGGCGGCGAAATGGCCGCGCTGGTTGCAAAATACGAGATATTTGCCGGATTGCTCAGCCCACCCTAAGGTTTTGCATTTCGCCTACAGGATGAACTTGCTGAGATCGGTGTTCTTGGCGAGGTCACCGACATGCTTTTGCACATGCGCGGCATCGATCACTACCTTTTCGCCAGAGCGGTCCGCCGCCTCGAAACTAATCTTGTCCAGCACGCGCTCCATCACCGTCTGTAAGCGGCGGGCACCGATGTTCTCGATGCTGCCGTTCACGAGCACAGCGATATCGGCGATGGCGTCGATGCCGTCGGGCGTGAAGTCCAAAGTGACGCCCTCGGTCGCCAACAGCACCACATATTGCTTGATAAGGGAGGCGTGTGGTTCAGTCAGGATACGCCGCAAGTCATCCCTGTCGAGCGCCTTCAGTTCGACGCGGATCGGCAGCCGGCCTTGCAGCTCGGGCAAAAGATCGCTCGGCTTGGCGACATGGAACGCGCCCGACGCGATGAACAGGACGTGGTCAGTTTTTACCGGCCCGTGCTTGGTGGCGACGGTCGTGCCCTCGATGATCGGCAGCAGATCGCGCTGCACGCCCTCGCGGCTGACATCGCCACCCGCCCGCTCCGACCGTGCACAGATCTTGTCGATCTCGTCGAGGAACACAATGCCGTTGTTCTCGACACTGCGGATCGCTTCCTGCACGATCTGCTCGTGATCGAGCAACTTGTCGCTCTCCTCGTTGATCAAGAGCTCGTAGCTTTCGGTAACCGTCGTGCGCCGCGTTTTCGTGCGCCCACCAAAGGCCTTGCCCATCATCTCGCTGAGATTGATCATGCCGATTTGGCCGCCCGGCATCCCAGGAATGTCAAACGACGGCATCCCGCCGCCTCCAGAATCAGCGACCTGCACTTCGATTTCCTTGTCGTTCAGTTCCCCGGCGCGCAGCTTCTTGCGGAACGTGTCCTTGGTGTTTTCCGACGCACCCGCCCCAACCAGCGCAGTGACCACGCGCTCCTCGGCATTGAGATGCGCCCGTGCCTTCACCTCCTTGCGCTTGGCTTCCCGCACCAGCCCAATCCCAATTTCCAGCAGATCCCGGACGATTTGGTCCACATCGCGGCCGACATAGCCAACTTCGGTGAACTTGGTCGCCTCCACCTTGAGGAACGGCGCACCCGCCAGTTTCGCCAGCCGCCGCGCGATCTCGGTCTTGCCGACGCCGGTCGGCCCAATCATCAGGATGTTTTTGGGCAGCACCTCGTCGCGCATCTCCTCATCGAGCTGCAAACGCCGCCAGCGGTTGCGCAGCGCAATGGCGACGGCGCGCTTGGCGTCGGATTGCCCGACAATGAAGCGGTCCAGCTCGGAGACGATTTCGCGGGGGGAGAAGGTGGTCACTGTTGGAAACTCACAATTCACGGATCATCAATTATTGAAGTGTTTGGATACTAGTTTTTCTGAGCCACGTAGGCAAAATGCGAAAGACGCCGCTCTCGCACCAGACGCTCCATCACCGCGCGATAATGATTTTGCACCTCGAACATGGCGTCTCCTTCGAGAGCACGCAACTCAAGGGCATGTCGTTCGCGGGCCTTACAGTGACGCAACGCAAGCGCAGTCAACGATGGTGTCAGGTCTGCCGTAAGCGTCCATTTAAAACCTGCTTGCCCTAGAAAATGCTCGTCCGAACCTGGTATCGCGAACTCGAAATATCCTGACGGCGTTCGTGCCGCGACCTCCTCATTTGATATGGGACCAGTGATGAGATTGTTCGTGAACACTACGTAGCCATGCCGCTTCAACACTCGCGACCATTCGATGAACACTGATTGGTGGTCCCGCAAATGCGCCAGAGCATCCAGACAAATGAGGCCATCAAATGTGCCATCAGCAAATGGCAGCGCGATGCTGGCGTTGTGCTGAAGAAATCGAACTCTGTGTGTCGAAGCCGATGCGCGGTTGTTGGCCAATTCGATGGCTTGCGGACTGGCATCGACACCGACGACGGAACAGCCGGTCCGCTCGGCAAGACGCAGTGAAGGGGCGCCACCCCCACATCCGACATCCAGAACTGTGTGCGTATCATTTGCTTCCAGCCAACCGGAGACACGATCATAGTCCGCCGTGGACATCAGGCTGCTCTGGCCGAAATAGTCGTCGTAGACCTCCGAAAACACTGTAACGTGCAGATCATTCAGTGCGGTTGAATATCGCAATGTGTAGAAATCGGAGGGCTGTTCGGGCGCATTCTGCAAGACTGACTCTCTGTTTGGTGTGGCGGTCATCACGCCTTTGAAAGTAGGTTGGGTCAAGCCTTCGCGCGACCCAACATGTAAGCCACTTGGGATTCAGGTGTTGGGTCGCGCGAAGGCCTGACCCAACCTACATTGAGTGGCCATCACCGTGTGCTCTCCAGCTGCTCAACGATCACATTTGTGTTCGTGTACACACAAATATCTGCCGCAATCGCCATGGCTTTTCGCGCGATCTCCTCTGCCGTCGCGGGCGTATCCATCAGCGCCCGCGCCGCTGCCAAAGCATAAGTACCGCCCGAGCCGATGCCCATGACACCGCCTTCGGGCTCCAGCACGTCGCCGGTGCCGGTGAGTACGAGGGACACGGATTTGTCGGCGACCAGCATCATGGCTTCGAGGCGGCGCAGATAGCGGTCGGTGCGCCAATCTTTTGCCAGCTCCACGCAGGCGCGCGTGAGCTGTTCCGGGTACTGTTCCAGCTTGGCTTCCAGCCGCTCAAACAGCGTGAACGCATCGGCTGTGGCGCCCGCAAACCCGCCGATGACATTGCCTTTGCCAAGCGTGCGCACCTTACGGGCGTTGGCCTTCATCACGGTCGCGCCAACGCTAACCTGGCCGTCACCGGCGACGATGACCTTGCCACCCTTGCGCACGGTGAGGATGGTGGTGCCGTGCCAGAGGATGGAGGAGGAGTCGCGGCCGGTCATGCAAAGGTCTCATACGGTTCGTGGGTTCGCACAACAGTTAGGCACGCCCTTGGCTCGCAGCAAGCCCCCATCGCCACCGCAATCGCGTCCTTGAACGTCGGCGACCATTACCGTACTATACGGGAATGGTACAATTTACGGGTAAGGCTGCCATGAAAACCACTTCGGCTGACGTCGGCAGGAATTTTGGACGGTTTGCTGATCGAGCCCTCGTCGAGCCGGTGACGATCACTAAGCATGGCCGGGACCACCTGGTGTTACTGTCTGCCGCCGAATACGAGCGATTGAAACGCCGCGACCGCCAAGTCTACCGCACCCATGATCTGCCTGACGAGCTGATTGAAGCGATCCGCGCTGCCGAGCCCGCCGCCGAGGCTCTTGCTTTTGACGCCGAATATGATCCCAAGGCAAGCGTGTGATCCGTGGACATTCCTAGCCCGTTGCCAGGGCTCGTCTTACGCTATGCCTATCTGTGGGCAGACGAGCATGACTCGGGGCGGGAAGAAGGTGCAAAGGACCGGCCAGTCACCATTGTGCTGTCTCAAATTCTGCGCGATGGCAAGACGTCGGTACTCGTGCTGCCAGTGACCCATTCGCCGCCTTTGGATCCGGCACAGGCCATGGAAATACCACAAGAAACTAAGCGGCGTCTGGGCTTGGACGCTGACCGGTCCTGGATCCTTCTCACGGAAACCAACCTTTTCGCTTGGCCCGGGCCAGACCTCAGACCGGTTCCAGGCAAGACGCCAAAAACCGTTGCCTACGGGCACCTGCCGGCAGGTTTCTTTAGATCTGTTCGTGACCGGCTGTTGGCGTTGCACTCTGCCAGTGGCATCCGGCAAGTTCCGCGAACGCAATAAAGTGTTCTCAAGATCTCTTGCCCAAGGGCAACCGCTCAAACAGCATCGGCTGTCCCTCGACAGGCCCCGGCCGGGGAATGCGGCGGTGGAAACTGGTATCGGCGCGGCCGTCCAACCCGGGGTATCGCGCCGCAAACAGCGCCATCGCCTTCTCGCGGCTGGCCGGGAACCGCTTCCCCTCCCAGATGTCGTACAGCCGCCTGGGATCGCAGCCGTAGCGCGCCAAAATATCCTTGCGGCGCACATGCAGCCAGCGCGCGATCCAGATATCGATGGCATTGGCCTCCGACATATGCCGGGGCTGAATCTCCGCCAAGGATGCGGCTTCGGAAGTATTGAGACTTAAATCCAGCATAACCAACTCATGCCATGATGCTTGACCACATGCCGGTGCGATGATGCTCTGGAGGCGGGCCGCCGGAATGATTGAATGAGAACGTTACACGAACATTGTGTCGGAACTTGGCAGCTCTGGCAAAGGGCTCACCCATGAAGCGGCTGCGCAAGGCCACCGGCAAGGTAACGTTTCAACGGTCGCGCAAGGCGCCGGTAAAGCCCCAGCCCCCCGCGAACCTCTCGGCCTATCAGAGCTTCACCCGCAAGGAATGGGCTCGGCTCCGGGCCGATACGCCGATGACGCTGGACGACACCGAGATTGAGCGGATGTCGGGCATCACGCAACGGCTGTACCGCAAGGAGGTGGAGGAGATTTATCTGCCGTTGTCGCGGCTGCTGGATTTGCAGGTGCAGGCCTCGCAGCGGCTGCATCACGAACGGCAGGCGTTTTTCGGCAAGACCGATGGCAAGATGCCGTTCATTCTAGGCATCGCAGGCAGCGTCGCCGTTGGCAAGAGCACCTCGGCCCGTGTGTTGCAGGCGCTGCTGGCCCGCTGGTCGGAGGACCGGCGGGTGGAACTTATCACCACCGACGGCTTCCTGTTCCCCAACCGGGTGCTGGAAGAGCGGGGGCTGATGCAGCGAAAGGGGTTCCCCGAAAGCTACGACACACACCGGCTGATGGCCTTTCTCAACGACGTGAAGGCGGGCCGCCCCAACGTCGCCGCGCCGCTCTATTCGCACTTTTCCTACGACGTGCTGGATGGTGAGGAACGCATCATCGACCGCCCGGATGTGCTGATTGTCGAAGGGTTGAACGTGCTCCAGCCAGCGCATCTTGGCAAAGGCGGCGAGGCCAGCCCGTTCGTGTCCGACTATTTCGATTTCTCGATCTACCTCGATGCCGCCCCGGAACTGCTCGAAGACTGGTACGTCACCCGCTTCCTACGCCTGCGCCAAACCGCCTTCCGCGATCCCGCCGCCTATTTCCACCGCTATGCCCGCCTTGCCGATGCCGAAGCCCGGGCCAAAGCCCTCGACATCTGGCGCTCGATCAACCTCCTCAATTTCAACGACAATATCCTGCCGACGCGGCCCCGCGCTGATCTCATCCTCGTCAAAGGCAAGGGCCATCGGATTGAGCGGATAGAGCTCAGGCGGCTGTAAATCTGTGAGGGTTACTCCGCTGCCAGCGGCAACTTGGCACGTTCCGCAGGATGGGTTTTAGCGGTTGCTTCCGGGTCGCCAGCAATCACCAGCAGATAACTCATGGCCAGCGGCTGTGGTTCGTAGCGGTGCTTCTCCCAGTCGCGGATGCTCGACACCGGAATGCCATAGCGGGCCGCGAAAGCCACCTGAGTCAGCTTGAGCTTGCGCCGCAGGGTGCGGGTCAGCGGCGACCGGAACCACTGCTGCGGCGGGTCGGTCGCAAGCGTTGGGTTGGCGTCCGGGTCCGACGCGATCAGCTCTCGTTTTTCATCCTCGGTCATAATCCGGGACTTGCTGAGGTCGGGCCTAGGGCCTGTCGTCAGTTATGGGTTCGGGCTGGACGTGAGCGATTTTGGCCGAGGAGCAGGCGCTCGACGACGCAAGCCAAATGGCTTGCTAGGAAGAGCAACGCACTCATCGGCCAAAATCGCCACGCCGCGAAGCGGT
>JANYHF010000059.1 GCA_025359185.1 Hyphomicrobiaceae bacterium | reverse complement strand
TTGGAGCAATCGGTGGGCTTCGCGAAGGCTCAGCCCACTCTCCGAGGCACAACCTGATTGCCAGCATCGGGCGCAGCGGCTTAGTGTCGGTCTCGCAGCTCGCCGAAGAGTTCCCAGAACCAACAACGAGAACTCGGCTTGAGGCTGCGAGGGAACGCATTCATGTATCTGGGTCTCGATATCGGCACATCCAGCGTCAAAGCGCTGTTGATTGATGCCAAGCAAAACATCATCGCTATGGCCACCGCACCGCTTGAGGTCTCGCGGCCGCATCCGGGCTGGTCAGAACAGGCGCCTGCGGATTGGTGGACGGCGACGTCGGCGACGGTTGCCGAGCTGCGCGCCAAGCATCCCAAAGAAGTTGCTTCCGTCGAGGGAATTGGCCTCTCCGGCCACATGCACGGCGCGACGTTGCTTGATGCGGCGGGTTCGCCCTTGCGCCCCTGCATCCTGTGGAACGACGGCCGCTCCGCCGCCGAATGCGCTGAGATCGAACAGATTTGCCCCCGTTCGCGCGAGATCGCTGGCAACATCGCCATGGCTGGCTTCACGGCGCCAAAACTGCTGTGGGTGAAGAATCACGAGCCGGCCGTGTTCGCCAAGGTCGCGAAAGTGCTACTGCCCAAGGACTACGTTCGCCTGCTGATGACCGGCGACTATGCGTCGGATATGTCGGATTCGGCGGGCACGCTCTGGTTGGATGTGGCCAAGCGCGATTGGTCGGATGAACTGCTGGCGGCAACGTCCTTGAACCGCGCGCACATGCCAAAGCTGTACGAAGGCAGCGCCCCCACCGGGCAGCTACGCGCTGACATCGCCACAGCCTGGGGCATGCCCAAGCGGCCGGTGGTTGCCGGCGGCGGCGGCGACAATGCGGCGTCCGCTTGCGGCATCGGCGCGGTGAAGCCAGGGACGGGGTTCCTATCGCTGGGCACGTCGGGCGTGCTGTTCGTCTCCAACGCCAAATTCTCGCCCAATACGGCGGGCGCGGTGCATGCGTTCTGCCACGCCATCCCCAACACCTGGCACCAGATGGGCGTCATCCTCTCGGCGACCGGCAGCCTCGAATGGCTTTCGAGCGTGTTCGGTGAGCCGGTGCCCAAACTGATGGACGGGCTCGGCGATCAAATACAAGGCCCGTCGCACGTCACGTTCCTGCCCTATCTCTCGGGCGAGCGCACGCCGCACAATGATCCCTCCGCTCGCGGCGTGTTCATCGGCCTCGCGCCCGAAACCACGCGCGCCGACATGACCCGTGCCGTGCTCGAAGGCGTGGCCTTCGCCGTGCGGGACTGCCAGGAGGCGCTTAAAGCGGCTGGCACGGACATCGGCAGCCTGATGGCGGTCGGCGGCGGCTCGCGGTCAAAGCTCTGGCTGCAGATCATGGCGACGCTCTTGGATCGCCCACTTCTCCTTCCCGCCCACAGCGAAGCTGGTGGCGCGCTCGGTGCGGCGCGCTTGGGAATGGCCGCCGCAACAGGCGCCAATCCCATATCGATCTGCACACCCCCGCCCATTTCCGCGACCATCGAACCCTCGCGCGCCCATGGGCCCGCCTACGAGGCCGCCTACCAACAATATCGCCGCCTGTATCCGGCCATCAAAGAGGTCATGGGGTGAGCACATCCGTGTCGTGACCTGACTTCGGCACTGGAAGCCACTACAATGGAATTCGAATGGGATGCTGAGAAAGCTAGTACGAATTTCATCAAGCACGGCGTCGACTTTGCAACTGCGATCCGAATGTTCGATGATCCGCACAATTTGGTCGAATTCGATGACGGAGTTCTCGCGCCGCTACGGCATTCCGGTAAGCGCCCTCAACAATCGGGACCGGCGCAAGTCCGAGCCCGACGCCGCGGTCATCGACTACCTCAAGGTCAATCAAGCCGAGCCCGACATTGTTGGTCGCGCCTTGGCAAACTCAACCAGTCCTCAAGCAGCGGAATAGACCCCATGTCTCAATTTTTCTCCATCAAAACCCCGGTCAAATTCGAAGGCGCCGGCACGGCCAACCCGCTTGCCTTCCGCCATTACGATGCCAAGAAGACAATCGGCGGCAAGTCGCTGGCGGAGCATTTGCGGTTTACTGTCTGCTATTGGCATTCCTTCACCTGGACCGGCAGCGATCCGTTTGGTGGTCCGACGATCGAACGCCCCTGGATCGGCGCGGGCGATCAGATGGCTCTGGCAAAACAGAAGGCCGACGTCGCCTTCGACATGTTCACCGTGCTGGGGGCGCCCTATTTCTCGTTCCACGACCGCGACATTGCACCCGAGGGCGCGACGCTGGCCGAGAGCAATAAGAACGTAAGCGTCATCGCCGAAATCTTCGCAAAAAAAATGCAAGCGACAGGGGTGAAACTGCTCTGGGGCACGGCGAACATGTTCAGCCATCGCCGGTTCATGGCGGGCGCGGCGACCAATCCCGATCCCGACGTGTTCGCCTGGTGCGCCGCGCAGGTCAAGCACGCGATGGACGTGACGCACCAGCTCGGCGGCGAGAACTATGTGATGTGGGGCGGGCGCGAAGGCTACGAGAGCCTGCTCAATACCGACCTCAAGCGCGAACTCGCCCAGGCTGGCCGCTTCCTGCAAATGGCCGTCGACTACAAGCACAAAATCGGATTCAAGGGCCCGATTCTGATCGAGCCAAAACCGCAGGAGCCGACCAAACACCAGTATGATTACGACGTGGGCAACGTCTATGGGTTCCTCAAGGCAAACGGCGTCGAGAAGGACGTGAAGGTCAATATCGAGCAGAACCACGCCATGCTGGCCAAGCACTCGTTCGAGCACGAGATCGAGCTGGCGCTGGCGCTCGGCATTTTCGGCTCGCTGGACATCAATCGCGGCGACAACCAGGTGGGATGGGACACGGATCAGTTCGCCATGAACGTGCCCGAGATGGTGCTGGCGTTCTATCCCATCGTGAAGGCGGGCGGATTCACAACGGGCGGCCTCAACTTCGATGCCAAGATCCGCCGGCAATCGTTGGACGCGGACGATCTCCTCCACGGCCATATTGGAAGCATGGATGCTTGCGCCCGCGCTTGGGAAATCGCGACTACGATGGCGGCCGATGGCACGCTCGAGAAGCATGTGGCGGCTCGTTATGCGGGATGGGACAAACCCGAGAACAAGCAGATGCTCGATGGCAAGACAACCCTCGCCGACATCGCCGCGCGGGTCGCCAAGAATGAACCCAACCCGCAGCCCCGCTCCTGCAAGCAGGAGTATCTGGAGAATTTGATCAACCGGTATATGTAAATGTAATGTCCTAGTTGAAGTATGATTGTGGAGTATCCGCAAATTTCCATCGATCCTAATGAAGGGTCCGACGCGGCCTCGAAAGTCTATCGGCCAAACATGGTACTTGCTTCCCTGGATGGCTGGGTCAACCCCCGCCATGACGAGGTGAAAAGGAGAGTTGGAGGAACCGGACGCACTGAATTTCGCCCGTCAAACTCGTCATGGCCGTGCTTGACCCGGCCATCCAGGGCCGCACTCTGGAACTGCAAAATGATCAACGGCTAACGCTGCTCTGGATGGCCGGGTCGAGCTCGGCCATGACGTATACATTTTATGAATGGGAGAAATCAAATGAGCATCGAGGGACGCAGCGACGCTGGGGCCGGACGGCGGCTGAAGCTGGGCATGGTCGGCGGCGGGCAGGGCGCGTTTATTGGCGCGGTGCACCGGCTGGCGGCGCGGATGGACGATCAGTATGAGTTCGTTGCGGGAGCGCTGTCGTCGACGCCGGAGAAATCGATCGCATCCGGCAATGAGCTTGGCCTCGCCGCAGACCGCAATTACCCCGACTACGCGACCATGGCCGCCGCCGAAGCCAGGCGCCCAGATGGTATCGACGCTGTCGCCATCGTCACGCCCAACCACATGCATTTCCCGGTGGCCAAGGCGTTTCTCAACGTCGGCATCAACGTCATCTGCGACAAGCCGCTGACCACCACCAGAGTCGAAGCCCACGAGTTGCAGCAGCTCGTGCAGACAAAAGGGCTCGTGTTCGCCGTCACCTATAATTACTCCGGCTACCCCATGGTCCGACAGGCCCGGGAGATGATCGCCAAGGGCGACCTCGGCGAGATCCGCCTTGTCCAGGGCGAGTATCCGCAGGACTGGTTGACAACGCCATTAGAAAGCACAGGCCAGAAACAGGCCGACTGGCGCACCGACCCCGCCCGCAGCGGCGCAGGCGGCTGCGTCGGCGACATCGGCACGCATACCTACCAGCTCGCAACTTTCGTCTCAGGTCTTGAACTCGATCAACTTTTGGCAGAACTGACGAGCTTTGTGCCAGGCCGCAAGCTCGATGACGACGCCCATGTCATGCTGCGCTTCAAAGGCGGCGCAAAGGGCTCGATCTGGGCCAGTCAGGTTGCGCCGGGCAACGAGAACGGTCTCAAGTTGCGCGTCTACGGCACCAAGGGCGGCCTCGAATGGACGCAAGCCGATCCGAACTATCTCTGGTTCACACCCTATGGTGAGCCCAAGCGCCTGGTCACGCGCGGTGGCGCTGGTGCGGGGGCTTCAGCTGGCCGCGTCACGCGCGTGCCGCCAGGACATCCCGAAGGCTACCTCGAAGGTTTCGCCAACATCTATACCGAAGCCGCCCGCGCTATCCGCGCCCGCCGTGATGGCAGCATGGTTGATCACGAAGTTATGTTCCCGACCGTGCACGACGGCGTCAAAGGCGTGGTATTCGTGGAGGCCTGCGTGCGGTCCTCGTCGGCCGGCGGAATCTGGATCAAAGTCTAAAATAGAAGGAGTGTCGCTATGCACTACGTCCTCAAGCTGTCAGCCAGCGCCGTGCTTCTCGCTACCCTCGGATTGCCCGCCATCGCCGCAGGCACCAAAACCGATAACGCCACTGTGGCTGCACCTGCCGCCACACCCGATCCGTGGGAGGTCAAATGGGGTAAACTGCCCGCGCTCTATGTTGACGCCGTGGCAATGGCCAAAGCGGGCAAATACCCAGAAGCCATCGTGGCGCTGACGGCGCTCAACAAGATGGAAGACCCGCGCGTACTCAACTGGATCGGCTTTTCCACCCGCAAATCCGGCGACGCCGTCAAGGCGCTGACTTTCTACGACAAGGCCCTATCGATTGCGCCCGACTTCACGCCCGCGCACGAATACCGCGGCGAGGCCTACCTCCAGCTGAAGGACATGGCCAAGGCGAAAGAAGAGCTCGCCATGATCGCCAAGCTCTGCGGCAACACGACGTGTGAAGAGTACAAGGACTTGAACGAAAATATCGGTAAAGCGGGCGCATAGAGGGGGTTTAGAAGGATAAAGCCTGCCCCAGCGAAGGCTCGGGATGGGGCGGGGCGGGACAGCCTCTCGACCGAAACAGCTGCGATGTGAAACGGACGAACTCTGATGATCCTCACCCACACCCGTATCCGCAGGTTCAATACGAAGGATAGTTACCCGGAACAGAAGCTCGACAACGATCTGTGTCAGGCCGTTGTCGCGCGCGGGTCCTTGGTGCTTCTACGCGGTCAGGTCTCGCAGGATCTGGAAACGCGGGCGTCGCTCCATGCAGGCGACGCTACCTTGCAAACGCGCAAAGCCATGGAGAACATCGCCACGCTGCTGGAGGAATCGGGCGCAAAGATCGAGCATATCTGCCGGATCGTCGTCTATCTGACCGACGTGCGCTATCGCGAGAGCGTCTACCGGGAAATGGGCGCGGCCCTGAAGGGCGTTTTCCCCGTATCGACCGGATTGGTGGTGACGGCCCTTGCCCGGCCCGAATGGCTGGTCGAGATCGAAATCACGGCGGTCATCCCAGATCAGGAGTGAGGCCGTCCCATGACCTATTCCATCGCCGGGCGCTGCGCACGCACAGGCATGTTCGGCGTTGCAATCACCACGTCCTCGATTGCCGTCGGTGCGCGCTGTCCGCACACCCGCGCTGGGGCCGGAGCCGTTTCTACGCAGAACGTGACGGACCCGTCCTATGGCCCGCGCATACTCGACCTGCTGGCAGCAGGGCACACGGCCGAAGCCGCGCTGGAGATGGCGCTCGAAGGCCGCCCCTTTACCGACTACCGGCAAATCACCGTGATCGACAAACACGGCACCACGGCCAGCCATTCCGGCAACAATATGCTGGGCCACAACGCCGTTGCCGATGACACCGACTGTGTAGCCGCTGGCAATCTGCTCAAATCAGCCGAAGTTCCTGCCGCCATGACGGACGCCTTCCAGCGCCACGCCGACAAGCACCTCGCCGAGCGGCTGCTGCGTGCCCTTGAAGCCGGGCGAGATTCTGGCGGCGAAGAGGGGCCCACCCATTCGGCTGCGCTGATCGTCGCCCACGACCAGCCGTTCGCGCTCGTTGATCTGCGCTGTGATTGGGACGATGCTGACCCCGTCGCCGCCTTGCGCAAACTCTGGCGGGACTACGAACCACAAATGCTCGCCTATCGCACCCGCGCCATCGATCCAACCGCCGCACCCAGCTACGGAGTGCCCGGCGACAAATGACCGGCCGTTGACCACGTTGGAACCGAGGCCACATTCACGCCGCCTTTGCTCCATACCCATTCGATCGGCTGCGCTACACGTGCCCGGGCCCCGCGTGAGTTGGGCTGCGTCTTTGGGGGACTTTCATGTTTCAGCGCAAATTGGACATTCAGAATTTCGTACCTAGCCTGCCGCCTCAACCGCAGACCGGCACTGTGTTGCCGCCAACTGGCCGTGACGACTGGGGCAAAGAGATGCCGGAACGGCGGGAATTCACCCGGCAACCCATCGTGGATGCAACCATAGTGAATGAAGAAACAATTATCAGCGCTGATTTGACGATTATCGGCAACGTGCTCTCGAAGGGCCGGGTCAAGCTCGAAGGCAACATCGAGGGCGATATGCATTGCCGCTCGCTGATCGTGGGCCAGCAGGGCTCCGTGACCGGTGGAATCGTGGCCGAGGAAGTCTCTGTCTACGGCAAGGTTGCAGGTACGGTGCGGGGTGACCGGGTCAATCTCTATTCCACCGCGCATGTGGAAGGGGATATCTATCACCACGGCATCGGCATCGAGATGGGAACGCATTATGATGGCCGCTTGAAGTGGACCGAGAACCCCACGCAAGGCCGCGATGCGGAAACGGCCGTCAATCAAGTCCAGTACGGTTCGCTGCCGCCAGCCACCTAATCGACGAGGCGGTATGCGCATTCGAGATATTCGGGCCACACCCGTCAACATTCCGTTCACGGCGCCGTATGTGTTCAGCTACGGCTCCATCGCGTCTTTGACCAAGACGGTGGTGGAGGTCGACACCGATGCCGGCGTCACCGGCCTTGGCGAAGTGGCCGATGGCGACCGGTCCGGCGACGTCCTGAAGCTCCGTGAGCGCCTGATCGGCCTCGATATCCGCGATCTCAACACGGCTGAAAAGCGCTGCTTGCCGGGGATGCGTTACACGCCCTGGAGCAATGTCGCGGCGCTGAAGCGGGCCTTTGCCGGTGTGGAGATGGCGCTGTGGGATGCACGCGGCAAGATCGATGGCGTACCACTGTCAACGCTGTTGGGCGGAGCCGTGCGCAGCGAGATTGCCCTCAGCGAGTATTTCAGTTTTCGAATGCCAGGCGCAAAGGAACCGGGAGAAGCCACACCGCTCGACATCGCCCGCTACTGCGGGCGCATGGTGGAGGAACACAATTCCGATGTATTCGAAGGCAAAGTCGCCACCGTCTCGCTGACCGAAGAAGTTGAGATGGTGAAGGAGATCCGCTCCGCCATCGGCGACCGCGAACTGCGGCTGGATGCAAACTACGGCTGGACCGTCCCCACCGCACGCGAAGCCATGCGGCGCCTCGATCCCTACGTCATCCATTACTACGAAGACCCGGTGGAAACGTTGGAAGAGCTGGCGCAGCTCAGGCCCCACACCCGCGCATCGTTTTCTACACACCAGATCGACCTCGCCAAGACCATTTCGCTGCGTGCCCCCGACTGCATCGTCACCAATTTGTGCGAGCTCGGCGGCATCCGGCGCACCGCCGAATTCGTGCGGATGTGCGAGCATTTCGATGTCGGCTTCCGCTTCCACAGTGGCGAGACCGGGATTGGCAGCGCCGCCTATCTGCAGGTCTCAGCCGCATTGGAGCCGGTCCGGGAGGCCAGCCAGACCCTATTTCGCTGGTATGCGGATGATTTGGTGGAGCAAGGGACCCCTGTGCCTAAGAACGGCAAAGTAGCCGTGCCAGCTGGGCCGGGTCTCGGTGTGACGCTGGATAAGAAAGCGCTCACCCGCTGCCACCAGCGTTTTCTGGAAGAAGGCACGTTTCCGCAAGGCCAGGGCGGGCGGCCATTCCGCGAGCATTTCACGCGGGTTTAGCGGAGGTCTTCGCGGCGTTTGGCGCCGACGAAAATGCCGGACGGAAAGAAGATCATCAGCGCTGTCAAGCCTGCGAGGGTGATCGCGTCGCGCCATTCCTCGCTGAAATAGCCGGACCAGAAGGTTTCGAACGCGCCCAGTAACAGCGCCGCGATGAAGGCTCCGCCAACGGAATCCAAACCGCCAATGACGGCAACAAAGAGGGTCTTGAGTCCGATCAGCAGACCGCTCGAAAAGCTCGCCTGACCGTAGTAGAGGGCACTCAAGGCGCCAGCACACGCGGCTGAACAGGACGCGACGGCAAAAGTTATCGACAGTGTACGCCCTACATCGACGCCGCAAAGTTCGGCCATCGCCAGATCCTGCGAGACCGCCCGCCAGCGCCGCCCGAACGGCAGTTTCTCGATGGCATAACTGATCGCCGCCGCCAGCAGCAGAGCTGCCACGCAGACAAAGATCTGGACTGGCCGCGTGGAGACGCCATTGACTGCATCCAGCACGATGGGTTCGCTGTAGAGCGGCATCAACCAGCTCTCGGCGCTGCTGTTCTGTAGCCGCATCAATTCTTCCAGCGCAATCGACAAGCCAAGTGTCGCCACCAGCATGGCCAGTGCGCCCGACCGCACCAGCGGCCGCACAACCAGGCGCTCCGATACCAAGCCTACGAGGGTTGTGCTGATCAAGGCGTAGCCAGCCGCGCCCAGCAACGGGAGTAAGATCAGGCCCGGATTCCAGAGCATGAAATAGAGCGCAAGATTGATGAGGAGATAGCCGGACCACACAGAGAGCGCGCCGAAAGCCAGATTGACCCTCCGGGTGATGCCATGGACAAGCACATAGGAAACCGCCAACAGCCCGTAAAGCGCGCTGACAACCGAAGCGTTGAGGGCGATCTGCAGGGCGTAGGCGGCGCTCATGGTGCGGCGCCGGATCTGTTTGGGCGACGGTGCGTCTCGTAATGTGTGCGGGCCTTGGCCTTGCCTCCGCAGCTGTCCATCGAACACCAGCGGCGCGTGCCATTGCGGCTTTGGTCCAGAAACAGCCAATGACAATCCTCGCCGGGGCAGATTTTAACGTGGGCGCGATCTGGCGATGTCACCAGCTCCATGGCGGAAATCGCCAGCGGACCCAGCAGCCAGGCGTCCAAAGCCGGCGCGGCAACGTATCGGACGCTTTGGTTTCGCGCTTCAAGGTGCAAGGTTGGCGCAGCCGATCTGATCGTTCTGGTTACGTCGTCAAGAGCGGACCGCAGCGTATCCGTCGCCGCGCCGGATGCGAACAGGCAACGCAAAGCTGATCTGAGTGCGACGGCGTCGTTAAGCGCGCGGCGGGCAAGATCAGCTTCCTCACGCGCATTGGCCATCAGGCGCTGTCCGTCGGGAGCCTCGATCAACGTTTCGCGCTGCGCCCACAGCACCAGATCGCCGAACCCTCGCAAGAATTCGCGATACCCACCAAGTGCCGGATACGACCGTGTATTGACAAAATCGAGGCACAGACGTCCGCCGTTGATCCGTATGGTTTCTATTGTCAGATCGTGCATCGGCCGCTGCTCTTTTCCATTCGGCAGTTATCCTGGCTGACCGTGGCCAGACAGAACCTGAACCGCGCCACGCACGGCGTTGCGAAAAGCCTCATCGAAGCTCACATCATGGATGGCCCAATCGTAGATCTTATCTTTTGTCACGAGCCGCCAGTCGGCGTGCCAACCGATGAAGCCGTCGCCCCAAACCAGGGTGCCTGCCAAGGCTGCGTCACTGCCAGCCACCGTCGCTGCGCCAGCTAGGCTCTGCATACGTTCCATTGGCGGCGCATTGAGCGACATCGGTCCCGTTGAAAGTTCCGCAGTTGCGGGCATTCGCAGCGGCATCCCCATTTGCCAAGCCGCCGCTGCGAGGGCATCGCGCTGGTCAGAACCGAATTCGCCATCGCTGGCGAGAGTGTAGTCCAGCGCGTGATTGCGCACGGCCACAAACACCACCAGCCGTGGCCTGGCAGACACCCAGGGTTCGCTCCCGAGCGACTTCAGGGCCGCATTGATCCTGTCCGGCTTGAAACTGATCGTCATATCGTAAGGCCGGTCACGCGTGCCCTGCTCATCGCCGATAGGCACGCCCTCCATCTGGTCGTGATAGGTGTAGCTGCCGACATAGACCTCAGCCGTGGCGGCCAGGGCAGCCACGCGTGGATCGTCGCGCAGGCGGGGATCGCCGGACACTTTGACCAGCACATCTGGCAGACCTTGCGCAAAGCCCGACTGGCGGTAGCGCTCGTCCTGGCCGGTGACGAATCCCTTGGCCTGATAGAGATCAGCCGGAGCCGTGTCTTGCCCGCAGGAAGCAAGGATGAATGGCGCCAGAAGGCCCAGCATAAGTGCTATCGCTCGGGAGGTCATCGCACAATCTTAGGGCGGAGCAGGATGGAGTCAACCACCATGATGGTTGACTCTGGGTGTGACCGCCTTAGTATGGGCTCCATGCATACTTCCTCGACGCGTCTCGGACCGCTGCTGCTTTTGGCGATGCTGCTTACAGGCTGCGGCAACGAAACTGGACCGTGGCTGGCCTTTGACGGCGGCGGCTTCGTTTTCAACTACCGGGTCGCGCAAGCCTCTTACGGCTTCAACGTGAAGCCGCTGCGGCGGCTAACCGAGGGCACGGTCCTGGAGGCCGAGTTCGAGGATCCGGCGGGCGGCAAGCCGCTTGTCTTTCGCGAGGAAGTGAAAGGGCCAAAACTGCGCTATTCATTTGAAACACTTGGCCTCAGCGGCGTCAAGGCGCATACGCCTTATAAGGCAACCATCCGGGTGCTGGCTCCGGGCACGCTGAAGGTTCTGGCGAGTTACGACAAGATTTTCAAATCGTCTGTTGACGGAACATGGCTGCCGGACAAGCCTCTTGTTGTGGGACCGGTCTACACGCCGAATCCTGATCTCAAGGCCAACTGACCGCCACCAGCCCTTGCAGTCCCGTCAGCGCGGCCATGAACCCAAGCAGCGCCAGCACGGCTTTGCGGAACAGCGCCGGGTCCGCGCTTTTGAAGCCGCGCGCGCCGATCCAGATCCCGGCAACGAGCGCAGGCAGAAAGAACAAAACTTTCCAGATGTGATCCATCGTGACCAAATGCTGTTGCAGCTGCCAGCCCATCGCGATCACGTCGGTGCCGAAGAAATAGGCGATGAGGGACGCACGCCCGGCAGTGACGCCTGCAGGTGACGAAAGAAAGAACAGCACAACGGGCGGGCCGCCAATGCCGAAGGCCCCGTTCAGCAATCCCGAGGCTGCACCCGTCACCGAAGTCGCTACGTCCCCTGGCATCTGCTTTAACGCGAAACCACGCCACAGCATCGCGACGGTCACCAATACGAACACGCCCAGCGCGATTTTCATCGGCGCGATGGGCACATTGGCGAGCGCCCAGACACCGAAGGGCGTGGCGATGATTTGGCCGAGTGTCAGAGACCCGAGCGAACGCCAGTGAATGTCGCGCCAGACGCTCGGCAACAGATGCGCGCTGGCCGCCATCTCCAGTACCAGCACTGAAGCGATGACATCGACTGGCGGCAATGCCAGCGACAGGGCCGTTATGGTCAGCAGCGAAAACCCAAAACCGGAAAATCCGCGCACAATCGCCGCGCCGAAGACGCAAACGATGGCGTAAATCATGTAGAGGGTCGGAGTCGCCATAAGGAGTGCAGGCTTAGCAGGGCACCCTCACCGGGCCAGAGACCCACAGCGAACTGCTGCATGGGTCCAGGGCCGCGCCCGATGCGCGCGTCATGCCTGCTCGTCGCCATCGCTTGAACGGCCTGGGGCCGGGTGTTCAGCAGGCGCTGAGGGTTGCTCGTGTGCGGGTTCGCCAACAGGATCGCCGAATTGAACGGGTTGCGGCGCGAAGGGGCGATCCGTTCCATTCTCGTTGCGGCCACGGCGGCGGCGGCCGCGCGGAACGTTCGGGTTCGGCACCTTTGTTTCGGACACAGGACTTGCATCGGGAACTGGCGGTTGGGCGTCGGCCGTGTCAAAGACTGCGCGCGGCTGCTCAAAGGCCCTCGGTTGTTCGCCATTTCCGTTTGGACTGCGGGGCTGATCCTGGTGGCGCGGTTCAAAATTGCGTTGTTGGTCTGATTGACGCGGAGCGCGGAAATCTTGACCACTGTGGCCGCGGCTCTCCTGCCCCCGGTTATCATTTCCGCGATTGTCTTGGCCACGATTGTCGTAGCCACGACTGCTCTGGCTTCGATTGTCGCGGTTGTCCTGCCCCCGGTTGTCGTACTGTCTCGGTTCGTTCTGCCGGGGCTCGTGGCCGCGATTGTCCCGATTGTCATAGGTGCGAGGCTCGAATGACCGGCCCTCCCGCTGTTGGCGGGGTTGTTGATGCTCGCGCTGTGCTTGCGGCTCGTAATGGCGCTGCTGCGGCTCAAAGTTCTGACTGGTTTCGGATGGCTGCTCGCTCTCGGCTTCGTCGTCGTCAAAATCAGCGTTCTCGCCCGGCAGCAGCTCACCTTCAGGGCGGGCCACGCGCTGGCCATTGCCCGTGGTCGCATCAAAGGGCGACTGAGACGGTACCTGCGCGGCCATGATGATGCGATTGTAGTGCTCGGCGTGCTGAAGATAATTCTCGCCAAGCACCAGATCTCCTGACCCGATCGCGTCACGCGCCAGCGCCATGTATTTCTCGGCAATGTGCTGGGCCGTGCCTCGGATTTTGACATCCGGTCCGCTCGATTCGAAGCTGCGCGACAAAGGGCTCTGACCCTTGCGGCTGCCGCCGCTGCTCCCACCACCGCCACCTGTACGGCCACGGCCACGGCGGTTTTGCTGCTGCTGTCCTTGCCTCATAAGGCTCCCACTTGTAACTGCAAATTGACGTGCTGGATTATTAACCCTGTCCGAACTCACAACGGGCGAGTCCGGCACTGCAAAAGGATCTTAACGACGAGAGTCGCGCAAAGTTCAACGGTTTCCGGGGCTGATCCCAGACAGCACGCTTACGGCTTTGGAGTTGCAACTCGTGTCCCTGGGTCGCCCGTCTCACGCGAGCAATCAGCCCAATTCGCTCAAATCCCGTTGTTCCTGCTCAAAGAGAGGTTTGGACATCCGCATATTGAGGAGCCAACGATCGCTGATCGTGCCGCTCTGAGTGACCCTGTTCCGGGGCTAACAACTCAATATTGATATTGTCCGATTACCTAAGACTATCCTGATCGCGCGGGAAATCCAACTTATTTTTTCATGGGGCCGCAAACTGCGGTTGGCCATCGAAAGTTGCTGAAACCACACGTTCGATGCCTGCGAGGTCATGCCAGCGTCGGATCGTGAGGATTGCGGTGGTAGCGAAACGGCCCTGAATGAGTTGCGCGACCGAAGAGGCTTGGCCCGCACCCAGCTCAAACACGAGACGGGCGCGTGGGCTAAGCGGTGGCAGACTGGCCAGGATCTGACGGTAGGCCGCAAGTCCATCTGGCCCGCCATCGAGCGCCGACACCGGATCGTAGGCCGCAACATCAGCAGGTAGCGCGGCGAGGTCGCCGTGCCGGATGTAGGGCGGATTAGAGACGATGACGTCGAACGATTTGGTTAGACCGGCGGCCCAATTGCCCGGCTGAAAACGCGCCCGCTCCGCCAGACCGAGACGGGCAGCGTTAGCCTTCGCGACAATAATCGCCTCCGGGCTGATATCGATGCCAAGCCCGGTCGCATCTGGCACCTCGGCAAGCAGCGTCAGAAGGAGGCAGCCGGTGCCGGTGCCCAGATCAAGGATGCGCAACGGCTTGTCTGACGGAGCCTCTTTCAACAGGGCAAGCACAGTTTCGACCAGGGTCTCGCTGTCATGGCGCGGATCAAGCGTCGCTGGCGTCACCTTGAAGGTCCGTCCCCAGAAGGCCCGCTCGCCAATGATGCGGCTGACCGGTTCGTTGGCGAGACGGCGGCGGGCCGCGTCAATCAAATCTGCGGCCTTGGCGCCTAACTGCCGGTTGGGCTCTTTCAGTAGCCCCATGCGGTCGAGTCCGAGGGTGTGGCACACCAGCAGGCGCGCGTCGATCACCGGCGTTTCGAGTTTGGCTGCGGCGAACACGCGATTGAGTTCCGCCCAGGCTTTGGTCGCCGTGGTCTCAGAGTCGAGTGCGATCACGATCCGACGTCCTCACCCATTTCGGCCAGCAGCTTGGCCTGACGGTCCGCAATCAGCGCATCGACCAGATCATCCAGCGAATTGCCTTCCATCACGCTGCTGAGATTGTACAGCGTGAGATTGATCCGGTGGTCGGTGACGCGGCCTTGCGGAAAATTGTAAGTGCGGATGCGCGCCGAGCGATCGCCGGTGCCGATCTGGCTCTTGCGCGCGGCCGAACGCTCGTCGTCGATCTTCTGGCGTTCCAGATCATAGAGGCGTGTACGCAGCACCTGCATGACGCGGGCGCGGTTCTGATGCTGCGATTTTTCGTGACTGGTGATGACGATACCTGAGGGCAAATGTGTTAGCCGGACCGCCGAGTCCGTGGTGTTGACGTGCTGGCCGCCCGCGCCCGAGGACCGCATCGTATCGATACGGATGTCCTCCATGCGGATATCGATATCGACTTCCTGGGCTTCCGGCAGCACGGCCACTGTCGCCGCCGACGTATGAATGCGCCCGCTGCCCTCAGTCGCTGGAACGCGCTGCACACGGTGCACGCCGCTCTCGAATTTCAGCCGCGCGAACACGCCCTTACCGCTGATGTTGGCAATGATTTCCTTGTAACCGCCTAGCTCGCTTTCGCTGGCCGAAATGATCTCGGTCTTCCAGCCTTGGATGTCGGCATAGCGGTTGTACATGCGGAACAGGTCGCCTGCGAACAGCGCCGCTTCGTCGCCCCCGGTGCCCGCCCGCAATTCGAGGATGGCGCTGCGCTCGTCGGCCTCGTCCGTGGGCAGCAGCATGATCTGGAGATCGTGGCCGAACTTTTCGATGCGCGGCTCGATCACGGCCAACTCGCTTTCGGCCATCGCCTTCATCTCGGCGTCACCGCCCTCGGCGATCATCACCTTGAGGTCGGCGGCTTCCTTTTCTGCGTCGCGCAAAGAGCGGATCGCAACCACCAGCGGATTCAGTTCGGCAAACTCCTTGGAGAGCTTGACGAATGTCACCTGGTCGCCCGAGCTGGTTGAAAGCTCTGTCTGCACCGTTTCCCAGCGCTGCACCAGCCGGTCGAGTTTTTCTTTCGGAACACCAGTCATTGTCTATCCAATTTAAGCAGCGGCAATTGCCGAAGGGCGTTCCCGCACCACCCCCAACTTGTTCCTCCCCCCTTAAGGGGGGGAGACGATAGCTTCGATAGTGCGGTATACGCGTCCCTTCCCCCTTGAGGGGGGAAGGACAGGATGGGGGTGGGGCGGGAAAGCCGCAGAGACGCATCCTAATTTATGGGCGCCGCAGTCTCAATGCCGAGATCGACGGCGGTTTCCTCGGCAAAGCGTAACAGATCGGCTCGCACACTGCGCGCGCCAGAATTGAGCATGGGCATCATGGCGTCGTGCAACCGCGCCGCGTCAAGCGAGAGGATCATCGCCTTCACCGGCCCCAGCCCCGCAGCCGCCATGGAAATGGAGCGGAAGCCCACCCCCATCAGCGCCATGGCCTCCAGAGGCTTGCCCGCCAGCTCGCCGCACAACGTCACCGGACGATTGTTGCGGTTGGCGGCCTCCACAATCATCGACAGCGCCCGCAGGACCGGCGGCGACAACGGATCATAACGGCGCGCCATACGCGGATTGTTGCGGTCAGCCGCGAACAGGAACTGGATCAGATCATTGCTGCCCACCGACGCAAAATCGGCGAGCTCAAAGATGCGGTCGAGCTGCATCAGCAGCGACGGCACTTCGATCATCGCGCCCAAATAGATTTTGCCGGCTTCCGGCCAGCCGAACCGGCGCGCCAAGGCCAGCTCTTGTTCCAAGATCTCCCGCGCGCGCTCATATTCCGAGGCCTCAGAAATCATCGGCAGCATCAGGCGCAATTCGCGGCCCGCAGCAGCCTTCAACAGCGCGCGCAACTGCGCACGGAACAGGCCCGAGCGATCCAGCGTCATGCGCACGGCCCGCCAGCCCATGGCCGGGTTCTCTTCCTTATCGTGACTAAGATAGGGCAGCATCTTGTCGCCGCCGATATCCAGCGAGCGGAACACCACCGGCTTGCCGCCCGCAGCGTCCAGGATCTTGCGGTACATCGCTGTCTGCCGGTCCTTCATGGGCAATCCCGGGGAGATCATGAACTCCAGCTCGGTGCGGAATAACCCAATGCCGTCCGCGCCCGATGGCTCAAGCTGCGCCATATCTACCAGCAGGCCAGCATTCATGTTGAGGCTGATGGTGACACCATCGCGCGTCACCGCTGGCACGTCGCGCAAGCCCGCATAGCGTTGCTGCCGCTTGGCTTTGAAGCGCACCCGGTCGGAATAGGCGTTGATCAGATCCTGCGACGGCCTGAGATGCAGCTCGCCCGTGTCAGCATCGACAATGGCGGAATCGCCCGCCTCCGCCATTTCGATGACACCCTCGGCCTGGCCTAGCGCCGCGATGCCCAGCGCCCGCGCAACGATTGCGACATGGCTGGCCGAGCCGCCCTCCTCAATGACAACGCCACGCAGTTTGCTGCGGTCATAGTCGAGCAGTTCGGCCGGCCCCATATTGCGGGCGACGACAATCGCATCGTCGGGCAACGCCTCGGTTGCTGCCGTTCCGGTCTTGCCCGCGAGCGTCCGCAGCAGCCGGTCCGACAAATCGTCGAGATCGCGGAAACGCTCTTTCCAATAGGTGTCCTGGCGCTTCAGCATCCGCGCGCGCATGTCATTGCGGACGCGCTCGACGGCGGCCTCGGCCGTGAGTCCCGTCGTCACTGCTTCCTCGATGCGGCCAACCCAGCCGCTGTCATGGGCAAACATGCGGTAGGTTTCAAGCACATCGCGGTGTTCGCCAGGTTCCGAGACCTCGCGCCGGTCGAGCATGTTGTCGATGGTGGCGCGCAGTTTTTCGAGGGCAGCGCCAAGCCGGATGATCTCTTTGCCCGAATCTTCAGCCAGCAGCGCCCGCACGATCACGCGCGGCTGGTGCAGCACGATGCGGCCCATGGCGATGCCTTCGGACAGCGCCTGGCCCTTGATCACCGAAACTTTTCCGCGCGCACCCGCCGCTCCCGCACCCAGCAGCGCGCCCGCCACGTCGCCTGAGGCCAAATGCTCGGCCAGCACCATGGCCGTGGTTTGCAGGCCCTCTTCCTCATCCTCCGTGTAATGACGCGGTGTCCGGTTTTGCACCACCAGAACGCCGAGCACATTGCCCGCGCGGATGACCGGCACGCCGAGAAAGGAATGGTAGATTTCCTCGCCCGTTTCGGGCCGGTAGGAAAATGACGGATGTGTTTGGGCTTCTGCGAGGTTGACCGCCTCGCCAGCTTCGGCGATCAGGCCAACCAGGCCCTCGCCGCGCTTCATGTGCGTGCGGTGGACAGCCTCGGGGTTGAGGCCCTCGTTGGCGAACAGCTCCAGCGAGCCATCCTGACGCCGGACATAGATCGAGCACACCTCGGCAACCATCAGGTTGGCGATCTGGCGAACGATCATGTCGAGACGTTCCTGACCGGTGCCGCGCTCTGCCATGATCTGGCGGAGCCGGCGGATCAGGATCATCGGTCCAGCATCGGGGGGCGGCATAGACTATTTAGAGAACGGAATTCGGGACTCGGGACTCGGGACTCGGAGAAGGTTGAGCCCCTTCCGAGTCCCGAGTCCCGAATCCCGAGTCCCGGCGTCCCTACCTTTCAAGCATCCAATCCATAAAGCGTGTGCAGCGTGCGGACAGCGAGTTCGGTGTAGTCGGCGCTGATCAAAACGCTGATCTTGATCTCGGACGTCGAGATGGCTTCAATATTGATGCCTTTGCTCGACAATGCTTTGAACATGCTGGACGCAACGCCAGCATGACTACGCATTCCAATCCCGATCACCGATACCTTGACCACATCCGTCGCCGCCTTCAACTCACGGTAGCCGATCTTGCTCTTGTGCGCCTTCACAACATCCAGCGATCGGGCGAGATCAGCTGCGGGCACTGTAAACGTCATTGCCGTCGATTTGCCGTCTTCCGAAACGTTTTGCACGATCATATCGACATTGATGTTGGTCTCGGCCAGCGGCCCGAAGATGGCGGCGGCCACGCCCGGTTTGTCCTCGATGCCGAACAGCGTCACCTTGGCCTCGTCCTTAGCATAAGCGATGCCACTAACCACATGCTTTTCCACGATTTCATCCTCGTCGCAGACAAATGTACCAACATCAGAGTGTTCGCCGAGCTTGAACGGCTTCAGCTGATCGGGAGCAACAAAGCTGGAGCGTACGCGCAGGCGCACGCCCTGCACCATGGCCAGTTCCACGGAGCGGATTTGCAGCACCTTGGCCCCCAGAGACGCCATTTCCAACATCTCTTCATAGGAGATTTTGTCCATGCGCTTGGCCTTGGGCACCATGCGAGGATCGGTGGTGTAGACGCCATCGACGTCTGTATAGATGTCGCAAAGGTCCGCCTTCAGGGCCGCCGCAATCGCCACCGCGCTGGTGTCCGAGCCACCGCGTCCAAGTGTGGCAATGCGCTCGCCGTCCGCCTCAACGCCCTGGAAGCCAGCGATCACGGCCACTTCGCCCGAGGCCATGCTCGCCAGCAGCGCGTTACCGGGAATGTCGATCATCCGAGCCGAACCATGCGCCGCGTCGGTCTTGATTGGGATCTGCCAGCCCTGCCAGGAGCGTGCCTTGACGCCAATCTTTTGCAGCGCAATCGCTGTCAACCCGCTCGTGACCTGTTCGCCCGATGCGACCACAGTGTCATACTCGCGCGGATCGTACAGCTCGTTGGCTTCCTTCACCCAGGCGACCAGCTGATTGGTCACTCCCGACATGGCCGAGACCACCACGGCGACCTTGTGACCAGCATCCACCTCGCGCTTGACGTGCTGCGCGACGACGCGGATGCGTTCGACGGTGGCGACGGAAGTGCCGCCGAATTTCATGACAATCAAGCTCATCTTGGCAGGCTCATGCTCGGCGGCTTCCAGGCGGTGCGCGGATCGGCTAGACTAAGGGTCGGCGCGCGGGGTCGCAACGCAGCTTGCGGCTTCCGATTAGACCGCCAGGCCTGGGGAGGCAAGGGGCTTGGACAAGGGTTCGAACGCGAGGATCGCCGGCATCCTCGTCACCGTTATGGCGGCAGCGGGCTATGCAGGCAACAATGTCCTTGTCGCCCTCGCTTATGGGCAAGGCGCAACGCCAACGGCCGTGCTTTTTCTGCGCTATGTTGTGCTGATTGCCGGGTTGCTCATCATCCTGCCAATGACGGGCCAGTCCTTGGCGCTGCCGCGGCGGTTTTTTGGGCACGCCATTGCTGCCGGTTGCCTGGCCAGTTTCGACTCACTTTGCCTCATCACCGCATTTGGACTGATCCCCATCGGCCTTGCCCTGCTCATCCTGTATTTCTACCCGATCTTCACAGCGATCCTGCAAAGTCTCATCGAACGCACGCCTATCAGCCCGGCACAGTTTGGCTGCCTGCTGACAGCCTTTGCCGGGCTCGCCATTGCGCTGGGAGCTGGCGGCGAGGGCTTTGCATCGCATGTGAATTTCGCCGGCGTGCTGTGCGCCTTTGGCGCTGGATTGGGGTCCGCGGGATTTTTCATTTGGTCACGCTACGGTTTGGCCAGTGCAGAACCCGGCGCAACAACGCTTTTTACATCGCTTGCCGGGGCTGTTATCGCAGCCTTTGCGGGCGTCGCCTTCTATGTCATCGGACTGATGCCATTTCATACCCCTGGTCCCAGCGATGGTTTTGGCTGGTTACTTATTTTGGCGCTCTCGATTTGCTTTTCGATAGGCTATTTCGGCATGAGCCTGGGCGTGCAGCTGATCAGCGCGACACGCGTCACGATGCTGATGAACTTAGAGACCGTGTTCACCATGCCTTTGGCTTTCGTCATTTTGGGCGAAGCGCTTGATGCACGGCGTTTGGCCGGAGCCACTTTGGTGCTGACGTCGGTGGTCGTGTCGCAGTGGCTGGCCGCGAATCGGCCGGCCTGAACCCCTTCCTGCACCTGCGCAACTCCGCGTGACCTCGCCGCCCAACGACAGCCGCAATCGTTGACTTTGCCGGGGGGCCTTCTTATCTGTCTGGTCAACTCGTTCAAACTGCCCACCACGGCGGCGCGCTTTGGCACGCTTGCTTGGCCAATCTTGCCGCGACACCCCCGCGTTCAGCTGTTTTCCGGCTCGTGCGCGGGTGCCGCAATCACCGATGGTGGGCCGCCGGACGCCGCGCCTGTCCTTGAGGAAATACATCTATGCTCGGAACGATTACTTCCTTTGCGGGCCGCATCTTCGGCACCTCAAATGAGCGCAAGATCAAGGCCTACCGGCCACGGATCGTCGCGATCAACAACCTGGAGCCGGAGATCGAGAGGCTCAGCGATGCTGACCTGCGCCATCGGACGGTGGAGTTCCGTGAGCAGCTGGCGAATGGTCGTGACCTCGAGGAGCTGCTGATCCCTGCCTTCGCCACTGTGCGCGAAGCGGCCCGGCGCACCCTCGGCCAGCGCCATTTCGACGTGCAGCTGATGGGCGGCATGGTGCTACACGACGGCAAGATCGCCGAGATGAAAACCGGCGAGGGCAAAACGCTCGTCGGCACGCTGCCGGTCTATCTTAATGCGCTGGCGGGCAAGGGTGTGCATGTCGTCACGGTGAACGACTACCTCGCCAAGCGCGACAGTGAATGGATGGGGCAGGTTTATCAGTTCCTCGGCCTCAGCGTCGGCGTCATCTTGCATGACCTGCCACAGGACGAACGCCGCGCCGGTTACGGTGCTGACGTGACCTACGGCACCAACAATGAACTGGGCTTCGATTATCTTCGTGACAACATGGAGCACTCGAAGGCCGCCATGGTGCAGCGCGGGCATTCCTACGCCATCGTTGACGAGGTCGACTCCATCCTGGTCGACGAAGCCCGCACGCCGCTGATCATTTCAGGACCGGTTGAGGACAAATCGGACCTTTACAGCACCGTCGATGACCTGTTCCAGAAGCTCGGCAAGGACGAGTACGAACTGGACCTGAAGATGCGTCAGGTGATGCTGACGGAGCCAGGCACCCAGCATGTCGAAGACTTGCTGAAAGACGCCAAGCTGTTGAAGGACGAGAACCTCTACGACGTGACCAATGTCGGCCTCGTGCACCACATCAATCAAGCGCTGAAAGCCCATACGCTGTTCACGAAGGACAAGGACTATATCGTCAAGAACGGCGAAGTCGTCATTATCGACGAGTTCACAGGCCGGATGATGCAAGGGCGCCGCTACTCGGATGGTCTACACCAGGCGCTGGAGGCCAAGGAGCACGTCGCGATCCAGCCGGAAAATCGGACTTTTGCCTCCATTACTTTCCAGAACTATTTTCGCTTGTATGACAAGCTCGCCGGTATGACGGGTACGGCGGCGACTGAAGCGGAAGAATTCCTCGACATCTACGGACTCGATGTTATCGAAGTGCCAACCAATGTCGATGTGGCGCGAGCTGACGACGACGATGAGGTCTACCGCACCGAGAAAGAGAAGTACCGGGCGATCGTCAATCTGATCAAGGATTGCCGGGAGCGCGGACAGCCCATCCTGGTCGGCACGACCTCAATCGAAAAGTCCGAGCGCCTGTCAGACATGCTGAAAGACCCGGTAGCGCTGAAGGAGCTAGGGTTTAACGGCGCCATTCCGCATCAAGTGTTGAACGCACGCTACCACGAACAGGAGGCGAGCATCATCGCCCAGGCTGGCGTGCCGGGTGAGGTGACCATCGCCACCAATATGGCGGGACGCGGCACCGACATCCAGCTTGGCGGCAATGTCGATTACCGCCTGCGCGATTGGATCAAGGAGCAGACTGAGGCGCACCCAGCCAAGGAGCCGCCCTCGGAGCTGGCGACGGCTAAGGAAAAAGATCGCATCCAATCAGATGTTCTGGGTAAGAAGACTAAGGCCATCGAAGCTGGCGGTCTCTATGTCATCGGTACCGAGCGCCACGAAAGCCGCCGCATCGACAACCAGTTGCGTGGCCGGTCGGGCCGTCAGGGCGACCCCGGACATTCGCGCTTCTTCCTGTCGCTGGACGACGACCTGATGAAAATCTTCGGCTCCGACCGCATGGAGGCGGTGCTATCGCGGCTCGGCATGGAAGAGAACGAAGCGATCACCCATCGCTGGATCAATAAGGCACTCGAACGCGCGCAACAGAAGGTGGAAGCGCGCAACTTCGATATCCGTAAGAACATCCTGAAATACGACGACGTCTCCAACGACCAGCGCAAGGTGATCTTCGAGCAGCGGCTGGACCTGATGGGCGATGAGGATGTCAGTGAGACCATCGCCGATATGCGCCACCATGTGGTTGACGATTTCGTCGATAAGCACGTGCCAGAAAAGCAGTATGCCGAGCAGTGGGACGTTAAGGGTCTCGCCGTTGAGGTCGAACGCGTGTTCGGCATCCAGCCACCGATTGAACTATGGGCGCAGGAAGAAGGCATCGCGGATCAGGAAATCCGTGAGCGGCTCTACAAAGAAGTCGATGCGGCGGCCGAGAAAAAGACGATCGACGTCGGCGGCGACCAGATGCGCCAGGTCGAAAAGATGGTGCTTCTCTATACGCTCGATCACCTCTGGCGCGAGCATATCGTCAACATGGAGCACTTGCGCGAAGTCATCGGCCTGCGCGGCTACGGCCAGCGCGATCCGCTGAACGAGTACAAGAGCGAGGCCTACACGCTGTTCGAGGCGCTCCTTAACAATCTGCGTGTGGCCGTCACAGGGCAGATCATGCATGTGCAGATCTCGCAGCCGGAACCCGCGTTGCAGCCGCAGGAACTGCCGCCATTACAGGCGCACCACATCGACCCGCGCACGGGCGAGGATGAACTGGGCGGATCCGAAGTATCGCCGGATGCCGGCACGCGAATGATGGCGGGAAGCAGTGGCGCGCTTGCGACTATGCTTGCCGAGCCGAAAGCCGAGCCGGTGCGCGTACGCAAGGCCTCTGAAGTCGATCCCAAGAAGCCGTCGACCTGGGGCAAAGTTTCGCGCAACGAGTCCTGCCCCTGCGGCAGCGGCAAGAAATTCAAACACTGCCATGGGAAGTTGGATTGAGAACAGGGTTCCTGGCCTAGTGCCGGAAATGCCGTTGGCCCGTGAACACCATCGCCAACCCCAGCCGGTCTGCGGCCGCGATAACTTCAGCGTCGCGCATACTCCCACCTGGCTGGATGACCGCCGTGGCGCCCGCCGCCGCAATAGCCTCCAATCCATCCGCAAACGGAAAGAACGCATCTGATGCGGCCACAGATCCATCAGTGAGCGGCCTTTCAGCTCCCGCCGCCTTTGCCGCCTGGCCTGCCTTCCACGCGGCCATGCGGGCACTGTCGATGCGGCTCATCTGCCCAGCACCGATGCCCACTGTCGCCCCGCCCCGCGCATAAACGATGGCGTTGGATTTCACGTGCTTGGCGACGGTGAAGGCAAAGCGTAGATCGCCGATCTCGACCCCGCTTGGCCGGCGCTTGCTCACCACGTCGAAGCCCGCATTAGCAATCGTCCGGGCATCTTGCGACTGCACGAGCAGGCCGCCAGCAACGCTGCGCACCATGTCACCGCGCTGGTGCAGGTCCGGCAACGCGCCGGTCAGCAGCACGCGGACAGCCGTTTTGCCAGCAAGAACCCGCAAAGCGTCTTCGTCGGCGTCCGGCGCAATCACCACTTCGGTGAACACCTTGACGATTGCCGTTGCCGCCGCCGCATCGATCCGGCCACTGAGCGCCACGATACCGCCAAACGCACTCACCGGGTCGCAGCCCAGCGCCTTGGCGTAAGCCTCGGCAAACGACGCGCCCAGCGCCGCGCCGCAGGGGTTCGCGTGCTTGATGATCGCCACCGCAGCGTCGCCAAATCTAGCCAACTCGGCCGCCAGTTCAAACGCCGCGTCCGCATCAGCGATGTTGTTGTAGCTCAGCTCCTTGCCCTGCACTTGCCTAGCCGACACAACGCCGGGCCGCGCCGGAAAGGAGGCATACAGCGCCGCTGTCTGATGCGGATTCTCGCCATAGCGCAGTTCTTGCGTGAGTTTGCCAGCGAAAGAGCGATAGGCAGGCGCTGCTCCCCCAGCCTCGCCGCTGAGCCATCCGGCAATCGCGGCATCATAACTGGCGGTGCGCGAAAACGCCTTGGCCGCCAGTTTGCGCCTGAGCTCCAGTGTCAGCGTTCCACGGCCTGCATCGAGGTCTGCGATCAGCGCATCGTAGTCGGACGGATCAACCACCACCGCCACCCCCGCATGGTTTTTGGCCGCGCTGCGGATCATCGCCGGGCCACCGATATCGATCACCTCGACCATCTCATCGAACGGCTTGCCCACCGCCAGTGCGGCCTCAAACGGATACAGATTGACCACCAGCAGATCGATGGGCGCGATGTTATGTTCTGCCATCGTTGCCGTATGCGCTGCATCATCACGCACCGCCAGCAAGCCGCCATGCACAGCCGGATGCAGCGTTTTCACGCGGCCATCGAGCATCTCGGGGAAGCCCGTCACTTCGGCCACATCGGTCACGGCCAGCCCCATGGCCCGCAGCACAGCGGCCGTGCCGCCCGTGGAAATCACATCGACCGCGTGCCGCTCCAGCGCCCGCGCCAAGCCGTCGAGCCCGGACTTGTCCGAAACCGAAATCAGAGCCCGGCGAATGCGAAGTGATGTTTCAGCCATCAGCGTCTTGGTCTCCGCCGTCAGCGAGCAAAGGACCGGGATGGCTGGGCACGCGTTCCAGCGACCAGCGCACTTGCGTATCCTCAAAAGCGTGCCCGCGCAGCACGATCTGCACACTGCGCAGAGGACCCGTGAACGTCGCCAGAAACAGACTGTCCTCAATCGCGAGTTTGGCGCCGTGAGCCACAAACCGCCAGGTTTCGCCGTTGCGCAGATCAATCTCGGCCGCCCCCGCATCGGGCAGATAGCGCACCCGGGCCTGCGGATGAACGTGAAAATGCACGCCGTAGTTGCGGTCGGCACGGCCAGCCGGTGCGATGCGCTGCGGCTGATAAATCCGGTCGATTCCGCTCAGCCGGTCACCGTGCGCCGACAAACGCAGGATGCGCGCGTGCACCATACCGAACTGATCCTGATAGCCATCATGCAGACTTTGGATTTCGATAGCGCCGTCGCCTGGCTCGACAAATTTGGCCTCAACCGTCGCGGGGCCCGTCAGCACCGCGGGCTTGCCGCCCTCACGTATAAGTCGCGACGACGCGGTCTCGTTCAACACCAGCGCCGTGTGGGCTGGCGTGCCGCGCGCTTGACTGCGCCAACTCTCATCGGCTGGCCCCGGCGCGCCCGCATTCACGAATATCAAACTGTCGCCCGAACTCATTTCGAACGACAGCGCGCCAGCATGGGCTTGGCGCGCATACTCAGGCGCTGGTGGCACTCCGCCATCCATCAGCACAATCGTGCCACGGCGGCGCAACCGGAAATAGCGGCTCGGCAGGCTCAGATCGGCACCATCAGGCGCGCCCGCGTCGTAGGAGAGCGCGGTTGCGAGCCGGTCAACGCTGGTCGCGGCCATGCCGTTGAAGCGGGCCAGCCGCCGGTCACCCAGCTGCATGTGCCGCAACATGGGCGTGATTTTTCGCATGACCGCGAGCAGCCGGGGTGGCGGCACCAGATCACGCGCAATGAAACATTGCTTCAACGGCAGAAGGTCAAGCATCAGCTCGACAAGAACACCGGACTGCCGGCTGATATGGCCGCCGCAATCGAGGATCTGGCGGCCAAGCTCGGCCTCAAGACCGCGCAACGACACAGACAGCGCCGCCTCCTGATCTGACAGGCACAGGCTGCCCGTCAGCAAAGCGATGTAGGCTGTGAGCTTCTGCTCTCCGCGCGCTACCGCCGCCAGCTTTGGCAGCCGCCGCATGTGCAGATCGCAGGCCACCAGGAAACGATCGTATGCGGCGGGCGAGCCGCTCTCCACCAGCATTCCGGCATTGGCCAGCCACGACATCAGCCGCCGTGCCGCAATCCCCGCCGTCCAATCGGCCGCATCGTCCGTCCGCCCTTGCGCAATCCAATCATCGACGGTGCGCCGGGCAAGAGCCTGAGCTTCGCCCAGGTTGGCGGCGCGCAGATCGCTAAGCCAACTAAAGCCGAGCAGCGCGGCTTGCCAGGCTTGGCTTGGCGGCGTGACGAGAAACGGCGATGTGCCATCGATCTGAACAGTTGCGCCCGCCAACCCCATCGTACCGGCAGCAAGTTCAGCAAAAAAGCCCGGATCGGCCGTTCGCAAATCCTGCGGGATCAGCAGCAGCTCAGGCCGCGCCGCATTGCCGCGCCGAACTGTATCCACCGCGCCGGCCAGCCGTTCGCGAAAGGACGCGGCTTGGCCCTCGTCGTCAGGCCGTGCCGGAAAGGAGCGTTTACGCCGGAAATCAAAGGCAACGGCCATTGAGCGAGTTTCCTACCGCACGGTATTGCGAGTTTGCAGGAGGTATTGTGACGGCTGCGGCTCACGGGTCAAGGCCGGGCGGCGGCTGGAGGGGTACGGCGTGGCTTTCGAGCAACGCGCTTGACACCGGCGATGCCGCCCAGTTCTTTCGTCGTCTTCGACATCAAGGCAGTGAGACAGTGAGACAGCGATGATAGAAACTTCACGCCCCGCAAGGAATGAAGCGACACCGGCCCGCTGGCGCGCCAATTCGCATCGCGCGGCTGACCAATTCCCGATTGAAGACTGGGATCGTGCGCCGTGGAACCGCTGGGCCTTTCAGCATGTGCGCGAGCTGGTGCCGACGGCCGAGGTGTGGCGCGGCGAGGGGCCGGTGTCGCCGCTGGCCGAGGCGCGGCAGGACCTCAGCCGCATCGCCTTTTTGCGGCACGATGGCAGCAAGAGCACGGTCTCAGGGCTGCTGGACTCAACGTCTACGGATGGCTTCATAGTCATCCATCGCGGACGCATTCTTGCCGAAGAGTACAGGAACGGCATGACGCCTCGCACGCTGCATCTGTCGCAGTCGGTGGCCAAATCGGTGGTGGGCAGTGTCGCAGGGGTGCTCGTCCACCAGGGGCTGCTCGACCCCGCCGCGCCTCTCACCCAATACATGCCGGAACTGGCCACGACCGGCTATGCCGGGGCAGCCGTGCAGCACGTTTTGGATATGACCAGCGGCGTCAGTTTCAACGAGCTAGACTACACAAACCGCTTCTCGGATATTGGTAAGACCGACGTCGCCTGCGGCTGGAAGCCGATTCCCGCCGAACCGCCGCCAACCGGGCCCTGGTACACCAGCATGTGGGAGCAGATCCTCACACTCAAAGCCAAGGACGCCGAACACGGCAGCCGCTTTCTCTACCGCTCCATCGAGACCGATGTGCTTGGCTTTGCCATGGAACGGGCCTCCGGCAAGCGCCTCCCGGAACTGGTGAGTGAGCATCTCTGGCAGCCGATGGGAGCCGGGGAGAGCGCTAATTTCACCGTCGACCGCACCGGCTACGCGCTGGCGTCGGGTGGCTTCAACGCGACGTTACGTGACTATGCACGCTTTGGCCTGGTGCATCTGGGCATTGGCACTTTCAATGGCCAGGCGATCCTGCCGGCTGAATGGATCATCGATATCCGACGGGGTGGCCACGGTATGATGGACGACTACGGCCGCCAGCTGTTTCCCAAAGGCGTCTACCGCAACCAATTCTGGGTCGCAGACAAAGGCGCGCAGACTGCGCAGGCGCGCGGTATTTTCGGGCAGCTGGTTTATATCGCGCCCGAGCACGATCTGGTGGTGGCGAAACTCTCGACCTATCCCGCCCCTGTGATCCTGAACCACAGCCTAGATACGCTGGCCGCTATCAAGGCCATCGCGGCGGAGTTGGCATAAACACTGGACCACCAAGGCTTGTGACTATATCATCGTCGGCAGGCAGATCACCCCCTCACCCTGTCCCTCTCCCCAATGGGGCGAGGGGACGACACAACAGAGCTATCGAAGCCTGCGTCCCCTCCGCCCAGCGGGGAGAGGGACAGGGTGGCGAGGCTGAGCTGAAACGACACAGCTTGGAATTTGAGTCCCATGGCCACCCCACTCGACCTGCCAAGCATCGATCCGCTGCACCTTGCCGGTGATCCAGCCACGACCAGCATCGTCGTGGCGATGTCGGGCGGCGTGGATTCGTGCGTGGCCGCCGGGCTACTCAAGGAGGCGGGCTACGACGTCGTCGGCATCACCTTGCAGCTCTATGACGATGGCGAGGCGACGGGCCGCAAGGGCGCGTGTTGCGCTGGGCGCGATATTGGCGATGCACGTAAGGTGGCGGCGCATCTCGGCATCCCGCATTATGTGCTCGACTACGAAGCAAAGTTCCGCAGCGCCGTGATCGAGGATTTCGCGGCCAGTTACGTGGCGGGCGAAACCCCGGTGCCGTGCATTCAGTGCAACCAGAAGGTGAAGTTCCGCGACCTTCTAACCACGGCGCGCGAGCTGGGCGCGTCTGCGATGGCGACCGGGCACTATGTCCGTTCTCTAATGGGGCCGGACGGCCTGGAGCTGCATCAGCCCGCCGATGCCAGCCGGGACCAGAGCTATTTCCTGTTCGCAACCACGCGCGATACCCTGGATTTCCTGCGCTTTCCTTTGGGAGGCTTGCTGAAGAGCGACGTGCGCGAACACGCGCGGCGTCTGGGCCTGCCGGTGTCGGAAAAGGCTGACAGCCAGGACATCTGTTTCGTGCCCAAGGGCCATTACACGACCGTGTTGGACCGCTTGCGACCGGGCGCGGCGGGGCCGGGCCAGATTGTTCATATGGACGGCCGCGTGCTCGGCCAGCATCAGGGCATCACCCATTACACCATCGGCCAGCGCAAGGGTCTGGGCGTGGCGGCGGCTCATCCGCTGTTCGTGGTGGCTCTGGATGCGGCGCGGCGGCGCGTCGTCGTCGGCCCGCGCGGGGCGCTGACCTGCCATGTGGTGCGGCTCAGGGATGTGAACTGGCTGGGCGGCGCGATTCCGGCTGAGGGGCTGGAGATCGCCGCGCGCATCCGGTCGAGCGGAGCGCCGCAGGTTGCGCGGCTGGTCAAGGCGGATGGCGATTGGTCGGTTGAGTTTCCGGGCACTGTGGCCGGCGTGTCGCCAGGACAGGCTTGCGTGTTTTACGCGGACGCTTCTGGTGCCGCCCGCATCCTCGGCGGCGGCTGGATACGCTCGGCCGAGCGGCAGCCGGTGGCCGTGGCCGCGGAGTAGCAGGGATGCCCACGCTCCTCGCCTGCAACGCCCAAATCCTCGTGACCATGGACGGAGCGCGCCACGAAATTGCGGGCGGCGGGCTGTTCGCGCGCGATGGGGTGATCGAGGCGGTCGGTCCATCTGCCTCGCTGCCGCAAACCGCCGACGAGGTGCTCGACCTCCAAAACCACATCGTCATCCCCGGCCTCGTCAACACCCACCATCATCTCTACCAGAACCTTACGCGCGTGGTCCCCGCCGGGCAGGACCAGCTGCTGTTCGGCTGGTTAAAGACGCTCTATCCGATCTGGGCGCGGATGGAGCCGGAGCATATTCGCGTGTCGGCGCTGGTTGGGTTGGCCGAGCTGGCGCTGTCGGGCTGCACCACGGCGAGCGATCATCTCTATATGTTCCCCAACGGCGCGCGGCTGGATGACGAGATCGAGGCGGCCAGCGAGATCGGCCTGCGCTTCACGGCTACGCGAGGCTCGATGAGCATTGGCGAATCGCAAGGCGGATTGCCGCCCGACAGTGTGGTGGAAAAGCCCGATGCCATCCTGAAGGACTGTGAGCGGATCATCGCCCGCTATCATGACGCCTCGCCCAATTCCATGCTGCGGATCGCACTCGCTCCGTGCTCACCCTTCTCGGTCAGCCGCGAACTGATGCGCGACACGGCGGCGATGGCAGCCCGCCACAAGATCGGTCTGCACACACATCTTGCCGAAAACGCCGAGGACATCGCCTATAGCCTCGAAAAATTCGGCATGCGTCCCGGGCAGTATGCGGAGGAAGCGGGCTGGACCGGCGACCACGTCTGGCACGCCCACTGCTGCGTGCTCGACGATGCCGAGATCGGGCTGTTTGCGCGCACCGGCACCGGAATCGCCCACTGCCCCACCAGCAACATGCGGCTCGGCTCCGGCATTGCGCCGTTGCGAAAAATGCTCGACCGGGGCGTGCACATCGGCCTCGGCGTCGATGGCTCGGCCTCCAACGATTGCGCGGACCTGCTCGGTGAAGCGCGTCTGGCCATGCTGCTGCAGCGCGCCGGCGGCAACGCGGGCGCGCTGACGGCCCGGCAAGCCCTCGAACTCGCCACCAGAGGCGGTGCCCGCGTGCTAGGCCGCGCCAGCGAAATCGGCCAGCTCGCCCCAGGCTTTGCAGCCGATTTCGCGGCCTTTCCTTTGGATACGCCGATGATGGCGGGCACCCAATGGGACCCAGTCGCGGGTCTCATCTTCTGTGGCCCGCAGCGCGCGGCCTTCACGGTGGTCAAAGGCCGCGTGGTCGTGCGCGAAGGGCGGGTGACGACGGTGGACATGCGGAAAACGCTGGCGCGGCATGGGGATTTGGTGCGAGGGCTGATCAACAACTGACCGCCACACCGACTGACCTCATCCTGGGGAGCGACATCTTTGTCGCGTCTCGAAGGATGCGCCGGGTTGGCGGACTGCCCGCAGTTGGATAGTTCGTCCCCACGCATCCTTCGAGACGGCCCGTGCAGAACGGGCCTCCTCAGGATTAGGGCGGGGTATGTTGCGAGGACGTTTGGATTGTCCAGGCCGCACCTTGATTTCCACGCCTAAAGGTTGTCATTGCACTACAACATTTCCACCGCCGCAGAGGGCCGCTATGCGCACCGCCATCCACCCCAACGTCACCGTCGTCGATCACCCCCTCATCGTCCACAAACTCTCGCTGATGCGCGACAAGACCACGCCCTCGTCCGTATTCAGACAGTTGCTGCGCGAGATCAGCCTGCTGCTCGGCTACGAGGTCTTGCGCGATCTGCCGGTGGAGCTCAGGCCCATCGAAACGCCGGTGGGGCCGATGGACGCGCGGTTCATCAAGGGCAAGAAGCTGGTTTTCGTGCCTATCCTGCGGGCGGGCGTTGGCTTGCTGGACGGCCTCCTCGACTTGGTGCCGTCGGCCCGCGTTGGCCATATCGGGCTCTATCGCGACCCCAAGACGCTGCAGCCAGTGCAGTATTATTGCAAACTGCCCGAGGACATCGCCGAGCGGCTGGTGGTGCTGGTCGATCCGATGCTGGCGACCGGCAATTCAGTGGCGGCGGCCGTGGCGCTCCTGAAGGCGCGCGGCGTCAAGGACATCAAGCTGGTGTGCCTGCTCTCGGCGCCAGAAGGTATTGCGGCCTTGACGGCGGCGCATCCCGATGTGCGCGTGTACACGGCGGCGGTGGACAGCCATTTGAACGACCACGGTTATATCGTGCCCGGATTGGGTGATGCGGGCGATAGGATGTATGGGACGAAGTAGGCTGCAGACGTGGGTGAAGTAAGTTCTGATGTGCCCCACCCAGGCGGCGGCGAGCAAACCCGCTCGGCCGGAGCCCTTGACGGGGACATCAGAACCTACAATTGCCGCTCCGCCTGGGTGCCAGACACTACCGGTGCCTGGCACCAAGACAGCGTCAGCGCCCTCAGCTCGCCAGCGCTTGTGGTGAAACCATCATCCATCCAGCGTTGTTCCAGCCGGCGCAACAGCTCGCCGATCTGCGGGCCGGGAGCGACACCAAGAGCGGTGAGATCGCGGCCCTGCAACGGAAATACTGGCACGCCGAGGCGCACGGGCAGGGTCCATAGGCTGAGCCACTTGGCATCATCAGCACGGGCGCCGGAACCCGCCCAGTCCATCAGCACACGCCGCTGGTAGCCAGCTGCCCCCAGACGGTAGAGCGCCACCTGTGCAGCATGCTCCGTCGCCGCAGCATCCAGACGCCAAGTTATCGCGGTCAGCGCCTCCAGCACAGCTTGCTGCTCGCGCGACAGCCGCAGCAAGCCGCCGAGCCGAGCGGCGTCTTCGGGTCCATGCACGGCAAGAGCAGCCAGCCGGAGAGCGGCGTCGGGGAGAGGCTTTCCCGCCCCACCTCCATCCTGTCCTTCCCCCTTCAAGGGGGAAGGGACGCCAGAGTCGGGAGCAGGACTTCTATCGGCATTGGCGTCTCCTCCCCCTTGAGGGGGGAGGATTAAAGTGGGGGTGGGATGGGAAAGCCCCGCAACAGTGATTGCTGTTTCTATCTCCACCAGCCGCGTGAACCTCGCCAATCGCGGCACGCCGCCGAGCACATCGACCAGCAGCCCGAAATCGGACATTGCCGTCAGGCCCGCCACCGCGCGCGGCGCCACCAGCAGTTTCATCATCTCTGCGCCCACCCGCTCGCCTGACAGTTGCCGCAGCCCGGCGCGCAAATGCACGCAGGCGCGCGCGCCCGCCGCATCCAATCCGCTTACGCCGTAGGTTGCGTGGAATCGAAAAAAGCGCAGGATACGGAGATAATCCTCGCGGATGCGCGCCGCCGGATCGCCAATGAACCGTACACGCCGGGCGTCCAGATCGGCAAACCCGCCGAGCGGGTCAAACACCGTGCCATCGCCCGTACAATACAGCGCGTTCATCGTAAAATCTCGCCGCGCCGCATCCTCGGCCCAATCATCCGTGAACGCCACCACCGCGCGCCGGCCATCGGTCGCGACGTCCCGGCGCAGCGTCGTCACTTCGAACGGCACATGGCTGCAAACCACCGTCACCGTGCCGTGCTCGATGCCCGTCGGCACCGCAGCCATCCCCGCCGCCCGCGCAACCGCCATCGTTTGCTCGGGCAGCGCCGTTGTTGCGATGTCGATATCTGTCACCGGCAGCCCCATCAGCGCATTACGCACGCAGCCGCCCACGGCGCGCGCCGAAAAGCCTGCCGCCGTCAGCGCCGTCAGGACACGTTGCGTCTCGGGCCGCACGAGCCAATCGGCCCCCGCCAAACTGGGCAGTGGCGCTATCATCCCAACATCAATCTTTCATACAAATTGCGGATCATGCCGGCGGTCGCGCCCCAGATGTAGTGATCGCCATAAGGCATGGCGTAGAATGTACGCAGCTTGCCGCGCCATTCGCGCGATTGTGTCTGATGATTGGCCGGATCGAGCAGGAAGGCCAGCGGCACCTCGAAGGCGCCGGCAACTTCGCCGGCGTTGAGGCGGAGCGTGAACCCTTCAGACACCAGCGCGACGGCGGGCGCAATGCGAAAGCCGGTGCCGGTCTGGTAGCCATCGAGAAAGCCAAGCGGCTCGACAAAGCGGCGCTCAAGGCCGATTTCCTCCTCTGCTTCGCGCAAGGCGGCAGCGAGTGGCCCGGCATCCTCCGGGTCCACCTTGCCGCCGGGGAACGCGACTTGTCCGGCATGGGACGCGAGGTCTGCCGTGCGCTGAGTGAGCAACATCATTAAGCCAGTAGCGCGCGCCACGATCGGGACCAGCACCGCGGCGGCGACCACGGTGCCACTACCGCTCATCTCATCCGCCGTATCGGGATTAAGATCGTGGTCGCCGCGTCGGGCCAGCGGCATCGGCGCAGCTGACAGCCGCGACAGCGCCAATTGCCGGAATTGAGAGGCCGCCGAGATCATACTACCGCCGCTGCTGGCGCCATCGCAAAGAATGCGCCGCCACTCCAGACGCCAAACTGCTCCATACCATCGCGACCTTCCACGCCAGCCAACGCGACAAGATCGTAATAGAGCGCGCGGGTGAACAGGGCATCGAGGCGGCCGCGCACGGTGAGATAGGGTTTTGGACCGCCCGTCCGAGGATCGCAGCCGAATCGCAAGGGGTGCTCAGGCCCGCACGTCACCCAGTCATCGGTGTTGGTGCGCAGAGCCAACGCCTGTCCACGGCCCTCTCCTGTGACCTCCATCTCCACCGCCAAGAACGGTGCATCGTCCACGGTGACGAGCACCTTCTCGACCGGCGTAACAAGATAGGTCAGCCCATCCTCATCCTTGCGCAGCACCGAGGCGAACAGTTTGACCAGCGGCTTGCGGCCAATCGGGCTGCCCGCATAAAACCACGTTCCATCGCTCGCGATGCGCATCCCGATATCGCCGCAATAGGGCGGGTTCCACAGATGGACCGGCGGATGGGTGCCCGTGTCGCGCAGCAACGACTCCAGTCCTTGCAGCGCCGCGCCTGCGTCTGTTTTTGGTAAAATGGTTTTCAAGTCGCAAAGACCATTGTTTCGCAGATCTGTGCCGCCCCACACTAAACTGGCTGCCGCCCCTTTGATGGCCACTATGGCCGCATCTGGCGCGCCCGGCGGCCGGCTCCCGGAACGGGAGTCGCCGGGCGCTAACAAAAAAGTCATGGTGCCGTCCCAATCAACTCCTCTATATTCGATCCCATGACCTCTCTCAATCAAACAGATGATACTATTGTTGCCCGCGTCGAGGCGGCTGGCGATACCATGCGGCGCGCTAAGGATGCGGCGGCAGCCGTGATTTTTGGCCAGGACACCGTCATCGAGCAGACACTGGTGACGTTGCTTGCCGGTGGCCATGCCCTGCTGATCGGCGTGCCCGGCCTTGGCAAAACCAAGCTGGTGGAGACGCTGGGCTCGATTCTAGGCGCCGATTGCAAGCGGATCCAGTTCACACCTGACTTGATGCCGTCCGACATCGTGGGATCGGAAGTGCTCGATGAGAGCCCCGGCGGCGGACGCAGCTTCCGGTTTGTCAAAGGGCCGGTGTTTACTCAACTGCTGATGGCGGACGAAATCAACCGCGCCAGCCCCAAGACCCAGTCGGCGCTGTTGCAGGCAATGCAGGAACATCATGTGACCGTTGCCGGCGTGCGCTACGACGTGCCCGCGCCGTTCCATGTGCTGGCAACGCAAAACCCGCTGGAGCAGGAGGGCACCTATCCGCTGCCCGAAGCCCAGCTCGACCGGTTCCTGCTGCAAGTCGATATTACTTATCCAGATCAGCTCGCCGAGCGGCGGATGCTCTACGCCACCACCGGGGGCGAGGAAGCCAAGCCCAAAGCTATGCTCGGACCGAGTGAATTGATGACGTTCCAGCGCCTCGTACGGCAAATTCCCATGGGTGAGAAGGTGGTGGAAGCCATTCTCCATCTTGTGCGCTCTGCCCGTCCAGGGGAGGGCGCGGGCAAGGATGTCGATAAGTTCGTTGCTTGGGGTCCGGGGCCGCGCGCCAGCCAGGCGCTAAGCCTTGCCGTGCGCGCACGGGCGCTGCTCGATGGCCGTCTCGCGCCGTCGCTGGACGATGTGCTGGCGCTGGCCGAGCCCGCACTGAAGCACCGCATGGCTCTTTCCTACACGGCGCGCGCTGAGGGCGTAACGCTGCCTGATCTGATTGCCCATCTGGCTGCGGGCGCGGGGTGATCCGGCGTGGCATCGCTGCAAAACGAAGATGCCGGACGGCTGCGCGGGCTGACTGCTGATGCGCAGGCCTTGGCGGCACGCTTGCCAGCGTTGCGCCTGGAGGCCAAGCGCATTGCACAGACGGTCGCGTTCGGCGTGCATGGGCGGCGGCGGGCCGGGCCGGGCGATAGTTTCTGGCAGTTCCGCCAATACGAGACCAGCGACACCCGCAATCTGATCGATTGGCGGCGTTCGGCCAATTCCAACCGGCTGTTTGTGCGTCAACGCGAATGGGAAGCGGCACACACCGTCTGGCTGTGGGTGGATCTCTCGCCCTCGATGGATTTTGCGTCGCATTTGGCTACGGTGACAAAACGCGATCGGGCACTGGTGTTGATGTTCGCGGCTGCCGAGCTGCTGGTGCAGGGCGGCGAGCGCGTTGGCCTTGTCGGCCTGATGCCGCCAACCGCTCGGCGCGATACGACCGAAAAGATGGCGGAGGCGCTAATCACGGACGCCAGTGCCAATGGCAGCAGGGCCCACACGCTCGCGGCCGCAACGCTGTCGCGCCAGGCCGATTGCGTGCTGTTCGGCGATTTTCTCGATCCTATCGAAACGATTGAACCAGCCTTGCGGCACTTGGCCGGGCAAGGCGTGCGCGGGCATCTGGTGCAAGTGCTGGACCCGGCCGAAGAGACGCTCGCCTATTCCGGCCGCGTCGAATTCCGCGACCCCGAAGGAGGCCGCCACTGGCTGGCAGCACGGGCCGAGCAGTTGCGCGAGCGCTACCGGGGGAAACTCGCCGAACACCGCGCGGCACTCGATAGTGTTTTGCGCAAGCTGCAATGGACACGGCTGTTGCACCATACGGACCGGCCCGGCGGCGAAGCGCTCATGACGCTGCACGCGCGGCTATCGGGCGATGCCCAAGCCGAGGCGGCTACGCGGACCATGGCAGCGGAGGCGGCGCGGTGACTTTAGGCTTCCTCAATCCTTGGCTGCTCCTGGCGCTCGCCGCGCTCCCCGCCATCTGGTGGCTGCTGCGCGCCATGCCGCCGCAGCCGCAGCGCGTGTCGTTCCCGGCAACCCGCATCTTGCACGGCCTCGAAGCCAAGGAGCAGACGCCCAACCATACGCCCTGGTGGCTGACGTTGATCCGTATGCTGGCGGCTGGCCTCGCGATCTGCGCCTTTGCCGAGCCGGTACTCGATCAACAAAAGGCGACTGTGACAGCGCGCGGGCCGCTGGTGCTGGTTATCGACAATGACTGGGCAGCGGCGGCGCATTGGGATCAGCGCACGGAGCAAGCGGGGCGGCTGATTGACGAAGCCGAACGCGCCAGTTTGCCCGTCCTGATTGCCGCCACGGCCCGGGATATGCGCGGGACACAATTGCAGCCTCAGTCGGCACGCGAAGCACGCGATTCGCTGGCAGCACTGAAGCCAGAGCCGTTTTCGCCAGTACGGCTCCAGACAGTCGCGCCGGTCGAACTGGCGCTGAAGGGTTTGACATCACCAAACATCTTTTGGCTGTCGGATGGCATTGCCGGCGACGATGGGCTGGAATTTGCGGGCAAGCTCAAGGCGCTCGCTGGCGATGCCGGAGCGGTGACGGTCATTCAGCCCACGGAGGACACGCAAGCGCTCGCCTTGTCGAGCCAGCTCGGGGCTGGTGGAGCCTTAGAGTTTCACGTTTTGCGGACCGGCGGTGCGTCGCGCGATGTGATTATCGAATCGCAATCTGCGGCGAACCAGCCGCTCAGTGCGGCGAAACTAACGATGCCAGCAGACTCGGGCAGCGACACGCAGCGGATCGAAATACCATTGGAACTGCGCAATCAGATTGCACGGCTGACCATCCAAGGCGAACGTTCGGCGGGCGCGGTGCAATTGCTCGACACAGGCTCGCGCTGGAACCGGATCGGGCTTGTCACGGGCGCGTCGCGCGAAAGCACGCAGCCGCTGCTCGGGCATCTGTTTTATGTTGAGCGGGCGCTCAAACCTTTCGCCGAACTGGTCAATGCCGACGACAACGACAGCGCGGCGGCGATCGGCAAACTGACGGCGGCCAATGTGTCCGTTCTGGTTCTTGCTGATGTGGGCAAGATCGCAGGGCCGGCCAAGGAGGCGCTGGACAAGTTCGTTGCTCGCGGCGGCGTGCTGGTGCGCTTTGCCGGCCCACGGCTGGAAGAAGCCTCCGACGACCTGCTACCGGTGGACTTGCGGATTGGCGGGCGTTCTTTGGGCGGCGCGCTGTCCTGGAGCACACCGCAGCCGCTCGGCGCATTCGAAGCCGATAGCCCGTTCTCGGGCCTCAAGGTTCCTGATGATGTCCGCGTGTCTCGCCAAGTCTTGGCCGATCCCGCTTTGCTCAGCGATCGCACCCGCATCTGGGCGCGGCTAGCCGATGGAACGCCGCTTGTCACCGCGCAGAAACGGGGGACAGGCTGGGTGATCCTCTTCCATGTCACCGCCAATTCCGATTGGTCGAACCTGCCGCTGTCCGGCCTGTTCGTCGATATGCTACGGCGCATCACGCGATTTACGGGGCTTGCCGAGCTAGAGCGCGGCAATCAAACATCTGGCGCGCCGTCGGAAACCAGCTCGTTGCAGCCATTGGCAACGCTCGACGGATTCGGCGTCTTAGGTCCTCCGCCGCCAACTGTTGAACCGCTGGCAACTGACGCGCCTGCCAAGATCCGTCCTGATACAGCGCATCCGCCGGGACTTTACGGCCGCGAGGGAGCGACGCGGGCGCTGAATGTAGTGGGTGCTAACACCGTGTTGACTCCGCTCACCGGCCTGCCTGCCGGCGTTGTCCAGGCAGCCTACCAAGGCGTCCTAGCGCATCCGCTGAAATCCTGGGCGCTGGCGGCGGCTTTGACATTGCTGCTGGCTGACATGCTGGCGGTGTTTGCGCTGCAATGGGGCGGGTGGTCATCGCGCCCAGCGGCCAAGGCCACGAGTGTGGCGCTGCTGATTGCAGCGATCCTGAGCTTTGCAATGCCTGCACACGACTCTCGCGCTGCGACGGCCGACGCTTTTGGCTTGAAGGCATCGCAGGCCACGCGGCTCGCCTATGTGCTGACGGGCGATGCGCGCACCGACGATACTAGCCGTCAGGGTCTCGCGGGCCTCAGCCTTGTCCTGCAGCAGCGCACGGCGGTTGAGCCCGGCGAGCCCATCGGCGTTGATGTAGACAAAGACGATCTAACCTTTTTCCCGGTGCTCTACTGGCCCGTGACCAAGGCAGCAACCGAACTCAACGATGCCACGCGCGGCCGTGTCGACGCCTATATGAAGGGCGGCGGGTTGATTGTGTTCGACACGCAGGAAGAAGGCGACCGGGTGCCGAATGTCGATGGCGTGGCAGGCAACACCGCCTTCCAGCGTCTGGCCTCGCGGCTGGATATTCCACGCCTAGAGCCGGTGCCCGCGACGCATGTGCTGACCAAGTCCTTCTATCTGCTCAAGAGTTTTCCGGGCCGCTACGACGGCGGATCGATGTGGGTGGAAGCAGGCGGCACCACCAGTCTTACGGCCGACGAAGGTGCCAACGATGAAGCGCGGCAATCGGACGGTGTCAGCTCGGTCATCGTCACTGGCAACGATCTTGCTGGCGCCTGGGCCACCGACGCCAATGGCCAGGGCCTCTATGCTGTGGTCCCCGGCGGCGAAGACCAACGCGAGTTCGCCAATCGCGTTGGTGTCAACATCGTCATGTATGCCCTCACCGGCAACTACAAAGCCGACCAGGTGCACGTGCCTAGCATCCTCGAACGGCTGGGGCAGTAGCGATGCTTAACCGCTGTCCCGCCCCACCCCCGCCCTATCCCTCCCCCCTCAAAGGGCAGGGGACGCAAAGGCCGATAGACAGAAACTGTCAGTTCAAGCCCCCCCTCCCCCCTTGCCGGGGAGGGACAGGGTGGGGGGTACTCTTTGCTCTGAGCGATCAACCGATGCGAGCCCAGGCATGACTTTTTCTGTTGAATGGGCCCCCCTCATACCCTGGCCGCTGCTGGCGGTTGGCGCTGCCGTTGCGCTGCTGCTGGCGGGATTGCTCGCATGGCGGCGGAGCCGGGGACTGGCGTTGCGGGTGCTCAGCATCGCCGCCGTGCTCGGCGCGCTCGCCAACCCGACAATCCGGCAGGAGCAGCGGCAGCCGCTCAGCAACATCGTACTCGTCGTCACCGACCGCAGCGCCAGCATGGGTATCGCGCAGCGTCCGGAGCGGGCGGACGTAGCGCTGAAAGCGTTGGACGCGCAACTTTCTCACATCCGCAATCTCGAAGTCCGGCACATCGACGCCGGCCGCAACGCTGATGGCGGCGACCATGGCACCCAGCTCTTTGGCGATCTCCAGCGTGGACTGACCGATATTCCGTCCGACCGGCTGGCGGGCGTCATCATGCTGACGGATGGGCAGGTGGAGGACGTGCCGAAATCCGCTAGCGCCCTCGGCTTCGATGCGCCCGTCCACACAGTCCTCACCGGCGCCGAAGGCGAATTCGACCGCCGCATCGAAGTGCTGAAAGCGCCGCGCTATGGCCTCGTTGGCAGCGAGGCGACGGCCGAGATCACGGTACGTACGACTGGGTCAAACAGCGGCGTCAATTCGCTCGCCCATCTGAAGATCAAGCGCGAAGGCCAGCCGGATCTCGACCTGACGGCGCCCGTCAACGACACGGTGCGGATACCCATGTCGTTCCCCCATGCCGGTACCAACATCGTTGAAGTGGAACTGGCTCCGGTGCCGGGCGAACTCAGCGAAGCCAACAACCGCGCGGTGCTCCCGGCCGAGGGCGTGCGGCAGAACCTGAAGGTGTTGCTGGTGTCGGGTGAGCCACATCCGGGCGAGCGCACCTGGCGCAACCTGTTGAAATCGGACGCCTCTGTCGATCTCATCCATTTCACAATTCTGCGCCCGCCGCAGAAGCAGGATGGCACGCCGATCAACGAACTGTCGCTGATCACCTTCCCGACGCGCGAACTGTTTTCGGAGAAGATCGACGGCTTCGATCTCATCATTTTCGACCGCTATGCCAGCCATGGCATTCTGCCAGCGATCTACATCGATAACATTGCGCGCTATGTAGAAGGCAAGGGCGGCGCTGTGCTGGTGGCGGCGGGCGAGGATTATGCGACGCAGGCGTCCTTGTTCTACACGCCGCTGGCAACGGTCCTGCCCGCTGAACCGACCGGGCAAGTGTCTGAGCAGCCGTTCAAGCCTAAGCTGACACCGCTCGGCCGGAAACATCCTGTGACGGCGGGGTTGCCCGGTGCGGGCCCCATTGCGGGCGGCGATCCCACCTGGGGCCGTTGGTTCCGCACGGTAGATGTGACGAACACGTCGGGTTCGACGATCATGAGCGGGGCGGGAGATAAGCCCTTGCTGGTGCTGGACCGGAGAGGCAAGGGGCGCGTCGCGCTGATGTTGTCCGATCAATCCTGGCTGTGGGCGCGCGGATTCGAGGGTGGCGGCCCGTATGAGCCACTGCTGCGGCGGCTCGCCCACTGGCTGATGAAAGAGCCCGATCTCGAAGAGGAGCACCTTTCCGCCCATGCCGATGCGGGCAAGATAACGATCGAGCGGCGTTCCATGGGTGATAAGGTGCCGCCCGCCGTGCTGACCGCGCCGTCCGGGGCCAAGACCACGGTCGATCTGACGGCCGCAGCGGCAAGTGAACCCGGCATCTGGCGCGCAACGGTCGATGCCAGTGAGCAAGGATTTTACAAGGTTGCATCGGGCGAACTGTCGGCGGTGGCACTGTCGGGCACACTCAACGCACGCGAGATGTCGGAACTTACGGCGAGCCCGGCAAAGCTCGCGGGATTGTTGGATGCGACCGGCGGCGGGTCATTCTGGAGCGCGGCCCGGCCTGGCGATGCACCCTCGTTGCAGCAGATCCCACGCGTTACACTGCTGAATGCGGCACATGTGCTGCATGGATCCGATTGGCTCGGCCTCAAAGACCGCAACGCTCATCTGGTGACGGGCATCAGCTCGATACCGCTCGCCGCCGGTCTCTGGGCGCTGGCCCTGTTGATCGGCCTGATGACGCTCGCCTGGTGGCGCGAGGGGCGGTAGACCCGCCACGCCGCACTTACCGTGACGTAAACGACGCGCCCTTAGCCGCCTCCACAGTAGGCGTACGCCTTTTTCTTGCCGGTGCTGTGGATGTCGTAGCGAGGCTAACGGTCTTTGTCGCTTTCTCGGGCTTCGAGCCAGCGCCCGCGATTGTCTGCTTCGCAAGCACCCAGCCGTCCGTTGGCAGACCCGCTACACCCGCCAGCTTGACGTCAACATAGTAGGTCTTGGCAGGGCGGGCCTTAGCGGGCACGGCCAAATTCGTTGCGACCGCGTCGGTCTTGCCCGCAGCTTTGGAGGTTAGTGCCCAGCCGTCCGTTGGCAGCGCTGCGATCCCGGCCAGCTTAGCGTTGACCTGCGGTGCTTTCAGGCTCGCCAAGGCGCTGACTGCCGAAGGCTGAGTTGATCGGACAACGGGTTGCACAGCCGCGAGCACCAGTTTGGCCGCAGGCATCGCCGCAGCAGTCACGGTCACAACCGCCAGTTCGCGGATCACCGCGCCTGACTTTGGCTCAACTGGTTTGGGCGGGGGCAGCGGTAGTAGCGCCACGGTCACCGGCGGCGCGGCACCCCAACTTTCGGTTACGCTTTGCCCTGCATCGCAGGTTCGCGGAAGTTTTGGCAATTCGGCACCGAACACCCGGTTGCCCGCCGGCATCGGCCGCGACGCCATGGATCGCGGCGCTTCCGTGACCCGGTGGACGGCCGTGATATCGACATAAGTCTGTATGAAGCCCGCTGCGGTCACACGCATTTTCTTTGCGCCTGGCTCCTGCGTCAGCTCGATCAGCGCGATCTCGCCCATGCGCTGCTCGGGATGACGCTGGTTGGAAATAAAGTTGCCGGTCGAATAGATCACCAGTCCTTCGCGGCCATCTGTGGCGCTGAGCTTTTCCCATGGCCCCTGCACGTGCGGATGTGTGCCGACAACAGCTGTGGCACCTGCCTCGACAGCGGCCTGGGCAAGATCGCGCTGCCGCTTTTCGGGCGTTGGCGAGCCTTCGATACCCCAATGGGGCGTGAACATCACAGCGTCAATCTGCGGGTCGGACGCCAGGCGCTTGATCTCCGCCAGCACTGCATCGCGTTGCGAGAAGCAATGCAGCACTTGATCGTGCCGGTCAGGAAAACCGTTGGTATCGAACGTGCACGCTAGCCAGGCCACGTTGTGCCCTTTCACCGTGGTCACGACGCTGAAGGGATGCTCGGCCGCATCGCTCACGCGCGTGCCGGAGAACGCCAGCCCGCGCTTTTCAAAATTGGCAACCGTCCGGTCGATGCCGATGGCGCCACGGTCAAGTGCGTGGTTGTTGGCCGTCGAAACCACATCGAAGCCGGTGTTGATAAGGTCGTCGATCAGCGACGGATGGTAGTTGTAGCTCAGCACCATCGGTTGCGCCGTGTAGACACGGTTATTCCACTCCCGGCCCGGATCCTTGACGATATCAAGGCCATTGGTGACGCCGTCGGCGGCAGCACCCTCGAAATTGGCGTAAGCGAGGTCGGCATTGGCGATGATACTGGTGACGGGCTTCCAGAAATCGCGATAGTTGCCCGACGGCGTCAGAGCCTCCTGCTCCAGCGGCCGGTGAAACAGCAAATCGCCCGTGGCCGCGATGGTGATTCGTTCGCCCGGTGCACAGGCTTGGGCGAATGCTATCGTCTTGCCTTGGGCGATAGCAGCGGTGGAAGACGCCGGATCTTCCTTGCGCGGCTGGCGGCGCGCATCGGCCGGTTGTGCCAACACCATCAGTGCCGCCGCCAGTGCCACTGTCCGGACGCGCATCAAAAGCCTCTCACGATCGATCCCCAAAGCACTCTAGACTCTTGGGAAAACGGCTCCAAGACCTTTCCTACCGCACACTGCAGGACGGCATCAGAGTGTGTCCGTTTGGCTGCATACGAGCTGAAAGGTCAAGGGATGTCATTGGTTTTGCAGGCCTCTGTTTAAGCCGATGCGGCCATTCTACCGCAGTGCACGCAGGCAGCCGTCCCGAGCTGTGAGTGCCAATCGACTGATTTCATTGTCTCATTTAGGCAATATTCATCCGAATCAGAGTATCCTTCCGTCATCGGTTGCTTTGCGGGAAACCTGAGCGGAGCGTGACGATGCGGGATCGCGACTTTGAAAAGCAGTTCGCTGGCTTCAGTTTGACGACGGCCGAAATTCTCTACCGGCTGCCGGACCATCGCTCCTTGCTGCAGACCTATGTCTGGCAGGACTACGACCTGCACCCACTCTACCCGAAGCTGAAATCGTTTCTCGATTTTTGGGTGCACAAGCTGGAAGGGCCGTTGCAGGGCGTGCGCGTCGCCCACAAGGGCCTGATCTGCCCGCGCGAGTTCCGTTATAAGGACGGCCAACTGATCATGCATTGAGGGGGGTTGCGTCACGGGCGCGCGGCACGGCATTGTCTTACCGGATCGTAGGAGATGCGCGCCATGACTGGATTGCCTCGCAAAGCCATCCACCCCGCCCAAGGCGGCGGGCAGGATGTTTTTTATCCCTGGAATGGCGCAGTTCCCCGGCCGCTGATCGTGCGCGCCAAGGGCATCACGATGTGGGACGAGGACGGCCGCGACTATATCGATTTGTCGTCCGGGCCGGTCGTCAGCAACATTGGTCATGGCAGCGAGGTGGTCGCCGACGCCATGGCGCGGCAGGCCAAAACCGTCGATTTCGCCTATTGCAGCCACGCCCGTAGCCAGCCGAACATCGATTTGACAGCGCGAATCGCGGCACTGGCGGGACCGGGTTTCGAGCGCGTCTGCCTCTCCTCGGGCGGCAGCGAGGCCATTGAATGCGCCGTGAAATTTCTGCGTCAGTATGCCGTCGTCATGGGCGAGCCGCAGCGGCGCAAGATCATCACCTGCAATCCGTCCTATCACGGCGCAACGATGCTGACGCTGGCGATGTCCGGCGATGACGACATTGCCCCCTATCTGGACGGCATGGCACTTGCGGCCTTGAAGGTGCCCTCGCCTGTTAGCTACCGGCTGCCCGCCAACCACACAGCAACGACGTATGCGCGCCATTGCGTCGAGGCGTTGGAGCAGATGATCCGCAAGGAGGGTGCGGATACCATCCTCGCCTTCTTCATCGAACCGGTGGGTGGCCTTGCCACCGGCTGCAATGTTCCGCCGCCAGAGTATTTCCGCCAGATCCGCGAGATCTGTACCAAGGCGGGCATCGCGCTGGTTTTCGACGAAGTGTTGTGTGGCACCGGTCGCACGGGCACGTTCCTTGCCGCGCACAATTGGCCGGATGCGCTGCCCGATTTGGTCGTCATGGCCAAGGGCCTCGGCTCCGGCTACACGCCGCTGGGCGCCACGCTGATCCCCGCGCGAATGGCCGACACGCTGGCAGCAAGCGCCGGTTTCGCCTTCATCCATACGTACACAGCAAATCCGATTTCTTGCGCCACAGCCCTGGCCGTGCTGGACGAATACGAGCGGCTGGATATCCTGCGAAACACCAAAAAGATGGGCGCCTATCTGCGCGAAAAGCTCGAAGGCTTGAAGGCCCATTCAAGTGTGGTGGGTGACATTCGTGGTCTGGGTCTGGTCATGGCGCTGGAGGTAGTCACAGATAAGGCCACCAAGGGGCAGTTCCCGCCGGAGGTATCGCCAGTTGATCTCCTGAAGCTGGCGGGCCTGCGTAACGGTCTTCTGGTCTACGGACGCCGAACGGCGCACGGCCGCAACGGCGATTGGATCATGGTCTGCCCGCCGATGATCATCACCCGCGCCGAGTGCGACGAGTTGATGCGACGGCTGTCAGCGATGGTGGCGGATTTTGAGGCCGAGACACGGCGGATGGGGTTGGTGTCAGGCACCGCGGGTGCCTGACACTAGGGCACCAGGAAATCATTCCGCCGCCATCGCCCTTACGCCCGTGCCGATCTGGCAAACCACGCCCGTGCCGCCAAGGCCGCAATAGCCGCCCGGATTCTTGGCAAGGTACTGCTGATGATAATCCTCGGCATAGTAGAACTCTGGTGCGTCAAGGATTTCCGTTGTGATCGCGCCGAGACCTTTTGCCGCCAGCGCCGCGTTGTATCCGGCCTTCGACGCCAGCGCCGCAGCCTTCTGCTCCGCCGTCGTCACATAAATGCCCGAGCGGTACTGCGTGCCCATATCATTGCCTTGGCGCATCCCTTGCGTGGGATTATGGCTCTCCCAGAACACCTTCAACAGTTGGTCAACGCTGATCAGCTTGGGATCATAGGTCACCAGCACCACCTCGTTGTGGCCGGTCGCGCCGGAGCAGACCTCCTTATACGTGGCATTGGGTGTGTAACCGCCAGCATAGCCAACTGCCGTCATGATCACGCCAGGCAAGGACCAGAATTTGCGCTCCGCTCCCCAGAAGCAGCCGAGCCCGAAGATAACTTGCTCCGAGCCTGCTGGAAATGGCCCCTTCAAGGCGGCTCCACTGATGTGGTGACGGCTGGCCGTGGGCAAGGCATCGGGGCGGCCGGCCGGCGCGCGATCCTGGGCAGGCATACCTGTCTGATTCCGCGACAATAGCATGGCGTGGGCTCCTTCAGTTTGGGTTGACTAGTTGGCGTAGATATTCGTCCGGCTCCGGCGCATTCCGAGGATATACAGCAGCACACCAAAGACCGCGAAAGCCGCAAAGGCTGGTGTCTTCAAAATCCCCAGAACCAGCGGGTCCCACAAGGCTCTGGCGACGTGCCGCTCAATGCCCGTCTGCAGTGCATTGAGCGACGACGGACTAATGGCCTCCCAATCCTTGCCGAGCGAAGCGAACACCAGCTTGGCGCCCGTCTGGTACGCGGCAGTGATGTCGTAAGTAAGCGCGATGGCTGCTGCCAGGATGGACCAGCCACCGAACAGTCGCAGAATGAAAAGCATCGACAGTCTCCGCATCCCGTAGCGCCGAACCCACTATATAGGCTGCCCGGAGCGCGCCGTCAGCAGGCCCTTTGTGTCACATTTGCGTGCACGCGGTGTGTGGGTCGCGTGACCGGCACCCAGCTTTCTTGACAATCACCGCGACGCACCATAATTCCGGCAGCGGGCCACCCCTCCCCAACGAGGGGCTCACCATCTGAAAGGGTGGACGCAATGACCAAGCCGACGCTTAAACCCGCCATCGCTAATTTCTCCTCCGGGCCCTGCGCCAAGCGCCCCGGCTGGACTGCCAAATCCCTCGAATCCGCGCTGACCGGCCGCTCGCATCGCTCCAAAGAGGGCAAGGCGCGCCTGAAGCTCGCGATCGACAAGACCCGCGCCATCCTTGGCATCCCAATGGACTACCGCATCGGCATCATGCCCGCGTCGGATACGGGCGCCTTCGAGGCCGCCATGTGGTCGATGCTGGGCGCACGCGGCATTGATGTGCTGGCGTGGGAAGCCTTCGGCAAGGGCTGGGCAACGGATGTTCTAAAAGAACTAAAACTCAAGGATGTGCGCGAGATCGAGGCCGCCTATGGGGCGCTGCCGGATCTCTCGACCGTTGATTTCTCGCGCGACGTTGTTTTCACTTGGAATGGCACCACGTCGGGCGTGCGGGTGCCTGACGGGGATTGGATTCCGGCGACCCGTCAAGGCCTCACCTTCGTCGATGCAACGTCGGCGGCGTTTGCGCAAGCCATCGACTGGGCCAAGTGCGACGTGACCACCTATTCCTGGCAGAAGGCCGTCGGTGGCGAAGCGCAGCATGGCGTCATCGTCCTGTCACCACGCGCGGCCGAACGTCTGAGCACCTACAATCCGCCGTGGCCGCTGCCCAAGATCTTCCGCATGGCCAAGGGCGGCAAGTTGATCGAAGGCATCTTCGAAGGCGAGACCATCAACACGCCGTCGATGCTGTGCGTGGAAGATTATCTCGATGCGCTGACGTGGGCGGACGGATTGGGCGGGCAGACGGCGCTGATTACGCGCGCCGACGCCAACGCCGCTGCGATCCGGGCGTGGGTGGCGAAGTCCTCGTGGGTTGCAGATCTCGCGATAAACCCGGCAACGGTGTCGAACACGTCTGTATGCCTCAAGTTCAAAGATCCCGCGGTGACGGCATTGTCCGTGGACGGCCAGGCGGCAGTCTCGAAAAAGCTCTGTGCCCTGCTCGAATCCGAGAAGGTTGCTTACGACATCGGCCATTACCGCGATGCGCCGCCGGGCCTGCGAATCTGGGCGGGCTCGACGGTGGAAACTTCCGATATCGAAGCGCTGCTGCCCTGGCTCGACTGGGCGTATGCGCAATGCACGGCAGCTGGCGACAGGGAACAGGCAGCGGCAAGGCCGTAACGCAGGAGCCTGCCTTACTGCCTGCGCCCCGCAGCCTTCTACTTGCCGCCTACTCAACGATTTCTCCGAAGGGACTCTCAAACCATGGCACCGCGCGTTCTCATTGCCGACGAACTCTCTGCTCAGGCCGTCGCTGTCTTCAAGGAGCGCGGCATTGCGGCCGACGTGAAGACGGGGCTGAGCAAAGACGAGTTGCTGGCAATCATTCCGCAGTATGACGGTCTTGCCGTGCGCTCGGCGACGAAGGCGACCGACAAACTGATCGCGGCGGCGGGCAAGCTCAAGGTCATTGGCAGGGCGGGGATTGGTGTCGACAACATCGATATCAAGGCAGCCACCGCCAAGGGCGTCATTGTGATGAACACGCCGTTTGGCAATTCCATCACCACCGCCGAGCACGCCATCACGATGGTGCTCGCCCTCGCCCGGCAGATCCCGGCCGCCGACCGTTCAACCCACGCCGGCAAATGGGAGAAGTCGCGGTTTCTGGGTGTCGAGATCACGGGCAAGACGCTGGGCATCATAGGTTGCGGCAATATCGGATCGATTGTCGCCGATCGTGCCGTTGGCCTGAAGATGCGCGTCGTCGCGTACGATCCGTTCCTGACGGCAGACCGGGCGCAGCGGCTGGGCGTTGAGAAAGTGGAACTGGATGAGCTGTTCCGGCGTGCTGACTTCATTACGCTGCATACGCCTCTCATCGAGAAGACACGTAACATCATCGACGCTAAGGCCATCGCGAAAATGAAGATGGGCGTGCGGATTATCAACTGCGCGCGCGGCGGTCTGGTGGACGAGGTGGCGCTGAAAGCGGGATTGGACAGCGGCCATATCGCTGGCGCGGGGCTCGACGTGTTTGCAGAGGAGCCTGCCAAAACACATCCCCTGTTCGGTTACGAGAACGTGGTGTGTACACCTCATTTGGGCGCGTCCACGGTGGAGGCCCAGGAAAACGTTGCCGTGCAGGTCGCCGAGCAGATGTCGGACTATCTCACCACCGGCGCGATCACCAACGCCCTCAACTTCCCGTCGATTTCAGCCGATGAAGCACCACGCTTGCGCCCGTTTGTGAAACTGGCCGAGCAGCTCGGGTCATTCTGCGGCCAGGTCACGCATTCGGGGTTGAAGGAGATCGGCATCGAATACACCGGCGAAGTCGCCAGCATGAACACGCGGGCGTTGACGTCGGCGGCGCTGGCGGGCGTGCTTGGGCATGTGCTGGAGGGCGCCAACATGGTCTCGGCGCCGGTCATCGCCAAGGAGCGTGGCATCACCATCAACGAGTCGACCCGCGCGCAGCAGGGCGCGTACGGATCGTATATGCGGGTGCGGGTGCTCAGCGAGGCTGGCGAGCGATCGGTGGCGGGCACGGTGTTTTCGGATGGCCGCGGGCGGCTGATCCAGCTCGATGGCATTAATCTTGAAGCCGAGATCGGGGCACATATGCTGTACACGCAGAACGCCGATAAGCCAGGATATATTGGTGCTTTGGGCTCATTGCTGGGCGCAGCGGGCGTCAACATCGCAGCCTTCAGTCTCGGCCGCAACCGCCCCGGCGGCGAAGCCATCGCGCTCGCCGAGGTGGATGATCCGGTGTCGGACAAAGTGCTGTCCGACGTGAAGGCGTTGCCGCATGTGAAGAGGGTGGAACGGCTGGTGTTTTAGGCCAGCGGCTGACCCGGTGTCAGGCACCAGCGGTGCCTGACACCCAGTCCCCACCGCACCATCACGCTCCCGCCAGCCGCTCCAGCTCCGGCGTAACCGCATCCAGGGCCCGGCCGAAGCGGCCAACGGCTTCGTCCGCCTCCGCTCGCGTCATGATCAGCGGCGGCGAGAACGAGCACACTTCGATGAAGGGCAGCGCACGGCTGAGCAGGCCCATCTCCAGCGCCTTGGCCGACACCATTCTGTGCACGCCTGACTTCGGATCAAACAGCCGCCGCGTTGTCTTGTCGGCGACGAACTCGGCCGCCATGATCATGCCTGTACCGCGCACGTCACCCACATACGGGTTGCCGCCGATCCGTTCACGCAAGGCTTTCAGCAGATATGGGCCTACTTCGGCGCCGTTCTCCACCATCCGCTCGTCTTCCATGATGCGCAGATTGGCGAGCCCTATGTTGCCGCCCATCGGATGGCCGGAATAGGTGAAACCATGCATAACCGGCCCATAATTGGGGCTTTCGTCCTTCAATACGTTCCAGATCTTTTCTGAAATCACTGAGGCCGAAACCGGGAAGTAGGCGGATGTTATGCCCTTGGCCAGCGTCACGATGTCGGGCTTCAAGTTCATGCCGCCGGTCGCGAACCAATGGCCGGTGCGACCGAAGCCGGTGATGACTTCATCGACGATGAAGAGAATATCGTGTTTGGCCAGGATAGGTTGCAGCTTCTCAAAATAGCCTTTGGGTGGCATTAGCACGCCGCCCGTGCCCATGATCGGCTCGGCGATGAAAGCGGCAATGGTGTCCGCGCCCTCGCGCGCGATGATGCCCTCTATCTCGGCGATCATGCGTGTGCAGAAGGCATCTTCGCTCTCGCCAGGATTAGAGAAGCGGTAATAATGCGGGCACGACGTATGGATGACGCCTTCCATCGGCAGGTCCCAGGCTTTGTGGTAGGCAGGGATGCCGGTGAGGCTGGCGGCGGCGTAGGTGAGGCCATGATAGCCTCCCAACCGCGAAATAAATTTCTTCTTTTTCGGCAGCCCACGGAGATTATTGTAATAGCGGGCGAGCTTGTAGTTGGTGTCGTTGGCGTCCGAGCCTGAGCAGCCGAAGAACACCTTGCTCAAATGCGGCGCGTTCGCCTTATTGTGGAAGAGCTGGAGCACGCGCTCGGCCAGACGAATGATCGGCTCGTTGGAGGCGCCACCGAACAAATGATAATAGGCCAGTTCGTTGACCGATTTTTTCGCCGCTTCGCCCAGCTCCTTGCGGCCGTATCCAATGTTCACGCACCATAGGCCGGCGCTGCAATCGATGATGTCCTTGCCCTTGTGGTCGATGATCCGCACACCCTTGCCTTGGGCGGCGATGAAGGGGCCCTTCTTGAGGTGATCGGCAATGGACGTGTTGGGATGGAACAGCGTTTCGCGGTCGAGATCTTCAAGCGGGTAGTTGGGGATCGATGACTTGTCCATGGGGTGACCTTGTTGCCGGTTGGGTCTGGATTAACCAACTATAGCGTGGTCACGGGCGCTCAGGAAGCGTTCATTCCTGCTCCTAGAGTGATGGTTCCGGTTCATCCATGTATCATTCCGGACGATTCCCGGCGATCGGAGGGCGGTTAATCTTAACGGCGCGGCTCTGGCCATGAACCGCCCGCGTTTACCTTGCTCCGCGCTCGCGGATCGCATCGATGCGGTTGGCCAGAGCAACCTTTCTGTCATCACGCGGCAATGCGAAACATGGCAGCGGTGGACGGGCAGGACGATACCGGCAGCCTACCCCATGACGGTGAATAATCCGTAGCCGCCTTTTGGCGATGAGCTACATCGCCTCGCTCAGCAGCCTCTCCAGATACCGCCCGTAGTCGCTCTTCCCCAGCGCCTTAGCTGCCGCCGCCAGTTCCTCGCGGCCGATGAACTTCTGTGCGTAAGCGATTTCTTCAGGGCTGGCGATCATCTGGCCTTGCCGGGTTTGCAGCACCTTCACGAACTCGCTCGCTTCCAGCAGCGACGCGTGTGTCCCGGCATCGAACCAGGCAAAGCCGCGCCCCAGCCGCTCGACCGTCAGCTTACACCGTTCCAGGTAGATACGGTTGACATCGGTGATTTCCAGTTCGCCGCGCGGCGAAGGCGCGAGGTTCTTGGCGATGTCCACCACCTCCTCGTCATAGAAATATAATCCGATGACGGCCCAGTTGGATTTCGGCGCCGCCGGCTTTTCTTCGATCGAGGTTGCGCGGGCCTCCCCGTCAAAAGCGACAACGCCGTAGCGCTGCGGGTCCTCGACGCGATAACCGAACACGGTAGCTCCGTCGCGCAGAGCCGCCGCGCGCTGCAAGACCTCGCTCAGGCCGTGACCGTAGAACAAATTATCTCCCAGAATCAGGCACGACTTCTCCCCGCGCACAAAACTCTCGCCGATGATGAAGGCCTGCGCCAGCCCATCGGGGCTCGGCTGCTCGGCGTACGAAAGCGTGAGCCCCCATTGCTTGCCGGTGCCCAGCAGCCTCTCGAAATTCGGCAAATCACGGGGTGTCGAGATGATCAGGATATCCGTGATGCCCGCCAGCATCAGCGCCGACAACGGATAATAGATCATCGGCTTGTCGTAGATCGGCAACAGCTGCTTGGACGTGATCAGTGTCAGCGGATGAAGACGGCTGCCGCTGCCTCCTGCAAGGATGATGCCCTTCATGACTTTGCCCCCACGTCAGCTGTCATCCTGCAAGGCTGATCCGGGATCTTGGCTCAGCCATTGCTGTACGATACAAGTTATACGGATGGAAGATCCCATGTCTGCGGCGCACCGTTGAAGTAGCGCTGCGTCGCGCACAGGACGACGATCACTCATACTGTTTTTTCCGCCTCCAGCCCCAGCCGCTCACCACTATACACTTTTTCGCGCAACGGGCGCCACCACCACTCATTGGCGAGATACCAGGCGACGGTTTTCTCGATGCCGGTGTCGAAACTCTCGGCAGCCCGCCAGCCCAGTTCGCCTTCGAGTTTGCTGGCGTCGATGGCATAGCGCGCGTCATGGCCGGGCCGATCCATAACATACGTAATCAGACGATCATGCGGCCCGCCTTTTGGCGACAGCCGGTCGAGAATGCTGCAAATGCGGCGGACGACGTCGATGTTCGTGCGCTCGTTGCGGCCGCCGACATTGTAGGTTTCGCCCACCCGCCCCTTTTCCAGGATCGCCAGCAAGGCCCGCGCGTGGTCATCGACGTAGAGCCAGTCGCGCACATTGAGACCCTTGCCGTAGACCGGCAGCAGCTTGCCTGCCACGGCATTAAGAATCGTCAGGGGAATGAGCTTTTCGGGGAAGTGATAAGGGCCGTAGTTGTTCGAGCAGTTGGAGATCAGCACGGGCAAGCCATAAGTGTGATGCCAGGCCGATACGAGGTGATCGGAGGACGCCTTGCTGGCCGAGTAGGGCGAGCGCGGATCGTAGGCCGTCGTTTCTTCGAACAGCCCGGTTTCGCCGAGCGATCCGTAGACTTCATCCGTGGACACCGCCAGAAACCGGAAGCGCGTCTTCGCCTCGCCCGCTAGCCCTTGCCAATAGCCGCGGGCCGCCTCCAGCAAAGAGTGTGTACCAATGATATTGGTTTCGATGAAGGCGGCGGAGCTGGCAATGGAGCGGTCAACATGGCTCTCGGCGGCCAAATGCATTGCGCCGTCGGGGCGGAACTCTGCGAACAGCCCGGCCATGCGGGCGCGGTCGCAGATGTCAGCCTCAACGAACCGGTAGCGCGGGTCCGCCGCCACATCACGCAAGGACGTCAGTGTACCCGCATAGGTGAGCTTGTCGATGTTGAGGATGTCGTGGCCGGTCGCCGCGATCAAATGACGGCAGAGTGCCGAGCCGATGAACCCAGCCCCGCCGGTGACGATGATGCGCATTGCGATCTCCTCAGGCGCGGTAGGTGAAACAGGCTGGCAATTCCGCCAATTTAAGATGTGCGCGGTCTTTCGCCGAGAGTACAGCTTTCTCGTGCGTCACAGGCCAAGCAATACCAAGCGCGGGATCGTCCCAGGCCAGCCCGCGATCGTGAGCAGCGCTGTAATAGTTGCTCACTTTGTAGTCTATCTCAGTTCCAGGTTCGAGCGTGCAGAAGCCATGCGCGAAACCGGCGGGCACGAACAGCTGCGTGCCGTTGTCCGCGCTCAGCATCCGTGTCACATGGCGGCCGTAGGTAGGCGAACTGGTGCGAATGTCTACTGCCACATCGAGAATGGCGCCGCGCACCACACGCACGAGTTTGGCCTGCGCGAACGGCGGCGCCTGAAAATGCAGCCCACGGATGGTGCCCATCTCAGCCGAGCGCGAATGGTTGTCCTGCACGAAATCGGCACCACGACAGATCTCAGCGAACGCGTCGCGCCGGAACACCTCGGCGAAAAAACCGCGTGTGTCGCCGATCCGCTTCGGCGTGATGGCGACCACGTCCGGAATGTCAAGCCGTTCGACCTGCACCTTCTCGCGCTCCTGCTTGTTCAGCCCAACGTCACGCAACACACCCGTCATTGACTTAATCTGATTTGCCCGCCTTGTCCCAGAGCCCTGCAAGCGCAAATAGCATCAGCGCCGCCAGCACAACGGCGCCGCCGGCCATCCCCATGGGGCTGGGCTGTTCGCCGAGCACCAGCCACACCCAGACGGGGCCGATGACCGGCTCCAGCACGCCAAGCATCGCAGTCTGTGCCGCAGGAATCAGCCGCGCGCCCGACGCGAACATGGCGAGCCCAAGGCCCAATTGCCCAGCGCCGAAAAACGTCAGCATCCCGGCCTCGCGCAACGGCAGCGGCCAGGGTTTGGCGAACGGCAGCACCAGCAGTGTCGCGAGCAGCGCGGCCAGGCACACGCCCGGGATCAGGCTGACGTCGCGGTGCCGCCGGAAGGTGACGGTTGCGATCGCCAGCGCGCACGCCATCGCCAGCGCGACCAGATCGCCTGCGAGATTACCGCGCGCATAACTGTCGGAGACCATGACGCCAGCGCCTGCGACGGAAATGGCCAGTGCTGTCCAACCCAGCACGGACAGCCGTTCGCCAAGTACAATCCGGCCGAGCATGGCGGCGAGCAACGGCGCGCAGCTCATGAGAATGAGCACATCGGCGACGCTCGTCAGCTTCAGGGCGACCACCAGGCCAACGGAGGCGACCGTGTAACACAGCGCGATGACGAGACCGGGCAAGCCCATGCGTAAGACGGCAGCCGGAAATCGGCCACGCTCCAGCGCAAATCCCAGGACAAAGAGAAACAGGAACGCCGTCGCTGAGCGCCAAAAGACAATCGTCCAGCTGTCCACGCCCGGCAGCAGCCTGACAATCAGTCCGCCCGTGCTCCACAGGACGGCGGCGGCGGTGACCAACAGTGTCCCCGTGGTGCGGCCCGGAGCGGCAAGTGTGCGGCTGGTTTCGGCAGCCATATGTGACAGCTCACGCGGCGTTGGACGTCGAAGGCTCGGTCAGCACGGCGTACATGGCGGTACGGGTGCGGCTACCGCGCAAGCGCTCAAGTGTCGCCGGGTCCCGCATCAGCCGCGACACCCGGGCCAGCGCCTGCAGGTGGTCGGCACCCGCCTGCTCCGGGGCCAACAACAAAAACACCAGATCGACCGGCTGGGCGTCCATGGCTTCGAAATCAATCGGTTGTTCTAAACGCGCGAACATGCCGAACATATGCTCCACCTGCGGCATCCGGGCGTGCGGAATGGCGATGCCCCGGCCAATGCTGGTCGAGGAGAGCATCTCGCGCCGCCAGATCGCTTCCTGGATCAAAGCGCCGTCAATTTTCAACAGCTCGCCAGCGCGCAATGCGATTTCGGGAAGCAAAGCCTTTTTGCTACGCGCGCGCAAATTCGCGATCACGGCATCGGGCTTAATGAGATCACCTAGGTCCATGTGGATCGGTAATTCCTGTCGTTCCGGCAAGTGACTTTTACTTAGAGTTGCAACATGACAGCCCGGTGTCGGGCCTGAGGCAACGCCGCTTACGGTATAAGACATACGAGTTCAGGGCCCGCGAAACTGTCGCCCGGGCAGAGGAACTCCACAGCAAATAGGGAAATCATTTCAGAGCCCCAAGATCGCGATACCCCGGCTCCCATAGCGACGCACAATAACGCACGGCGACGCTTAATGTTCCCGGAACGCTAGTCCAGCCCCTCTGGACTGTCAAACAGCCACCATGAGTTGTCCGTTGCATTGCGGCATTACCTGGGCGACAACATCAACAGCACAATTGAGATCGTGACCGCTGCAACAGTTGTGCCAGCAGCGATGGCCCCCGAGACCGGCCCCACCGCCCGTTCGCAGCGGCTGGCAAAGAGAAACGCATTGGCACCCGTCGGGCAGGCGGCGAGCAGGGTCACTGCATCAGTGCCGACCGGCCCCAGCGCCAGCACCTGTGAGGCGATCACCCAGGCAATAGCCGGCATGACGATCAGCTTCAACAGGGTGATCACCGAGAGTGCGGAAAGATCGGTGCGCACTTCAAAGCGGGTCAGCCCCATGCCGAGAGCGAACAGCGAGCCGGGAACAGCCGCCTGGCCGAGCAGCGCCATGATCTTATCGATGACCACAGGCAAGCCCAGCCCCGTCAGCCGCCACAGGCTGCCGGCAATGACGGCGAAGACGATGGGGTTAGTGGCGAGATCGATGGCGACTTCACGCAGCCGGCCCCAACTGCGGTCGCCCGTCCCCGCCGTGCGAGAAATCCATTCCTGCTGCAACGTCGCGATGATCCAAAGGATGGGCGCGTGCAGGGCGATGATAACGGCAATCGCCGCCACCGCCGGATTTCCGAAATAAGCAGTGCCCAGCGGCAAGCCCAGCATGACCGTATTACCAAAACAGCCCGCCATGGCGATGGAGGGCGCATCGGCGATTGGCCGCCGCAGCAGGCGCGTGGTGGCGTAGGAGGCCAGCACCCAGGTGATCAGATTGGCGCTGAAATATCCGAGCAGCAGCCCCAGCGGGGGTACCCCCGATTGCTCGACTGTCACCATGGTGCGGAACAACAGCGCCGGCATGGCGATGGTGAAGGTGAAATCGGACAGTCCTTTGCCCGTGCCCTCAGGCAGCCAGCGGCGCTGCGCTACCAGGAAGCCAACGAGGATGATGCCGAAGACCGGCGTGACAACGGTGAGGACAGAAAGCATGGCCGTGGGCTGTGTCATGGGTGACGGCGCCAAGCAAGGGCTTTCCGTCGGACCGGTGAGGGACGGAATGCGGCTCGTCGCGTAGGGGCGACGGGCCGTCGCCCGTCTTACAGTGGCGTATGCTGCCCTACGGGCGACTGCCGGTTGCACCTACGCCGATGGGATTGTGTAACATCCTGCCAAAGCCGCCCGTTGGCGAACCAGGGCCAGCACCGCGTCGATGTGCGGCGTGGGCACACTGGTGAGGCGGCCGAGCTCGGCGACCGAGGCCACCAGCGCATCGATCTCCATCGGCCGGCCTCGCTCCAGGTCCTGCAACATCGACGTCTTGTGTTCGCCAACCGCCTCGGCGCCCGCGATGCGTTTGTCGACGTCGATGGGCACCACCACGCCGAGTTTGGCCGCAACCGCCGCTGCTTCCACCATCATCGCCCGCACCAGCGCGCGCGTGCTAGCATCGCGGCAGATCTCGCCGAGCGTCGCTCCCGTCAGCGCCGAGATCGGATTGAAACTGACATTGCCGAGCAGCTTGACCCAGATCTCCTCACGCAAGCGCGGCCGCACCGGCGCTTTCAGGCCGCCCTTGCGCATTACATCGGCCAACGCCTGCACCCGCGCGCTGACGCTGCCATCGGGCTCGCCAAGGGAGAAGCGATCGCCCTCTAAGACGTCGATGACGCCGGGCGCGAGCACTTCGGCGGCGGGGTAAACGACACAGCCGATGGCCCGCGCTGGGCCGATCACGCGCCATTGCCGCGCGCCAGGATCGACGGTCTCCAATGTCTTGCCCTCGTAGGCACCGCCAACGCCGTGGAAGTACCACCAGGGGACGCCGTTGACGGCGGTGACCACAGCTGTGCGCTCATGCAAGATGGCTGGCAGCCGGTCGAGGATTCCGGCAACTGCCTGGGCCTTTAGCGCGATGACGACATAATCCTGGGGGCCGAAATCCTCGGGCCGGTCGCTCGCCGCCAATTTGGTGACGGCCTCCCGGCCGCCCTGACGCACCGTCAGACCCTGCCGCCGGATCGCCGCTAGATGCGGCCCGCGTGCGATCAGGCTTACCTCCCCGCCGCCCTTCGCCAAGCCGCTCGCCAGATAGCCGCCAATCGCCCCCGCCCCGTAGATGCAGACTTTCATTCCTGCCGCGCTCCGCTTTGCCCGGCAACTCTGCGACAAATTTCGGCACGGGACCAGCTTCAGTTGCCCACCGTCTCGCCGCCGTTGAGGGCACGCTCGGCCGCCGTCTTGGCGAGGCAGCTCGCCAGCAGCGCGTAGCTGCCAGTGCCGGTAAACTCGGCGGCCAGCACACAATGGGAGCGCAGATCATCGGGAACATTGGGCCAAACTGGCATCAAATCGGCCCGCGCCGAGGCCTCTTGCGCCGAGCAGCCATCCAATGTCGTGGTCGTCTGGGTCATGCCGACAAAGCCAACTTTGGCGCAATAGGCGGCGGAATCGAAGGCTGGCAGGCCGCTGGCCGTTGCCGCCGTGGTGCAGGCCAGGAGACAAACGGCAGCGGCTGGCAGACGCATGGCGCGGGTTCCGCCTGTTGGGGCATAGCAAACCTCAAGTCATAGCTTGCCGGTGTTAACGCAAAGTAAATGCATGGCCCCCCCATTCATCATGGCCGGGTCAAGCTTGGCCATGATGTGGTTTGCCGGAACCCGCTCACAATTCCATCGACACCCCCGCCAACTTCAGCTAAGCCACCGCTATCCCCCGCCAACCGGGTCGCGTGAGCCGTCGTTTGACGGCCGCTCCGCATGGTGGATTTTCCTGACAGTGACGGGAAAATTCGCCGGTCCGGATTTGGCGTTGCCGAAAATCTCGCTTCGCTCGAAAGGCCGCCGTCATGAACATCATCCAGCAGCTCGAAGCCGAGCAACTGCACACCTTGGTCACCAAACGTCCGGTGCCCAATTTCGAGCCCGGCGACACCGTCAAGGTCAACGTCAAGATCGTTGACGGCGATAATTCGCGTATCCAGGCTTACGAGGGCCTCGTCATCGCCCGCGACGGCGGCGGGCTGAATCAGAGTTTTACGGTTCGCAAGATTTCCTATGGCGAAGGCGTCGAGCGCGTGTTCCCGCTGTATTCGCCGATGATCGACTCGATCCAGGTCGTGCGCCGTGGCGAAGTGCGCCGGGCTAAACTTTACTATCTGCGCGGTCTGCGCGGTAAAGCGGCTCGTATTTTCGAGCGTACTGACGTGCGCGGCAAGGAACTGGCCAAACTCGACAACTGGAAGGGCTTCAAGAAGCCCAAGGGCGAAGCCGACGATCTCACCAAGATCAAAGGCGTCAGCGAGGAACTGAAGCTGCGTCTCGCCAAGATCGGCGTCACCAAGTTCGAGCAGATCGCCGATTTCACCGACGACGAACTCACCAAAGTCGACGACGCCATGAGCCTCAAGGGCCGCATGGAGACGGAAGACTGGATCGGCCAGGCCCGCTCGCTGGCGACGGCGGCGGCGGTTGCCGAGGCCCCGGCTGTGGCTGAGGGGGATGCTCCGGCGGCGGGGTGAGGGTTGTCACTCTCGTTTGCGAAAATGAGGTCTGGATCTGGTGTGAGCAGTTCAATGTGCCGCTGGCTATGGCGAAACTGAATTAGCTTTGATGCCTCCGGAGCCGTGTCAGGCTGCGGAGGCTCCAGCGCGGTGTACCCTTGTGCCGTGATGTCAGAATTGGTCCGCTAACCGCCAAGTGTAGTGCGGTGCCCGCTCGCCGCGCAGGAAGCGGATGGTATCGGTCAGATCCACGGCCATTGAGATCAGATTAGTGACCAGCAACACCAGCAGCCATTGAGCCAGTGCCGTTTCGGCCGCGATGCTGTCAAGACGGGTGGCCATCCAGGCAAACATCGGCACCCACAGGATATGAACCGCACCCAGGATGCGGGTGAAGCCGATGCGTCCATAAATGAGCGTCTGAGCCACGACAGCGATGCCCGTGACCGCCAGGACGGCTTGGGCCTCGATATGCGTGATGAAGAGCAGACAGGCGGCATTCACGCCCACCAGCCACACGCACCACAGACGCGGCACTGGGCGGAACCGCAGATAGACCACGCCAAAGAATTCCAGTAGATGCCTCAAAAAACGTAACATCCCAATCTCCATTCGTTGCGAGGCCAAAACGGCCTTTCCAGATGGATTATGGAGTCCGTGCCCTCGCAGATACTGCGCCAAGCGCACCAACCAACTACGCTTTGCGCAGTTGGCAGGCTGCCGGGTGGCAGCTAGTACCCACTATCAGAAGTAGCTAGCACGTATGACGATCAAGGAAGCTCGCCGGGCAGGAACGGCGCGACGAGCATAGTGAACTATGGTCGAGCGCCGTTACGCACCCGGCGAGCATCCTTGTTCGCCCGCTGGGTCGCGTTCCACGGCCGGCCGGTGCGTTGCGCGCCTGCCGGATCGGCTCGCGGAGCCGCGATCAGACGTATTAGATACTTCTGATAGTGGGTACTAGCAGAAGGAATTCAGTAAAGGCACCCGATGAAAAAATACGGTCAGTTCTGCCCGGTCGCCAAGTCGGCGGAGATCATCGGCGATCCCTGGTCGATCCTGATTGTGCGCGAGCTGCTGCTGGGGAGCACACGGTTCAATCTGCTGCAGAAGGGGCTGCCCCGCATTTCGCCGACGGTCCTCAATACGCGGCTGAAAGAGCTTGAGGAGGGGGCGTTATTGTCAAGCGCCGCCTGAACGGCCAGCGCGGCCACGACTATCGTTTGACGCCGGCCGGCCGCGAACTCTCCAGCGTGATCGATGCACTCGCGGTTTGGGGGATGCGCTGGGCGCGCGACGAGATGAGTGCGGATGATTTTGACGTATCATTCCTGATGTTTGATATCCAGCGGGGGATCGATACGGCGGCCCTTCCAGACGGTGAGACCGTGTTGTGCTTCACCTTTACCGATCTCAATACCTTTGGGCGGTGGTGGCTGGTCTGCCAGGGCTGCGAGGTCGATTTGTGTTACGAGGACCCAGGCAAGGATGTGAATTGCTACGTCACCAGCACGTCCCGGCACCTGATTGGCGTCTGGATGGGGGATTTGCCCCTGCAGACAGCCTTGCGCTCGGAAATCGTTCAGGTCATCGGCGAGCGGCATGTGTGCCGGGCGTTTCCCAAATGGTTTCCGCTGTCGGCAGCGGCCAAGACACCACGGCCCGCAAAACCGCAAACGGCGAACCGGACGCCTTCATAAGACTGCCAACCTCGACGCAGGTGATCACCGGCTGTTTTCCAATTCCGTGCCAAGTCTCACGACTTCGCGGATCAGCAGGTCCAGATCCTCACGCCGGGTTCGATGGTTGTTGATCGCAACCCGAATGCAATGCTGGCCATGTACGGTGGTGTCGGTCGGCACAGCCGTCCCTGCTTCTTGCAGGCGCAGCATGATCTCTGTGTTGATTTCCTTCAGATCTGACTCCGGTGCGCCCTCAATCTGATAGCGGAAACAGACGATGTTGATCGGCGATGGCGCCATCAATTTGAGTTTGGGTTCTGCTTTGATGACCGTTGCGAGATAGGCGGCTTGTGCAATATTCTGGTCGATCAGTTGGCCGAACTTGGCAACGCCATGTTCCTTCAAGGACATCCAAATCTTCAGGGCCTTGAAACTGCGCGACAACTCAAATCCATAGTCAGACAAAAATTCACCGGCCGCAATGCCACGAGCCTTTTCTTCGAGATATTCTCCGTGTAAAGAAAAAGTTGCGCGATGTCTGGCGGAATCCCGCAACAAGGCGCAGCCTGCCTCAAAGGGTGTGTGAAGCCATTTGTGCGGATCAAGCGCAATGGAATCCGCCAACTCAATTCCCTCGACGAGGCCGCAGTTGGCTGGCGCTATTTTGATCAGGGCACCAATACAACCATCAACATGAAACCAAAGGTCTTCGCGACGGCAGACTTGCGCAATCGACCGCATATCGTCAATTGCGCCTGTATTTGTTGTTCCAGCAGTCGCAATCACGCAAGCCGGGCGAAGTCCGGCTGCTCTGTCCTGTGCAATTGCCTGCTCAAGCGCCACAACGCTCAATTGGAAATCGGGACCGGTCGGCACCAACCGGAGTGCCCGGCTGCCGAGCCCCAGCATTTCCATCGCTTTTTGGTGGCAGCTATGCGCCTGATCCGACGCATAAAAGCGCAAGGACCTTGGCAAAGAGGTCACGCCTTGGGTTCGAACGTCGACCCCCGCCATTGCATTTCGAGCAACAGTCAGCCCGACCATATTTGCCATTGAGCCGCCGCTCGTCAGCGTGCCGCTGGCATCGGCGGGGAATTGCATCATGGCCTTGAGCCAGCTCACGACTTGCCGGTCTAAGTGTACCGCTGCGGTGTTACCGCCACCAACGTTAGACCCGTCGACGGCCGCGATGAAGTCGGCCAAGGCTCCGGTATAATTACTGGAACCCATATACCAGCCCCAGAAACGGGGATGAATGTTGCCCATCGCGTAGGGTAACAAATTTTCGATCATGTCCTCGTAAACAGCCGCCAACGGCGTCGAGGTCTGGGGAACTTCTGTCAAATAGCGGGCGCGAACGTTGTCCGGCATCTCCTGCCAGACGGGTCTGCTCCGAACAGTGCTAAGATGATGAACAGCATCGTCAACGACTCTGTGCGAAAGGGCTCGAACGGCTGTCCAATCGGCGGGATCAAGCGTCACTTCAGGGTCTTTAGGCATACTCATTACCATCCACGGTTCATCTGGCTCGCAAATACGGCATCGCTCGCCGGACCAAGGCCATAAACTCAGGCCGCACCGGGTCATCCCTGGTCAAAAAATTACCCCACCGGTTACGCCCCGTCTAGCGTTGAAAACTGTCGTTTTCTCAGACGTCCGACGGTCAGCGCGGCTGCTCTGCCTCACGACAACCCAACCATTCGCACGACGGCCTCCACATCCCCTGCCTCGACACGCGGCCAATCGGCCATCCGCCCACGGATCCATGTGGTCTGCCGTTTGGCGTAGTGCCGGGTTTCGGCTTTGGCTTGCGCGGCCGCCGCCGCCAGCGTCAGTTCACCCCTGAGATGCGCCACCAGCGGACGGACGCCGAGTGCGCGCATGGCCGGCTTCTCGGTCACGAGACTCAGCGCCAGCAGCGCCTCCACTTCGGCAAGCGCGCCCGCCGCCAACATAAGATCAAACCGGCGATCGCATCGGGCGTAGAGGTCTTCGCGTTCGGGCATCAGCACGGCCCGCACAACCGAAGCCTCCCCCAGCAGCGGCACCCCCGTCTCGCGCGCCCAATCAGCCAGTGAGCGGCCGCTGCCATCCAGTACTTCGAGCGCGCGGGTCACCCGCTGCGGATCGCTCGGCCGCAGCCGCCCTGCCATCACGGGATCGCGCGCGGCCAGCACTGCGTGCAGCGCCTCAGGTCCAAGCCGCTCCGCCTCAGCCCGCCAATGCGTCCGCACGGGCAACGCAATATCCGGCACCGGCGTCAGGCCATGCAGCAATGCGTACAAATAGAGGCCAGTGCCGCCGACAATAATGGGCACGCGGCTCAATTCGCGCGCCGCCGCCAGCTCGCGCGCCACATCGGCCAGCCAGCGGCCAACGGAATAGGCCTCGGCGGCGGGCACATGGCCGAAGAGCCGGTGCGGGGCGCGGGCGAGATCGGCGGCCGAGGGGCGGGCGGTGAGGATGTTAAGTTCAGCATAGACCTGCATGGAATCGGCGTTGATCACTGCGCCGTTAAGGCGCTCGCCCAGCGCCAGCGCCAGCGCCGACTTGCCGCTGGCGGTCGGCCCTGCGATGAGTATGGTTCTGGTCATGCGCCTGGGTAGGCCAATGACGAGCAACGAGGCAAGCAGAGTGACGTCGATGGCAAGCAAACCGACGGCGAAGACCGGCAAACCCGCGCTCGCCCGCCGCGACTGGGTGCCAAGCGCGTCCGAGCACCATGTGCAGGCGCTCGCAGCGCTTGCGGCCGGGCTCGATGCGGACGCCATTGAAGCGGAAATTCTGCGCCTGGCGGACGCCAACCGCGCCACCCACGAGCGCGACTGCATCAACCTCAACCCCGCCACCAACATCCTCAATCCTAAAGCTGAGCGGCTGTTGAGCATGAGTCTCGGCAACCGGCCGTCGCTGGGCTATCCCGGCGACAAATACGAGATGGGGCTGGAAGCCATCGAACGCATCGAGGTGATCGCGCAGGAGCTGGCGGCCGAGGTGTTTGGCGCGCGCTTCGTCGAGTACCGGGTGGCGTCAGGCGCTATGGCCAATCTCTATGCCTTCATGACAGCGGCCCGCCCAGGCGACGCCATCATCGTGCCGCCCGCATCCATCGCGGGACATGTGACGCATCAGGCGAGCGGGGCAGCCGGGTTGTATGGGCTCGTTGTTCACGAGGGCAACGCCGATCCGGCGCAGTATACGTATGATCTTGGGGCGCTGCGGGCGAAAGCCAAAAACATCAGGCCAAAGCTGATCACAGTTGCGGGCAGCCTTAATCTGCTGCCGCATCCGTTGAAAGAGATCCGCGCCATTGCCGATGAGGTGGGCGCGCTGGTGCTCTACGATGCCGCCCATATGTCCGGCATGATTGCAGGCCACGCCTGGCAGCAGCCGCTGGTCGAGGGCGCGCACATGCTGACCATGAGCACGTATAAGAGCCTCGGTGGCCCGGCGGCAGGGCTGGTGCTGACGAACGAGCCGGAGCTGGCGAAAAAGCTCGACGCCATCGCCTATCCGGGGATGACGGCCAATTTCGATGCGGCCAAGACGGCGGCGCTGGCGGTGACGCTGCTCGACTGGAAGGTGCACGGACGGGAGTATGCGGTGGCGATGGCGGCGACGGCCAAGGCGCTGGCCATGGCTCTGGCGGCGGCGGGTCTGCCCGTGCATGGCGCGGGCTATGGGTTCACAACGTCGCAGGCGCTGGCAGTGGAGGCGGGCCGCTGGGGTGGCGGGCACGCGGCAGCAAAATGCCTGCGGCGGGCCAACATTCTCACCTGCGGAATCGGCCTGCCGATTGCGGCCGTGGACGGCGATGCCAACGGACTGCGCATCGGCACGCCGGAAATCGTGCGGATCGGGATGGGTCCGGAGCATATGGGCGAGTTGGCGGGGCTGATCGTGCGGGCGCTGATCGGTAATGAGGAGCCTGAGGCGGTGGCTGAGGCGGCAAGCGCGATGCGGCGGCGGTTTACGGGGATGCGGTTTGTGCGGCAGTAGGGAGAAAGTGAATTAGTCAGAGGGATTAGAGGGTAGGGATTAGGGATTAGGGAAAGCGGTATGCCCCAGTTCGTCATTGTTCTGATCAACGGCTTCGGCGCGCCGCCGTTGACGGCGGGGTTCGTGCATGACCTCTATTTCGGGCTGGTGCCGCAGTTGTGCCAAGGCGGCATCGTCTGGCTGGCGGCCAGTATGGCGGCGGAGCTGCATCTGACCGTCGAGGAGCCTGTCGTGGCCGAAGGAATAGCCGACGCCATCGCGACGGAATTGGCGCGCGAACCCATCGACAGCGCACTGCTGCCCGCGGCCAACCGGCGCAAGCGGCTGCTCGTCGCCGACATGGAATCGACCATGATCGCCGAGGAGTGCCTCGATGAGCTGGCCGAGGCGGCCGGGATCGGCGCGCACGTTGCCGCCATCACCCATCGCTCGATGCGCGGCGAGATCGACTTTGACACCTCCTTGCGCGAGCGGGTGGCGCTGCTGAAGGGCCTGTCGCTGGCTGAACTTGCCCGGCTTCGCGACCGGCTGACGCTGCTGCCTGGCGCCAAGACGCTGGTCGCGACGATGCGGGCGCACGGAGCGGCAACGGCGCTGGTCTCAGGGGGATTTACCTATTTCACGGAGCCAGTGGCCGCGCGCCTCGGGTTCGACGCGCAATTTGCCAATGTGCTCGGCCTATCCGGTGGCGGGCTCGACGGCACTGTGGCCGCACCCATCCTCGGCCCCGCCGCCAAGGCCGAACGCCTGCGTTCTCTGGCGGCAGCCTATAGCATAACCCCGGCCGATGCGCTCGCTGTCGGCGATGGCGCCAACGACGTGGACATGGTGCAGCTGGCCGGTCTCGGCGTCGCCTATCGCGGCAAACCGCTGCTGGCGAGTGTCGCCGCCGCCGTCATCCGGCACGCAGATCTGACGGCGCTGCTCTACCTGCAGGGCTACACTCAGGCCGATTTCGCGGGCTGACCGCCCGGCCGAACTGTGCCATGACATCGGACATGAAAATCGATTTGCCGCATGTCAGCGCCGAGAACGGCCGTGTCGCTGCCGCCTGGGCCGTGCACGCCTTTACGGCCACCGGAATCATGCTGGGGATGTTCGCGCTGTTCGCCACCTTCCAGGGCTATGAGTTGAACGCCTTCCTGTGGCTCGGCCTCGCCCTCTTTGTCGATGGCATCGACGGCAGCCTCGCCCGCCACTTCCACGTCCGCGAACTGACCCCGCATTTCGACGGTGCCACCCTCGACAACGTCGTTGACTACAACACCTACACCTTCATCCCGGCACTGATGGTCTACTTCTTCGGCATGGTTCCGCCTGGCTTTGGCGTGGTAGCGGCGGTGTTCATCGCGCTGACATCTTTGTACTGTTTCGCTAACACCAATATGAAGACGTCAGATTACTACTTTCAGGGTTTCCCGGCGGTCTGGAACATTGTGGTGCTATACCTAGAAATTCTTCGCACGCCGCAATGGGTCAACCTCGGTGTGATCGTCCTGTGCGGTGTACTGACCTTTGTACCCTGGAAATATGTGCATCCGTTGCGCGTCGCTCGCTTCCGTCCCGCCACCATCGCCGCGACCGTGGTCTGGTGCTTCACCAGCTTCTGGCTGCTGTTCACGGTTGAAAAGCCCGCGCATCCCGCCGTCAGCGAACCGCTGGTGTTCGCCGTTTGGATCGCCGCAACGCTGTATTTCGCCGCGATCTGCGTCATCCGGACGACCGAGGGCGAGCCGGAATAAGGGTTCGCGGCTCAGGCACTGCCGGCGGCCGTCGCCCGGATCTCAGACGGCGTACAGCCGTAGCGCCGCTTGAACGCCATTAGCAGATCGATGAGGTGATAGCAGGCCCTTCACCACCCGGACCGGACCCGTTTGCCCGCTGGTAAGCCATTTGCTAGGGTTCAATGGTTCGAGAATTCGCGATGGCGGGACAATTATGCGGTTTTTCTGGCTGGCAGTCGTGGTCTTGTCGTCACTTTGTCCTGTGCCCGCTGCCGCCGCCAAGCGCATCGCGCTCGTTATAGGCAACTCCGGCTACCAGGCCGTTGGCGCGCTTCCGAACCCCGTCAAGGACGCCAGCGTCATTGCCAAGACGCTGCAAAGCCTCGGTTTCGAGACCGACCTTGCCACCGACCTCACCGCCCAAGGCTTCCGCGATGCGCTGAAAACCTTCTCCGGCCGCTCGCAAACCGCCGAGATCGCACTCGTTTACTATGCTGGGCACGGCGTTGAGTTCGATGGTACCAATTTCCTGGTGCCGGTCGATGCCAAGCTGGCGCGCAAGGGTGACGTGCGTTTCGAGGCCATCGCGCTTGAAGATGTGCGCGAGGCGGCGTCGGGCGCGTCGAAGCTGCGGCTGGTAATCCTCGATGCCTGCCGCAACAATCCGTTCCCGATGCTGGGCAAGGACGGGACGCGAGGCGTTTCGCGTGGGCTTGCGAAGGTGGAACCTGGGGCCAACGAGCTGGTAGCCTATGCGGCGCGTGAAAACACGGTGGCCGGTGATGGCGACGGCGACAACAGCCCGTTCGCGTCGGCGCTGGCCAAGCGGCTCGGTGAGCCCGGCGTCGAAATCAACTTCCTATTCCGCCGCGTGCGCGATGACGTGTTGCAGGCGACGGGGAACTCGCAAGAGCCGTTCGTGTACGGCACGCTGGGGGTGGAGGAGATTTATCTCAACCCGGCGGCGGTGGTGGCGGCTCCAGAGGACCCTGCAAAAACCGCGCTGGCAGACCCAGTATCCAAGGCTGCCAACGGCAGCTGCAACGCCATCCTCGTGAACGTCGCTGGCAGCGAGGATTGCCTGAAGCCAGGCAGTGTCTTCCGTGATGCCGAAAGCGGGCCGCAAATGGTGGTGCTGCCGGCGGGCGTGTCCCTGATGGGATCGAGCCCGCAGGAGATTGCCCTCCTCAAAAAGCAATACGCCGCCAGCGCCGAGTTTTTCGACAGTGAGGCCACTCAGATCACGGTCCGCATCCCGCAGGCCCTCGCCGTTGGCCGCTCGCATGTGACACGCGGGGAGTTTGCGGCCTTCGCCGAAGCCACCGGTTTCAAGTCCGACGGCGGCTGCGACGTCTTTGACGGCAAAGATTGGAAGACTGACGCCGCAGCCTCCTGGCAAGCCCCAGGGTTCGCACAGGACAATCAGCATCCCGTCGTCTGCGTGAACGTGGATGAAGCGCTGGCTTACGCAAAATGGCTGTCAGACAAGACAGGCAAAACCTACCGCCTATTGAGCGAAGCAGAAGCAGAATACGCCGCCCGTGGCGCAGTCCAGGCCACGCCGCAGCCGCGCTATTTCTTTGGCGATAAGGACCGCGACCTGTGCACCTATGCCAACGTCGCCGACCGGACGGGCGAGGTAAAATTTCCCTCCTGGTCCGGCGCGCCGTGCAAAGACGGCTTTGTCTTCACGGCCCCTGTGGCCAGCTTCAAGCCCAACCCGTTCGGCCTCTATGACGTCGCCGGCAATGTCTGGACCTGGACCAGCGATTGCTGGAACGACACCAACGCCGGCAATCCGGGCGATGGCAGCGCGCGCACCTCGGGCGATTGCAATTTCAACGTCATCCGGGGCGGCTCCTGGCTCGACGGCCCACAGCTCCAGCGCACCGATTTGCGCAACTACAATCGCGGTGCCCGGCGCTACAATGTGCTGGGCTTCCGCATTGCCCGCACGATCGATCCGTGAGGCGGCGTCCCTTCGCCTTTTTCCTATCCCCTGACATCACCTGCGTCATGGCCGGGCTTCACCCGGCCATGCCGAAGAAGAGGGGTGCTCACAATTTCGCTCCGGAACCTTACTGGCCCCGAATACTCGCCTGCGCATTATCCGCGTACGGCACGGCGTTTACGGCAACCGCGCCGGTCTGCCACTCCGTCACCGGCAGCACCACGCGCTCGATGGCCTGGCGCAGGCGCGTGGGGTGCGATAGAGCCGCGATCGCTTTCCAGCGGCCCGTGGGTTCGTTGCCGATAATGAGCAGGCCGGTGTGCTGCGTCGGGATTTTGTCGAGTTCGGGGTCGAGGTCATAGGCGCCGAGACTGCGGCGCAGCAATTCAATGTCGGCGCGCTGGCCAGTGAGGAAGGTCCAGCCGGGGCCAGCGCCATGCGCCTCTGCATAGGCGTGTAGCACCGCAGACGTGTCGATCTCCGGGTTCAACGAAATCGACAGGAACGCCACCGGCTGTTTCAGGCGTACACGCAGCGCCTCCTGCACGTCCCGGATGTTGGCGGTCGAAAGCGGGCAGGCGGCGCGGCAGCTGGTGAACATAAAATTGATGGCGACGATGCGGCCTTTAACGAGGTCGCTGTAGAATCGCACGGCGCGGCCATCTTGCGTAGTCAGAGGTACATCGGGCAGATGCTGCTCACGGATAAGGTCGATGCGGCTGGGTAAGGAACCTGGCGCAGTCACGGGCGCTGGCAGATCATCAGGCGGCTTGGCGGCGATCAAAACGGCAAGCCCCAAAACGGCCGCGCACATCGCAAGGCCCGCCCGCCTCATGGCCCCACCTCGAACTGAGCCATCATCCGCATGTCTTCATGTTCGATGTTGTGGCAGTGGAACACATACCGCCCCGTATACCCCGTAAACCGGACCAGGATGTCGATGCTGCCCTCCCCGGCGCCGACCCGGAACACATCTTTGCGGCCGCGCTCCAGCACCGGCGGCGGCTTGCCGTTGCGCGACAGGATGAAAAATTCCGACAGATGAATGTGCATCGGATGCACCCAGCCGCCACCCGAACTCAGTGTCCAGATTTCCGGGTCGCCCAGTTTCGGCCTGGCGTCGATGCGGTTTTCATCGAAGAACAGATTGTTGATCTGCCAGGCGCCCTCGGAGCGCACGAGCTCGAACTTGCGCCGCACTTTCACCAGTGGCACCAGTTGGGCGGGCCCCAGGAACACCGGCCGCAAGCTTTCGGGCACGCGGCTGGGGTCCGGCGGCGTGTTGGAGCCGACGATGAATTTCACGATTGGCGTTCCGGGCTGGACAAGGTTGCCCGGTTTGCGGCCGTCAACCTGCTCCAACCGGTTTTCCAGGATAATCTCAGTGCCCGCCGCATATTTGCTGAAATCGATCACGACCTCGACGCGCTCGGCTGAAGCGATACGGAAACTTGGCAAGTTCGCCACCGGATTGGGCAGCAACAGCGCGTCGGTGCCAATGGCAAAATCGAACGGCTTGTTGTTGCCAAGGAACAGTTCGTAGACGCGCGCGTTCGAGCCGTTGAGGAAGCGGAAGCGGTACTTGCGCCGGTCCACCTTCAGGAACGGCTGGATCTTGCCATTGGCCAAAAACTTATCGCCAAGGAAGCCATTGTGATCGAAACTATCATAACTAAGGAACCCCGCCTGATCGAATTTCCGGTCCTGGATCACAATCGGGATGTCGTATTCGCGGATGGGTAAGCCGCTGGCTGACGTTCGCATCCGGCCGGGCAGTTTCAGCGCCAGCGGACTGGTGTCCTCCTCGCCCGCCAGCGAGTCGCGCGCATCGAAATTGAGGAAGAAGCCGGAGAGGCCGCGATAGACATTCTCGGCCGTCGTATCGATCGCGTGGTCGTGATACCAAAGCGTCGAGGGCTCGTTCTGTTGCAGCCCCTCCTCGGGAACATTCGGGTACAGAAAATCGCGCGATTGACCGGTTGCAAAGGTGTCGAGCGGATAGCCGTCGTCCTCGGGCGCCTGGAAGCCGCTATGCCGGTGTACGGCGGTGACCGGCGCGCCGATGTTGAGGGGATTGGCCAGCGGCAGAGAGTTGACGAAGCGCACCAGCGACGCCGTTCCGCTTCTGGCGATAAAAGTCGGCCCCGGCACTGTGCCGTCATAGCCCCATACCGGGTTTGGCGGCAGCTGCGGGTGGAATGAGTGCAGCGCCTCGCGCTCCTCGACCCAGTAATACTCCGCGCCTGCCGGCACGTTGCGCGGCCCATGCACATGGAACGCCGTGCTGCCATCGACATTGACCGTCGTTGGATCAGCCTGCGTCGCAAACGCCGTAACCGGCCGCGCGATGGCCGCGATGGGCAGCGGCTCGACAAAGGGAGTGGTGAGGGGGCTGGGGGCGAGGCCCTTGGAGTGCAGCGACTTCAGGCCAAGCAACGCCGAGCCGGATGCGGCGAGGCCGATGGTCAAGGCATCCCGCCGTGAAAGCATCTTTGTTCGCCAATGGGGCATTAGCGCTCTCCAGTGTCTGATGCATACGCATTTGCGCGGATGCAACCGTAGAGTTCACCAATAGCCCAGCCTATGGGACTGAAGGCTGCAAACGGCTGAGACTTAGGGCTTAGGGCTGCGCGGGACGCGTTGACGGGGACCTCAGGCTCTTCACCCTCCGTCCGCAATCGCGATTGCCCACCCCCGCGCTTCTTGCTAAGACCTCCGCATCACCCTTTAGCGGACGTGGTGGAATTGGTAGACACGCCAGATTTAGGTTCTGGTGGCCTAGCCGTGGGGGTTCGAGTCCCTCCGCCCGCACCAATAGGAATTCACCGGGGGCTTAGCCTCCGAAACGAGTAGTAAGGGACGTCATGCAAGTCACCGAAACCAGCAGCAGCGGCCTGAAGCGCGAGCTGAAAGTCACCATACCCCTCGCCGACTTGCACAGCCGGTTTTCGGCCAAGCTGGACGAGATCAAGGGCCAGGTCTCGATCAAGGGGTTTCGCCCCGGCAAAGTCCCTGTGGCGCATCTGAAGCGCGTGTATGGCCGCTCGGTGATGGCCGAAGTGGTACAAACGACGGTGACAGAATCGACGCAGAAGGCGCTGGACGACCGCAAGGAGCGCGCTGCCTTCACGCCGGACATCAAGTTCACCGAGGACCAGGGCGAGATCGAGAAGGTGCTGAATGGCGAGATGGATCTTGCTTACGGTATGACCTACGAGGTGGTGCCCGCCATCGCCGTGACCGACCTTGCGAGCATTTCCATTGAGAAGCCTGTTGCCGAGGTAGCTGAGGCCGACATCGACAAGAGTCTGGCCAATCTGGTCAGCAGCTCCATCAGCTTCAAGCCTGCCGAAGGCCGCGTGGCCGGCAAGGGCGACCGCGTCACCATCGATTTCGTGGGCTCCATCGATGGCGTCGCGTTTGACGGCGGCAAGGGCGAGGACGCCCCGGTCGTGATCGGCGCGGGCGGGTTCATTCCCGGCTTCGAAGAGGGGCTGACCGGTGCCAAGGCGGGCGACCACAAAGTGGTTGATGCGACGTTCCCGGCTGAATACGGGCAGGCCAATCTCGCTGGCAAAGCTGCCAACTTCAAGGTCACCGTGAAAGAAGTCGCCGAACCCGAGACGCCTGAGGTGAACGAAGAGTTCGCCAAGAAGTTCGGCCTCGAGTCCGTGGCCAGCCTGCGCAACGCCTTGAAGGAGCGCATGGCCCGGGAATATGCCGATGGCGCGCGCCAGCACATGAAGCGGGCGCTGCTCGATGCTTTGGATGCAAAACACGCGTTCGAGCTACCGCCAACGCTGGTCGACAGTGAGTTCAACGGCATCTGGGACAAGCTGAACGCGGACCTGAAGAAGGCCGGCAAGACCTTCGCCGACGAAGGCAAGACCGAGGAAGGCGAGAAGGCTGAATACCGTAAGCTGGCCGAGCGCCGCGTGCGGTTGGGACTGGTGTTGTCAGAGATCGGCGAGAAGAATTCGATCAAGGTCACCGAGGACGAGATGGCCCGCGCCCTGTCACAGCAGGCCTCGCGCTTCCCGGGCCAGGAGCAGCATGTCTACAAGTTCTTCCGCGAGAACCCGCAGCAGCTCTTGAGCATCCGCGCGCCGATCTATGAGGAAAAGGTGGTCACGCATATGCTGGAGCAGGTGAATCTGACCGACAAGCCGATGACGGTCGAGGAACTGTTCAAGGGGCTGAACGAAGACGATGATCACGTGCATGTCGGTGCGGGGCATGACTATGCCGGGCATGATCATGACCATGATCATAATGAGCATGATCACAGCCATCATGGCCATGATCACGCGCATGACCACCAAGGGCAAGATCACTCCCACGATCACGATAAAGCCCACACCAAGGGGCCTGACCACGGGTACAGCACCGATCATTCTCACGACCGCGATCACAGCCGTGGGCCTGGTGAGCACGACCACAAGGGCCACAAGCACGATTAGGCACCGGCGGTGCGATGTAGGGGCGACCGGCGGTCGCCCGTGTCGCTGCAAACGCAATCGCAATTGAGACCGCAAAAGAGTGGCCGCGTGCTGCCCTTTTTTCTTACTGCGCCGTTGAAGCCGTTGCACGGCAGGCGACCTCCGGCCGGCCCTACATCGGGGGGGCACACCACTTGCTCGCCCGCTCCCTCCGGGGCAATGTGGTGCATCAAACCCACCCGGAGCCCCCGCCATGGCCGCAAGCCCCCGCGCCACTTCTGGCCGCAAAGTCATCATCACCTGCGCGGTGACCGGCTCGATCCACACGCCCTCGATGTCGCCGCATCTGCCGGTGACCGCTGAGGAGATCGCCGACGCGGCCATCGGTGCGGCCGAGGCGGGCGCGGCCATCGTCCACCTGCACGCGCGCAATCCCGCCGACGGCCGCCCGGACCAGACACCCGAAGCCTTCGCGCCGTTCCTCAAGGTGATCAAACAGCGCTCTGGATGCGTCGTGAACATCACCACTGGCGGCGCGGCCACCATGACCATCGAGCAGCGCGTGGCTCCCGCCGCGACCTTCAAGCCGGAGGTAGCTTCGCTCAACATGGGCACGATGAATTTCGGGCTGTATCCAATGTTGGAGCGCTTCAAGAACTTCAAGCACGACTGGGAAAAGCCCTATCTGGACGGCACCCGCGAGCGCCCGTTCCGCAACACGTTTGCGGACATTGAATACATTCTGACGACCTGCGCGGCCAACGGCACCCGCTTCGAGATCGAGTGCTACGACATCGGCCATCTGTACACGTTGCGCCATTTTGCTGACCGCGGCGTGGTCAAGCCGCCATTCTTCATCCAGTCGGTGTTCGGCATCCTAGGCGGCATCGGCAGCCACGCCGAAGACGTGATGATGATGAAGCGGACGGCGGATCGTCTGTTCGGGGACGAGTACCGGTGGAGCGTGCTGGGTGCAGGCCGGCAGCAGATGCCAATTGCGGCGATTTCGGCGGCGATGGGTGGGAACGTGCGCGTCGGCCTGGAGGATTCGCTGTGGCTCGGGCCGGGGAGGCTGGCGAAGTCGAATGCGGAGCAGGTGGCGAAGGTGCGAGGGATTATCGAGGGGCTGGGGTTAGGCGTGGCGACGCCGGATGAGGCGCGGGAGATATTGGGGTTGAAGGGCGGGGATAAGGTGGGGTTTTAGGGAGTATCGCGTGCCAATCATGGTAAGCAAGTGCGGTGCATCTGCCTGCCATTAACACTCGAATCGTTACTTTTTAATTACTTACCTTTGACTTTTCCACCCTTTGGGTGATCTGGGCGCTGCGTCACAGCAGAAGCACCCAAGGATTTGATTTCTCTCAGCGAAACCGACTTGGGATCCCGCATGGCCTTTGAGCCGATGGTTCCAATGCGCTTGGATGATCTTTCATTGCTTGACATTTTCAAGGTGTTCCTCGGGGCATGGACGGCCCTTTCGAAATAGAGTAAAGAATTTATGGGTGTATCCGCTCCCGCAGGCGTGCGAAGCCTTAAGTCTGGCGGCGAATTCAGGCTAGGCAGACCGCTTGCCACACGCCCGCGCTGCCATGACGAGTTTGGAGTTTCCCCAGTCACGCCAGCTCCACCCGAACCTTCCGCCCCAGCACGGTCGCCGCGCGCTGCAGCGTCTCGATCGTCACGTTCCCCGCTGCCGGGTCGAGCAGCCGGTCGAGCTGTGCGCGGCTGGTGTTCATCAGCTTGGCCATCGCGTTCTTGGAGAGCTGTTTTGCCGCCATCGCCTGCCCGATCTGCCAGGCGATCACTTCCTTGATGGCGACAGCCTGGAATTCCTCCAGCACACCCTCTTTTGCGAGGAAGCTGTCGAGGGTGGAACCAACATTGGGATGCTTGGGAATTCCATGATCTGCTTGGGTTTTCGCTCTATTCACGATACTCCAATTCCTTTTTCCGTTTTCGGGCTAATTCCAAATCTGACTTTGGCGTTTTCTGGCTCTTCTTGATGAAACCGTGCAACGCGACCAGCACACCCCGAAACACATAGAAAATCACTCGTGCAATCCGGCCGCTCGGCAACGTGCTTCGAACTTCCCAAAGGCTATCGCCGAGGTTCCGGAAAAGCGGCATTCCCACCGGCCAACGCCATTGGAGCCGTTGGAGATCCTGGCCGACAGCCTGTCGATCGCCTTCATCAAGCCCCCTGAGCCATTCCCGCACAGGTTCTTTTCCGGCCGCCTTTGCATAGAAGACAAGAGGCGCTCTTTGCCCGAACATGGACGTGCTGCACCATTTATGGTTCATGTATCATAAAAGGTTGAGCGCGGCAATATCGATTACCCAAACACCCGCGCAAAAATCGTATCTACGTGCCGGAGGTGGAACCCCAGATCGAACAGGCCCGCCAGTTGCTCCGCACTCAGCACACGCGTCACATCTCCATCCGCCGCCAGAAGAGCCTTGAAATCCGGCGTCGCGGCACCCTGCTGATAGGCGTCCCACACCTGCATTGCGTTACGCTGAACCACCGTATACGCTTCTTCCCGCGACAGACCCGCCTCCACCAGCGCCAACAGCACACGCTGCGAATGCACCAGGCCGCCTAGGCGGTCCAAGTTTGCGCGCATCCGCTCCGGGTACACCACTAATTTATCGACCACCCCCGCCAAGCGATCCAACGCGAAATCCAGCGTCACGGTCGCATCCGGCGCAATCATGCGCTCTACGGACGAATGGGAAATATCGCGCTCGTGCCACAGCGCCACGTTCTCCATGGCTGGCGCCGCATAGCCGCGTACGAGCCGAGCCAGGCCAGTCAAATTCTCTGTCAGCACGGGGTTGCGCTTGTGCGGCATCGCCGACGACCCCTTCTGGCCCTTCGAGAAAAATTCCTCCGCTTCCAGCACTTCGGTACGCTGGAGATGCCGGATCTCGGTCGCCAGCCGCTCAACCGACGACGCGATCACCGCCAACGTCGCAAAGAACTGCGCGTGCCGGTCGCGAGGGATCACCTGCGTCGACACCGGCTCCGGCGTCAGACCCAACTTGCCCGCCACATATTCCTCCACGCGCGGGTCGATCTGAGCGAACGTGCCCACGGCGCCGGATAACGCACACGTTGCAATATCGGCGCGCGCCGCTACCAGCCGTAGCCGTGCCCGCGCAAACTCCGCAAACGCCCCGGCCAGCTTTAACCCGAACGTTACAGGCTCGGCATGGATGCCGTGGCTGCGGCCGATGCAGACGGTCAACTTGTGCTCCAGTGCCCGCCGCTTCAACGCGGCCAGCAACCGATCCAAATCCGTTAAGAGAATATCAGACGCCCGGCACAGTTGTACTGCAAGACACGTATCGAGAACATCCGACGACGTTAGACCCAGATGCAGGAACCGCGCCTCCGGTCCCACCACTTCGCTGACATGGGTCAGGAACGCGATCACATCGTGCCGGGTCTCGCGCTCTATGGCGTCGATCCTCGCAATGTCCCACGCGTACCCCTCGCCCTTGGTCCAGATCGCATCGGCAGCCGCTTGCGGCACCACGCCGAGCCCGGCCATGGCAGAGGCTGCGTGCGCCTCAATTTCGAACCATATGCCAAAGCGCGTGGCTGGCTCCCAGATCGCCACCATCTCGGGGCGGGAATAGCGTGGGATCATGAAATTGCGTCCTTATACATTGGCAATTCAATTGTCTTTGCACCGTTCAGCCGCCGCAGATCCGCTTCTGTGTATCCGAGTTCGGTCAGCACCTCGCGCGTGTGCTCGCCATGGCGAGGGGCGGCGTGTTCGTATGTCAACGCCGTTTCTGACAACACAATAGGCGAGCGCACTGACGGCACCGTCCCCCCAGCCACATCGCCGGAGGGCAGATCCATCCGCATTCCACGCGCCACCACCTGCGCGTCGGCGAACACTTCTGGTAGCGAATTGATCGGTCCCGCCGGCACATTCGCCAGCTCCAGCGCCAGCAGCAGTTGCGATTTGGTCATCGTTACGGATTGGGCGAACAGCAGCGGCATCAGCACGGCGCGGTTCCTGACCCGGTCCGCATTGGTCTTGAAGCGCGGATCTTCCGCCAACTCCGGCACCCCGAGCACCTTGCAGACATCGGCATACTGCCGGTCATTGCCCGTCGCAATAATGATGTGGCTGTCGGATGTGGGCACGGCCTGATAGGGCACAATGTTCGGGTGTGCGTTACCCATCCGCTTGGGCGCCACACCTGACACCAGATAATTCGTCCCCTGATTGGCGAGCAACCCGACCTGCGTATCCAGGAGCGCCATATCTACATGCTGGCCTCGTCCGGTGCGTTCCCTCGCCGCCAGCGCGGCCTGGATGCCGATGACCGCGTAGAGCCCTGTCGCGATATCGGCGATGGCCACGCCGATCTTCATCGGCTCACCACCCTCCGCACCCGTCAGGTCCATCATGCCGCCCATGCCCTGGATCATGAAATCGTAGCCCGCCCGGTGCGCATAGGGGCCGGTCTGGCCGAAACCGGTGATCGAGCAATAGATGAGGCGCGGGTTGAGCGCGGAAAGGCGCGCATAGTCGAGACCATATTTGGCAAGGCCGCCGGCCTTGAAGTTCTCGATCAGCACATCGGCTTCAACCGCCAGCTTACGGATGATCTCCTGCCCCTCGACCGTCTCGAAATCGACAGCGATCGAGCGCTTGCCGCGATTGCAGGAGTGATAGTACGCCGAGTCCGCCTTTTCACCCTCAGCCGCCGCCACAAACGGCGGCCCCCAGGCGCGGGTATCATCACCTGCCCCTGTCCTCTCGACCTTGATCACGGACGCGCCAAGATCGGCCAGCGTCTGCCCTGCCCAGGGCCCCGCCAGAATACGGGCCAGCTCCAGCACCTTGAGCCCGGCCAGCGGGGATTGGGACATGGCATCCTCTTTCCAAAGGGGCGCGGACCAGCGCCTGCGGGTGACGACGCCGGGGCGCTGCCTGTTAACGGTTTGTTCACCAGCCCAACCGATGCGGCCGGATTGGGGACACCTCAAGCACCGTCCTTGCAGCTCCCCAAGCATCTCCAATTGATGCCCCAAGGGAGCGCACAATGTCACGTATCAAACTGTTACAAGACCGGTTCCGCAAGGACCAAAATGGCGCAATTGCCATCATTTTCACGCTCGGATTACTCTTCTTCTGCGTGCTGCTTGGTATTGCCGTTGATGGAAGCCGCGCGGTACTGGCCAAGAACAAGGCCGCCGCCGCGCTCGATTCTGCCGCTATCGCCGCCGCCACTACACTGATGCGCACCAATCCGCCCGATGGCGAGCTGGCCGCTATCGCCCAACAGTTCTTTCGTCAGAACTCGGAGCTAAATGCCTCGGTGAACGAGACGCATGACGGTTTCACGCTCAATGTGGATCGCGCCGCCAAGGTGGTCACGGTCTCGGTCGTAACCCACTTGCCGACAACGTTTTTCTGGGTCGTCAACAGGACGTCGATCGACTTCACGTCGAGCTCGCAGGCCAGTTTCCAGATTAACGATATTGAGCTGGGGCTGGTTCTCGATACGACAGGCTCCATGAAGAACCCGAGCGGCAGCGGCACCGGCGACCGCAAGATCGATGAGTTGAAGGTTGCCGCCAACGAACTGTTTGACCAGCTACTGCCAGACAGTGGCAGCCTTGGGGATGTCAAGATTGGCCTTGCTCCGTTTTCTGCCTCAGTCAATGCCGGTGCTTATGCCGGCGTTGCGACCAATAACAATAGTACCGACAATTGCGTTATCGAGCGGACTGGGGCCGAGGCTTTGACGGACGCCGACCCGGCTCCAAACCAGTACTTTCACTATGCAACCGTATCGGCTGGGCCGAATGGACCCCGCTACTATTCAGCCGATATTGATCCCACCGAAGGCTTCGGTGACTCCAATGATGCCAACAATGGATACTTCTGCCCATCGAACGCGATAGTTCCGTTGACCAGCGACAAAGCCAGCTTGAAAAATGCCGTCAACAGTTTCCAGGCTGACTTCTGGACTTCAGGACACCTTGGAACAGCTTGGGGCTGGTATCTCGTCTCGCCAAATTGGGGCACAGTCTGGCCGATTGCCCCTAGGCCCTATGGCACCAAAGATCTCGTGAAAGCGATCGTGGTCATGACCGACGGCATCTATAACACGGCCTATTACAACGCCCCCTCAGCGGCGCAACAAGCGATCGATCTGTGCAAAAATGCCAAGGCACAGGGCGTTCACGTGTACACTATCGGCTTCACGGCGCCGGTTGCAGCTGAAGCGACATTGAAGGCTTGCGCGACTGTCGATCCACATTCGGGCAAGCCGGACTATTACCACGCCGAAAGCAAAGCTGAATTGTCAGCTGCCTTCAAGGACATCGCAACCAAGCTCACGCAGCTGCGGTTGAGCGAGTAGCGGCACCTCGCACCGTCATGGGGTGACAAGGAGAGGCGCAGCCGGGCATGGCTGCGCTTTCTCCTTTTTTTTGCGCCCGGCGACTTCCCTGCGGCGTGCCAGATGCGGCCAGCGCGTGCGCCGATGCTGACCCAGCATCCGTCGAGACGGCCCAGAAGATGTGCCTCCTCAGAGTGCGGGTGGCGGGGCTGAGACTTACCCCAGATACTCTGTCAGCGTTGGAATATCGTGCGAGGCGAACAGTTCAGCGGTAGGGCGCAGTGCCAGCACTTGGCCGGCATCGACGAAAGCCGTGAGGTCTGCGAGAAAACGCGCATCTTCGGGCTGATGGGTGACCATCAGCATGGTAACGCCCGTCTCGCGGGCAAGATCCTTCAGTAGACCGAGCATTCCTTTGCGCAACGCCGGACCCAAGGCTGCAAAGGGTTCATCAAGCAGCAGCACTGGCCGGTCGCGCACCAGCACGCGAGCGAGGGCCACCCGGCTCCGTTCGCCGCCAGACACTTGCGCTGGCAACCGGCGCTCGAAACCGGCGAGCCTCACCCGTTGCAGCGCTGCGGTCACCTGCCGGCTTTGTTCAGCAGTCAACGCCAGGCGGGGCGACAGCCCGAGCGCGACATTGGTCCAGACATCGAGATGGGCGAACAGATTGTGGTCCTGGAACAGCATACTGACGGGGCGCCGGGCGGGCGGATCAGCCGTCACATCCACGCCGCCGATGGAGATTGTCCCGGCGCCCGGCAGATCGAACCCGGCGATCAGCGACAGCAGCGTTGATTTGCCAGCGCCGCTGGGGCCAATAATGGCGGTGATGGTGCTTGCGGGAACGGCGAGATCGAACCGCATGGCGAGTTCCGAGGCGCCCTCGCGGTAGTGAAAGGTGACGCCTTTGAGGTCCAGCGCCGCTCCGCTCATGTGCGCGCCCTCTCGGCCATCCGGTCTGCCGCTATGAACAGCAGCAGGCAGAGCATCGCCAGCAGCAGCGCCAGCCCAGCCGCGTCGGCGCTGCGATAGCTGCCCATCCGCTGATGCAGCAGCAGCGGCAGGGTCACCAGGCGCTCGCTGCCGAACAAGGCCGCGATGCCGAGGTCGCCGAGCGACAAAGCGGCACACAGAGCAGCGGCAAAGGCGATGGCCGGGGCGAGCAGCGGCCAGTCGATCAGCCGGAAGCGAGTCCATCCGTCGAGGCCGAGATTGGCGCAAAGCCGGTGGTGGTCGCGCGTTGACGCGGCATCGGCTGCGGCCAGAATACGGATCGCATAGGGCAGTGTCATCAGCGCATTGATCAGTACCAGCACGAGCGGGGCGAGCGCAAAGGCGAGGCCAAAACGGTTGAGGGCCAGGAACCATCCCGCGCCGATAACAAAGGGCGGCACCACCAGCAGCAGCGCACCGCCGCTGGTCAGCGCGCGCGCGCCTGACGCTCCCTCCATTCGGCCAGCCGTCACGAGCGCCCACGCCGCGCCCACCGCCAATGAGGCAGCGCAGGCGGCAATGGCGAGACTGGTAGCGATGGCGCGCCAGACAATGCTCTCAGTGAGCAACGATGCCAAAGACGCAGTGAGGCCGGAGAGGATCACCGATAGCATTGGCACCCCAATGAAGAGCACGGCCGTGGCAATGAGAGCTGCATCCACGCATTTGCTCTGTAAACTGCCGGTCTCCAGCCGCCTGTTGCTACGTCCGGCGCCCGGCACCGGCAGTGCAGAGCCCCCAGCTCCGCGCGTCAGCATGATGATCGCTCCGCATAGCAGCATTTGCAGCAGGGCCAGCAGCACTGCGCGCGGCGGATCGAAATCGAAGCGCAGGGCCTGGTAGATGGCGACTTCGAGCGTAGTGGCGCCGGGTCCGCCGCCCAGTGTCAGCACGATCGTGAAGCTGGTGACGCAGATGAGGAAAATGATGGCCGCGACGCCCGGCAGCGCGACTTTGAGCGCGGGCCATTCGATGAAGCGAAACACAGAGCCCGCGCCAAGCCCGAGCTGCGCCGCCAGCCGCCAGCTTTCAGCAGGGATCGCCTCCAGCCGCGCCAGCAAGAGCAGCACGGCAAATGGCAGGTTGAAAAAGACATGAGCGATCAGAATGCCGGTGAGGCCGTAAAGTGGCAGCTCGCTCGGTATGCCGAGACGCATCAATCCACGTGTCAAAAGTCCCGTATGGCCGAACACGGCAACAATGCCGAACACGGCCACCAGGGCGGGAAGGGCAAGGGGGATGCGGAACAAGCCGATGATCAGGCCGCGGCCGAGGAAATCCATCCGGCGGGCCAGCCCTCGCGCCACCGGAATGGCCAGACCCACACTGAGCAGCGTCGACAAACCCGCCTGCCACAGCGTAAAGCGCAGCGCGTACCAGATGTAGGGCTCGCCGAGGGCCGCCCAGGGCGATGCGCCGGTCGCTGCACTGGCCCCGAGCGACAGCATCGCACCCGCGACGAGCACAGCAACGGCAACGGCGACCCAAAATGCCGGACCGGAGCTAACGCGCATGGCATGGCGGTCCACTCTTTCCCTGGACATTTTATTGCCCCATCGCGGCCAGCCATTCATCGATCCAGGCCTTGCGCTTGGCTGCAACCTCTTCTGGCGTATACAGAAAGGTCTTGGCCGGTTTCACCAGCGCGTTGAACGCCTCGGGAAGCGCGGTCGACGTCGCGGCCGCCGGGAACATCCAGTTGCCGGTCGGGATGGCGTCCTGGAATTTCGGCGTCAGCATGAAGGCGAGGAACCTCTTTGCTAACTCCTTGTGTGCTGATGACTTTACAAGGCCAGCAACCTCGATCTGCAAATAGTGCCCCTCGCTGAAACTGGCGGCCTGATACTTGTCCACCTTTTCCGAGATGACATGATAGGCGGGGGACGTCGTGTAGCTCAGCACCATCGGCGCCTCGCCCTTGGTGAAAAGGCCGTAGGCTTCCGTCCAGCCAGGCGCAACGGTCAGCACACGGGACTTCAGTTTTGTCCAGGCGGCGGGCGCCTTGTCGCCGTAGACCGATTTCATCCAGAGGAGGAAGCCGAGGCCTGGCGTGGACGTGCGCGGGTCTTCCAGAACGATCTTCTCGACGGCAGGGCCATCGACCAGCTCAGCGAGGCTTTTCGGCGGGGACTTTACCTTGTTACGGTCGTAGATGACGGCAAAGTGGGCGAAGTCGAAGGGCAGGAACTGGTCGTCCGTCCACGGCGTGGGCAAGGCGAGGCCAGTGGGCGTGACGGCGTGCGGTTCGAACAGTCCGGTGGCGCGGGCTTCAGCGGTGAGGCTGGTGTCGAGGCCAAGCACCACGTCAGCGCGCGAGTTGGCGCCTTCGAGTTTCAACCGGTTGAGCAGGCTGACGCCATCGCCGGCGGTCACCCAGTCAAGCGTGCAGGCGCAGTCCTTTTCAAAGGCCGTCTTGATGGCGGGGCCAGGGCCATAGTCGGCCGGAAAGCCTTCATAGGTGTAGACGGTGAGGGTTTCGGCGGCACTCGCTGGCGAGGCGGCGAACATCGCAACAGCGAGAGAAACAGCGCAGGCAATTCGCGAAACAGACAATCGCATGAGGGCTCTCCAAATGGCATTGGGAACCCGGATCGTCGCCCTTTCGGCCGCACCTCCAAATCCCTCCGCCGGCATGATCCGGATCAGGTTCGTCGGGTTGACCTAGGTTGGTCTCTCAGCCCCGCCTTGGAGGCACCCCGTTAGAGTGGAAAAACTATAGGCCTGATCGCGGCCAGCGCGCAAGTATGACTATGGCGGACATGGCGGACACTGATGAGGAGCCAAAGACAAAGCCACCGGAGATTTCCTCCGATGGATCGCTGTTCAGGCCATTGACTTTGCGCCCTGGCGTGCGGGCAAACCCGTTTGGCTTTCGCTACGGTCGAGGCGCGCAACGCACCGGGCGGCCGTGGGGCGCGACCCAGCTGGCGAACAAGGAAGCTCGCCGGGTGCGTGACGGCGCTCGACCATAGTTCACTATGCTCGTCGCGTCGTTCCTGCCCGGCGAGCGTCCTTGAGCGTCATACGTGCTATCTACTTCTCATAGTGGGTACTAGGGCCGCGAGGTAAAGTTCAGGACGCCACCGAGCAGGCCGCCAAACGGGTTGTTGTTGATGGTGTTGCCAACATAGCCGCTGCTACCGGAGCCGCCATAAACGCGGACTCTGTGGCGGCGGCCCTTCCTGGTCTGCGTGCCATCGCCGTTACCTGACAGGTTGAATATATCGGCGAAGTTGCCGCTGCCGCTGCTGCCAAACAACTTCGTTGAGGACTTGCCGTTCGACCCGTACGAGTAATCCGCAAGCACCGTCGGCTCGTCGGTTACTTTCGGCGCCAGCTGCTTATTCACCTGGTTCCACCGGCCAGCCATGGCATTCGTCGTGCGGCGGTCGTGGCCGTAGATGTCATCGATGTATTGCAGCTGCCCATCAGCTGTCGCGCGCACCGTGAAATAAGTCACATGCACGGGCAGTGGACGATCCAGCTGCACCTGCGCATTGTTCTGATCGGCAAATTGCGATTTGGTTTGCTCGGGCGACCAGCCGTTGGCTTCACCCATGATCACTTCGGCCAGCTTATGCGGATCCTGGACGCGCATACAGCCGTGGCTGAAGGCACGCACGTTGTCCGCGAACAGGTCCTTGGACGGCGTGTCATGCATGTAGACGCTGAATTTGTTCGGGAACATGAACTTGACGTCGCCGAGCGCATTGCCTCCGCCGGGCGGTTGGAAAATTTCATAGGCCCGAATATCGGTGGTCCCGAAGTTCACGCTGGCCGGGTTCACTTCCTTGCCATTGTAGGACATCCTGAGGCCGCGCCGAGCAAGCGCCCCGCTGCCGCCACGGGCGATCGAAGGCAACAACTCCTTGACCTTGATCGAATCGGGCACCTTCCAGAACGGATGGAACTCGATGTAGCGCATCGACTTGGAGAACACCGGCGTCGGCGTATCGACCTTGCCCACGACAATCCGGGCGGTATGGATGACGCGCCCGTCACGCACAACTCGGGTCAGGAACTCTGGAATATTGTCAAACACATAGGATTTGCCCAAGTCTTCGGGCAACCAGCGCCAACGCTCCATATTGGCCAGAATGCGCTCGATCTGGGTATTTTTGGCGGGCTGCGCCTGGATCTGCTGGTTCAGCAGCCGGCGCATTGACGGCGTGACGACGCCATCGGCCTTATAGCCGCGGGTGGCCTGGAATTCCTTCACCGCGGCAGCCAGCACATCATCATACATCTGCAGATCGCCATTGGCGGGCGCGAACACGCGCAGCCGCTGGCGGATCAGCGGAATGTCGGCGTTGGTCTCGCCCGGCTTAAGCCGCGGACCGTCGGGAATGCGAACCGTTACGACGCTGACAGTGTCGCCGCGCAGAGCCAGATACTTCTGACGCAGCATTTCGAATTCGCTGTGCTGCGGATTGAACGCGGCCAGGAACGGCGCGGGATCGACAGCACTCTGCACGCCGTTCAGCACGGCCGTCGCATTCGGCGGCGTCGACATCAAATCGATCAGTTCGCTGATACGGGCGGGATCAAAGCGGCCGACATGGGCGTCGTGGGCGTAGCGGACTGTTGCGCGCGTCAGTGCCAGCTCAGCTTCGGCCAGTTTAGCGTCGGTTAGCGTGACTGATGTCTCCGGCACCGCATAGTCCGCCGGGGACAGGCCCCAATCCGACGCCAGCTTCAACGTCGCGATCACCTGTTTGGCTTTGGCGTTGTAGCCGTTCGCGTCCACCCACAACGGCAGATTGCTGTGTTGATCGTAATACATCTCAACGGCCTCAGCCGTCGTAATGTCGAACGGTCCATTGCCAGTAGCTGCCGATGCAATCAGCGTCTTCTTGACAGAAATTCCGATCATGTCGGCCTGCGTGATCAGCCGCGACGGCGCCGCAGGCTCGGCCGCATAGGCCCCGACGGTGCTCGCGAGCACCACAAAGCCAACCATCAGAACACGCACCTTGACCGTCATCGCCGCAGACCCCACGCTGTGAGAATATTTACAGCCTATCGGAGTTGGAGCCCGCAGCCAATGGGACAACACGCAGGATTGTTGGCAATTTTGGGATTATTTATGAACTGTGGCAAGGCTGCCAAGCGGTTGAGCCGGTTTGCTCGCAACCCCGCTACAGCGAGCGGCCGATCTGCATGAACTTGTCATGCCGGTGCTGGCGGATTTGATCGGCACTCATGCCTTCGAACTCGGCCAGCAGCGCTTCGATACGGTCGCCGGTGCGCGCTATGATCGCCGCCTTGTCGCGATGCGCGCCGCCAAGAGGCTCCGGGATAATGCCATCGATGATCTTCAAGCGTTCCAGATCCTGCGCCGTGATCTTCATGTTGGTTGCCGCTTCAATGCGTTTGGCACTGTCGCGCCAAAGGATTGACGCGGCAGCTTCAGGCGAGGCAACTGAATAGATCGAATGTTCCAGCATCAGCACCTTGTTGGCGGTGGCGATAGCGATGGCACCGCCCGATCCGCCTTCGCCGATAACGACCGCGATCAGCGGAACGCCGAGCCCGAGGCAGGCATCGGTCGAGCGGGCGATGGCTTCGGCCTGTCCGCGCTCCTCGGCTTCGATGCCGGGATAGGCGCCGGGTGTGTCAACCAGCGTGATCACCGGCAGCGAGAACTTGTCGGCCAGCTCGAACAGCCGGATAGCCTTGCGATAGCCCTCGGGCTTGGCCATGCCGAAATTGTGCTTGACGCGGCTTTCGGTATCGCTGCCCTTCTCTTGGCCCATGAATAATACGGGTTTACCTCTAAACCACGCTGGCCCGCCGACAATGGCCGTGTCTTCAGCAAAATGACGGTCGCCGGACAGCGCAGTGAAATCGGTGGCGAGCACCTCCATATAATCTCGCAAATGCGGCCGGTCAGGGTGGCGGGCGACTTCGGTCTTCTGCCAGGGCGTGAGCTTGGCGTACATATCGGTCAAGGCGGTCCGCGCCTTCTGCTCCAGCTTGCCGATCTCGTCCCGGATCGGGGCGCTGGTCTGGGCTTGACTGAGCGAGCGCAATTCGGAGACTTTGCTCTCCAGCTCAGCGACGGGTTTTTCGAAATCGAGGTAAGTGCGCAAAGTCAGGCGTCCACGAGGTTGAGGCGCTGGGGGGTCTGGGCTGCCGAACAAATGATTGATTTCGGCTGTCCGATGCAAAGCGTCATCTATCCGACAGTTCAGATCGCGGACTTCAACTATGACGTAGTCAATTTTTGCGGCGATCCGCTGAAGGTATCACAATGCCAGCTCTTCTTCTTCGCCGGTCCTAAGCAGCCTCCAGATCCGCGCAATAGCCTGCGACAATCGCGGCAGGGGGGAGAAGTGTCAAGCGTTCGCATATCCTCAATTGTCTTCCTGGGCCTTGTGCCCAAATTGACAGCGTGGCGGCGGTTAAGCCACCGCCACCCAAACCCCATCCTTGCTCGACCGTACAATGGCGTCGATAACGTACTCGATCTTCAGCCCGTCTTCGAACGACATATGCGGCTTCACCTCGCCCTTGATGGCGCGCAGCAGATGCGCCAGCTCAATCGCCTTCATGTCGTTGAAGCCGAGTTGGTGGCCGGGCGCGGGCACGAAGCGGTCATAGGGTGGGTGCTGGGGGCCGGTCAAAATCGTGCGGAAGCCGCGTGTCTCCTTGGGGCCGTCGGCAGTATAGAGCTGCAACTCGTTCATGCGCTCTTGGTCGAACACCAGCATCCCCTTGGTGCCATGCACCTCGATGCGCAGCACGTTCTTGCGGCCATGCGCGACGCGGCTCGACGCAATGGTGCCGCGCGCACCGTTCTTGAAGCGTACCAGCGCGTGCGCGACGTCATCGTTTTCAACCGCTGCATCCTCGCCTGGTTTATCCGCCAGTGGACGCTGCTTATGAACCGTATCCAAAAGTGCCGTCAGCTTGGCGATGGGGCCGACGACATCGAGCGCCAGCGAAATGAGGTGGCAGGTGATATCACCGAGCGTGCCCAGCCCAGCATCAGCTGCCTTCAGCCGCCAGCTCCAGGGCAGCATCGGGTCCGCCATGTAGTCCTCATCGACCGTGCCACGAAAGTCGATGACATCGCCGATCAGCCCTGAGGCCACCAACCGCTTCATGCTCTGCACGGCTGGGTTCTTGATGTAGTTGTAGCCCATCATGGTCACGCAGCCTTTGGCCTTGCGGGCGGCGGCGGCCATCTCTTCAGCGTGCTTCAGGCTAAGCGCCATTGGCTTTTCGCAATAGACGTGCTTGCCCGCTTCCAGCGCCGCGATGGCGATCTGCTTGTGGGTGCCGTTCCAGGTGGTGATGGAAACCAGTTCCACCGCCGGGTCCGCGATCACTTCGCGCCAATGGGTGGTCGAACGCTCAAAGCCGAACTCGGTGGCCTTCTGTTTGGCCACGGCCTCATCGAGGTCACACAACACCAGCCGCTTGGGCGCCAGCACGTCGCCGAAGATGGCCTTGACGCTGTTATAGGCAAAGGCGTGGCTGCGCCCCATGAAGCCTGTGCCGATAAGGCCGACGCCGATCTCTCCGGTCATTGCATTTTCCTGTTCTTGATCTGGCATGAAACCCAAATATTGAAACTCTCTCCAACTTCGTCATGACCGGGCTTGACTCGCCCATCCAGAGTCCACAGCTCACAGATTGTACGATGTAATCTTGGATGGCCGAGTCAAGCCCGGTCATGACGAAGGTGAGTGTCAGGCCACCACTTTGCCTCCAAGTTCGTCCTCGATATGGGCATGGATAATATCGTCGAAGCTGGCGTCGGCTTTGAAGCCCAGGGCCAGCGCGCGCTTGGGATCGAAATCGCGCGCCCAGCCGGAGACGATCTTCTGGATGAACGGATCGGGCTCGCGGCGGATGCGTTTGACGACCGCCTCGCCAGCCACGCGGCGCAACGCGGCGATCTGCTCGCCGACAGTGACGGAGAGGCCCGGCAATGACAAATTCCGGCGCGGGCCAACGGTCTCGCCATCAATGGTCGCGGCGTGCAGCAAAAAGCCGATAGCGGCGCGCGGGCTGGCGTGCCAGTGCCGGACATCTTCGCCAACGGGCAGCACCGCCTCGTGGCCCGCCAGCGGCTCGCGGCAAATGTTGGAGAAGAAGCCCGAGGCGGCCTTGTTCGGCTTTCCGGGGCGCACACAGATGGTTGGCAAGCGGATGCCGATCCCGTCGACGAAGCCTTTGCGCGTGTAGTCGGACAGCAGCAGCTCGCAGATCGCTTTCTGCGTACCATAGCTGGTCAACGGCGTGTGCTGGAACTCGTCGGGGATTTTGTCTGGGAATGGCGCGCCGAACACGGCAATCGAGGACGTGAACACGAGGCGGGGCTTTTGCGCGGCGCTGGTGTAGGCGTGGCGGATGCTCTCCAAGAGCCGGTGCGTACCCTCGAAATTGATGCGATAGCCTTTGTCGAACTCCAGTTCCGCCTCGCCCGAGACGATGGCGGCGAGATGAAAGATCACGTCAGGATGATCAGCAACGAGCTTATCGGTTTCGCCAGGCGCAGGCATGTCGCCAGTCAAAAGCTGGACTGGAAACTTGGCGCCAGCAGGCGCGACAGGCGGCACCACATCATAGAGCGTTATGCCCGTGATCTTACGCCCGCCCAGCGCGCCATCCTTGGCCAGCCGCTCAGCCAGTTTGCGGCCAATCATGCCACCGCCGCCTGTGATCGCAATTTTCATGGTGCCGAAGCCCGCTCCCGGAGTTTACCCCAAGCGAAGGCTGGGGCTGCCATGATGATAGGCTAGTTTGGCGACTCAGCCAATGAACCTGTTCCACCAATATGGCCATAAGGGCGTGCCCAGCCGAGCCCGGCGAGGGTGTCAGCCTTTGGAAAACACTTGCAACCGATCCATCCGTCATAGCCAAGACTGGCGATCAAGGCTCTTCGCCGACGGACTATCGAGTGTGTTGCCCTTGATGGCCGGGTCAAGCCCGGACGTGACGTCAAGGTGGACGCTTGCCTACTGCTCTCTTGCGCCGTGATACATCACTTCGACGATGGGCTTCACCAGATACTGCCACATCGTCCGTTCACCCGTCTTCATGTAGACCTCGGCGGGCATACCGGGCGAGAGTTTTAGTTTGCCGATGCGCTCCTTCACCGAGGCTTCGTCGAGTTCAACGCGGGCGATGTAGAAGAAGTCCTGGCCCGGCGCGCGCGCGTTCGGGTTCTGGATCTTATCGGCCGAGACGTAAACGACGTTGCCGAGCACCAGCGGCGTCGTGCGCTGGTTGAGCGCCGTCAGCCGCACTTCGGCCTGCTGGCCGGCGTGCACGAAGTCGATTTCGTCGGGACGCACCATGGCTTCCACGATCAACTTTTCGTCCGTCGGCAGAATTTCCAGCACGGTTTGGCTCGGCTGAATGACGCCGCCCGCCGTATGGTAGTTCATCTTGACAATGACGCCGTTGGAGGGTGCCCGGATGATGTGCCGGCCGAGCACGCCACGCGCCGCCGACAGCCGCTGTTCAGTATCGGACAGCTCCGCCGTGGTCTCGCGATAGAGATCAGCCCCCTCCAGCATGATCTTGGAGCGTTGATGCACAAGCTCATTCTTGGTTTGCAGGATGCGCTGCTCAGCCTTGCCCACCTCAGACACGAACTGGCCGGCATCGCCTTCCAGCTTGGCTTTGGTCCGGCGCAGCTCCAGCACGCGCGACAGTTCGGTTAGACCTTTGGTCAGCAGCCTTTCGGCGTTGTCGGTCTCGCGCGTCATCAAGGAGAGCTGCGTTTCCGTCGAGGCCTTCTGGGCGTTCAGTCCCTCGATCTCCTGGCCGATGGCCGCAATCTGGCGCTCGTTGATCTCGCGTTGGGCGTTGAACTCTTCGCGCCGCGACGCAAACAGTGATTGCTGCGCGTGCACACTCTTGGCGACTTCCGGATCGCCGCCGAGCTGCTGCATCTCAGCTGGAAAGGTGATTTCGTCCATGCCCTCACGTTCGGCATCAAGGCGTGCCTTGGCCGCAAGCAGGGTTGCCCGCTTGATCGACAGGCGCTGTTCGTCTGCACGCGAGGTGGTGTCATCCATCTCAACGAGCGCTTGCCCGGCTTCGACCTTGTCACCCTCGTTGACGAGGATCTTGCGAATGAGGCCGCCTTCAAGATGCTGCACGATCTTGTTCTGACCAGTAGCAACAAAGCTGCCGCGTGCCACAACCGCGCTCGCGAGCGGTGCCGTTGTCGCCCAAAGCCCCATGCCGCCGACAAAAAACACCAGCATGGCGATGCCGATGCGCGCCGGTTTGGCGATACTCTGGTCGAGCGAACTGGTCCAGCCGTAGAGCTGAGCCGAGATGTCGGAGGCAGGCGTACCGGCGGCGCTGGCCAAAGCGGGGACGGCGGCGGATGATCCCAACACCAGAGAGCCCAGCGAGTTCACCAGCTTGGCGCCCACGGGAGAGGCCTGATCGAGAGCAGCGCCAAGGCTCTGGCGCCAGTCATCAAACTTTGTTGGCATGAATACGCACCGGCTGCTGGCCGGCCTCCTCGGTTGCAATGCTGGGTGTTTCAGGGGCAGCGGCAGGCTGGCCATTGGGGCCAAGACCCATGCGGGCAAGAACAGCGTCACGCGGGCCGTAGAGTTCGATCATGCCGTCCTTGAGAACCAGGACGCGCTCGATGACGGCCAGAATGTTGCGGCGCTGCGTGGTGACGATGACGGTCATGCCAGCGTGCTTGGCGTTCTGCAAGGCACGCATCAGGGCTTGCTCGCCTTCACTGTCGAGGGCGGCATCGGGTTCGTCGAGAACGACCAGTTTCGGCATCCCGAAGAAGGCGCGGGCGAGCGCGACCCGCTGGCGCTGACCACCAGACAACGGCGCGCCACGCTCGTGCACCACGGTTTCGTAGCCGCCGGGGAGCCGCACGATCAGATCGTGCACGCCTGCGAACTTGGCGGCCGCGACCACGTCTTCGGCCCTGGCGTCACTGCGCAAGCGGGCGATGTTTTCGGCGATGGTGCCGGGGAACAGTTCTACGTCCTGGGGCAGGTAGCCGACATTGCGGCCCAGCTGCGTTGGGTCCCAGTTGCGCAGGTCCGAACCGTCGAGGCGCACATTGCCCGACACGGCCGGCAGCGCGCCAATGAGTAGGCGGCCGAGCGTCGATTTGCCTGCGCCAGTTGACCCGATCAGGGCAACGGACGAACCCGGGAAAATGCCGAAGGAGATCTGCTTGATGATGGGCTCGCGGCCGCCAGGCACGGCATAGACGAGCTTTTCGACCAGGACTTCACCGATGGGATCGGGTAGCCGCGTCCGGGGCGAGGCGAGTTGGCTGGCCGACATCAGGCGGTTGACGCGGTTGTAGGACTCCAAAGCCTGCACAACGCTCTTCCAGCTCTCGATTGCCGCCTCAACAGGCGCCAGCGCGCGCGCGCCGATGATCGAGCAGGCGATGCTCATGCCAGACGTGATCTCGCCATTGAGGGCAAGATAGCTGCCCCAACCCAGGATCGCGATCTGCAGGATCAGGCGCGACAGCTTAGAGAGCGAAGCCACCACTGCATTGGCATTGCTGGCTTGCAGCTGCACGTTCAAAGAGGCTGCGTTGTACCCGCCCCACACCGCTACGCATTCGCCGATCATGCCCATGGAGCGGACGGCATCAGAGTTGCGCACCTGCGCCGAAGCGCGGGCCAGGGCGAAGTTGGCAGCCTTGCTGGACTCTTCTAGCGGCTTCTTGGTGATGACCTGGTTGAGCCGCGCAAAGAACGCCAGGGTGACGATGCCCGCCAGCGTGATCATGCCGAGCTGCCAATGGATCATGAACACCACGAACAGATAAAAAGGGACAGTGGGCACGTCAAAGAGCGTCGGCATCACGCCGCCGTTCATGAAGCCACGCAGGGTCGAGAGATCGCGCAGGCCTTGCGCATCGGTGCTCATGCCACCGATGGATTTTTCAATGGAGGCCGCTAATAACGGGCCGCCGAGCATGGCTTCCAATTTCACGCCGAGCTTGGTTAGAATAATTTTGCGCAGGTAGTCAAAGCCGGTCAGGATAACGAGGGCAAAGATGGATCCGATGGTCAACAGGACCAAGGTATCGGTGCTGCGACTGACCATGACGCGATCCGAGATCTGCATCAGGTAGACCGATGTTGTCAGCATCAGCACGTTGACGATGACGCTGAAGAGGGCGACGAGGATCAGCCCCTCCCGGCAGCTGGCGATGGTCTTTCGAACAAGGGGGCTTTCGCTGCCGTAGGAGACCCCATCGGCTTGGTTTGCAGTCGCCATGGTACAGGATGCTCGCTGTCAATGTCTGCTTTTGTGGCCGGAGGAAGAGTTCCGGACCCTTGGGATGCACCCGAATCAGTAAACTGAAAATTAACCTCTCCCCTGGGGAGGGAATTGCGGCCGGGGGTATCCAAGTGGTTCTGCCAACTACTCCTCAAGCCGCCATTGCCCACGTCAGTTGAGACGTCCGCCAGCCGTTCCTGTCCGAGATGGCAGATTTGGAGGGCCTGGGCCGCCTTGAACGCCTACCTGGGCGGTGCTGCCTAGACTATGTTCGAAAAAACACATCGCGAGCCCGCCACCATGCCGACGACGCCCAAACCGATGAGTTACGCCACCGGCCTTGTGTTGGTGCTGTCGGCGGGCGTGATCTGGTCTGTCATGGGGCTTGGCGTGCGGTTGATCGGCAACGCTTCGGCATTCCAGATCCTATTTTATCGCTCACTTGGCGTGCTGCCGTGCCTGTTCCTGCTCTTGGCCTGGACCAGCGGCGGACATCCGTTGCGGGCGCTTGGCCGGGCCCGCTGGGCCTCAATCCTCGGCGGGTTGGGGCTGGTCGCAGCCTTCATGGGCAGCATCATCGGGTTCAAGAACACCTCGATCGCCAACGCGTCGTTCCTGTTTGCGACCACACCGCTCCACGCCGCCATTCTAGGCCGGTTGGTCCTGGGCGAACCCGTCCGGCCCGCGACCTGGGCGGCGATTCTCATTGCGGCTTTCGGCATCGGGTTGATGGTCTATGAGGGCATTTCGCTCGGCCAGCTTTACGGCAACGCAGCCGCGCTGACGTCGGCCCTGGGATTTGCCTGCTTCACCATCGCCCTGCGCTGGGAGCCTAGCGGTGACAGTCTACCCGCAACGTTTTTTGGCGGGCTCTATACCTGCATCGCCTCTGGCGCCGTCGTTGTCCTCAACGGCGACAACCTGATGATCTCGGCCCCCGACGCCAGTATCGCCTTCGGACTCGGCTTCATCGTGCTGTCGGGCGGACTGACGTTGTACACGCTGGGATCGCGCGTTATTCCGGCCGCCGAGTTGCCTTTGCTGACGCTGGCCGAAGTGGTGCTGGGGCCGATCTGGGTGTTTCTGGTGATCGGCGAACAAGTTGGACGGTTGACGCTTCTGGGTGGTGCTATTGTGCTGCTGGGGCTGGCAGCTAGCGCCCTTGCCGGGCTATGGCAGGACCGGCGCGGCCAGACACGAACCGGCGCGGTCATCGCATGAACCTCGATACGTTCCGCATCTGGGCCCACAAGACGGCCGATTGGGCGGCCCAGTTCCTGGCGACGGTGCGGGCGCGGCCGGTGCGGGCGCCAACCAAACCCGGCGACATTTTCCGTGCTCTGCCTGTATCCCCGCCGCAAGCGCCTGAAACCATGGACGCCATCTTTGCCGACTTCGAACACCTGATCGTGCCTGGCATGACGCACTGGCAGCATCCGCGCTTTTTCGCTTATTTTCCCGCCAATGCTTCGCCGCCATCCGTGCTCGCCGAATACCTCACCGCCACCCTCGGCGCGCAATGCATGTTGTGGCAAACCTCGCCCGCCGCCACCGAGCTTGAGCAGCGGGTGATGGATTGGCTGCGCCAGATGATCGGGCTGCCCGAGGGCTTTGCGGGTGTCATCCAGGATTCCGCGTCCTCGGCGACGCTGGCGGCCATCTTGACGGCGCGGGAAAAGGCGCTGGGCTGGCAGGGCAATGCCAAGGGCCTTGCCGCACATCCGGCTGTGCGCATCTATTGCTCAGAACACTGCCATTCTTCCATCGACAAGGCGTGCTGGATCGCAGGCATCGGCCAGGACAATCTGGTCAAACTTCCGGTGTCAGGTCCGTTGCACGGCATCGATGTGGGCGAACTGGAAGCTGCCATTGTGGCCGACAAGGCCGGCGGCCTCATCCCCGCAGGCATCGTAACTTGCGTTGGTGGCACCAGCATCGGCGCGTGCGATGATGTGGCCGCAGTTTGCGCAGTTGCAAAACGCCACGGACTTTATGTGCATGTCGATGCTGCCTGGGCGGGCAGCGCCATGATCTGCCCGGAGTTCCGCCACCTGATTGCGGGTGCCGAAAACGCCGACAGCTTCGTCTTCAATCCACACAAATGGCTGCTGACAAACTTCGATTGCTCGGCCCACTTCGTCCGCGACCCAGAATCGCTCGTGCGCGCGCTCGGCATCCGCCCCGCATACTTGCAGACGTTAGGGCGCGATGGCATTGTCAATTTCTCCGAATGGTCGGTGCCGCTGGGCCGCCGCTTCCGGGCGCTGAAACTGTGGTTCGTCGTCCGCAGCTATGGCGTGGAGGCGTTGCAGCAGCTGATCCGCAATCATGTGTCCTGGTCGCAGGAACTGGCCGAAAAGCTCCGTGCCGAGCCGGATTTTGAAATCACCAGTGAGCCGGTATTGTCACTGTTCTCGTTCCGCTACGCTCCCAAGGGCCACCCAACTCTGGACCAGCTGAACGCCCGCCTGCTGCAAGCCGTCAACGACGACGGCCGGATTTATCTGACGCCCACCACCTATGCAGGTCAATCCGTTATCCGCCTGCAAGTCGGCCAGACTTATACAACACGCGACGATGTGATGATGGCCTACGATGTCATCCGCGAAGTCGCCGGCCGCGTCAGGACAGAGCCCGCTTAACGTTCCCTTCGCCATTGGCGTGCAGAACTCATTGGACGGATGTAAACTATCCGGCCGATCACCACAGTCAGGTCCATGCCAGCAAGACGCCGCCGCACATTCAAATCGATCGCCTTTGTCGCCTCGTCGGGCTCCCCGGCCCAGGAGGCCAAGCGGCGGCTGACAGAACGCTACGGCGATTGCGCGCCCAAAGACGCCGACGCGATCGTGGCGCTAGGCGGCGATGGCCTGATGCTGGTGGCGCTGCGCCAATTCCTCGACGCGGGCACACCCATCTACGGCATGAACCGCGGCTCAGTCGGCTTCCTGATGAACGACTACCGGGAAGACGAGTTGCTGGAGCGCCTGGCGGCAGCTGAAGTCAGCACCATCCATCCTTTGCAGATGCAGGTGCTCGACGCCGATGGAATCGAACGCGAGGCCATGGCCATCAACGAGGTCTCGATGTTTCGCGAGACCTACCAGGCGGCCAAACTGCGTTTGTCCGTGGACGGCACCATCCGCATGGAAGAGCTGATCTGCGACGGCGTACTTGTGGCGACGCCCGCTGGCTCGACTGCCTACAATCTATCGGCATACGGTCCAATCCTGCCGATGAATGCGAAGTTGCTGGCCCTGACACCGATCTGCCCGTTCCGCCCAAGGCGCTGGCGAGGAGCCTTGTTGCCGAACAAAGCCAAGATCCGCATCGAAATCCTGGAAGCGGCCAAGCGCCCCGTCAGCGCCGTCGCCGACAATATCGAATTCCGCTCCGTCGTCGACGTGCACATCGTCGAGGACGCCAAACGCTCCATGCAGATGATGTTCGATCCGGGCCACACGCTGGGCGAGCGCATTTTAACGGAGCAATTCAGATATTAGAGGTTGTCATGCGATGCCGTTCTCTGTCCGACCGCAAAATCGCTCGCGCTCATTCCTTCTTCGGAACGTGGATGATCTTCAGGCGCGAGGGGTCAGGCTCGGCGACAGCGGACGCTGCGACTGGCATGGCAGGAGCTGCGGCTAGAGCGGGCACGCTGTCAGCGAACGTAGCATCGGCAGGGGTATCCGTCGTTTCGCTGGGCCTAGTGGACAGCAAGCCGCCCAACAGGGTTTTCGACCCATCGTCCTCGACCGTGATGTAGGGGGCGGCTTTGCCCGTGCTGTCCTGGCCGGTAGAGTCTTGACCTGTATCAACTTGTGCATCCCAGCCTTTTCCATCGTCTGCAACTGGAATCGCGATGGGCGCAGCTTGCTGGCCTTTGCCCGCGAGCATATCAAAGAGCGATATGCCTCCGTCCATGCTGGCAAGTTGAGGCTTTGGCGCTGCCCGTTTGGACGGAGCGTAGATCATTTCAACGGTGGGTTTCCAGCTGCCGAAGTCGATGTTGCCGGAAAAAAACGCGCCATTGTCGGACGCGGCAACGCCACTGTTGTGCTGTCGTGCCACCAGCAGATCGTAGACTTGGCCAACGGTGCGCGGCCCTCCGTCGCCAAAGAAAATCGGACGGTTGGCTTTGGCGGCAGCAGGAAACAGATCGGGGGCGCTGGCCCAGGATTTGCTGTCGCGATAGGCGATCAGCCGCACGGCGTCGGATGGCCCCAGGAAATGGGCCATGTAAAGTTCTTCGTAGGTCGGGCGGCGGCCGATGCCCGCTTCCACGAATTCGGCGTTCCGCTTGGCATAGGCGCCGGCCATCATGGCAGAAATCTTGGGGTCGCGGCGCAAGGCGAGAATGGCCGCGCGGTCTTTGGGGTCGGGCACCAGATAGCGGCCCTGCGGCGTCTTGATAATTTTGGCTGCGTAGTCTCCAAGCCCGTATCGATCGCCCTCATCCTTGATCGTGCGAATCCAGGTTTCCTCGATGAACTGGAACAGGCCCTGAGCGCTCGATGTCGGTGCTTTGGCCTCGGCCTGGAAGCTGCTTTCGCTGCGCGCGGTGTTCAACAGGTAATGGTAGTCCGTACCTGTGCTGCTGCTGGCAAGCGACAAAGCCAGGGCGACTTGGGCGGGGAGGTCGGCAAGCGAGGCATCTGCCATTTGCTGTTTTGTCCCTATGCTCGCGGACCCCGAACGGCGCGAGCAGGGACGAAATTAGCGTGTGGCAGGTTAATGGGCCGTAAACTGGCGTCACAAAACGGGAACGGCTCAGCGCGGGCGACCGAGCGTGAACTTCTTGTCCACCACCGCATAGTCCATGTAGCCCATGCGCGCGATCGGTTGCATGGCGACCGTATCCACCGAACCATCGATCACGAACCGGTCATCGATATGCACGCCGACGACTTCGCCGATCACTATGGCATAGGCTGAGCGGCTGGGCGGGGTGATGGTCTGCCAATAGCGGCATTCAAGCGCGACGGGCGACGCGGCAACGCGGGGCGGCTTGACCAACCTGGATGGCGACGAGCTAAGCCCTGCGAGCACAAACTCGTCCACCTCGGGTGGAACGCTGGCGGACGTTACATTCATCGCTTCCCGCAGTTCATACGTCGCCATCGAGCAGACGAATTCGCCCGTTTCCTCGGCGTTGCGCTGGCTGTCCTTGCGGCTGCCGGACGAGAACATGACGTAAGGCGGGTTCTCAGACACCATGTTGAAAAAGCTGTAGGGCGCAAGATTGACGATGCCATCCCGCCCAATGGTCGAAATCCAACCGATGGGACGGGGCGCGACCAGCGCCTTCATCGGGTCATGGCGCAGGCCATGGGCATTCGACTTGGTATCGTAGAACATAAAAATCCTCGAAGAACGGCATCCGTTACCACAAGAGAGCTGTCGTCAGGCTGTAGCAGCCTCAGCCAGCACCCAGCGCTGGAAGGCATCCACATGCGGGTCAAGCTCGCCCTGATCGCGCACGACATAGAACGCAATGCGCAGCGGTAACGCGATGCCAAACGGAATGACCAGCCGTCCAGCCGCCAGATCGGCCGATGCCAGCGGCTTCAAGCTGAGCGCGACTCCTTGACCGCCGATGGCTGCTTCGAGCGCCTGTACGGCATGGTCAAAATGGATGCCGCGCGTGCCATTGGTGCCTTCGAGGCCCGCTGCCGCGAACCAATCGCTCCAGGACGGGTTTTCCGGGTATTTGGTATCGTCGTGCAGCAGGGTGTGGTTGCGCAAGTCCGCCGGCTCCTTCAGCGCCCGCTCGCCTTCCATCAGGCTGGGGCTGCACAGCGGCACCGCTTCCACCGTCATCAGCTTGGTAGCCTTGCAGCCAGGGAAACGGCCCCGGCCGAACGGGATGGCCACATCCACCTCCTTCTGGCGGATAGCAGCACTGATGGCGGACGGCGGGACATTTTCAGAAATCAGGTTGTCGGACGACGACAGCTCGATATCGATATCGGGCTGAGTGGCCAGAAAGCGGCTCAGCCGGGGGGCGACCCACTTGGCGGCAAACGACGGTGGCGCAAGCACCCGCAGCGTGCGGCGGCCCTTAACGGCGCGCATTTGCTGCACTGCGGCGGACAAGTTTTCAAAACCTTCCTGAAGTTTCGGCAAAGCCGCTTGACCAACCGGAGTCAGATCAAACCGGCCATCTTGCCGGTTGAACAAAGTAACCCCAAAGTATTGCTCGACTTTTTTGATCTGATGACTCACCGCGGCTGGCGTCACATTGAGTTCTTCTGCCGCCCGGCGCACGCTTTGATGGCGTGCAACCACCTCAAACGTTTTAAGTGCATTCAGATGTGTCAGATGTTGGCTCATCGCTTCAGTATGTATGTGTGTTTAGTTTTTCTTTCAAGACACGGCAACAGAAGGAATTTGCTGCAACGCACACGCTGACCTATTTTCTGGTTACAGGCAAGCCCGGTCCATCGGGTGAAAGCCAAAAGAAAACCCAGTGAGGTTGAGACCATGAGCACCCTTTTGAACCGTTTGCAGAGCCTGAGCAGCAACGCTGGCGCCTATCTTTCGAAGCGCCGGGATATGCAATTGCTGATGCAGCTTGACGACCGCACGCTGAGCGACATCAGCATTTCCCGCGAGATGCTGGAGCAGGGCGTCAAGGCCTGGCCCTGGCGTCTGGACGCTGACTTGATGCCGGTCCACGCCGCCGCCGAGAACTTGCGCGGCGCGGTCAAAGAGTTGGAGAGCTACAGCGACGCTGATCTGGCCGACCTGGGCCTCAATCGAGGCACCATTACCCAGGCCGTGCTGCACGGCCGCGCCGGCATCGACCAGCCGGTCAACGACAACGGCTTTGCCCAAGCCGCTTAGGCCTTCAACGCCAAAGTTTGCGACTGCGACTGCGAACCCGGGTTGGCCCTCCCACGGCCAATCCGGGTTTTTGTCGCCATAAACTCAGCACAACCCGGCTTGCTTCAAATAATTGTATGCGACGATGATCTCGCGCAGGCGGTCCTCTGAGGAGCGGTCGCCACCATTGGCATCAGGGTGGTGGCGTTTCACGAGCTGCTTGAAGCGGGTTTTGATTTCGAGCTTGGAGGCGTGATCGTCCAGGTTGAGCGCCCTCAGCGACTTGCGAGCCATGTTGCCCAACGCCGGATTGTCTGGCCGCTTGGCACCCGGTTTGGTCTCGCCATCGTTGAACAGGCCAAATGGATCGCCTGGACGGCGTGGCCGCCCCGGCCCTTCCGAAAAGCGATGATGATGCGGATCCGTTTCGCGGCCATGCGCCATGGAATTGGCGCCGACCGTCCAGGTCGGCCGATGCCCCGTGGCAGCAGACTTCTGATAGGCTTCAACCTCGCTATCGCTCATGCCGTCAAAGTAGTTGTACGTCTTATTATACTGCTGCACGTGCGCCACGCAGAATTGGAAATATTGGCCTTCGCGGCCTCGGCCCATGGGCGCACGATGGGGGGCGGGTTCGGCGCAGCCCTGCCATTGACACATGGGTGCCTCCTGGCGGCGGGGGCCTGCCGAGCCACGTTTGACGCGGATACTGTCGAAATATTTGGAGTCCAATTTCATGGTGCCAAAGACTATGTTCCTCGCGGCCCCGCCGCACAAGATGGGTCAGAGACCTTAGCAGCGATGGCGTGGCGGCGCTGCCTCACCGGCTTGCGTGTGGCGTCCGTATGTGATCGGTTGGGAGTTTGCGCCGCTACCTGTGAAGGCCGCCTGAATGACCATGCAGGATCGCATAACGGAGCGTCTGAGGCAGGTTCTCAATCCACTCACGCTTGAGGTGGTCAATGACTCCCATTTGCACGCTGGCCATCATGGCTCGCCGGGCTCCGGCGAGAGCCATTTTCGCGTTGTGATTGTGTCGGCGGCGTTTGCGGGTCTGTCGCGCATCGACCGTCACCGGATTATCAATAAGGCGCTAGAGGCGGAACTGAAGATGGGCATCCATGCCCTCGCCATCAAGGCCGAGGCGCCCGGCTGATCTCGCTATCGCGATACCGTTAATGATTTGTTAACCCGGCGCAGACAGTCTCCGGCACGGATATTCCGCTGACGGATTGCTCTCTCCGATGATTGCGCTGCTGCCTGCTTTGCCGCTGCCCGAACTTGCTGTGCTCGCCCTAGTGCTGGGGCTGCCAGCCGGAGTGGCGCTGTTGTTCTGGCCCTTGATGCGCCGCGGAAACCGGCTTGCGCCTTCTCTCGTGACCCCTATGATGGAACGCACCGCTGCCATGGGGCTCACCGGGCAGTGGATCGTATTATCGGCGTCGCTCCAGACAATGACCGCACGCAGCACCATCGCACTATCATTGCACGAAAATGCGACCCGGCGTCTCGGCGCGCTCGACTACGAGGTCAACTGCCTGTGGCGTGAGACGACAGCGCTGGGTCGCGCACTGGACGTTGAAATCCCGGCCAGCAGCGTTATCGGCAGACCGCGCCCTTTCAGGCAGCTCATTCCAGCCGCAAGGCAGACAAGCGGCACCCGGCTGTTCCGGCTCGCGTCATGAACGCTCATACCCGCTCCCGCATCCGCTCGGCCATCAGCGACATCGCGAAGGCGAGCGCCACCAGGCCCGCTGCCGCCCAGGCCAACGCGCCCGGCATCGAGGCACCGATCAAGATACCGCCAATCGCCGGACCAACCGCCTGGCCGAGATAGATCGCAGACGTGTTCAACGCCACTGAAGCTGCGGCCAAGGGTGGTGCCAGCCCGATCAGCCGGGCCTGTTGCAACGAGTTGGAACTGAACGTTCCAAGCCCCCAGGCCGCAACGCCCAGCGCCGCGATCAGTAACGATCCGTTTGCCAGCCCGAAGATCACAAACCCCGCCAGCATACTCACAAGCAAAACACTGATCAGCGGCCCCACGCCCCACGCAACCACGATGCGAGCGGCAATCGCATTGCCAAAAATGCCGACGATGCCGAAAACCGCCAGCACTAGCGCAATCGCACCCGGACCGGCCGCGAACTGATCTCTCAGCATTGGCTGCAGATAGGTCAGCATCGTGAATTGGCCCGAGGAACTGGCGGCCGTCACCAAAAGCACCAGCAGCAGCGCCGGACTGGTGAAGACGGCGCCCCAGGACGACAACGACAAAGGCACCGCCTTGAGTCCCTTGGGGATGCTTACAGCGACCCAGATCAGCACTGGCACGCACAACGCCGCCAGGATCAGATAGGCCACCCGCCAGCCCAGATAGTTAGCGATCAGACTGGCGATGGCCGTGCCCGCCACCAGCGAGACCGACCAGCCGAGAAAAATAAATGCAACACCGGCCGCGCGCTGTTCGGGTGACACCAGGAGCCCCACACTTGCCGCTGCTTGCGGCGTGAAGATGCCTGCCGCCACCACAGTGAACACGCGCACGGTCAACAGCACTGCAAAGCTGGGGGCAAGGGCTGAAGCGACATGGCCGGCAAGATACAGCACTAGCGACGCGACCAGGAGCAGGCGCCGGTCGATACCGCTGGTCAACGCGGCAAACACTGGTGCACCAAGGCCAATGGTGATGCCGCCCGCCAGCATCAGCCCGCCCGCCTGAGGGATGGTGACGTGAAGGTCCGCCGCCATTGGACCCAGCATCCCCGTTGGCAACAGAATGCCAGTGCCGATGATGAAGTTGCCTGCCAGCAGTGACCATAGACGCACATCTGCGGCCGTATTCGTGGCTGTGATCTTGGCGGCGGTCATGCGATCTCCTTCGCAGGTTTGGCAAGAGCGTCCAATTCCTGAACGAGCCCCTCGCCAAAATAGTAAGCCAGTTCGCCACGCACGCCCTCGTAACAGGAGACGCCCTGGTCGCGGCAGACCAGGTACCGCCCGGCAATTTCGTCCGAGACCGTTAGAAGGCCATCGTTGAAGGTGAGCGGAAACAGTGAACTCATGAACGGTTTCAGCTGGTGATACTCGACACCTTGGTCCAGCGCGAAGCTGTGGAGCTGGCAGCCACGCCCAGCCGAATTGAGGAACACGCAGCGGCCGTTATGGATGCGTGTGCGCATAAACTGCCCGCCGGGAACCTCCGGATCGGCCTGCACATTGCCGTCGAACCACAGCTCCGGCGCAATGCCCGTGAAGCACGCGATCTCATCTTTCCTGGCGAGAATGGCGTTGACCTTCGGCAGATCGACATCAACGCCATGCGTGCAGCACCAGTCGTGGCAAAAACCGCATGACATACAGGCCGCGAAATAGGTGAACTCGAAGATTGCGGGATCAACGCGGTTCAGGGTCGGCGCACCATCCCGGCAGACATGGGGCCGCGCCAAAGGGTGGTGTCTCTGCGTCATTTCGCTCTAACCCACCCGCCGCCACGACAGCACAAGCACGCCGCCGATCACCAGGGCCATACCCGCGACATGCCAGACCGTCAGCGGCTCGCCAAGCAGCCACACCGAGAGCAGCGTCGTCATGATCGGACCAGCGCCGCCGGTCACGCTGGCGGGGCCGGGACCCACGCGGGCGATGGCTTCGGACATCAGGAAAGACGGGATGACCGTGGCGCCGATGGCCATCGCAGCCGCCAGACCCATCGCTGGCCAGGGCACCAGCAGCGCACTCCAGGGATGCGTGACGGCGAATTGACCAATCAACAGCGCACTGCCCGAAAGCATGGAAAGGCACGTAAACAGGGCGCTGCCCATGCGCCCGATTGGCCAATTGCTCCAGACGATGTAGAGCGCATAGGCAATGGCACAGATCAGAACCAAGACCGTCCCGATGATGACCTGCGGGCCAAACGAATGCAGGTCTTTGACAAAGATGACGGCGAGCCCGGCATAAATCAGGGCAAGTGCACCGAGCAGCGCAGGTGTCGGCCGGTCACGATAGACCCACCAGGCAAACAGAGCGACGAACGTCGGATAGGTAAAGAGGATTAGACGCTCGAATGACGCCGTGATCATCTTCAGGCCAAGGAAATCGAGGTAACTCGCCACATAGTAGCCGATAATACCGATAAACAGTGTTATGCCAATTGTGCGGGCGCTGAGATCGGTGATCTGGGCACGGGAGAGACGGTCCCGGTACGCATAGAGGGCGTACGCAACATAAAATGGCAGGGCAATGCCCATACGCAGGGCGAGCTGCGTCTCGGCGTCGACGCCTTGTGCAAACAGCAGCTTTACGAACAGCGGCTTCCAAGAATAGAGGAACGATCCGGCCAGCGCGAGGCCGATGCCCGAGGCATACGTCGGGGCAGCGGCCGTTGATGCGTCTGAAAGCGTTGCGGTTTCGGCCATGCCTGATCGCTAGCATGGGGTTGCCCGTTTGACATACCTCGCTGTGGGATCGCTGCCATGCTTCGGCGTAGGGGCGGCCTGCTTACCCGCCCGAACGCGGATGGGCTTTGTCGTAGACCTCAATCAGCCGGGCGCGATCGACCTCGGTGTAAACCTGGGTTGTCGAAAGACTGGCATGGCCGAGCAGCTCTTGGATCTGGCGCAGGTCAGCCCCTGATCCCAAAAGATGCGTGGCAAACGAGTGCCGCAGTGCGTGCGGCGTGGCGGTGTCGGGCAGCCCGAGGCTATCGCGCAAGCGCTCCATCAGCAGCTGGATGATGCGCGGGCTGAGCGGCCCGCCCTTAGCGCCCCGGAACATCGGTTCATCGGGCTCCAACCGATACGGACAGAGATGCAGATAGCGCTCGATGGCGTCGCGCGTCACAGCCAGTACCGGGACCATCCGCTCCTTGCCGCCCTTGCCCGTGACACGCAAGACGTCGCGCGCGCCGATGGGAGCGTCCTTCGGCGTTAGGCCCAGCGCCTCCGAAATGCGCAAGCCACACCCATAAAGCAGCGTCAGCACGGCGATGTCACGCGCCGCGATCCAATCGACATCCGTAAACGGATTGTCAGCAACGGCGGCGAGCGCCTTGTCGATGGTCAGCGGCTTGGGCACTGAATGAGGAATTTTCGGCAGTGAGACCGTGAGAATGGCGCGGCTGGCGATCAGGCCCTCGCGCTCCAGATAGCGGTGGAAGGCTCGCAGCGCCGACATTTGCCGGGCCAGCGAGCGCGAGGCGGTGCCCTGCTTGCGGCGCGCTGCCATAAACGCGCGGATGGTGCGCACATCGAGCGCGCGCAGATCGCCCAGGCAGGGCGCATATCCGAGATGGGTGGTAAGAAAAGCCGTAAATTGCGAGAGGTCGCGGGCGTAGGCATCCAGCGTCAGGTCCGAGAGCCCGCGTTCGTACTCCATGTGCGTGAACCAGGCAGCCGCCGCGTCGGCAAGATCGCCCGACAGAGGGAGTTCGAAGGGAGCGTTCAAGGAGCACCATAGGTTGGGCTAGCTCATCCAACCTACATGATTCGCCCTGCCCTATCACACCGCGATGTAAGTGACCGCCTCGATGCGCCAGCCTTCGGGGTCGATCAGGAACGCCGCATAATACCCAGGTGCATAGTGCTCGCGCGGGCCGGGCGTGCCGTAGTCAGTTCCGCCGTGAGCAAGGCCGATCCTGTGGAACTCGTGCACAGCGACGCGGTTGGGTGCGGTGAAACAAATGTGGAAGCCAGGTCCGGCGGCCGTCGCGTCCGGGCGCTCCTCCAGATTGAACGGCGTATCACCATCCCCACCAAACGGATCGGCGCCGGCGGGACCGTAGGCCGTAGAGCGGTGCGGATGCTCGGCAATCACGCCCCAGTCGGCTAGGCGCACGAGGCCAAGCGGCGCCAGCACGGCGTCATAAAAAGCCGACATCCGGTCCAGATCGCGCACGCCAAGCGAAAAGTGATCGATCATCGCTGCATCCCGAGAAAGCCAATCTTGTGGCTAGTACCCACTATCAGAAGTAGCTAGCACGTATGACGAACAAGGACGCTCGCCGGGCCGGAACGGCGCGACGAGCTTCCTTGTTCGCCCGCTGGGTCGCGTTCCACGGCCGGCCGGTGCGTTGCGCGCCTGCCGGATCGGCTCGCGGAGCCGCGATCAGACGTACTAGCTACTTCTGATAGTGGGTACTAGGGCCTGTCGTCAGTTATGGGTTCGGGCTGGACGTGAGCGATTTTGGCCGAGGAGCAGGCGCTCGACGACGCAAGCCAAATGGCTTGCTAGGAAGAGCAACGCACTCATCGGCCAAAATCGCCACGCCGCGAAGCGGT
>JANYHF010000034.1 GCA_025359185.1 Hyphomicrobiaceae bacterium | reverse complement strand
TTGACCAACGAATCCAGTTGGTGATTCCGTCTTCCTACTGATTCGCGGAGGCGGGACATGGCGGGCAAATCTCCAGTGACTGCGAGTGATGAGCAAAAACGGGCGCTGGAGGCGCTGGCCGGATCGAAGGATCGGCGCGAGGCCGATCGGGCCCGCGCCATCCTGTTGACGCTGAAGGGCTGGACCAGTCCCGACATCGCCGAGGTGTTCTGTGTGCGCGAGGACATGGTTCGCTTCTGGCGGGGTGATTTTATGCGCGACGGTATCGAGGGCATCAAGGCCAGCGTGTATGCAGGTCCGCCGCCCGTGAAGACCGAGGCGGCCCTGCGCGTGTGTACGCCGCTTCTCGAAGCGCCCGTCGCCGACCGCGCCAATTGGACCATCCCGCGGCTCATCGCCGAGGTCAAACGGGTGGAGCGCATCGACATCGGGCCGTCCCAACGGTCCAAGGCGCTGCGAAAAAAAACTTCCGTTGGCGGCGGCCCCGGCACACGCTGAAGGGACGCCAGATCGCGGCCGAGATCGAGCGCGTGGGACTGCGCCTGCAACTGCGCAAGGCTCAGGCCGAGGTCGGCGATATCGTGCTGCTCTACGGCGACGAGAGCGAGGCACTGACGCATCCCTATCTGGCGCGCGCATGGGCCAAGCGCGGGGCCGACCTCAGGGTGCCGGCGCCCGGGCAGGCCAAGAAAGTGGCAATGATGGGCTCGCTCGATCACGTCGAACGCCGACTCATCGTGCACACGAGCCGAACCAAGCGCAGCGCCGACTTCATCATCCATCTGGAGCAACTGGACCGGCTGTACGGCCCCAAGCCCGGGCAGGCGACCAAGCCCGTGGTACTGGTCGAGGACAACGGGCCGATCCACGCCAGCAAGATCTCTCGGGCGGCACTCGAAGCGCGCAGACATTGGCTCACTGTCGAGTGGCTGCCCAAGTACGCCCCCGAACTCAATGACATCGAGGTTGTCTGGCACGATCTCAAAGCGCATCATCTGGCCCATCAGACTTTCACCGATGTCCCGGCTCTCGACCACGAAATCCACGCGGCAGTGGAAGCCTTGAACGCCGAGAGAGCCTTTGATTCGGTGGTCAACCGGCGAATCTCTGCTTAGGTAGTAACAAATCAAGAGGCGGATTTCGGAGGCTTTTCATGCCAAAACGATGGATTGCATGGTCCTTCGCCGACATCGCCGAAAAATCTTCGTTTTATGGCATCATTGAATACGCCATCGATTGTGTCTATAATAGATAAAATAGATATTGCGGGAGGTCCGCCATAAAAGTCACGTCGACGGACTTCCAGCAGAACGTGGGGCGCTACCAGGACGCCGCGTTGCGAGCCCCCGTCACAATCACCAAGAACGGCCGCGATCACACCGTCCTTGTCTCCGCCCATTTGTTTGAGGCATCCCTTAAGGGCCGCATCGCCCGGCGCATCGAGGATCTTGACGACGAGACGATCGCAGCAATCGCCAAAGCAGAGGTGCCGGCTGAGTACACCCATCTCGACGACGAGTTGACGTAGGATTTCGGTGTGCCACTTCCTCTGCCCCACCCCGGTCGCGTCATACGCTATGCCTACCTATGGGCGCGCGAGCATGGCGACGGACAGAAGAGCGGCACCAAAGACCGGCCTTGCGTCATCGTCATCGATCGGTAGTTGCGCGACGGCGTTGCCATCGTGACTGTCGTACCAGTGACGCACTTGCCTCCCTCAAACCCGGTGGACGCAATCGAAATTCCGGCCGTAATAAAGATCGGCCTTCAACTGGACGGCCAGCGATCCTGGATCGTGCTGACCGAGGTCAACAGTTTTGTCTGGCCTGGTCCCGATCTCAGCCCCATTCCGGGCAGCTCACCGGCACGCTTTGACTTTGGCGTCCTGCCTCCCGGCTTTTTCCGTAAGGTGCGCGACGCGCTCATTGCGTTGCTGGCGTCGCGCCGCGTGCAGGCCGTCACACGAGACCAATGAGCAGGCCGGGTTCAATGCTTCAGTTCGCCGGCGAACCGATCACGGCCATGCCAGAACGAACACACCGGACACCATTCGCCCTGGTAGTCGAGCCCTTCCTGGTGCGTAAGTGACGCCAGGAGCGCTGACGGCGTGAGAAGGGCAACTCGGCGGGCTGGTGGCCCGGCTGAGATCAAAATGCATAGCATCATAAATGAGCTGGTAAATGACACTACGACCGCTATATGAGCAGGTACTCTGCAAGAAGTTGCGATTTTTTCCGTAAGATGCTATAAATCAGCATATACATCATGCATGAACTGATTTATGAGCATCTAGGATGAAAACCTCGAAGGCCAAAACAGCCCTTCCCGTGCGCGTCAAACGCGCCATCGAGAAGCTCGGCGCCGACATCTCCGTGGCAAGGCGCCGTCGCGGCATCAGCCATGGCCTGATGGCCGAACGCGCTTTCATCTCTCCCAGCACCCTAGTCCGCGCAGAGAAGGGTGACCCTGGCGTGTCGCTTGGCATCTATGCCTCGATCCTGTTCGTACTCGACATGATGGACCGGCTGTTGGCGCTGGCCGACCCTTCCCACGATCCGGTGGCACAGGCACTCGCAGAGGAGCGGCTCCCCAAGCGGATCAGACAGCCGCGACCGGTCTGATCATGGAACGCGAGCTTCTCGTCTATATCGATCTCGACCGTGAGCCGGTGCTCGTCGGCCGGCTGTGGGCACGCGAGCGCACCGGTCGCGAGACCTCGTCCTTCGTCTACGATCCGGCCTGGATCAGGCGCCGTGGCGCGTTCGCCCTGGCGCCGGCTGTGTCCTTCACACCAGGACCGCATCACGCCGCAAAAGGCATCCTGAGCGCGTTCTCCGATTCCTCGCCTGACGCCTGGGGGCGCAAGCTCATGCTCCGCCAGGAGTGTGCCCGCGCCAGAAAGGCCGGAACAGCGCCGCGTTCAATGTTCGAGATCGACTTCTTGGCCGGCGTCGACGACAGGACGCGGTTGGGCGCACTTCGCTTCAAGGATGCTGCCGGCGGCGATTTTCTTGCCTACACCGACCGGCCGGTGCCGCCGCTGATCGACTTGCCGCTGCTGCTGTCGGCAACCGGTCGCATCGAGAGCGACCGAGAAACCGACGAGGATCTGCTCCTCGTGCTGGCTCCAGGCACATCCCTCGGTGGTGCACGCCCCAAGGCGACTGTCCGCGACGGGGGCGGCAGCCTCATGGTCGCGAAGTTTCCGAAGAAGGATGACGACTGGCCGGTGACATTGTAGGAGGCGGTCGTTCTCGCTCTTGCCGGGAAGGCCGGCGTCACAGTGTCGGCCTGGCGTCTGGAGATCATCGCCAAGAAGCCTGTTCTGCTGCTCAAGCGCTTCGACCGGGTCGATGGCGACCGGCGCATCCCCTTCATGTCGGCGATGACGGCCATCGATGCCGCTGACCACGGCGACCAGCGCAGCTATCTGGAGCTGGTTGACGCGCTCCGCCAGATGGGATCGCAGCCTGGGACCGACGCGAAGCAACTGTGGCGCCGCATCGTCTTCAATATCCTGACCTCCAACACTGACGATCATTTGCGCAACCATGCCTTCCTGCGGGAGGCGACCGGATGGCGTCTGTCGCCTGCCTACGACATGAATCCCTGCCCCGTCGAAGTGCGGCCTCGCGTTCAAGCGCTCGCCATCGACGACACTGACCCGGCCTCGTCCATCGAGACCGCAATTGAGGTTGCCCCACGGTTCGGCATCGCATTGGCCGAGTCTCGGGCGATTGCAAAGGAGGTCGGAGCCGCAGTTGGCGCGTGGCGCGCTGTGGCCAAGAACTTCAAACTCACTGCCGCCCAGATCGACCGGATGGCATCGGCATTCGATCATGCCGATCTGACCAAGGCCACCGGATCGGCAAGATGATCCGCAAGCCATAGGCCGGTTCCATTCCGGAGAATTGGTCGTGTCCATCACCGGACGGGCCGCTCACGAACACGAACACGATGGCTGTCAAATTTGTGATCCAAAAATAGATCACAAGATGTCTTCAAGGTCCGTTTATAGATCATCTTACGGATGTTCGTGCTTGGAGGTAGCTCGGCGCGAGCGTGCCGATCGGTCAAGCGGCAGCAGGCGGTTCTCCGGCGCCATGACTTCGGATACGCCGTTCGGGGGAAGTGCCGGGGCGGGGCCGGCTTGAACCGTTGTAGCCCTTGGACTACATACTGCCATGTTCGATGTCCAACAAACTGATCGCTTCAGCGCATGGTTTGCCAAGCTGACCGACCATAGGGCCAGGGCCGCTGTATTCGACCGGATTGATAGGCTGGCTCTGGGCAACTTCGGCGATGCCAAGTCGGTAGGCGATGGGGTCAAAGAGCTGCGCATCCACCTGGGGCCAGGCTATCGGATTTATTTTTGCCAGATCGGCGCTACGGTGATCCTGCTGCTGATTGGCGGAGACAAACGGACCCAAGACGATGACATCAAGCGGGCAAAGGTGCTCGCTGCAATTGCGAAGGGAAAGCCATGAAGCTCAAGATCACGCGCTTCGACGTTGCCGAGCACCTCGACAGCCCCGAAATGATCACCGCCTATCTCGCCGAGGTGTTCTCGCATGGCGACGCCCGGCACATCGCCCACGCGCTGGGGAACGTTGCGCGGGCCAAAAGCATGACCGAAATCGCCAAGCGGTCTGGGCTGACACGCGAAAGCCTCTATCGGGCGCTCAGCGGCGACGGCAATCCAGAGTTCGCCACGATCCTCAAGGTCATAGCCGCGCTGGGGCTGGAATTGACGCCTATCCCGGCCAAGGTCGTGGAGCCCGCGTGAAGCACTGGATCATTTCCGACCTGCACTTTGACGTGAATGCAGGCCACCCGTTCGTGTTCCCCGATCCGCGCCCTGCGCACGATGTCGTGGTGATCGCGGGGGACATCATGGCGGGTATGGCCGACGCGGTACGCTGGATCGTGCGCCAAGGCCTCAACGAGCGCCCGGTGGTCTATGTGGGCGGCAATCACGAGTTCTACGGCCACGACCGGCATGGCGGACTGCAGGAGGTTACTGGACGAAGCAGGACGGCATCCGAACATCCACATCCTGGAGCGCTGCTCGCTCTTCATCGGCGGCGTGATGTTTGCCGGTTGCACGCTCTGGACCGATTACGAGCTGTTCGGCAATGCCCACCGCGACCAGATCCATGCGGCCCATGCCCTGAACGACCATACCTACATCCGCCACGGGAAGGGCTTCTGGATGCCGCGCGACGCCGCCGACGAACACCAGCTTGCCCGCACCTTCATCCAAAGCCAGCTCGATCACAGAGGCGGCAGACAAGCTGTCATTGTCACTCACCACGCCCCCAGCCTGAAGAGCGCGGCGCCGAAGTGGCAGCGCGACCCGCTCACAGCGGCGTTCGCGACCGATTGTGAGCGGCTCGCGGACCGCGCCGCGCTCTGGATTCATGGCCACATGCACGCGCCGGCCGACTACCAGCTCGGGAACTGCCGGGTGATCTGCAATCCTCGTGGTTACGTCGGTCTCGGAGAGTCGACCCCGTTCAATCCCGCTCTGGTGGCCACCTTGCCGGGTGCTCTCACGGGCTGACCGTCGTCACATTGAGCGCCGACGCAAGTCCAGGACGCGCACGGAAGCGCCCATATTGACCGGATCACGCATTGGCAATCATGGCTTCCAAATAGGGCCGGATGGCCTTCCAAATTCCGGCCTCGTTGGCATAATCTGCGATCTCCGATGGCGTCGCCTTGCGCTGACGCAGCGACTCTTTCATGCCCTCGAGCGCGAGATTGAGACCAGGACTTTTCTGGTAGCGCATACCTGCGCGCTGGCGATACCGAAACAGATCAACGACAGTTTTCGCTGGATCGTAGATCCTGACGGTCACACCGCCGATCATGTATTGGCCGATACCGGAACGTCGCACTTTCTCGCCGAAACGGACAAACTGAAACGCCGGATACGCGATGCTTGGCTTGCGGTCTTTTGATCCGATCGCCATCCAGATGCGGGGAGGGATAGTGTCCGTCAGTTCGTGGAATGCCAATGCTGAAACGAGGCAGATTACACCGTCGGGCACTATCTTGGCGGCATGAGCCAGTGATTGGTTCACGTTATGCGATGCATCTGGAAGCTGGTAGAGCCCTCGTCCAAGCTGAACGACATCGCCTTTCCGCTTCATGCGCGAGATGGTGGCGGCTGTGACGCCCGCCGTGGTGAATTCTGAAAGTCGCGCCATACCCAGCTGTTTGAGCAGCACGAGGGCACGATCTTGTTGGCGTCTGGGTTCCGAATTCATGGGAGCAATATGATATAAAACGTAGGTTATGCCAATGCCATACCCGGCAATTCATATCAATGCAGGGTGATCAAGTCTGCAGCCTTGCACAATCGCTTCTGCGGACAACGTAGCGCATATGATCATGCCGCCATCGGGCCGGTTTGCTCTCTGACGACGGCAACGGCCGCGCCCGCATCCTCGAAGCTGTCGGACAACACCTCTACTGTCGCCTTCAATAGCCTCGCGAAATCGGGCGCTGACGGCTTGCCTGCCGTGGCCGCCAATTCTTCGATCGTGGCCGGCGCCGGCACGGGCAGCGTCGCGCGCCTGACGAGGTCCCTTATCTGTTCAGGCGTGACCGGGGCGGCCTCGGCCGACAGTTCGCTGAGTACGGCGAGCCTCGCCGACGCCGCAAACCCGATTGCGTTGGCCAACTGCGGCCCCGCCTCCTCGGGGAAGCCGCCAGCGGCCAACACGCGGGCCATCCGCAGCGCGCGATCCGCTTGCTCGCGAAGCGTCGCCATCCTTGCCTTCAGCGCGTTCCCCAACTCCTCGGCTCCCGTATCGGCCAGCCCGCTAGCGCGGTGCAGCACGCGGGGAATTCCACCAGTGATCTGTATCATGCCGCTTGCCTGCAACCGGCGCAGGGCGAGCCAAGTCGCCCGGTCAATGATCTCGACTGAGGGACCGCTGTCGCCGGCGGCGGCGAGACTGCGCGCCTCGGCTTTGAGAGCGTGTGGATCAAGATCGAGAACCGCCAGCACCCGAACGCGGCCATCCTCGCCCTGGTGCGCCTCCACCAGCAGTGCCCGCTCGCCGTGGCTTTGCCGCAGATCAGCAGTGATCGTCTCTTCGGCGGGCGCGGCGGCCGGAGCTGATTGACCGTGGCCTTGGCGGCAGCAGACCTACGGAGCCGTCCACCGGCAGCGACCGGCATGTCGCCAAGCTGACCGGCAAATCGGCGACTTCCGTTCGCCGCGCCCGCAAGCGGATCGAGGCTATCGGCGAGGATACAGCGGCGGGGTTCGAGAAATATTGCGCAAATGCAATTTCGCATTTTGCGTAACGACATCGCAATGCTATACGTTTAAAACGTAGACCATGGAAACCAATGATTTCGAATGGGACGATGACAAGGCAGCAAAAGTGCTGGCCGCTCGCGGCGTGTCGTTCTGGGATGCCTCCCGCATATTCGATGATCCGCTATACATCCAGATACCCGACCGGGACGACCCGGAGGCCCGCACCAAAGCCGTCGGGCGCGTCGATGACCGGCTGCTGACCATGATCTTCACCGATGGCCTCGAAGGCCGAATTCGCATCATCACAGCTTGGCCGTCAACGACGGAGGAAACCGATGACTTCAACGCGCAAGCCTAAGCCAATGCAGCCGCCGCCGAACGCCACACAGATTGACGCTTGGGCCGCCGAAGACCCGGACATGGCCGCCGGTCTCAAGATCACCGGCAAAGCGGCGGCGCCGACCCTTGTGCAATTGATCCGGCGTAAGCTCAACCTCAGCCAGTCGGAATTCGCTACGCTTTACGGCATTCCCGTCAGTTGCATCCGGGCCTGGGAAATCCGCCGGTCAAAACCTGATGCGGGCATGATGAGCTACCTGGAAGCAATAGCGGGCGACCCGCATACCGTCGCGAAAGCCCTTGAAAAGGGCCGCACCGGCAAATTGAAAATTGCCGAGCACGCATGACACTCAAGAGATCCCGTTTCGACGTAGCAGAGCACCTCGGCAGCCCAGAAATGATCGCGGCCTATTTGGCTGAAGTATTCGCGCACGGAGACGCCAAGCATATCGCCCACGCCCTCGGCACCGCAAGTTCGTGGAAGGCGAGATGACTATGCCGCCATCGAGTCGGTTTGCTCGCTGACCGCTGCATCCACCGCGCCCGCATCCTCGAAGCTGGCGGACAAGACCTCTTCCGTCGCCTTCAATAGCCTCGCGAAATCCGGCGCTGACGGCTTGCCGGCCGCCGTCAGTTCTTCAATTGTGGCCAGCGCCTGCACGGGTAGCGTCGCGCGGTTGACGAGGCCCCGTATCTGCTCGGGCGTGGCCGAAACAGCATCGGCAGACAGCTCGCCAAGCACGGCGAGCCTGGCCGATGCCCCAAATCCAATCGCGTTGGCCAGCTGCGGCCCCGCTTCCTCGGGGAAGCCGCCAGCGGCCAACACGCGCGCCATCCGCAGCGCGCGATCCGCTTGCTCGCGAAGGACCACTATCCTTGCCTTCAGTGCGTTATCCAACGCCTCGGCCTCGGTATCAGCCAGCCCGCAGGCGCGGTGCAGCACGCGGGGAGTTCCACTCGTGATCTGTATCATGCCGCTTGCCTGCAACCGGCGCAGGGCGAGCCAAGTCGCCCGGTCAATGATCTCGACTGAGGGACCGCTGTCGCCAGCGGCGGCGAGCCTGCGCGCTTCGGCTTTGAGAGCGTGTGGATCAAGATCGAGAACCGCCAGCACCCGAACGCGGCCATCCTCGCCCTGGTGCGCCTCCACCAGCAGTGCCCGCTCGCCGTGGCTTTGCCGCAGATCAGCAGTTATCGTCTCTTCGGCGGACGCGGCGGCCGGAGCTGCGCCCGTAGGCTTCACCGTCTCGGCCGTCTGCATCAGCGCCTGCATGCGCTCGACCATGGCGCCGCGCCCTGAGGGCATCTTGAGCGCGGCAAGGTCGCCCTGGCCGTCAAGCACGCCATCAGCCAGGGCCTGCTTGGCGCCCAGCAGATGCACCATCGCGTGCTCGATCGAATCTTCGCACACGAGGTTGACCACGGTCACGCCGCGCATCTGGCCCTTGCGCCAGGCCCTGGCAATGCGCTGCTCGAGCTTGGCCGGGTTCCACGGCAAGTCGATATTCACGACCGCGTTTGCCACTTGCAGATTGAGCCCGACACTGCCGCTGTCGGTCGACAGGAACAGCCGGCATTTGGGGTCCTGCTTGAAGCGCACGATCTGCGCGCGCCTTTGCTTCTGCGGCACCGAGCCGGTGTGCCAGGCCACATCGATCCCCATCTCACCCGCCAGCTCGCGCACCATCTCCAGCATGCGCTCCCACTCGGAGAACACGATCACTTTGCGGTCCGGTTCCTCCAGGAGATCGCCGAGAATGCGCTCCAGCTCCTCGAGCTTCGGGCTGATGCGGCAGGTGGGATCGAGAATGGCTGGCGTGTCGCAGATCATCCGCATACAGGCGAGCAGCATCTGCAGGCGCTCGAATTCCTTCGGCAGCAGAGGCCGGCGCTGCGCGATAGCGATGATACGGGCTGCCTGACCCTTGTACTCCTCGTAGCGGGTCCGCTGCTCCTCGGCCATCGGCACGAAATAGGTGGTGACCGTGCGGCCCGGCAGTTCGCTCTCCACATCGGCCTTGCGCCGCCGCAACATGATGGGCGCGACGCGGTCGCGCAGCTGGCCAAGGTTCTTGTAGTCGACCGGTCGGCCACGTTCGTCGAGCTGATAGTAGTCGCGGTTGAAGCGGAACAGCGGGCCAAACAGTTCCGGATCGAGGTACTGGACGATGGAATAAAGCTCGTCGATGCGGTTCTCAAGCGGTGTGCCGGTCAAGACGAACGCATAGGGCGAGCGCAGCCGCTTGACACGCCGCGCCGTCTTGGTCTGCCAGTTCTTGATGCGCTGAGCTTCATCGAGGATGATTATGTCGGGCGCCAGCAGCTGATTGATGTCCTCGCCATCCACAAGCACTTGCTCATAGTTGACGATGTTGAAGAAGACGGGCTGGCGGTAAGCGGACAGTCTTTGAGCGCGAGGTCCGAAAATGGATTTTGCCCGACGATCGGTGAACTGCGCGATCTGCTCTTCCCACTCCGCCTTGAGCGAAGCCGGGCACACCACCAGCACCTTCGTGATGCCCTTGCGCCGGGCAAGCAGCTCGCAGGCGGCGATCGCCTGCACTGTCGCCCAGGCCCATCTCGTCGGCCAGCAGCGCACGCTCACCGAAGGCCAGATGCAGCATGCCGTCGCGCTGATAGGGCAACAGCGGTAGCTTGACGAGGTCGAAACTCGCCTTGCCGCGCTCGACCTCGCCGATGAACTTTTCCCGCGCTTTGATGCGCGAGCGCTGGCGTTGCTGCCGTTCGAGCCATGGGTTCAGATGGCGGGAAACGCGGATGGTGCGGCGTATTTGTGCGGGGGCCGATTGCCACGCAGACAACAGGGCCGCGATCTTGCCTGGATCGGCATTGAGCTCTCCATCACGGTTCGTGAACGGATCGAGCCAATTGCATACTGACTTGGTCGCTGCACCGGAGGCGGGCAAAAGGACGGCCGGACGCGCTGTGTCGCGCCGGTCGAGATAAATTTCCACCCTTGGGTTTCCTGACGCTGCGGCCGAGCCGAACGCCTTCGCATCCTGCTGGCGCAAGACCGCGAGCACTCCCTCGATATGCTTGCAGGCGCCCAGGCCATTGACCCGATGGTCGATGCAGCCGCAGGAGTTCGCGTGCTGTTCGAGGCTGCGGATCTCGACTTCGTAGCTGCTGCCACTCTCGGATTTGACGCGAAACGTGCCGAAGACCGTCTGCCTTGGCTCAAGCACCTCCAGCGCCGTGATCTCGGTACGCCCCCGCCAGCGGCGAAGCGTGATTTCTTCCTCGTCGGTGGTGTTCCAGCCTTGCGACTGAGGCGGCCGGTCCAGGACGGCGCGTGCCCGCGCTGCCTGGTTCGCGCCACGCCGCTTCGAGCGGACTTGCGCCGGCGCGTCCTGCCCAGCCATCGCGTGCGAATCCTTCAGCATGTCTGGAGGGTAGATCGGGCGGTCGAACTGGATCAACGATGCCGGAGTGGCATTTGAGCCCGTTTCCACATGTATTGAAAGGACGCGTGGCCACGCCGCAATAAGATGCCGGCTTCTTGCCGATATGCAAAATCAACTGGGACTTTGAGGGACTTTGACGAAGTCTATGGACCTGCCGGAAGTTGGTGACCCGGTTGCCGACAACTGCCCATTGTTCGGTTACAAAACTCGACTTCGCGAAACCGGCTTTCGGCGTCGAACGGGCAAGGAAACGGAGTTCGCGTGAATTTTCGGATCATTTCGGACCTGCAACTGATCCCAACGCGGATCAAGGCGCACTGCGCAGCACTTCCAAGAACGCCTCCGGCGTAATCATTGAAATGCTTTGATGGCTGCGGAGCGAGAGAAGGTCGTCGTCACGGCTGACGAGGTAATTGGCGCCTGCCGCGAGAGCGCATGCGACAATCATGTTATCATTGGGGTCGCGAACCACCTGAACGGGCGGAGGGTCACTGATGACGGATACGGCAAGCTGGGCAAGGCCCCCGCAAAAATCGGTTACGGCGCTATCAGGGTAGTGGTACCGGCGGCGCAGACGCGGGCGGTTTAAGAGCACATCGGCTGTTTCATCCAGAATCTGATTTCACAGGTAGAGTTGGAAAGCACCATCACCGGCGAATGCGAGAAGTTCGAACGCCGCGCCGCTCTTGACCGGCTTGAGAAAGGCGGCAACGAGCACTGTTGTGTCGAGAACGGCGCTAAGCATGCCTGCGCCGTGCCGCGGTGACTTCCTTGGCGATCTTCTTTTCGGCGGCGAGCACGGTCTCTGCCGCATTAGGCTCACGGTCACGAACCTGGGCAACGGCGGCCTCGATCTTGGCGAAGGCCCGCTTGCGTTTGACCACCGCGACGGGCGCCAACAGCACTCCCCCCGCGACGATGCGGGCCTCGAGATAGTCGCCTTCCTTGACCTGGAGCGCCTTTCGCAGTTCGGCGGGAAGGGTCAGCTGTGCGGCGCGGCGCACACGCATCAGGGTCATGAGTATGGTCTCCGTGAACAGCCTTCTCGGCATCTACGATATTACGAAATTCGCAATCTCAAGTTACGCCATTGCGGCTGGCTGTCAATGTTGGCGACTCAGCTGTGCGCCCAGCCCGGGTCTTGCGACGCATCCTGCGGGCCGCCCAGCTCTTACTTAAGCAGACTCTGAGCACTTGACCAACGAATCCAGTTGGTGATTCCGTCTTCCTACTGATTCGCGGAGGCGGGACATGGCGGGCAAATCTCCAGTGACTGCGAGTGATGAGCAAAAACGGGCGCTGGAGGCGCTGGCCGGATCGAAGGATCGGCGCGAG
>JANYHF010000024.1 GCA_025359185.1 Hyphomicrobiaceae bacterium | reverse complement strand
TAGGGCCTGTCGTCAGTTATGGGTTCGGGCTGGACGTGAGCGATTTTGGCCGAGGAGCAGGCGCTCGACGACGCAAGCCAAATGGCTTGCTAGGACGAGCAACGCACTCATCGGCCAAAAGCGCCACGCCGCGAAGCGGTGAGGTGAAAACTGTCTGACTGCGGCGTCGCTTTGCTTGCCAATACGAGTGTATTGGCGGCGCAAATCGCATTGCATTCAGCCAGTTTTGACCTCATCCAGCTCCAAACCATAACTGACGACAGGCCCTAGCCCGGCTATGACGAAAGGGGATTGGGAATTGGCGCCTACATTAACGATGTGTTGACGCTGATCGCCAAAACCCTGGCCGCGCGCACGGTTTTTGCAGCTCCTTCACCGTAGTCTGGCTTTCGCACCGGAAACGAGGGAGTTGGGCCTTTGCGTCACCTAATGATGGTTTGTGTGCTGGCTGTAGCTCTTGCACCCGCCGCGAACGCCACAAACCTGTTCGCCACCCATACCTGCTATTTCAACCGGCCCGCCCGGCCGCTGCTGGAAACCGAAACCAAACTGGTCATTCTTGAGCCGGGCTATTGGGAATTCGAACTGGTGCCGCCGGCCTACGAACGCACCGAGGATTCGAGCCAACTGCTGCGCCGCAAGGGCCGGGCCAACCGGCCGCACGCCGACCGCATGAAGCGGGTCTGGCACGAACCCATTTACGCTAAGGTGACAGAACAGGTCGTCGTCGATCCCGGCCACGAGACGCTGCTGCGCGCCAAGGGTTGCCGTTCGCACTGGTGAGCGCGAATGCAAACGACCCGCAGCGGAGTACCACTGCGGGTTACAAGCCCTATGAAAAAACTAGAATTCCGTCTGCGGTGGCAAGATCTGGCGGCCACGATACATACCGCTCTTGAGATCGATATGGTGCGGGCGGCGCAGCTCGCCGCTCTTCTTGTCCTCGACATAGGTCGGGGCCTTGAGCGCGTCGGCTGAACGACGCATACCGCGCCGGCTCTTGGACACTTTCTTCTTGGGAACTGCCATCGTCGCATCCTCAAATCAAGCAGCACTCAAAGCAAAGCCGAGCGCGAATATCTTGGGAGCCCGGCACCAGAAGACCGCGAAACCGCAGCCCGTAGGGTCAGGCAAGCGCGCCTTATAGGGGCAAATCGCAGGCAGCGCCAGAGCGAAACCGGCGGCCGGCGCAAAAAGCCATTAGCCAGCTGCGAGAACGCAGGCGAATTCCGCTTCGGCATCGCCGAACTGGCGGCGCACGATCGCGGCGTGGCCTCGCATGACCGGATTGGGTTTGCCCGCATTGCGCCGTATCGGATTGGGCAGCGCTGCCGCCAGTAACGCGGCCTGCGTTGGCGACAGCGACCTGGCGCTCTGATGGAAATGATACTGCGCCGCCGCCTCAATGCCAAAGATGCCCGGCCCCCATTCGGCGATATTGAGGTAAATCTCCAGCGTCCGCCGCCGGCCCCAGATCAACGTCGTGGCATAAGCCAGCGGCACCTCCAGCAGCTTGCGCACGTAGGTCCGGCCATTGCCCAGGAATAGGTTCTTGACCGTCTGCATTGGAATCGTGCTCGCGCCGCGCCCATTGTGCTGCATGGCCTCGCTGACGGCGCTCCAATCGACGCCCCAGTGCTGGCAGAACTGCCCGTCCTCGGAAATCAGCACGGCCTTGATGACATTGGGCGAAATTTCGCTCAGCGGCCGCCAAGTTTGTATGGGCATCTGGCCCATCCAGGCTTGCGTCAGTATCAGCGTCGAGAGCGGCGGATCGACGAAGCGGTAAACCGGGATGATTAGGCACAGCCAGGCCACGTACCCGGCCAGGCTACACAGCCCGAGTTTCAGGAGAAACCGTCCCCAATCGCGCAATCGTCCTGCCACACTACGCCCCGAATTCTACCCCTCCGGCACACAAGCTGAGAAACCGCTTGCGCGCAACCGCTGCCTCGGCTTCCCATGCGCCCGATGACGAAACTTGAAGCAGATTTCAACACCGCTTTGCATGGGCACGCCCTCGACGTCGAGGCGCGGCTGGCGATGTTGGCGGACGGCTATCTGGAGCCAAGCCCGGCGGCGCGGTTGGTGGAAGCCATGCGTTATGGTCTTTTGGGAGGCGGCAAACGCTTGCGTCCCTTTCTGGTGATCGAAAGCGCGCGGCTGTTTGGCGTTCCGGCGGAGATCGCGCTCAACACGGCGGCGGCTCTAGAATGCGTGCATTGTTACTCACTCATCCACGACGATCTGCCGGCCATGGATGACGACGACCTGCGCCGGGGCCGCCCGACAGTGCACAAGGCCTTCGACGAAGCGACCGCGATTTTGGCTGGCGACGGACTTCTGACATTCGCATTCGAGATCCTCGCCATGCCTGGGACGCATGTAGATACATCGATCAGGACGGAGCTGGTTCTGGAACTGGCGCGCGCATCCGGGGCGTCGGGCATGGCGGGCGGGCAGATGCTGGATTTGCAGGCCGAGACCCGGAAACTGCCAGTGGCTTCCACCCTGCAATTGCAGGCGATGAAGACAGGCGCGCTGATCCGCTTTGGCTGCATCGCCGGGGCGATCCTGGGTAAGGCCTCGCCGGATTCGTGCACGGCGCTTGACCGATACGGCCGCACGCTGGGGGCCGCGTTTCAGATTTCCGATGACCTTTTGGATGCCGAGGGTGACAGCGCCGTGGTCGGAAAGGCGACGGCCAAAGATGCCGCATCGGGCAAGGCGACGCTGGTCGGGCAAATGGGGATTGCGGGCGCGCGTCAGGAGTTGCAGCGGCTGGTGACGTCGGCAACGGACGCCCTGCGCGATTTTGGAGACCGCGCGGCCCCACTCGCGGAGGCAGCCCGCTTCATGGCCGTGCGCCGCTCGTGATGCCCAAGCCACCAGCCCGCCCACCGCTGAAGCAACGCACGTCGTCGCGCCCGCTGAAGCGTGCTGGGGCGGCCGTGATGCCAGCACCAAAACCCGCCGCGCCGCCTCTGATTGTCGCGCCTTGGCCAGATGCGCCGTTTACGGCCTATCTTGCGGCCGAGGGCACACTGAGCGATCTCATGCGCGAATTGGGCGATGACGTTACCGCCGTGTACGACCGGTTGATTGTCGGCAAAGGCAGCCCGCGCGCCGCCGCTTGGGCCGCCAACGTATGGCAAGACCCGCGCGTGCTTATGATAGCGTCGATCGGCGATGGCGTTCGGCAGTTAAAAGCGATCCAGCGCAACTGGGCGCTGTTACCCTTCGCCCATCACCGCCGCGCGGCGCTGATTGAGGAGCAGTTGCCAAAAGTGTCCTCCAAACCCGTGGTGTTTGGGGAGCCTGCACCTTCTGCGCCGTTGGGGTCGTGGACGTTGCTGGCACCCGATCTGATATTGGCGTCGCCCACGTGCTCAAGCGCCTTCCGCCACGGCGAACCTGCGTTCGTAGAGAATCGCGACGGCCCGCCGAACCGCGCTTACCTCAAACTGTGGGAAGCCTTCACAGTGCTGGGCGTGCGGCCGGGCCCAGGCGACGTCTGCCTGGATCTGGGCGCCTGCCCCGGCGGCTGGAGCTGGGTTCTGCAAGGCTGCGGCGCGTCGGTGATCGCCGTCGACAAGGCGCCGCTGGACCTAGCCATTGCCGCACTGCCACGCATTTCGGTGCGCCAGCAAAGCGCCTTCGCGCTGGAACCTTCCGGCGTGGGCCATGTTGATTGGCTGCTGAGCGACATTGTCTGCTATCCTGAACGGCTGCTGCGGCTAGTGCAGCGCTGGCTCGACGCGGGTTTCACGGGCAAGTGTCTGTGTACGCTGAAATTCCAGGGCGAGACCGATTTCGCGGCGATGGCAGCCTTCGCCGCCATACCGGGGTCGCGGCTGCTGCACCTCCACCACAACAAACACGAGCTCACCTGGGTGAGGCTCTAGGAACCCTCATGGTACGTAAAATCCGCCATCAGCCTGTCCGCACTTATGGCAAGCCCGGGGCAGGCCGCCCGCCGCGCGATGACCGAAAACTCATGCATGTGGCGGGGCTCGACGCGGTGCAGGCGCTGTTCAAGACCGCGCCCGAACGTATCGAGCGGCTGTTCTTCGAAGAGTCCATGAAGGGCCATGTCGGCGAAATGTGCCTGACGCTGGCCAAAGCGCACAAGCCCTACCGGGTGGTCCGCGGCGATGAGATGGACAAAGTTGCGGGCACCGCCATGCATGGCGGCATCGTCGCCATGGCGGAACCCCGGCCAGTGCTGGAGTTCGACACGGCACTGGCGGCGGAATGGGCGAAAGAGGGCGAAGGCCTGCTGATCCTCGACGGCGTCGGCAATCCGCACAATCTCGGCGCCATCGTGCGCACGGCTGCGTTTTTCGGGCTCACACGGATTGTGATCTCGGGCCACAAGGAGCAGGCCACGCCATCGGACGCCGCTTATCGGGTGGCACGCGGCGGGCTGGAGCATGTGACGGTGTTTAAGGCCGAACGGCTGGCCGATGTGCTGAAGCGGTTGAAAAAAGATTATCTGGTGGTGGGCGCGGCGCTGGAGCGCGGCAAGCCGGTGGAAGCCTATTGGGAGGCGGCCAAACCGATTGCGCTGGTGTTGGGGAATGAGGAGGAGGGGCTGCCGCGTGACACTATTGCGCAGTGCGATGGGATCGTGATGCTGGAGGGGTCAGGGGCCGTACAGTCGCTGAATGTTGCGGCGACAGCGGCGATATTGATCCATGAGTTGCTGGCGTAGGTTCGCGCGCCATTGAATTGGCTAAGGCGTCACATCCGCCCGCGCCACGCCCTTGGGCCGCGTGTTCTCCTTCCACGTCGCGTTCGCCACATGCACGGCCGGAAATGGAGCCCGCTCGATGTATTTGCCATCGCCAGCCTTGGCGCGCATGTCGCCATCCAGCATGGCCACGCGGCCACGGTTCAGCGTCGCGCGCGGCAGGCCGCGGCAGTGATAGCCCTCGAACACGTTGTAATCGATCCTGCTCTTCTGTTTGGCGGCGGTGATGGTCTTGGTGGCAGCCGGGTCCCACACCACGACGTCTGCGTCCGAGCCAACTGCGACAGCGCCCTTGCGTGGGAAGACATTCAGGATGCGGGCAATATTGGCGCTGGTCGCTGCCACGAACTCCTCCATCGTCAGCCGCCCGCTGTTGACGCCCGCGTTCCACAGCACCGGCATCCGGTCTTCGAGGCCGCCGGTGCCGTTCGGAATCTTGGTGAAATCGCCAAGCCCCATCCGCTTCTGCGTGCCCGTGAACGCGCAATGATCCGTCGCCACCACACTGAGTGACCCCGACTGTAACCCGGCCCAGAGGCTCGCCTGATGCTCCTTGGCGCGGAACGGCGGGCTCATCACGCGCCGGGCGGCGTAATCCCAATCCTTGTTGCGGTATTCGTTCTCATCCAGCACCAAATGCTGGATCAATGGTTCTCCGTACACACGCTTTCCCGCCTCGCGCGCGCGCTTGATCGCCTCGTGCGACTGGCGGCAGGACGTATGCACCACATACAGCTGCGAGCCCGCCATATCGGCGATCATGATGGCGCGGTTGGTCGCTTCACCCTCGACCTCGGGTGGACGCGAATAGGCGTGCCCTTCCGGCCCGGTGACGCCGCGGCCCATATAGTCGGCCTGCAACCGGGCGACCACGTCGCCGTTCTCGGCGTGGACGAGCGGGAGCGCTCCGAGATTGGCACACCGCGCAAATGAGTTGTACATCTCATCGTCGTTGATCATCAACGCGCCCTTGTAGGCCATGAAATGCTTGAAGGTGTTGATGCCATAGGTCTTGACCACGGTCTCCATCTCGTCAAAACGCTGCTTCGACCAGGAGGTGACGGCCATGTGGAACCCGTAGTCGCCCGCCGCCTTCTCGCTTTTGCGGCGCCAGTCCTGATAAGCGGCCAGCATCGACTGGTCCGGCCCCGGCAGACAGAAATCGACGACCATGGTGGTGCCGCCAGACAGCGCCGCCAGCGTGCCGCTCTCGAAATCATCCGCCGACGTCGTGCCCATGAACGGCATCTCGAGGTGCGTGTGCGGATCGATGCCGCCGGGGAGCACGTAGCAACCGCCCGCGTCGATTGTTTCAACGCCCGGCGGCGGGCTGGTGTTTTCGCCGATGGCCACGATGCGCTCGCCATCGATCAGCACATCAGCGCGCCGCGTATGGTCATGGTTCACAACCGTGCCGCCACGGATGAGGATGTTGGTCATGGGTGCGTCTCCGGATTGACGTCAGGGCGCGAGATACGACTTGAGCAGAGCATGCGTTTTGGTCGCAAATGGGTTCACAACTGTTACGCCTCGATAGACAAAGCCATCCTGCATATCCTCCGATAGCAATAACTGACAGCCGCCTTCAGAAGCTGTAACAAGAATTATGGCATCGAAGATCTGGAAGGCATTGTCTCGAGCCAGCTCCAGGGCATCCTCAAGTCCTTTCACCGAAAGTGCGCGAACATTCAGATGCGTTCGCCAGAATTGAAGACGGGCGACCGCCTGCGCTCTATCGAGTTTGAACTTTCGTGTTGTGGCGAAGTAGAACTCCGCGCAGACCTGGGCTGGCAAATCGCCATTCAAACGGCTAACAGCGTCTACAGCTGACACCGCAATTCCATTGCGCTGCGCATCGCCAAAGCCTTCCGCATAGATCAGGACGTTTGTATCAAGCGCCGCCTTCATCCGATCACTTCGTCGTAGAGTTCGTCTCGGGTCCATTTGCCGAGATTGAGTGGCGGTTGATTTCGGAGCCTCTCGATAAAGCGCTTACGAGCCTCTTCCTTTTCCGCCGCCATTTTTGCGGTTTCTTGGTCGGACTGGCGTGCAACCGGCCCGATCACGACGGCATCCTCACCATGGTCGGTGATAACGATGGTCTCGCCGCTTTTGGCGCGGCGGAACAACTGCGAAAAATTCCGGTTGGCCTCGGTGGCTGTGACCTTCTCAGCTTCATCGAGCATACCGAGCACTCCAAAGTAGTGATTTCACTACTTTAACACGCGGCACTCACCGGAGCAAGGATCGCGGGGCAGAGAAATCCCGCGATCCTTGCAAACCTACATCTTCGCTTTATCCGTCACCGCGTGCGAATACGCGCCCGCTGGTTCCTTCGTGATCACCGGATCGGATCCGCCCTTCATCAGCGTACCAACCGTGCGCTTGTACGCCGCCTCGTCCAGCGAACCGTCCGAGCCTTCGGTGAGCTTGTTCACTTCGCCCATCATGGTCGTCTGGTGACCTTCGGTCTGGGCGCCGGTGGTGTCATTGGCGAGTACGATCTTCACCGCTTCGCCTGCGTTCGCCCGCGCATAGTCCCAGCCCTTCATCGAGGCCTTGACGAACTTGGCCATGGTCTCGACGAACTTGGCGTCCTTCAGCTTGTCTTCCATGACATAGAGGCCGTCTTCGAGCGTCGCGACGCCCTGGTCTTCGTATTTGAAGACGACCAGATCGTCGGCCTTCACGCCAGCCTCGATCACCTGCCAGTACTCATTGTACGTCATGGTTGAGATGCAATCGGCCTGCTTCTGCAACAGCGGATCGACGTTGAAGCCCTGCTTCAACACCTTGACGCCACCAGCCGAGCCGTCCGTCTTCAGGCCAAGCGTGCTCATCCACGACAGGAACGGATATTCGTTGCCGTAGAACCAGACGCCCAGCGTCTTGTCCTTGAAGCCGGCCGGATCCTTGATGCCGGTGTCCTTGCGGCAGGTAAGCATCAATCCAGATTTTTTGAATGGCTGGGCGATGTTGACGAGTGGCACGCCCTTTTCACGGGCGGCAAGTGCCGCTGGCAGCCAGTCGACGATGACGTCGGCGCCACCGCCCGCAATTACCTGCTCGGGGCCGATGTCGGGGCCGCCCGCCTTGATGGTGACGTCGAGACCGGCATCCTTATAGAAGCCCTTGTCCTTGGCGACGAAATAGCCCGCGAATTGGGCTTGCGCGACCCATTTCAGCTGCAATGTCACTTTCTCTTGCGCCTGCGCGGCGCTGGCGCCCAATGCGAGCGCAGCCAAGCCCGCTACGGCCAATGTGATCTTCATAAAGATACTCCCTTTCATGCTGACGTGAAACTCTTACGAACGTGCCCGGAACGAGGGGTGCCAGAACGTCACCCAGCGCTCGATAAGTGTGATCAGACCATAGAACGCCGACCCCGCCAAGGCCGCAACGGCGATTTCCGCCCACACCATGTCCAGCGCCGAGCGCCCGACCTCGGTCGAGATGCGGAACCCCATGCCGACAATGGGCGTGCCGAAGAACTCGGCCACGATGGCACCGATCATGGCCATGGTCGAGGTGATCTTCAAGGCGTTGAAGAGGAAAGGCAGGGCGGCGGGAAGGCGGAGTTTGGCAAGCGTCTGGCCAGGCGACGCGCCGTAGCTGTGCATGAGGTCGCGTTCGAGGTGACCGGCGGCGGCGAGCCCGCCAAGCGCGTTCACCAGCATCGGGAAGTACGTCATGATGACGACAACGGCGGCCTTCGACTGCCAATCAAACCCGAACCACATCACCATGATCGGCGCGATGCCGACAATGGGGAGCGCGGCGACAAGGTTGCCGAGCGGGAGTAAGCCCCGGCGCAGGAACGGCACGCGGTCGCAGAGGATGGCCGTGAGGAACCCCGCGCCGTTGCCGATCAGCCAGCCGGGAATGACGGCGCGGACGAAGGTCTGCACGAAATCGGCGTAAAGCGAGGGGAGGGAGCTCGCGAATTTAACGCCAATGTCTGAGGGAGCGGGGAGGAGGACAGGGGAGACGGCAAAGCCGCGCACGATGGCCTGCCAGAGGAAGAGCAGGGTGAGGCCGAACAGGGCGGGCACGGCAAGGTCGCGCGCGCGAGAGGTCCATCGAGTGGTGAGCGGCAGGCGCGAGAGCCAAGCATTGGCGGCCCAGGCAAGCACCCAGATGGCAAGGACAGGGAGCCATGTCATGGCTGGCACCGGAGCGGACTGGGTGTCAGGCACCAGCGGTGCCTGACACCAGGTTGTTGCTTCATTCCCTTACCCCCAGCATTCGGTTTGTCCCCGCCTCAATCGCTCCAATCGCCCACACCAGCGCGCCCGCCACTAATGACGCCATCAGCAGCGCGGCCCAGATCTGTACCGTTTGCCCGTAATAGCTGCCGGTCAACATCCGCGCGCCGAGGCCCGCCTGCGCGCCCGTCGGCAGCTCGCCGACGATGGAGCCGACCAAAGCAATCGCTACGGCCACCTTCAATGACGTGAACAGGAAGGGCAGCGAGGCGGGCAGCCGCAGCTTCCACAGGGTCTGCGCGGCGCTGGCGTTGTAGGTGCGCATCAGATCGAGCTGCATGACTTCGGGCGACGTCAGGCCTTTGACCATGCCGATGGTGACGGGGAAAAAGCAGAGATACATGGAAATCAGCGATTTTGGCAGTATGCCGACAATCCCCACCGACCCCAGCACGACAATAATCATCGGCGCAATGGCGAGGATCGGGATCGTCTGTGAGGCGACGATCCAGGGGAGGAGGCTCTTTTGCAACGTCTTCATATGCACGATGGCGATGGCCAGCACCACGCCAAGCAGCACGCCCATGGCAAAGCCGAACAGCGCCGATGAGAGCGTGACCCAGGCGTGGTAAATGAGGGATTTTGGCGTGGTGGGATCGGCGGCAAAGACGAGGTTCCAGAAGCTGATGACGATCTGGTGCGGCGCGGGGATCACCGGCCGGTCGAGCGCCCATGATACCGCCAGCGTGTTGGCGAGGCCGCCGCCCGCCGCGTCGATCCTGCCTTGCGCCACCACCGCGTTCATCGGGATGCAGGCGGCGTACCAGACCAGCAGAATGACCGCGACGACGACGGCAACCGGCACCGCATCGGCGAACCACCGGTTGGCAGCGGGAGGACCCGATGCAACTGCCTCGGTCATGTTGACCTACACTGAAATTGTGGCGACACCTTCAGCCTGCTCAACCCCTCACCTGTCTCTCTCCGCAAAGGAGAGGGACAGGATGAGGGGTTGCTCTGTGTACAAGTCTCGCAACTATTTTCGAACTAATCCTCATACGAATGCCCCGCTCTCAGCCCCTCGCGCACGCGATGCGCCACCGCCAAAAACTCCGGCGTCTCGCGCATCTCCAGGCCCCGCTCGCGCGGAAAATTGCAATCGATCACGTCGATGATCCGGCCGGGGCGCGGGCTCATGACGACGATCTTTGTCGAGAGGAATACCGCCTCCGGGATCGAATGCGTTACGAACACCACGGTCTTGCCGGTCTCGCGCCAGAGCCGCAGCAGCTGCAGATTGAGAGAATCCCGCACAATCTCGTCGAGTGCGCCGAAGGGCTCGTCCATCAGCAGCAGTTTGGGATCGAACGACAGCGCGCGCGCGATGGAGGCACGCTGCTGCATTCCACCGGACAGCTGCCAGGGGTATTTCTTCTCAAAGCCCGCGAGATTCACCAGCGCCAGGTTTTTCCGCGCCCGCTCCCCCTGTTCGGCCCGCGAAAACCCCATGATTTCTAGGGGCAGCATCACGTTCTTCTCGACCGTCCGCCATGGATACAGAGCAGGCGCCTGAAACACGTAGCCGTATTGCTGCTTCAGCCGGGCTTCGCTGGGTGTCAGGCCGTTGACAGTGAGGGAGCCTGCCGTGGGCTGCTCCAGATCGGCAATCGCGCGCAGCAACGTCGTCTTACCGCAGCCCGATGGCCCGATCAGCGACACGAATTCGCCGTCCGCAATGGCGAGGTTGACATCTGAAAGTGCGAAAACCGGGCCGTCGCCCGTCGAAAATGTCAGCGTCACGCCTTTGGCATCAATGACGGGCGTGGGGATACCGGCCAGCGGTGCAGTCGTCGGCTTTGAATCCTGCACTATCGTGGTCAACACTGCGCTCCATTACCCGCTATGTGCACCAATTGTGCCTATCGGCGACGGCCGGTCAAGGTGGCGACCTTCGAACATCGCTATCGCTGTGCCAGGGCGAGTGGCGCTCGCCCGCCAACAACAGCATTGCTGCGCGAGGGCGAGCCCGCACGAACCCCCTTGCAGCCGTCTCGCGATCTGGTACCGCTGCGCTACGGCACACACAGCGCATCCTCATGACCCCTATGGACACATCCAGCTTTATCCTCCTCGGCGATGTTGGCGGCACCAATACGCGGCTTGCCGTGACGCCGTGTGATCATTTCGAGCTGCGTCATACCCGCGTGTTCGAAGCCCGCGATTTCGCGACTTTCGAGGATGTGCTCGCAGCCTATCTGCGCGAGGAGCGCATCTCGGGACTCAAGGGCGCGTCGCTGGCACCGGCTGGACCCATCGAGAACGATCAGTTCAAGCTGACCAACAATCATTGGCCAGTGGCGACGACGGCTTCGATCAAGCGCACACTGGGCGTCGAGCATGTCCATCTGATCAACGATTTTGAGGCCGTCGCGCACGCTATCGAGCATTTGCCTGCGGGTGATTTCGTTGAGATCGGCAGGGGAACCGTGCGGCCTGGCCGTCCGATTATCGCCATTGGCCCGGGGACAGGGCTCGGCATGGCCTACATCGTGACGGCACCCGATGGCCGCCGGATTGTGCAGACCGCCGAAGCGGGCGTGGCCTCGCTGCCGATCCAGACCGAGCGGGAACTCGCCATCGCGCGGCACGTCCGTGGCGGGCAACCGCGTATCATCACCGAGCAACTCGTTTCGGGCAGCGGTTTGCTGGGAACTTACCGGGCTATCGCGGCGCTGGACGGGAAACCGGCCCCCCTCAACGAACCGGCCCAGGTCGCCGAAGCCGCCCTCGCCCGAACTGACATGGTCGCGGTGGCAGCGCTCGATCAATTCCTCATCTGGTTCGGGCGTGCGGCGGGAGATCTCGCCCTGGCACTTAGGGCCGAGGGCGGGATCTATATTGGCGGCGGTATCTCGCCCAAGATACTGCCGCGATTGCTGAACGGCCCGTTCCGCGCCGCCTTCGACGACAAGCCGCCGCTGGAGCGGCTCGCCAAGGCCATCGCGGTGTATGTCATCACAGCGGACAAGCCAGCATTGGCGGGATGTGCCGGGGCGTTCGCGCAGGCCTATCCCGCTTTACTGCGCATGGCCTGACTCGCGTTGGGTTCCGCACGCCGCCCCAGTGGCACGTCGCTCATGCGGCCTTCGAAGCGCTCAAGTCCGCGTGGGCAGGGGCCGCCATAGGCCCAATCCAAAAGCTCAATCGTGTGCACGATGGGCGCCTCCAGCGCTGGGGCCAGCTGCGTCATGCAGCCGATATTGCCGGACGACACCACCTCGGGCTTGGCGCGCGCGATGTTGGCGGCCTTGCGCTCCCGGAGCTGCGCCGAAAGCTCCGGCTGCAGAATGTTGTAGGTGCCCGCCGATCCGCAGCAGATATGCGGTTCGCCGATGCCCGTCACCGAAAACCCGGCCTTGCGCAGCAGCTGCATCGGCGCCTCAGTGACGCGCTGTCCGTGCTGCAACGAGCAGGCGCTTTGATAGGCGACGCGCAAGGACGACCAGCGCTGCGGTGCGCCCAAATCGAGGCGGGCGAGGTACTCCGATACGTCCGCCGCGAGCGCCGCAATCCGCGCCGCCCGGTCGCCGAAGCGGCCGTCGTTTGCCAGCAGATGGCCGTAGTCCTTCACCGTCGTGCCGCAGCCCGACGTATTGATGAGAACGGCATCGACAGGACCCATTTCGATCGCCTTTTCCCAAGCGGCAATGTTGCGGCGGGCGAAATTGCGGGCATCGTCCTCGTGCCCCATATGCTGCACCAGGGCGCCGCAACAGCCCTCGCCCTCGGGGATCACGACCTCGACACCAGCGCGGGTCAGCAACCGGATGGTCGCGTCGTTGATGTCGGGCCGTAGTACCTTCTGGGCGCAGCCGCCGAGCAAAATGACACGCCGCTTACGGCCGCCAATAGCGGGGAACAGTCCCGGCAGGCGGTGCTCCGTGCGCGGCATAAAGCCAGTTGGCGCGAGCCGTAGCATCGCCGCCAGCTCAATGTAGCCGGACCGCTCGAACAGCCCCGCCAAGACCCGTCCCAGCCGCGCCGCCCTGAGCGACCAGCGGAAGCGCTCGGCATAGGGCACCGTCGCTTTCAGCAGCCAGCGGGCGAGCCGCGCGGGCCGGGGGCGCTCGTGCGTTTCGAGCACTTTGACGCGCGCATAATCGACCAGATGCATGTAATCGACGCCGCTGGGACACGTCGTCATGCAGGAGAGGCATGACAGGCAGCGGTCGACGTGTTTGGCGACTTCGGCCGTGGCCGGCTTGCTGCCCTCCAACATATCTTTGATGAGATAGATGCGGCCACGCGGGCTGTCACGCTCGTCGCCCAGCAGCAGATAGGTCGGGCACGTCGCAATGCAGAACCCGCAATGCACGCAGCGGCGCAGGATGTCGTCCGCTTCCTTGAGGCGCGGATTGGCGAGCTGTTCGAGCGTGAAACTGGTTTGCATCGATTGCCTCGCGCGAGCACCGGGGCTATTGGCCCGGATACATGCGCCCTGGGTTGAGAATGTTGAGCGGATCGAAGGCCTGTTTAATGCCGTTGGTGAGGCGTTGCACGGCGGTTTCGAGCGGCGGGAAGACATCGACACGGGCTCGCACGGACGGCTCGGCGCGGATCAATGTCGCGTGGCCGCCGAGCGTTGCGACGACGCGCCGGATGTCGTCGGCGCCCGCATCGCCAGCATCGGGCACTTCGAGCCAGATCAGGCCACCCGACCAATCGTATGCGGCGTGGCAGACGCGGTAGCGGCGGATCGATTCGACGAGGCGCGGCCCCATCTTCGGCGCCGTCGAAATCCGCCAGACCGGATCAACGCTGCCTTGCAGGAAGGAGAGCTGCCGTAACTCCTCCCAGAACGCCAGCGACTTAGCGTGATCAAGTTCAATGAGGTCGCCATAGGGCACAAACAGGTCTTTCAACTTATCCGCCCGATAGGCCACCGCAGGCGAAAAATTCTCGATGCGAAGCGCTGTGACGGACGTGCCGGAATTGGTCAGAGCAGGCAAACGCAGCCGCTGCGCCAGCACAGCCTGTAGATGGGTGGTGCCCGAAACCTCAAAAGGCGTCGCTAGCGCCTGGCACATCACCTCGACGGCAATCGAATCGGGCAGACCCATGAGCACAAGTGTGCGCACCTCCTCGGGGCGTGGAATGGCCCGAAGCGTCAATTCCGAGAAGATGCCGAGCGTGCCCCAGGAGCCCGCCAGCGTGCGGCAGAGGTCGTAACCGGTCACGTTCTTCATGACCCGGCCGCCCCACTTGAACACTTCGCCCCGGCCGTTGATCGCCCGCAGGCCAAGCAGCTGATCGCGCACGCCACCCCTTTGGATACGGCGGGCGCCCGACAGGTTTGTTGCCACCATCCCCCCCACACTGGTCTGCCCCGCCGCCTCGCCGAGCATGGGACCAAGGTCAACGGGCTCGCACGCAAGATGCTGATTATGCTTGGCAAGTTCGGCTTCAACCGCGCTCAGTAACGTGCCGCTGCGGGCCGATATCACCTGCTCGCTGGGTTCGCTGAGCGTGATGCCGCGCAGGTTGCGGGTGGTCACGACGCCCGAAATTTCTATCGGCCGGCCAATGCGGCGCTTGGAGCCGGACCCAGCCACCTCCAGCGCCCAGCGCGTGCGGGCCGCCTCAGCCACCAGCTGCGCGAGTTCGCGTTCTTCAAGCGGTCTCTCGATACCCTGCAGCACCGTTGCGTCCTCAGGCAGCCTTGCGCCCGTCGAGAGGGAATACCTTGGACGGGTTCAGAAGCCAATGCGGGTCGAACACCGTTTTCAGCTGCATCTGTTGTTGCAGATCGATGGATGTGAATTGCAGCGGCATCAGGTCACGTTTCTCGATGCCGACGCCGTGCTCGCCGGTCAGGCACCCACCCACGGCCACGCAATGCTTCAGGATTTCGGCGCCGCAGTGTTCGACGCGCTCCAACTCGCCAGGCGTGTTGGCGTTGTAGAGGATCAGAGGATGCAAATTGCCGTCGCCCGCATGAAAGATGTTAGCGACCTGAAACCCGGCTTCGCTGCAAATTCTGGCAATCACCGTCAGCGTTTCGGAAAGGGTTGATAGGGGAATGGTTCCATCCATGCAGACATAATCGGAGATCCGCCCAACCGCGCCAAACGCCGACTTGCGGCCTTTCCAGATGGCGGCGCTTTCGGCCTCGCTCTTGCTGATGCGCGTGACGGTGGGCTCATGCTGCAACGACAGGCCAACAATAAGATTGATCTGGTTCTCGATTTCCTTTTCGGAGCCCTCAACCTCGATGATCAGCAGGGCTTCGACATCGAGCGGATAGCCGGCGTGGGCAAAATCCTCGCAGACCTTGATGGCGGGCCGGTCCATGAATTCGATGGCGACGGGCATGACACCAGACGCGATAATGGACGAAACACAAGCCCCAGCCGCCTCGCTGCTGTTGAAGCCCATCAGCAAAGGCCGCGCGCCCTCGGCTTTGCGCAAGATGCGCACCGTCGCCTCGGTGACGACGCCAAGCTGCCCCTCTGAGCCAACGATCAGGCCGAGCAGATCGTAACCGGGCGAATCGAGATGGCTGCCGCCGATCTCGACGACATCGCCATTGATCAGCACCAGTTTCACGCCGAGCAGGTTCTGCGTGGTGACACCGTAGCGCAGGCAGTGCGCGCCACCGCTGTTCATGGCGATGTTGCCGCCGATGGAACAGGCAAGCTGGCTGGAGGGGTCGGGTGCGTAGAAATAGTCCGGACCGACCACCTCAGAGATGGACTGGTTCGTGACGCCCGCCTCGACGCGCGCAAATCGATTATCAAAATCGATATCCAAGACCCGGGACATGCGCGACAGGCATAGGACGACAGCGTCTTCGGTGGGCAGTGCGCCGCCCGACAGCGACGTGCCAGCGCCGCGCGGTATGACCTTCACCTCGTTGACATTGCAATAGGCCAGCAGGCGGCTGACCTCTTCGGTTGTACGTGGCAACAGCACCGCAAACGGCATACAGCGATAGGCCGTAAGGGCATCGGTTTCAAAGGCCCGTCGGGCTTCGATCTGCGATTGCACGGTGCCCGGCTCGGCCAACTGCGTGAGATCGTGCAGGATCATGTCGCGGTGCCGCAGCACGCTGGCGTTGGGTTCCGGTTGCAGGATCAGCGGCATCGGCGGCGGACTTTCCATGAATCAAGTAATGACGTTAGCACAGGCAGCGATACCAACAACTGCGGCTAGTACCCACTATCAGAAGTGGCTAGCACGTATGACGAACAAGGAAGCTCGCCGGGCAGGAACGGCGCGACGAGCATAGTGAACTATGGTCGAGCGCCGTTACGCACCCGGCGAGCGTCCGTGTTCGCCCGCTGGGTCGCGCTCCACGGCCGGCCGGTGCGTTGCGCGCCTCGACCGTAGCTAAAGC
>JANYHF010000076.1 GCA_025359185.1 Hyphomicrobiaceae bacterium | reverse complement strand
CATCACGCGCTGGGAACACGAGCACGTCGTCGAGGCCGTGCAGACGCGTCTCGACAAAAATCCGCAGGCCATGCGTGTTCGCCGTGAAACGGTTGAGCATCCGTTCGCCACGTTGAAAATGCGCATGGGTGCGACGCACTTTCTGTGCAAGACGCTGCCGAAAGTCGCCACCGAAATGGCGCTCAACGTGCTCGGCTATAATCTGACGCGCGTGATGACCATCGTCGGCGTCAGCGCCCTTGTGGCGGCAATGCGGGCATGAAATAGGGGGACATGGGTACCTCGCCGGCAAATTGAACCCGTAAAGGCGCACTCAGCGCGGCCCCTGGGTTGACTTCAGAGCCGGAAGTGCAAAAATCCACTCGAAAAACGGCGGCTGGGCTGGGCGCCGCCCGATTTTTGCCGGTTTAAAAATTTCCAACAGCGTTTTCACACCGCCTGGGTCACGAGCGGCGGCAACACCTGCCCACAACCGCGCAGCAAGATTGGCGTCGCCATGACCAAAGTTGTGTTCGAGATGGTAGCCCTTGGTCTTGAGCGTGTTGAAGCTCTCGTTCTCGATCTTCCAGCGCGCCAGAATACTAAGAGGGACCGCAGGCCGCCAATTCGGCGACATTGTCCCTGGTCACGGGCAGATCGGTGACGAAGCTATTGCGGTAGGTGGTCTTGCCGGCCGGATCGACGATCTCGATTTCCAGCCAGTTGACGTCGAGCGCGTCGCGGCCATCGCGCAGCGGGACTTCAGCCAGCGGTAGCGATGCGTCACGAAACGTGCGGCCTGCTTGATTTTCTGGTCCATCGCCGGCACGCCGGCGCCGTCGAGCCATTCATAGAGGGTCGTGTGCGAGGACGGTTTGGCCGCGAACAGAAAATGCGCGCCGATGGCGCGCACAGCCTCGCATGCCGGTTGGCGCGACGACAGATCGTCACCGAGATAGATCGGCTTCAAACGCGCGTATTTCGGCCCGTGCGTGGCGAGCCATCGATGGACGGCGCGGCTCTCGCAGTCCTGTTTCTCCGCGCCGTCTTGAGGCACGATGAACTCCGGCTCCAGTGGCAGCGCGCGGTCGTGCCCCGGCGCGACCATGGCGGCCGAAAGCATGGCGTGGAAATGCTCGGTCTTGCCGTTCGCACGTTTGCGCGACGAACAGTTCGTGCACGACAATTTCTGCGAACAGAAATACTCCGTGCCATCAAGCGCGATCAGCACGTGACCATCGAGCCGCCGGAATGCGTCGAGCCCGCCGCCGGCCTCCAGGGCTGCGAGCGTCGCATCGAACATCGGCAGGAGTTGCTCGGGCGGCACCGGATCGAGCATGGAACGGATATGATTGTCGCTCGGGATCTTTCCCATCGCGAACAGCGTCTGATAGTTCGACGTGCCGCGCCCACGGGCCAAGGCCGTCTGGTAGGCCAGGAACGACGGGGACTGCATGAAAAACGTGGCGAACGCCGCCATGCCGATGCCGGCCATGTCATACATCGTGTTCTCGCCCCGCCGCCGGTCCGGCAGGGTCGCACACAGGGCCTGCAAGCCCGCGATGAGCGATTTGAGCACCACACGACGTTTGAATCAGGCCACCCGATCAGCGTCGATAAGTCACCACGCCGCAGCGGCCTGACATGCGCTTCTGCCAAAATGAGAATTGCTGGCAGGGGAATCGCATGAACGCATTTACCCGCTCCCCGAGATGAGGCTGGCGAGGTAGTCGTCGTCTCAGGCGGCGAGGCGGCGTTTGACGCGCAGGGAGTGCTTGCCGGCTTTCTGGCGCAGTTGCTGGCGATATGCTTGATGATGGCGAAGTTGGCTGGCGCGTTGTGGCGGCGGATGCGGCACTCGTCGTCGCGAAAGACCATGTCCATCGCCCAGTGATGGCTCTCGACGCCCCAGTGACTACGGATCGCGTCGCCCTGGCGTTCTGCGTCAGCGGCCGTCGAAGAGATGTAGAACCGCGTCTCCTGTTCGGTCTTTCCGCCGGCAATTTCACGCACGCTCTCGACCATGACGATGCTCTTCAAACCGGTCCAGTCATGACGCTCTTTGAGCCAATCAATAGCGCCACAGACGTGTAGGTTCTGGTCTCGATGCGGCCGTGATCCTTTGCGAGCGTTTGATGCCGGCTGACGGCAGTATCCTTGAATTTGCAGGCATTCTGCTCGGTGAAGAAGACTTCGACGTCCTCGTTCAGCGTTCCCTGATTGCCTTTGAGGGCGAGCATATAATCGGCCTCCTTCGACGTGATTTTCTTGGCGATCTCCTTCTGACATCCCATGGCATCAATCGTGACGGTCGACCCCTTCAGCGTGAGTAGGTCAAGGAGTTACGGGATCGCCGTGATCTCGTTCGATTTCTCGGCGACTTTGATCTGACCAAGAACCAGACGCTGTTTTGCACTCCAGGCCGAGATCAAATGGATTGGCGCCTTGGCGCCGCAGTCCTGATACGAGCGCCGGAGTGTCTTGCCGTCGATGGCGACGATGCCGGGTCCAAGTTTCGTCAGCGATGCCACCCAGGCAATGAAGCATCGCTGGAAGGCTTCGGTGTCGAGCGCGGCAAACAGATTGCCGAATTGATCATGGGACGGCGTGCCGTGCTCGAACGCCGCGAACCGGCGCAAGAAGTTGAGTTTCTTGCGGCCGAATTCGGCAATCTCGACCCAACTGTCTGCTCCCGCCAGCACCGCCAACAGACATTGCAACAGCATCTCGTCCAGCAGATACGCTACTTTGCCACTCTGGCGCGGATCGTCGAGGTCTTCGAAATGTTCAAGCCACTCAACAAGTTGATCGTAAGCTTGATCGGCCTTGGTCTGAGCGTCGGCCATGTCGATCCTCATCGCGAATCGACAGGACCTGTATAGATCCAGCATTCTTCCCGCTTGTCATCCGCGGATTCATGCGATTGCCCTGGAATTGCTGGCAAGCAAGGTTTCCATTTGCCGTGAAGGCTGCTATAGCGGCTTCGTC
>JANYHF010000073.1 GCA_025359185.1 Hyphomicrobiaceae bacterium | reverse complement strand
CGCCATTCACCATTCGCCACTCACCCCCCTACTTGGCGCGCTCCACTGCCGGGCGCAGTTCCTTCTCGATAGCCTCTTCCGTCAGCGGACCAATATATTTGTACGCGATCTTGCCAGCGCCATCGACCACATAGGTCTCAGGAACGCCGTAAACGCCCCAATCGATAGAGGCCCGGCCGTTGGTGTCAGCACCGATCTTCTGGAATGGATTGCCGAGGGTCTGGAGGAATTTTGCCGCGTCGGCGGCCGCATCTTTCTGGTTGATGCCGTAAAGGGGGATTTTCAGCCGGCTAGCGAGAACGCCGAGCAGTGGCTGCTCATCGCGGCACGGGATGCACCAGGACGCCCACACATTGACGATGGAGACTTTGCCGCCACCAAGGTCCGCCGTGCTGAAGCCAGGCACCGGGACGCCCGGAATGGCAGCGAGGTTGAATTGCGGGGCAGGCTTACCGATCAACGCCGAAGGCAGATGCGAGGGATCGCCGTGAAAGAGAGCATAGAGAAATCCCAAGGCCAGCAAGCCGAACAACGCCACTGGGACAATGGCCACAAGGGAGAACCGGCGCGGCGGTGCTGGAGGTGATTGGCTCACGTCGTATCCTTATCCGTTTTGCGTCGCGCCAGAGCGGCGGCGCACGCCATTGGCTTCGAGCTCGGCGAGCCTGCGGCGCTGGCTAGCGTTTTCGAATAGTGTCCAGCCGATGATCGCCGTCACAATAACGATGGCTGCGATGTAGGCCGCATAGACGAAGACGATCTCGTTGGCCGCGTTGGTCATGATGCGACACTCGCTGCCGGAATCGGCGGCGCATACGCCTCATCGGCTCTTCGCGCGCGCATCCCCGCGACCCGGCGGCGCAGGATCTCCGTGCGCATCGCCGTCAAATGCAAGGCAAAGAACAGCAGCGTGAACGCGATCGCCATCAGCAGCAGCGGCCACAAAAACACCGCCGCAATCGTCGGCCCACCAGCTTTGAACACGCTCGCACCCTGATGCAGTGTGTTCCACCATTCCACGGAGTAGTGGATGATCGGAATGTTCACCGAGCCGACGATGGCCAGAATGGCGGCGGCGCGCCCGGCTTTGGATTGCTCCTCGATGGAATTCCAGAGCGCGATCAGCCCGAGATAGAGAAAGAACAGGATCAGAAAGGAAGTTAGGCGGGCATCCCAGGCCCAATAGGTGCCCCATGTCGGCTTGCCCCAGATCGCGCCCGTCACCAACGCTTGGAGCGTGAACGCCGCGCCAATCGGTGCCGCCGCCTTGGCCGACACATCCGCCAGCGGATGCCGGAAGATCAACGTGCCGAGGCTGGAGAGAAAGATCATCGTATAGCCCATCATGGCCAGCCAGGCGGCGGGCACATGGATGTACATGATGCGGACGGTCTCGCCCTGCTGGTAGTCGCCGGGCGAGGCGAGGAAGCCCATATAGAGGCCAATGGCCGCGACGATCCCGGCGAGCGCCCAGAGCCAGGGCAGCACGATGCCGGAGAGTTTCATGAAGAAGGTGGGGTTGGCGAACTGATACATGGGCCTTGATCTAACGGTTGGTGACTGATGCTGCAATTCTAACGCCAGGAACAAGGGTGATAGTGCGGCTGCCGTTACGATAGTTGCAGCCGCAATGCCGCAGCCGTCGCGAACGGCGAAAGCACAATCGAGGCCACGCTGAAGGCCATGAGGATGAGCAAGGGGCTCATATATCCGCCCGGCCCCACCAGAATGGCCGAAATGGTGCTGACGCCGAAGATGAGCACCGGAATGAACAGCGGCAGCACCAACAGCGATAGCAGCAGCCCACCTCGCCGAATGCCAAGGGTGAGCGCAGCGCCAATGCTGCCAATGAAACTGATCGCGGGCGTGCCGACCAGCATCGTGCCGACGAGCGGCAGATAGGCCGCGATATCGAGATTGAGCATGAGCCCCAGCAGCGGCGCCATCAATGCCAGCGGCAGCGCCGTGGTGAGCCAATGGGCCGTGGCCTTGGCGGCCGCGATCAGTTCCAGCGGTAGCGGGCCAAGCGCGAGCGCTTCGAGCGTGCCATCCTCATGATCCGCATGGAAAATCCGATCTGCCGAGAGCAACGCCGAGAGCAGCAGCGCTACCCACAGCACGCCTGGCGCGATACCGCTGAGCAAATTGAGGTCCGGCCCGAGCCCCAGCGGTAGGATGGCAACAACAATGAGATAGAAGCCCAGCGCCGTGCCGATGGCCCCGCCTTCGCGAAGGGCAAGGGCAATATCGCGGCGCAGAAGGGTGAGGAACGGGGTCATGCCGGCACCTGTGTGAAGCCAACACCGGCAGCGCCCGAAGCTACTCCCCACCCTGTCCCTCCCCCGCAAGGGAGGAGGGGACCGTTCACCGCGAGCCGCAACATCGAATCTTTGTAACAGCCAGCGTCCCATCCCCCTTGAGGGGGGAAGGACAGGATGGGGGTGGGGCGGAAAAGCGATAGCCTCATGCCGCCACCCCCAATTTCAGCTCGCGCATGGCGGCGATGCCGAGAGGGATGTGCGTTGCCGCGATGGCCATGCCGCCCTCTGCGACGTGTTCGGCCACGATGGCGGCGAGGATGGCGGTTGAAACTGTATCGAGCGACACGGTCGGCTCATCGAGCAACCATAGGGGACGCTTGGCCACCAGCAGGCGGGCGAGACCCAGACGTCGCTTCTGCCCGGCCGACAGGTAGCCCGCTGGCAAATCCTCGATGCTGGCGAGGCCGAGCCGCTTCAGCGCCGGTTCCACATCGGCGCCGCCACCCAGATACCTCGCCCAGAACCGCAGGTTTTCGCCCACCGTCATGCTGGCTTTGATGCCGTTCTGGTGGCCGACTAGGTGGCAGTTCGGCCCAACCTCAGCGTCATCCTCTAAGCCATCGAGACGAACCGAACCGGAATCCGGCCGCAGCAACCCGGCAATCGCGCGAATCAGCGTCGTCTTGCCCGCGCCGTTCGGCCCGGTCAGCAGCAGCCCTTCGCCCGGCGCGAGCGCCAATGAGAGCCCCGAGAACACCTCGCGGCTGCCACGGCGCACGGCCAGATTTTCAACGACGAGTCGCATCGGCAGACGTTACCCCGGCAGAGCGGCGATTTGTGCGGCGCAACAATTGAACGGGCTCTGCAGGTGCTATACACAAGCGCATCCGCCGATAACACCGCCAAGTTTTGCGCGAGGCTATGTCATGACGTCTTCCCATCCCAATTCTTTCCACTGCCGCCGTAACCTCTCCGCAGGCGGAAAGCCTTACGAGATTTTCGATCTGATGCTGGCGGAAAAAAACGGGCTGGCGGGTATTTCCCGCTTACCGGTATCGCTGAAGGTGCTGACGGAAAACCTGTTGCGGCACGAGGACGGCAAGACTGTTTCAGCTGACGACATTCGCGCCATGGTCAAGTGGCTGACGGATAAAACCTCTGAGCGCGAAATTGCCTATCGTCCCGCGCGCGTGCTGATGCAGGACTTCACAGGCGTCCCCGCTGTCGTTGACCTCGCAGCCATGCGCGACGCCATGGTGGCGTTCGGCGGCGACCCCAAAAAGATCAATCCGCTGGTGCCGGTCGATCTCGTCATCGATCATTCGGTGATGGTCGACTCCTTCGGCAAGGCCAGTTCCTTCAAGCGCAATGTCGAGATGGAATATGAGCGCAATGGCGAGCGCTACGAATTCTTGCGCTGGGGCGCGGGCGCGTTCGACAATTTCCGCGTGGTGCCACCGGGTACGGGCATCTGCCATCAGGTGAACCTAGAATATCTGGCGCAGACCGTCTGGACCAAGACGGTGGATGGCGTGACGCAGGCGTTCCCCGATACCTGCGTGGGCACCGACAGCCATACGACCATGGTCAATGGTCTCGCAGTATTGGGATGGGGCGTCGGCGGTATCGAGGCCGAGGCGGCGATGCTGGGGCAGCCGGTGTCGATGCTGATCCCGGAAGTGATCGGTATGCGGCTCACAGGCGCGATGGCTGAGGGCATCACGGCGACCGACCTGGTGCTGACGGTGACGCAGATCCTGCGCAAGAAAGGCGTGGTCGGAAAGTTCGTGGAGTTCTTCGGCGAGGGCCTCGATCATCTATCGCTGGAAGACCGCGCCACGATAGCCAATATGGCACCGGAGTACGGGGCCACTTGCGGGTTTTTCCCGGTCGATGGCGATACGCTGAAATATCTGAAAGCGACCGGCCGCCCCGCTGACCGGCTGACGCTGGTGGAAGCCTACGCCAAGGCGCAAGGCATGTACCGAGTGCCCGGTATGGCCGATCCGATTTTCACGGATGTCGTCGAACTAAAACTCAGCTCGGTTGAGCCGTCTCTTGCAGGGCCCAAGCGCCCACAGGACCGGGTGGCCCTGAAGAATGTTTCGGACGGGTTTGAAAAGGCGCTCAACGGCGAATTTGGCAAGCCGGGCGAGGCCACCAAGCCATTTACCGTCGAAGGCCGCGACCATGCGCTGGGCCATGGCGATGTCGTCATCGCGGCCATTACCTCTTGCACCAACACGTCCAACCCATCGGTGCTGATCGCGGCCGGATTGCTCGCCCGCAAGGCGCGTGCCAAGGGGCTGAAATCAAAACCGTGGGTCAAGACCTCGCTCGCCCCTGGCAGCCAGGTGGTTACGGATTATCTCGTCAAAGCCGGGCTGCAAGAGGACCTGGACTATCTCGGGTTCAATCTCACCGGCTACGGCTGCACTACCTGCATCGGCAATTCCGGACCGCTCGACGAGCCCATCTCCAAAGCCATCCGCGACAATGATATCGTCGCCGCTGCGGTGCTCTCGGGCAACCGCAATTTCGAAGGCCGCGTCAATCCGGATGTGAAGGCGAACTACCTCGCCTCGCCGCCCTTGGTCGTCGCCTACGCCATCTCCGGCTCGCTGCTAGTGGACCTGACCACCAACGACATCGGCTTGGATAAGGACGGCAAGCAGGTCTATCTCAAAGACATCTGGCCAACCTCGGCTGAAATCGCCGAGGTCGTACGCGCCTGCGTGACGCCAGAAATGTTCGCCGCTCGCTACAGCGACGTCTTCAAGGGCGATGCGCGCTGGCAGGCCATCGGCGGCAAGCCCAGCCTCACCTATCCGTGGAAGGAGACCTCCACCTACGTCCAGCTGCCACCCTATTTCGACGCCCTGCCGCGCCAGCCCATCCCGGTCACCGACGTTGTGAACGCCCGCGTGCTCGGCCTGTTCGGCGACTCGATCACCACCGACCATATTTCCCCCGCTGGCGACATCGCCAAGGGTGGCCCGGCGGGTGATTATCTGGTCGAGCACCAAGTGCGGCCGGTGGATTTCAACTCGTTCGGCGCGCGGCGCGGCAACCATCAGGTGATGATGCGCGGCACCTTCGCCAACATCCGCATCAAGAACCAGATGGTGAAAGGCGTCGAAGGCGGCGTCACCACCCATCAGCCGTCGGGCGAACAGCTGCCGATCTACACAGCGGCCATGCGCTACAAGGCCGAGGGCGTGCCGTTGGTTGTGTTTGCTGGCAAAGAATACGGCACCGGCTCCAGCCGCGACTGGGCGGCCAAGGGCACGCGGCTCTTAGGCATCCGCGCCGTCATCGCCGAGAGTTTCGAGCGCATCCATCGCTCGAACCTGATCGGCATGGGCGTTTTACCGTTGGTTTTCGAGCCTGGCGTGACCTGGAAGACGCTCGGGCTGACCGGCCACGAAATCGTGAACATCAGCGGCCTGACGGCACTGGAACCGCGCGCCAAGCTGGAGATTGCCGTCACAGCAGGCAGCGCGACACGCAAAATCCCCGTGCTTTGCCGCATCGATACGCTGGATGAATTGGATTATTTCCGCAACGGCGGCATCCTGCCTTATGTGCTGAGGCGGCTCGCGGCGGCGTGATGTGGCGTGTTCCGGGCGACCGTGGCGTGCGCTGTCACACCACGGTCAAACGATCGTGACTCGCAAACCACCCGATTGCTGGCAAGATTGGGTTTGTTACGTTGCACCGGTCCACATGGATCAGAACGCCCGCACATTTGCCAACGAGGCCCGCCCGTGACCCGACCGCTTCAGCCTGTCCTGATCGCCGCAATCGGCGCCGCCGCCTTGGTTGGGGCCACCAGTCCGGCATCTGCCGGGCAGCCGGGCGCGACTTCGGTGGTTGAACTGTTCACCAGCCAAGGTTGCTCGTCTTGCCCGCCGGCCGATGCGGTGGCCGGCAAACTGACCAAGCGCGAGGGCGTCATCATCCTCTCGCTACCGGTAGATTATTGGGATTATCTCGGCTGGAAGGATACCCTGGCGCAGCATTCGTTCAGCGAGCGGCAGCGCACCTATGCCCGCGCTCGTGGCGATGGGCAGGTGTACACGCCGCAAGTGGTCGTGAACGGTTTGCAGCACGCGGTCGGCAGCGAGTCGGGCAGCATCGATGCGGCGATCGAGAGCACCCAGGCGGCGCTGCAAGACAAGAAAGTGCCGCTGAAACTGATCCCAGACGCTGACGGACTAACCGTTGAACTCGGCGATGCGCCTGCGGGCATGGACAACGCCAAGGCCAGCATTGTGCTCGCCGATTTCAAACGCTCTGCCGATGTGAACATCGGCCGTGGCGAAAATGGCGGCCACAAGGTGACGTATTATCATGTTGTGCGCAAGCTATCGTCCGTCGGCGCATGGAATGGTAAGGCACAGACGTTGCATCTGTCCAAGGCCGATCTGTCGGCGAACGGCAGCGATGGCTGCGCCGTGTTCCTGCAAAACGGCGCCGGTGGCCCGATCCTGGCCGCCGCGCAAGTGACGAGCTGGTAACGCCTGCGCTGATAAGTCTGCACAAAGAGCAAGCCCTCGTCCTGTCCTTCTAGCCACGGGAGATGGTACGATTGATCCGCTAACATCGGTTTCTGCGTCCCCTCTCACTTGGGGAGAGCGACAGCTTGCCGGTCCGGCGCCCTGCGAAGGCTGGGGTGAGGGGTTGATCGGAACACGGCCCTAACCACTTGCTTCGCTATCGTCGCCATCCTCCGGCTCGTCTTCATTCAGCACCGGCACGATGACTTCGAGCCTGCCCCCCGCCACATCCACTACCGGCACATAGTCTTTGGTGAACGCAACCAGGATGGTCTCGCCACCCGCGTCGGGCCGGATCTCGATGAGATCGCCGCCGCCATAGTTTGGCACGTCGATGACCTCCCCGATGGCTTTGCCGTCGGGAGCTATGACTTTCAAGCCGACCAAGTCGGCGTGATAGAAATCCTCGGGTTTTGGCACCGGCATCTTGTCCCGGTCGACATAGAGCGCCGTTCCGCGCAGTCCCTCCGCCGCCGTCCGGTCGTTGACGCCCTTCAGCCGCGCGATAATCCCCTTGCCTGCAACACGTATACTGATGATTTCCATTGTCCGCCTACCGGTTTCGTCCGTCAGCGGTCCATAGGCGGCGATATCCTTGGGATCCTTGGTGAAGGACTGCAGAACGACTTCGCCGTGCATCGAATGCGCGGCGCCGATGCTGCCTAGGAGGAAGCGTCTGGTCATGAAATACCGGCCTTCCCGCCCCACCCCCATCCCGTCCGCCTCCCGTCAAGGGGGAAGGGACGTGATGGCGAAACAATCCATACCTTCGGCCCCGTCATCTCCTCCCCCTCGAGAGGGGAGGAACAAGGTGGGGGTGGGGCGGGAAGGCAGTAGCACAATTGCGAAATTTTACGCCGCCGGCGTCTCAACCGCCTTGGCTGCCAGATCCGCCGCAACCTTAGCCGCCGCTGCCATCCGCTCCTGCGTCTTCTTCCTTGGCTTCATCTTCTCCGGGCTGTGCTTGGCGGCGCGATTCAACAGGCCAGCCTTGTCGAGAAAGCGGGCGACACGGTCGGTCGGCTGGGCGCCCACCGACAGCCAGTGCTTGGCGCGCTCAGCGTCCACCTTCAGGCGGTCGGCGTGATCGTCGGGCAGGATCGGGTTGAAATGCCCGATGCGCTCGATAAAATTGCCGTCGCGGGGCGAGGTCGCCTCGGCAACGACAATGCGGTAATAGGGACGCTTCTTGGTGCCGCCGCGAGCGAGCCTGATTTTTAGGGACATAAGGTCAGTCTCCGTTGTGCTTTTTGGTTTTCGCTAATTGTAGGGTGGGCTGAGCATTTTCGCAAGACCCACCGTATGGAACCATCGGCGGGTTTCGCAAAAATGCTCAGCCCACCCTACGTTTCTCTACTTCTTCTTACCTCCGAAGCCGGGCAAGCCGGGCAGCCCTGGCAGCTTCATCCCGCCGAGCCCTGGTAATCCGGGCAACCGTCCGCCCCCACCCAATCCGGGCAAGCCCTTTGGCAATTGCAGCTGCGCCTGCGCGCCCTTTCCCGGCGTGGGCGTCGCGCTGGCTACCAAATCCCTAAGCTCGGGCGACAACTGCTCCAAGGCCTTCGGGTCCAACTGCGCCAGTTCGGACTGCATGCGTGCCATCTCGGCTTCGCCCGGCATCCCACCTGCGCCACCGGGCGCGCCCATCATGCCGCCCATCATCTTGCCGAACATACCCTTCTTCTGGCTCATCATCTTCATCATGTCAGCCATCTGACGATGCATCTTGAGGAGTTTGTTGATCTCGGCCGCATCCGTTCCCGACCCTGCCGCAATGCGCCGCTTGCGCTTGCCGTCGAGCACCTTCGGGTTGCGCCGCTCCTGCGGCGTCATCGATTGGATGATCGCCTTCTGTCGCTTCAGCGACTTCTCGCTGAACCCGGCGGCGGCCATCTGATCCTTGGCTTTGCCCATGCCCGGCATCATGCCCATGACCGCGCCCATGCCGCCCATGCGTTCCATTTGCGCCAGCTGCTCGGCCATGTCCTCCAGGTCGAACACGCCCTTGCGCATCTTCTCGGCGATGGCCGTCGCCTTCGTGGCATCGATTGTCTGCATGGCTTTGTCGACCAGCGAGACCACGTCGCCCATGCCCAGGATGCGTCCGGCGATGCGGTCCGGATAGAAGTCTTCCAGCGCGTCCCATTTCTCGCCGGTGCCGATCAGCTTGATCGGCTTTCCGGTAACGGCACGCATACTGAGCGCCGCTCCGCCGCGCCCGTCGCCGTCAACGCGCGTGAGGACGATGCCGGTGATGCCGACTTTTTCGTTGAAACTTTTGGCGAGGTTGACAGCGTCCTGGCCCGTGAGCGCGTCGGCGACCAAAAGCGTTTCGTGCGGGTTGGTCAGATCGCGGATGGTCGCGGTTTCGGCCATCAGCTCTTCGTCAATATGGGTGCGGCCGGCGGTATCGAGGATGACCACGTCGTAACCGCCAAGGCGCGCGGCCATCATGGCGCGGGACGCGATCTGTGTGGGCCCCTCGCCGGGCACGATGGGGAGCGTGGCTACGCCGGTCTGCTCGCCCAGTACACGGAGCTGTTCCTGCGCGGCCGGACGCCTTGTGTCGAGCGAGGCCAGCAGCACCTTCTTGCGGTCACGGTCAGTCAGCCGCTTGCCGATCTTGGCCGAGGTCGTCGTCTTGCCCGACCCTTGCAGGCCGACCATCAGTATGGCGACGGGCGCAGCCGCATTAAGGTCGATCGGCTGGGCGTCGGAGCCGAGCATGGTCACGAGTTCGTCATGGACGATCTTGACCACCAGCTGGCCCGGCGTCACCGATTTCAGCACCGCCTGCCCGACGGCTTTGGCCCGCACCTTGTCCGTGAACGAGCGCACTACGTCTAACGCTACGTCAGCTTCCAGCAGCGCCCGGCGCACCTCGCGCATAGCGTCGTTGACATCGGCCTCGCTGAGCGCGCCGCGCCCAGTGAGGCGCGTAAAGACGGACGACAGGCGATCTGAGAGAGATTCGAACATACGGGCGTTCTGTGACCTGCTAAACAAACCAAAAAAGCACCCGGGGGCGCGACGCGCTGCCGGATGTTGACTAGGCTGCCTCCCGGGTCCCACTCGTGAGGTCCCATGTGCAGCCCAGCGGCTCGAAGTATCGGGCCGATGGATTGGCGAAAGGCGTACGGCGGAAACCACCGAAAGTCAAATCGCGGCAAACGGCGGCCCGTTTACTCTGGCGGCAGATGTGCCATTCTCTCGAAATCAGCGCGACTTATGAAGGAGAGAACCATGTCCTGGACCGCCCACTCTTACATGGCCCGAAAGGGCGTCGCGCAAGGCCGCACCGGTGCTGAGCACGCGCTGACCGAGGCCGCGCAGGGGAAATTCCACTACGTGTACGGCCCTTATGTCGAGGCCAAACTGCGCATCCAGCCGGGCGACACCCTCACGGTCGAGACCATCGATGCGTTCGGCGGCCGCGTGAAAACGGAAAACGACCTCCCGACCAAAGTGCTCGATTTCCCCTTTGTCAACCCACAGAATGGGCCGATCCATGTCGAGGGCGCGGTCAAAGGCGACGTGCTAGCCGTGCACATCCTATCGATTGATCCGCGTGGCGAGCAACCCTGCGGCACCACGGCGCTGATCCCGGAATTCGGCGGGCTCGTTGGTACCGGCACCACGGCGATGCTGAACGCGCCGCTGCCTGAGCGCGTGAAGAAAATGCAGGTAACGCGGGCGGGCGTAAAATTCAGTGAGCGGATCACGCTGCCCTATGAGCCGTTCATCGGCACGCTCGGCGTCAGCCCGGAGATCGAGGCGGTGAGCTCGCTCACGCCCGACTATTGGGGCGGCAACATGGATCTGCCGGATGTGGCGCCGGGATCGATCGTGTACTTCCCAGTGCAACATCCGGGTGCGTTCCTGTATCTCGGCGATTGCCATGGCAGGCAGGGCGACGGCGAGCTGTGCGGTGTCGCCGTCGAGATGGCCGCGACCGTGCGCCTGCAGGTAGATCTGATCAAGGGCTGGAGCATTCCCGGCGTTCGTCTGGAGACGGAGGATTTCATCATGAGCGTGGGGTCGGCGAGGCCGATGGAGGACGCCGCGCGGATGGCGTACCGGGATTTGGTGCGGTGGCTGGTGAGCGATTATGGGTTTGAAGAGAGCGAGGCGTATTTCCTCTGTACGCAAGCGGGGAAGGTGCGCCTGGGCAACATGGTGGACCCGAAATACACGCTCGGGGCGAGCATGAAGAAGGGGTGGATTGGGGGGTGATGGGGATGGGTGAGAGGGCGCCGCAGCGTGGTCATTCGTGGTCATTCCGGTATCGTTCCGAGCGATCCAGTGATGGTTCCGGGTCGTTTGCGCTGG
>JANYHF010000047.1 GCA_025359185.1 Hyphomicrobiaceae bacterium | reverse complement strand
GCCGATGAGTGCGTTGCTCGTCCTAGCAAGCCATTTGGCTTGCGTCGTCGAGCGCCTGCTCCTCGGCCAAAATCGCTCACGTCCAGCCCGAACCCATAACTGACGACAGGCCCTAGTCTTCCCGATTGGCCCGGAGCCCCGCCCAGTAATCCAACCGTTTCCTCAGTTCGCGCTCAAAGCCCCGGTCGGGCGGGTCGTAGAATTGCTGGCGGTCGAGTTCGTCGGGGAAGTAGTTCTGGCCCGAGAAGGCTTCGGGCGCGTCGTGGTCGTATTCGTAGCCGTCGCCGTAGCCCTCGTCCTTCATGAGGCGGGTCGGCGCGTTGAGAATGATTTTGGGCGGCGACAGGGAGCCATGTTCCTTCGCCATCCGCATCGCGCCTTTATAGGCCTTGTAGGCCGCGTTTGATTTGGGGGCAGTTGCCAAGTAGAGGCAGGCCTGCGCCAGCGCCAGCTCGCCTTCGGGGGACCCCAGGAAATCATAAGTGTCCTTGGCTGCGATACACTGAACGAGGGCTTGCGGATCAGCGAGGCCGATGTCCTCGACGGCCATGCGTACCAGGCGGCGGGCCAGGAACAGCGGGCTCTCGCCACCCGCCAACATCCGCGCCAGCCAGTACAGCGCCGCATCCGGGTCCGAGCCGCGCACCGATTTATGCAAGGCGCTGATCAGATTGTAGTGGCCATCACGCGATTTGTCATAGAGCGGGGCGCGGCGCTGTACGAGTTTGGTCAGCGCCTCGCGGGTCATTGGTTTCGCACCTTTGCCCGCCGTGGCGAACACTTCTTCGGCAAGATTGAGCATGGTGCGGCCATCGCCGTCGGCCATGCCTTTCATGGCCTCGCGGGCATCGGCATCGAGCGCCAGTGGACGGGCTTCTAGCGCTTCGGCGCGCACCAGCAGCTGTTCCATGGCCGTTTCACCGAGCCGGTGGAACGTCATCACCTGCGCACGGCTGAGCACGGCAGGATTGAGCTCGAATGACGGATTTTCCGTCGTTGCGCCCACCAGCGTGATCGTCCCGTCTTCCATATGCGGCAGAAAACTATCCTGCTGCGAGCGGTTGAACCGGTGAATTTCGTCGATAAAGAGCAGCGTGCCCTTGCCGACCTCGCGCCGGGCCTTGGCCTTGTCGAAGGCCTTGCGCAATTCGGCGACGCCCGAGAATATGGCGGAGAGCTGCTCGAATTCAAGCTTGGTCTCGCCGGCCAGCAGCCGCGCCACTGTGGTCTTGCCCGTGCCCGGCGGCCCCCAGAAAATGATGCTCGACAGCCGCCCGCCCGCCACCATGCGCGCCAGCGTGCCCTCCGGCCCGACCAGATGATCCTGCCCGACGACCTCGGCGAGCTTTTTGGGCCGCAAGCGATCCGCTAACGGACGCGGCGCGCCCTCGTCCATGCCTGCAGCTGCAAAGAGAGTGCTCATGGAGTGGCAAGCTAACAGCCAGCGCGCCGCCAGCCAATGGCTCGCCTTTGGTTCTCTCGAACGTGGAGCTGATGATCTCGACTTTCGAAACTGAGCCAGGGGCGGCGGGAATGGCCGAACGTCTGGAACCAATCGTTAACGGGTCTGGGTCCAGAATTCGATCGCGCCTGAGGCCAGTGAGTCGTTTTTGTTTTCCCGAGTCGGCCCACAGCAGCAATTGCATCACGCTTAGCCATATAACGCAAAATTTTTCTACTCATTCGATCCAGTAGGCGTGTAATTTCGTTTTTCTTTCCGTTCATCCATTTCAATTGGAACAATTTTCTATTATCTTATAATTTGTTGACCCTTAGCCACGAACGCTGATGCCGAGACTGTTGATGAACAAAGTCCAATCCCCGGTGAAAGCAGATCTGAGCAGCCAAACCGTGGCGCTCGACCAATTGCTGGCGGCGACTCCGGATTTGGCCAAACGCATCGGGATCATCCGCGCGGCTGTGCCAGGACGGATCGCTTTCTCAACCAGCCTCGGCCTCGAAGACCAGGCGGTTCTGCATGCCATCGCTGAAAGCGGCAGTTTGATCGACGTATTCACTCTCGACACCGGGCGCCATTTTGCCGAAACGCTTGAGACCGTTGCTGCCAGCGAACAGCGCTACGGGCTGACGATCCGCCTCGTAACGCCCGATGCTGCCGAGACAGAGGTGCTGACCACCCGCGACGGCGTTCTGGGCTTCCGCAACTCCATCGACGCCCGCAAGGCCTGCTGCGATGTGCGCAAGGTGCGGCCGTTGAACAAGGCGTTGGCGGGTGCCAGCGGTTGGATCACGGGGTTGCGCCGCGAACAGGCCGCCAGCCGCAAGACCGTTGCCTTCGCTGAATTCGACGTTGGCCTTGGCCTCGTCAAACTCAACCCCATGGCTGACTGGACGCTTGCCCAGCTCGACGCCTTCATCACCGAGCACTCCATTCCCGTGAACGCGCTGCACGTGCAGGGTTTCCCATCCATCGGCTGCGCGCCCTGCACCCGCGCCATCCGCCCTGGCGAGGACATCCGCGCCGGCCGCTGGTGGTGGGAACAGGATGACTTCGCCCACAAGGAATGCGGCCTGCACAACCGCGCGGTCAAAGCCGCCCCTGCCCCGGAGATCCGCTCATGACCACTCTCAGCCATCTGGCGGCGCTCGAAGCTGAGAGCATTCACATCCTGCGCGAGGCCACGGCAGAAGCCACACGCCCGGTGCTGCTCTATTCCATCGGCAAGGATTCTGCGGTTTTGCTGCATCTGGCGCTGAAGGCGTTTTATCCCTCGAAACCGCCAATGCCGTTGCTGCATGTGAATACAACGTGGAAATTCCGCGAGATGATCACCTTTCGCGATCAGCGCGCCAAAGAGGTGGGCATGGAGCTGATCTCCCACACCAACCAGGATGGCATCGCGCGCAACATCGTGCCGTTCGGCCCGACCGCAGGCATCTATACGGACGTTATGAAAACTGCCGCGCTCAAGCAGGCGCTCGATCTGCATGGCTTCGATGTGGCCTTTGGCGGCGCGCGGCGTGACGAGGAGAAATCGCGGGCCAAGGAACGTGTCGTCTCTGTACGCAGCGAAGCCCATCGCTGGGACCCCAAGAACCAACGGCCCGAACCCTGGCGGCTGTTCAACACCCGCAAGCAGCCGAGCCAGTCTTTGCGCGTTTTCCCGCTCAGCAATTGGACGGAGGCGGATGTTTGGGCTTACATCCAGGCCGAGAATATCCCCGTCGTACCTTTATATTTCGCCGCTCCGCGCCCGGTGGTCGAGCGTTCCGGCACGCTGCTGATGGTGGATGACAACCGCTTGCCGCTGCTGCCCGGCGAACGTCCACAGACCAAAGTCATCCGCTTCCGCACGCTGGGCTGCTACCCGCTGACCGGCGCCGTCGAAAGCCACGCCGCAACGCTCCCCGAGATTGTCGCCGAGATGCAGGGCGCCCGCACCTCCGAACGCCAGGGCCGCCTGATCGACCACGACGGCGCCGCCTCCATGGAACGCAAGAAACAAGAGGGGTACTTCTGATGCAGGCAGCTCTTAGGGTGTCAGACACCTTCGCCCCAGCCACGCTGGACAATGTGATTGCGCTGCCTGCCAAGACGCAAAGCACGCAGGCAACAGATCAATCAACTCTTATGCCGTGGGGCGAAGGGCAGGAAGAGGGCCTGACCAGGCCGGCGCCGGTCCAACCGGTCAAGCCCGCCGAACGCTCACTTCTGCGGTTCATCACCTGCGGGTCCGTGGACGATGGCAAGTCGACGCTGATTGGCCGGCTGCTGTTCGACAGCCAGGTACTGCTGGATGACCAGCTTGCGGCCTTGAAGAAAGACTCGGCGAAATCGGCGCATACGGACGGCGAGATCGACTATTCACTGCTGCTGGATGGCCTTGCCGCCGAGCGCGAGCAGGGCATCACCATCGATGTCGCCTACCGCTATTTCTCGACGCCGCGCCGCGCCTTCATCGTCGCCGACACCCCTGGCCATGAGCAGTACACGCGCAACATGGCGACGGGCGCGTCCACCGCCGATCTCGCCATCATCCTCATCGATGCGCGCAAAGGGGTGCTGGCACAGACCAAGCGGCACTTGCAGATCGTCTCGATGCTCGGCGTGCGCCATATCGTGCTCGCCATCAACAAAATGGACCTCGTCGATCATTCGCAAGCCCGTTTCCGCGAGATCGATCAAGCCTTCCGGCAGCACGCCCGAGATACCGGATTTACCACGCTGATCTCGATCCCGATGTCGGCCAAGCTCGGCGAGAATGTGCGTGACAACGCGCCCTCGATGCCCTGGTACACGGGCCCAACGCTGCTGAACGTGCTGGAAACCGCCGATGTTGCCGCCTCGGCCAGCCAGCAGTCGGCCCGCTTTGTCGTGCAATGGGTGAACCGTGCCGGAGCCGATTTCCGTGGCTATTCCGGCGCCTTGGTCAGCGGCCATCTAAGCCCGGGCGACAAAGTGCGGGCGCTGCCGTCTGGCCAGACCGCCACCGTTGCCCGCATCGTCACATTCAACGGCGACCTCGATCAGGCCGTCACTGGACAAGCCCCGACGCTGGTGCTCGACCGCCAGATCGATGTGTCACGCGGCGATGTGATTGTGGCCGACGACGGCACGGCGCAGGCCTCCCGCCGTTTCGATGCCGATCTGCTCTGGATGGGCAATGCCGGCTATGACCCCAGCCGTGCGCTGCTTTTAAAGATCGGCGCCAAGTCGGTGCCCGTCCGGCTCGATACGCGCGATATGACCGTGCTCAACATTACGACTGGCGCGCGCGTCCTTGGAAATGCCCTCAACTCCAATGACATTGCGCAAGTGGCCCTGGAGGCCGACACGGCCGTGGTCGCCGAACGCTACGCCGATAGCCGCGAATTGGGCGGCTTTATTCTGATCGACCGCGAAACCTCCGAAACGGTGGCGCTTGGCATGGTCAAGGATGTCGTAACCGCCGCACAGGCAGCCGAGCCCAAAGGTGAGGCCGAAGACGCCAATCCTGCGACCCACACGCGCTGGATCACCAAGCCAGCCGACACCCGCTGGCGCAGCTTTGCCAAGGCCGTGTCCTGGCGCGCGACCGGAAGCGTCGACACGTTCGTCCTGGCCTATATCTTCACTGGCCACGTCAAGACGGCTGCGGCCATCTCCGTCACGGAAATCGGCACCAAGATTTTCCTCTATTTCTTCCATGAACGCCTCTGGCAGTGGCTTGCGATTGGAAGACAGGATAAGGGTAGTAAGGACTAGCCGATCATCTTCGTCCCGGGAACCCAGCGATTGACGCGAACTGCACAGCCGCTCGCCAGCGCTGCCGATTATCTGTACCAGCATCCGCGAGTGCTGCTTGGGCTGCTGCTGGCGCCGCCCTTGGCCTGGCTCGGCGTGGTTTATCTCGGTTCGTTGCTGACGCTTCTGGCCTACAGCTTTTTCGCGCTCGATGATTTTTCCGGCGTGATCGCGCCGGAGCTGACTTTGCGGACTTACGTGCAGCTGTTCGACGGCGCGAATGTTGACATCATTGCGCGCACCGTGTTGATGGCTGCCGCCGTGACGTTGGCCGACGCCGCCATCGCGTTTCCCATCGCATACTATGCGGCGCGGTATGCGCGCGGGCGATCGAAGGCCCTCTTTTACCTCGCGGTGATGCTGCCCCTGTGGTCGAGCTATCTCGTCAAGGTGTACGCCTGGAAGCTGATCCTCGCCAAAGAAGGCATCCTGACCTGGGCCGCAGAGCATCTGGGGCTCGGCTGGCTGTTGGACGCTGTGCTGGCCATTCCGGTCATCGGCGGGCCATCGCTGTCGATCAGTTACATCGGCACTTTCCTCGTCTTTTGCTACGTCTGGCTGCCCTATATGATTTTGCCAACGCAGGCAGCCTTGGAGCGCGTCCCCGGCAATCTGATCGAAGCGGCCGGCGACCTCGGTGCCACGCCTCGCCAGACCTTCCGCACCGTGATCTTCCCGCTGGCGATCCCCGGCATCGTCGCCGGTTCGATCTTCACCTTTTCACTGACGCTTGGCGACTACATCATCCCCCAGATCGTCGGCAATTCGAGCTACTTTATCGGGTTGGCTGTGTACTCACAGCAAGGCACGGCGGGGAACATCCCGCTTGCCGCCGCGCTGACGGTGGTGCCGATTGTGATCATGGGGTTGTATCTGCTTGGCGCCAAGCGGATGGGGGCGTTCGATGAGCTGTGAGCGGTTGCGCGCGGGTATAACTTTGGTTATACTTCGGCTATAAAAACTGCAAGTTCAATCCCAGGTGACATATTTGAAGCCGCCGAACAGCTCGCGAAGGCGCGTGGGCTGAAGCGCAGCGAACTCTATAAGTTGGCTATGAAGGACTACTTCGAACGCCACGCAAACGCCGACGTGACAGAGCCCCTTGACCGGTTTTATGCTGCAAATCCACCCGAAAGGGACCCTGTCCTTGAAGAGTTCCGCCGCCAAAGTATGCTCAAAGTCGAATGGGAGGGCTGATTGCGGCGGGGCACTATTTGGTGGGCCGATTTGGGTGCTCCCATTGGTTCAGCGCCGGGATTTGAGCGGCCGTTTCTGATCGTCTCGGGCAACCGGCTCAATGAAAGTGCAACAGCAACCGTTATCGTTGCTTCGATCACATCGAATCTCCGGTTCGAAGTCCATGCCAGCAATTTTCGAATTCCATCTGGGCGAACTGGTCTCTCATTGCCTTCAGTTGTCTTGCTGCACCGGCTTACGACTGTCGACAAAACGGTCCCTGAGCCGGAAGATCGGCCGGATACCCGACGACTTCAATGCCAAGCTGGATGCTGGCCTCCGGCTTCTGATGGGGTTAGTCTGACATGGCAGCTGCACACCGAGCGCCCACCAGCCTGCGCATCGCCGCGCTCGCCGGCCTTCTCTTCCTCCATCTCCCGCTACTGCTGATCTTCCTCTATGCCTTCACCACCGAAGATAAGAGTTACCAGTTTCCGCCGCCCGGCCTCACTCTCAAATGGTTCGGCGTCGCTTGGGGGCGGCAGGATATCTGGGACGCTATCGGGCTGTCGCTGCGGGTAGCGACCATCTCGACAGCTATGGCCATGGTGCTCGGCACCATGGCTGCCGCCGCCGTCGGGCGATCCAAATTCTTTGGCCGGGATGTGGTGACGCTTTTGCTTCTGCTCCCCATCGCGCTGCCGGGCATCATCACCGGGATTGCACTGCGTTCGGCGTTCAAGGTCGCGGACATCCCGTTCAGCTTCTGGACCATAGTTCTCGGGCACGCGACCTTTTGCATCGTCGTTGTGTACAACAACGCCGTTGCCCGCTTCCGGCGCACATCCTCCTCGCAAATCGAAGCCTCGATGGATCTTGGCGCCAACGGTTTTCAAACGCTTCGCCATGTCGTACTGCCCAACATCGCAACGGCGCTGCTGGCGGGTGGTATGCTTGCCTTTGCGCTGTCTTTCGATGAAGTGATCGTGACGACATTCACGGCCGGCCAGCAATCGACTCTGCCGATCTGGATGCTCACCGAACTCATCCGCCCCCGCCAGCGGCCGCTGACCAATGTGGTGGCCATCTTCGTCATCGCGGTAACGCTGGTGCCGATCCTGGTGGCCTATTACCTCACGCGCGACACCGATACCGTGGCAGGCGGCGGGAAGTGACCCCCTTTCGTCATGGCCGGGTCATGCCCGGCAATGACGAAATTGGGATTTCATAAGGCACTGTCGACAGAGCGCGTCCCATTGGGCTAGTCATTGGGTCGGAACGATGAAGCACCCTTGAGGAAACACCCCCGATGAACCCGACGTTCGCCACCAGCCTTTGGCCCGCCGCCCGCTCGAACTGGATATTGCAAGTTGTGCTGGCCGTCGCTGGCAGCATCATCCTAGCCGTTTCGGCGCAGGTGAGCATTCCGGTGCTACCGGTGCCCTTCACCCTGCAGACCCTGGCGCTGTTGCTGATCGGCGCGGCCTATGGACCGTGGCTCGGAGCCGCGACGCTGCTGCTGTATCTTGCAGAAGGCGCGGTGGGTTTGCCCGTGTTCCAGGGCTTCAAAAGTGCATATCAAGTCTATTATTCGGCAGGCTATCTCGTCGCCTACCCGTTCGCGGCCTTCATTGCTGGGTGGTTCACACAGAACAATCGGAACATCGGTTTCTTGCCCGCTTTGCTGGCGACACTGGTGACATTCCTGGCCGCAGACGCCCTGGTGTTCGTGCTTGGCTATGCCTGGCTTGCCACTCTGATTGGCACTGAAAAGGCGTGGCTCAGCGGCGTCGCACCGTTCCTGCTGTGGGACGCGCTGAAGGTCAGCCTCGCCGCGCTGATCACGACGGGCGCCTGGCGGACCGTGCACAGCCCGGCGCTCTGAACCCTATGACATCCCGCATCAGCGCCGTCACCATGCCCAAGTGGGGCATGACCATGACCGAAGGCAAGGTGACGCGCTGGCTGGTGGCCGAGGGCGGCACTGTCCGCCCCGGCATGGATGTCGCAGAGATTGAGACCACCAAGATCACCAATGTGCTCGAGGGCGCGGCTGAAGGCGTTGTGCGCCGCCTAGTTGTCAGCGAGGGAACCAGCGCGGCCGTCGGCTCGGTGATCGCCGTTGTCGCCGCACTAGACGTGACCGACGCCGAGATCGCAACCTTTCTCTCCGAGCACGCCGCCAGCACTGATGACGACGGCGACGATGCAGCCGCCGGGCCGGCATCGCGTCTGTTGGCGGCGGGGCCGCACACCTTGAACGTGCTGTCACTTGGCTCCGGCAGCGCCACGCCGGTGATTTTCCTGCACGGCTTTGGCGGTGATCTCAACAGCTGGCTGTTTAACCAACCTGCGATTGCGGGTTCCCAGCCAACCTACGCGCTCGACCTGCCCGGCCATGGGCAATCGTCTGCAAGCTACGGCAAGGGGTCCGCGCGGGCATTGTCGGAGGCCGTCATCGCGCTGATGGACGCGCTCGCCATCCCGCGCGCGCACCTGGTGGGCCATTCCATGGGCGGGGCCATCGCGCTGCTGCTGGCGATTGGGCACGCGAGCCGCGTCGCCTCCGTAACGGGGGTTGCCCCTGGAGGCCTGGGCCCCGAACTGAATCGCGCCTTCATCGACGGCTTCATCGCCGCTGACCGCCGCAAATCGATGCAGGATGCGCTCGGCCTTCTGTTTGCACGCCCTGATGCGGTGAGCCGGACCATGGTGGACGAATCGCTGGGGTTCAAACGGCAGGACGGCGTGACGGAGGGGTTGAAAACCATCGCGGCGGCCAATTTTACGCCGGATGGCCAGAAATCGGGCCTGCGCGAGCTTTTGCCCGGCATCAAAGTGCCCGTCCAGATTATCTGGGGGCGCGAGGATCAGGTTATTCCCGTGGCGCAAGCGGCCAATTTGCCACCTGCGATTGCTGTCACAGTGCTGGATGGGGCCGGTCACATGCCGCACATGGAAAAACCCGCCGATGCCAACCGCTTGATCGCGGATTTCATTGGCCTGCACGGCTGACACCACTGCAACCGGACCTGTCGCGAAAGCGCCACAGGTGGGTTGCTGCGGCAGGGCGGCATGGCGCACCTGCGCCCAATTGGTGCCATAGGGTTAATCCTGGCGCCATGAGTCGGGCTCGGGGAGTGCACCTGGAACAAGAGTGCTGCAAGGAGGTTGACGTGCTGAGACGGGAATTTTTGCAATTAGCTGGCATTGCGGCGGCATCGGGCGCGCTCGCTCCATCAGCCTTCGCCGATACGGCCGCCGCGTCTGCAGCAACGGCCCTGCCGACGCCATTTGATTGGGCGCTGGATATCCCCACCAAGTCGAAAGAGGCCTATGTCGCCTGGATGGTGAAGAACCGCAGCGAGGACGCAAAGTTTCTCGGCCGCCGCTATGACCGCTACCGCGCGCTGATGAACAATCGTGACATCTGGGACAAGCAAGGCGAGCGGGCGTTTCTGATGACGCCGCGTGAGGAATTTTGCCTCAAAGCCAACTGGGGCCACTGCTACGACAGCGCCTTCCTCGACATCGGCTACGGCGTGACAATCTCTGGCCCGCATCTGGTTGGCCGCATGACGAGCACACTCAATCTCACAAAAGGCGACAATGTGCTCGAAGTCGGCACCGGCTCTGGCTACCAGTCAGCCTATCTCGCGCACCTCACAGATAAAGTGCACACGATCGAGATCATCAAGCCGTTGGCCGAGCGCACCCGTGCCACCTACGACGCCCTGATCGCGCGCGGCTATGACGAGTTCAAGAACGTCAGCAGCAAGAATGCCGATGGATATTTTGGCTGGGAGGAGGCGGCGCCGTTCGACAAGATCATCGTCACCTGCGGCATCGACCATATTCCGCCGCCGCTGCTGCGGCAGTTGAAGACCGGCGGAATCATGGTCATCCCCGTCGGCCCGCCGGGCGCGCAGCATATTTTGAAGGTGGTCAAGACGGCGGGCGCGGACGGCGCGGTCAATGTGGCGCGGTCCGATATTTTCGGCGGCAAGGTCATTCCGTTCGTGCCGCTGGCGGGCGGGCACCAGGATGAGGGGGATGGGCAGTTGTGAGGGGAGAGGCAATTGGGGTTAAGTAAAGTGTCGACGTAACCACGTAATTCGTAATTGGCAATGACAACGCGCGGCCGACGAGGCCCCTTGTATGCACGTCATCGGCCAAGTAGAATTGTTGACTTCCACTGCGGCCCCTTTGGGGGATGGTAATGCCGCCGTTCTCGATCAACTGGCGCGAAGTTGCGGTTGGCGTCTTCGCTTTCATCGTGGTGATGATCGGCTTCGGCGTGCTTTCCGCCGTCATCCGTTGGCCGAGCGAGCATGACGGTTGGCCGCTGGCCGTCGG
>JANYHF010000033.1 GCA_025359185.1 Hyphomicrobiaceae bacterium | reverse complement strand
CGCGCCGGAGCCCCAAACGGTAAGGCTAACGGTGCCTGGCGGCACGGCGGGTCTACAAAGGAATCCGCGGCGCTGCGCAGTGCGATCGTGCGGCTCAACCGCAATGCTCGGCGTATGCTCGATGAATTCTGAAGGACTTTTCGACGCCCTCTCCGTTGATTGGGTGCCGGAAAACTGCAAGCCGCAGCGCAACAAAATGTCGGCTAGTTGGGTGAGTTCGAACTCGACCGGTGCCGGGCCAAATCGACCTCATTGACTCCATAGCCATCATGGTACGGATTAGTTACACGCTGTGCTTTTCTGATTTCGGATGTCCGCTTCAACTTGCGCCGCAAAATCACGTTCGTTGACGATCCCGATCCACGCATGTCGGCTCAACCCCCAAGACCCGTTTCGTTCTCTTTTGCGCGATGGGCCAGGGAACAAAGTCGCTGCGCTCCAGCCCGTTGAGGCACCGTCCGTGGCCACAATGATGGCGCGGCGCGCGCGGTAACGTGATGGGAAGGGTCCGTCTTGAGGATCGAGAGGTTGCCTTGGAGCAACGCTCAACCTCAAGACAAGGACCACCCCGATGAGTGAGAAGCCCATCAGCGACCTTCGCCGCCGCATGCTGGAGGACATGGCCGTCCGACGCATGGGCACCAAGACCACGACTGACTACATCAAGCACGTGGAGACGTTCACCCGTTTTCTCGGTCGTTCGCCTGATACGGCCACGGGCGAGGATCTGCGCCGCTTCCAGGTGCACGAGATGCAGGCCGGCAGCCGACCACCGAAGATGAACACGCAGGTCTCGGCGCTGCGCTTCTTCTTCGGCAAGACGCTCGGCCGGCTGGACCTCGCCCACCAACTCGCCCGCGTCGATTATCCAAAGAAGCAGCCGCGCGTGCTGCCGATGGACGACGTCGCGCGATTGCTTGAAGCGGCGCCCGGTCCCGGCCTCAAGTACAAGGCGGCGCTCGGTGTCGCTTACGGTGCCGGACTGCGTTCGTGTGAGGTGGTGATGCTTCGCCCCAGCGACATCGACAGCAAGCGCATGCTGATCCGGGTCGAGCAGGGCAAAGGCAAGCGGGACCGGTACGGCCTGCTGTCGCCGCAGCTACTTGCGATCCTGCGCGCCTGGTGGCTGCAGTGCCGCTCGACGGGCTGGCTGTTTCAAGGGCAGGATCCGCTGCAACCGACGACAGAACGCCAGCTCAACCGCGTCTGCCACGACGCGGCCGAGGCGGCCGGGCTCGCCTCTTGGATCACGCCACGCACGCTGCGGCATTCGTTCGCGACGCACTTGATGGAGGCCGGCGTCGACGTCCGGATCATCCAGGTGTTGTTGGGACACGCGAAGTTGGACACGACGGCGCGCTACACGCACGTCGCGACCAACCTGCTGCGCACGATCGAAAGCCCGCTCGATCGGTTGAACTTGCCGATTCCGATTGCGAGAGAGACCACGGAAGCGACGACATAGTCGGCTCCCGTGTCCCGTCCGGCGCTGGAAGTCGCGGATATCTTCCGCGACCACGGTCCTGCATGGCGTGATGCCATGCGGGGCCGTCTCTCGCACGCGCAGTTGAAGGTGATGAGTGCGATCGAGGACTGCCGCACGGCGGTCCTCGGCGGGCACGTTGCGCGTTGCGAGAACAGCGCGTGCGGCTTCACGGCCATCGCCTATTGCAGTTGCCGCAACAGGCATTGCCCGAAGTGCCAAGGCTCGCAGGCGCGCGAATGGCTGGAAGCGCGCAAGGCAGAACTACTGCAGGTGGCGTACTTCCATGTCGTGTTCACGTTGCCGCCGAAGATCGCAGCCATCGCCTTCCACAGCAAGGCGGTGATCTACGGTCTGCTGTTCCAAGCGAGCGCGGAGACTCTGACGACGATCGCGGCCGATCCCAAGCGGCTCGGTGTGAAGATCGGCTTCACCTCGGTGCTGCACACGTGGGGCAGTGCCATGACGCATCATCCGCACGTGCACATGATCGTGCCCGGCGGCGGCATGGCGCTCGACGGAACGCGGTGGATCAGCGCCTCGGAGGACTTCCTGCTGCCAGTGCCCGTCTTGTCGCGGATGTTCCGTGGCAAGATGCTCGCTCTGCTCAAGACGGCACACGCTGACGGCCGCCTGCAGTTCTTCGGCCCGCATGCCGGTCTTGTCGACAAGGCCGCGTTCAAGGCCTTCCTCAAACCGCTCTATGACACCCACTGGCACGTCTACGCCAAGCGCCCGTTCGCCGGACCCGAACAGGTGCTGGCCTATCTCGCGCGCTACACGCATCGCGTCGCGATCTCGAACAAGCGCCTGATCAAGGCCGACGCGACGGGCGTCACGTTCACCTACAAGGACTACCGGCGCGAGGGATCGGATCGCTACACCACGATGACGCTCGCGCCGGGCGAGTTCATGCGCCGCTTCCTGCTGCACGTGCTGCCGAAGGGCTTCCATCGCATTCGACATTACGGCTTGCTCGCCAGCAGCCGCAACAAGCCTGACACGCTGGCGCGGGCACGAGAGTTGATTGCCGCCGCCGGACCGCCGACGCTGGAGACGAGGCGACCGGAGCCACCGCCCGTCGACGCCTCGGGCCAGCCGGTCGAGCCCATTGCCCATCCCTGCCCGTGCTGCGGTGCGTCGATGGTGATCATCGAGACGTTCGAGGCGGGCCGGACGCCGCGGCATCAGCCGCGCGCCTCGGCGATCGTGATCAGGATCGACACCTCATGAGACTAACCCCGCGCGTCTCACCCGCCAATGTCGATTGCCGTCTACACTGGTCAACCGCCGGTGCGGCTGGCGCATGGCTGGTCCACCCGTCGGCGGCCATCCAGGCTCATCCAGATACCACGTGGGTCGCCAAAAACGTGTTCAATCGAGCCTCTCCGGGCCACCGTTGCCTGTTGGCAATCGGCTCGCCCCACAGCGCACCCCGCAACACGCACGCGCTGCACCAACGGCGCTCCCCAAATCCCCATAGCGCCTGCTGAACCGGGTGCCCCACGTCCCGCGACTTCGTTCCCTGGCGGCTTTCGAACGCCGGCCCTCGGAGCTTGTGGAGGCGTGCGTACTGGGCCGGCATCCGAAACCCGTCACAGAAGGAGAAGTCGCTGCAACCAGTCTATTGCATTTCTTCGATGACCGCTCTTCGTTCAAAGCAGAAAGACACCGTTGGCGCGTGCACGAGCGTCGACCCGGAAACCTAATGCCTCGTTACTGTTTCAACAGCCTGTCAGTTGGCAGCTTACATTAGGCAGGATGATATACCTTTAATCTCTACAAGCCGTTTTGAAGCAGAACTCAAACACATCAACTTTGCGAGCTGTCAGATCTTGCCAACACAATTCATGTCTGACATTGCGTAAGTTGGCCTGCGGCAGGTCGATTTTTTCCTGCTGCGAACGTAACAAACGTGGCCGGGCCCTCACGTCGGGTCCTGCCATTTGAAATTCTCAAGGGGCGTGCGACGTGCCGGCCCCCGCGATTGCCTCAACACATCAGAACGCCCGCACTCAAGGAATGATCTTGCTCGCCCTGAGTCGGTCGAAAGCATCCGTGAACGAGCGCACCGAGTTCTGGTAAGCCAGGAACCCGAGATCGCGGGCCTTGGTCATGTCGGTGAAATTTTCGATGGTACGGCCGAGGTCGGCGTCGGAATGCCACCAGGACGCGACGGTGTTGAGGGCGTTCTTCTGCAGGCCCTTGGCGGCGGCGATCTTGTCCCAGATGGGCTCCATGCCGGCCATGCTTTCGGCCAGCGGCGTCGGGTGGCCCGGATAGGCAGCGGCCGGCACGCCGAGGTTGGCAGCCAGCTTGGGCCACATCCAGTTCCAGCGGAAGATTTCGCCATTGGTGATGTTCAGGGCCTGATTGGCCGCGGACGGCGTGGTGGCGGCCCAGGCCAGCTGCTTGGCCAGCACGCGCCCGTCAGTGATGTCGACGCAGGCGGTGAACTGCTCGGGTGACCCGGGGAACACGAAGGGTTTGCCGGTTTCCTCGCAGATTGCGGCGTAGGTGCCCAAGGTCGCGGCCATGTTCATGGCGTTGCCGACGGCGTAACCGATGAGCGTATGCGGACGATGCACGGTCCAGCTGAAGCCCATGCGCTTGGCGCGGTCGAAGACCACATCCTCCTGCTCGTAATAGAAATTCTCATAGGGCAGGCGCGGCTGTTCCTCGCGGAAGGGTGTGATCGGTTTGGCCTTGGCATAGGCCTCGAACGGCCCCAGGTAGTGTTTCAGGCCGGTGACAAGCGCCACATGCTGAGGTTTCTGGTCGGCGAGCGCATCTAGCAGGTTGGCGACCATGGCACCGTTGACCTTGATGTTCTCGGCCTCGGTGGCCTGGCGCGACCAGGTGGTGATGAAGACGTGGCTCGCGCCGACGCCGTTCAGTGCTGCTTTGAGCCCGGCGGCGTCGGTGAGGTCGCCTGCGATATGGCGCACGCCCTTGGGCAGATCGTGGGCATGGCGCGATAGTCCGACCACTTCCCAACCGGGCGTGTCGAGCAGATGCTCAGCCAAGTGCCGGCCGACGATACCGGAAACGCCGGCGATGAGTGCGCGATAGGCCATAATCAGTGTGCCCCGGTTGTGAGAGTGACCTTGATGCATTTGGTGGCGTCGGCGCCGAGTGCGAAGGCTTCCACGGCCTGTTCGAGGGGGAAGCGATGAGTCTGGATCGGCGACAGATCGAGTTTGGTGCGTTCGAGGAAGCGGATGGCGGCGGGCCACACGCCGGGCGAGCCGATGGAACCCTTGACGGTCAGGTTTTTCATCATGATCTGTCCCAGGCCGACCGGGAACTTGCGATTGATGCTGATACCGACCATCGCCACACGTCCATCCTGGCCCGCATAGTCGAGCACGCTGGCGAGGGACTCATCATGCCCGGCGGCTTCGACCACCAGATCGGCCATCTTGCCGTAGGTCAAGTCCTTGATCTGTGCGGCAGCATCGCCGTTCGAGGGATCGATGGCATAGGTGGCGCCCAATTTCAGAGCGATCTGGCGGCGGCGCGGGATGGGATCGACCACGATGGTATTGGCGCCCATGCCGATGGCTGCCGCCGCCGAGACCAGGCCGATGGTGCCGCCGCCCGAGACCACGACCGTCTCGGACGCATTGGTGCCGCCAAGCCGCTGGATGGCGTGGAAGCCGCAGGTGAACGGCTCGATCAGCGAGCCTTTGGCGTCGTCGACGGTGTCCGGCAGCTTGTGCAGCCATTCCGGATTGACGTTGAAGTACTCGCGGTCGGCGCCATCCATCGAGAAGCCGAAGTGATGCAGCCGTTCGGGGGTGCGAACGACGCATTCGCCGACCACGCGGTCGCCGCGCTGGAAACCTTTCACGGATTTGCCGACTTCCACGATCTCGCCGCACCATTCGTGGCCGGGCGTGACGGGATAGGAGATCGGGATGATGTAGCGGCCGGCGAGGAGTTCGTAATCCGAGTGGCAGATGCCGATGGTGCGGCTACGGATTAAAACCTCGGTGTCCTTGATGCCAGGGACCGGGGCATCGACGATCACCGGTTTGTCGGGGGCTTCGAAGACGAGTGCGCGCATGGGTTCCTCCTAAACGTGTGCGGTAGAGGCGCACCGCAGTGCGCCCGTCCGACAGCTTGCTGGTGGTGGGACGGGCGCACAGCGGTGCGCCCCTACGCCACCAGCCCTCAAGTGATCCCGACCAGAGCCTTTCAGAGTCAGATGAAAACAGCTGGTCATTGGTAGGGGCGGCTTG
>JANYHF010000121.1 GCA_025359185.1 Hyphomicrobiaceae bacterium | reverse complement strand
ACCAGGGGCCAATTCAAACAGACCGGGTCCTGTCGCGTCGCAGCTCGGCCCGCGACATCGCAATGCTGGCTGAGATCGGAGGTGGCCGCTCGCGGCTGCAGCACCCCAGCAAGCGGACTATTTGCTGCGCTGCAGCAGATTTCAGCAATGGGCCAATAGGGTGCATCGGGCTGCGACGCTCCCGGACGTTAGTTCACGGCAGCTATTCACCAGATCGCGACCACCGAAGGACCTTGGCTCAATTCCGGGCTCTACGCTCCCGGCACATCGCCCAGATGAAAATGAGCAAAGCGCATAGCCCCAAAAGGGTGCGCGCGGTGTGCATTTGTCCCCACTGTTGAATCAGTGCCACGGTTTCGGGGCCAGCAGCGTTCGCAGCGGTTGCATTCAATGCGTTGTTGATGGGCGCAATAATCGCCAGCGTCCATGGCCAGTTGGCGAGCATCAACAGACCTCCGATCATCCAGCGGGCGTCACGGATGAGCCACCAAGCAAGCAAGCCGGCAAGGCCTGTTATGATGGCCAACGCGCCTTGGATGGCGATCCCCGCCGCGAAGCTGATCTTCCATTGGGCGAGCATCGGACCGGCTGCGAGCGCCAGACGCGCGGGTTGCTCGGCCAGATTGATGTAGGCGGCGATACCGAAGAAGATGCCCGCAAGAGCCAGTGCCACGGCCGGAACCAAACGATTGAGAGCGTGCATTTGTGCCTCCTCAGCGTCCGAGCCCCATGCGGGCGAAGATGCGGTCTTTTTTGATGAAGTGGTGATAGAGCGCCCCTGCGACATGCAGCACGAGGAGGGCGACAAGCGCACGGGCGCCGAAGCCATGTGGCGTGCGCGGCGCGTAGTTCGAGAAATCCGGAAGGGCGGCCGTACCCGAGCTGAAAATCACGCTGCCCGCACCTGACAGCGCAAGCATGCCGATGCCGCTCGCGGCCATGCCGACGATGACGACATAGAACAGCACATGGACGGCTCTGGCTGCGGCGGTCTGCAGGCGGTCGCCAGGCAGGCTCTCCGGCTTGCGATCAGCAAACTGCCACCAAATAATCCCGAATACGGTCAGAGCGAGGATGAGGACGCCGAGCGGTACGTGAAATCTCAGAAAGCTGGCCTTTGTCGCGGAATCGAGCGCTGCCGATGCCCTGAACCCGGACATGAGCAGGCCGATGATGAGCAGCGCACTCGTCCAGTGGACGAGTATTGCGACGGCGCCGTAGCGCGCGGGAGTGCTCTTGATTGCCATGGTCTGCCACCTCCTCGCGTGTGTGTCGTCAAGCGACGCAGATGCCAGAGACCGCGATCTTCTCGAACAGGTGCGGTGCCGCGACTGCCGACGACGGGTAACGAGACAGCTTCGCCTGGAACTCCGGGTGCGAGAATGCGGCGCGGAACGTCGCGTTCGATTCCCAGACTGCGTAGTTCAAGTACGCGCAGCCGTCGCCTATGGCCCGATGAAGCTGGGTCGAGATGTACCCCGGCTGGCGTTGCATGAACTGCGCATCATCTTTCCACGCCGCGAGCATAGCCGCCTCGTCGGCCTTATCGAGCGTGAACAGGTTGATGAGGACAACCGGCCCCGTTTCGAGGCCGAGTTGGTTCTGGATCGGGAAGGCGGGATCCATGGGGCGGAGCTGAAGCATGACAGGCACCTTCTATTTGGTACTATGATGTCGTATCGTAACACTGGAGTCGTAATCTGATTGACATCATGATGTCAATAACAGTTTTTGGTGACAAATGCGAAGAGCGAAACGAACGCCAGCCGGTGAAGCCTTGACGCAGCTGATGCTCGATTTGTTCAGGTTCAACAGCTTGGCGCTGACCGCCGGTGACCGGCTGGTCGCGGACCTTGGTCTGACCAGTGCGCGCTGGCAGATTCTTGGCGCGGTGATGGCGGCCGAGCGCTCGCAGCCGGTGGCTTGGATTGCCCGCGATCTCGGGGCCAACCGGCAAAACGTGCAAAGAATTGTCAACGACTTAGAGAAGGAAGGGTTGGTAACGTTCGAGCCCAACCCGCATCACCGGCGCGCGCAGCTTGTCGTGCTCACTGACAAGGGGCGGCAGGCGTTCGATGCGGCCATGAACTTGCAGGCGCCGTGGATCAATCGGCTGACCGATGGGGTCGCGGTAGAAGACCTCAAAGTGGTTCACCGCGTGGTCACGGCGCTTCGAGCCAGGCTGGAAGGCAGCACTGAGCCTGACGAAGATGGGTGACAGTGTCGCCGTGCAGCCTCCCAGCGGCGCGATAGTGGGAGAAGCGAACGTCGTCGAGCTGTCGGGGCAGGATGATACTCGGACCCGTCCCCAAGCATCCATGCCACCACGCGATCGAACGCCGCGCTCGCTCTGGCCCACCAGAGGGAAGCGGGGCGGAGCGCGATCTCCAGGAGATCGGCCCCAGGGAACGCGGCGAACTGTTGGGTGGATTGAATAGCGGTATCGCCGGTATCGAGTATTCATCTGTTATGCTCCATCTGTTTCAAGTTGAGGCGATCACAGAAGGGTCTTGCGACTGAACGTGATCGCACTGAATTTGAAATGATGGTGGGGACGTGATTTGTCGAGGGGTTCAGGCAGAGAAGGAATTTGTGGGTCATAGGGCAAGATAGATACGCGCTGTCAGAGCGGCGAAAGAGCCCGTAGAATCGGCCTGAAAATTGACGTCAAACTTTATTTGAGTGGCACAGAACGAGTTACGCTCTGACGCGTACGGAATGCGATACATCGCCCTCAAAAAAATCGCAAACATTACCTCTATGTAGATATGTAAAATATCGCTTCGAGCGACGCAATGCCCGAGTCCGAGTTCAAGCCGAAGATCAGCTCGACACGTGCCCGATCCGTCGACAAGGACGGCCGGCTGGCGCGCGGCAAGGGTGCGCTCTACGGTCTGACGCCGGCGCCGGCCGGATGGCGCCGCGTCATCGTCAAAGCGCGCATCGCCCGACACGGTACGTCCGATCTCGGCGCCGCCCGTGCGCACCTGCGCTATATTCAGCGCGACGGCGTAACGCGCGCTGGCGGCACCGGCCACCTCTTTGATCTCGAACACGACGAGGCCGATGGCGGCGGGTTCCTCGAACGCCAGAAGGGCGACACCTATCAGTTCCGGTTCATCGTCGCCCCCGAGGACGGCGCCCGCATGCGCGATCTCAAACCCTTCGTGCGCGATCGGATGGCCAAGATGGAAGACGATCTGCACACCAAGCTCGACTGGGTGGCCGTGGATCACTTCAACACCGGGCATCCGCACACGCATGTCGTCATCGCCGGCCTCGACGACGTGGGTCAGGATCTCGCCATGGCGCGCCACTACATCAGCCACGGCATCCGCCACCGCGCCCGCGATCTGGTCACGCGCGCGAGTTGGGTTCCGAGCAGCCCTTCGAGCGCGCCGTGAAGCTGGCCGGCGAAATCCAGGCCGAGCGGTTCACATCACTCGACGTTGGCATCGTGCATGAGGCCAATAACAATGTGCTGGTCATTCCGGCCGATCCCGATGCCGACCGGCAGCGCCATCTTGAAAAGATGGGTCTGGCCAAGGAGCTGCAGACCGGCGTCTGGCATATCGACAACGATCTGCAGACCAAACTGCGCAGTCTCGGCGAGCAGAACGACATCCGGGTCTGGATGCATCAGGTCTTGCGCGAGCACGGCCCGGATCGCCCCGCCGGCGACTTCGCCATTTTCTCCGGCGGCAAGGCCGGCGCGCCGGTCATCGGCCGCGTGGTCGAGGTTGGGATTGCCGATGAAATGACGGATCGCAAATTCATCGTAGTCGATGCTGCCGACGGCCCTCCGCACTACGCCGAGTTTGGCAAGGTCGCGGCTCTTGATCCTCCCGACCCCGGCATGATCGTCGCCCTGACGTCTGCGGGCGGCAAGTCGTCGAGGCGCACAGCCCGAGTGGAGACCTTGTTCCGTTGGGCCATCGACCGGCTGCCGGAGGCAGTGGCGCTGACGTGGCTCAACAAGGCAATGGCAGAGAACAAGGTGCCAGCCATGGCCGGGCGAAAGTTCGGCGCCGAGCTGTCCGCCGCCTTTCAGGCGCGCGCCGACTGGCTTATCACCCAAGGCCATGCCTATCGCGATCCCGCAGACCGCGTCACGCCCAAGGCGAATTTGCAGGGCAAACTCAACGAGCGAGGCTGGGCGGCCGTCGGACGGCGCCTTGAGGCCGAACTCGATCAGGTCTACCAGCCGATGACCGAAGGCATACGGATCACCGGTCGGCGCACGCGCGACGTTGTGCTGCCGACAGGCCGTCTTGCCGTCATCCAGGATAGCACCACGTTCACGCTTATCCCCAAGCACGCCGACCTCGCCCAATTTCGCGGCAAAGAGATCGACGTTTCCGTTCGCAACCGCGCCATCACCCTCGCCATTTCCCGAGGCCGTGACCGCGGATTCTCCCGCTAGGTCCAATGCCGTCCGCAATGGTATGGGGCCTCCGGCAGCCGAGCCGGCCGCCGTCCCGCCCTATCGCTCCGGACCAGTGGCCTTCGCGACCGAGCCCCAAAGGGTCTCGGCCCTGGCGGGTTGCTGTCGGTAGGCCGAAGGAACATGTCGCGTCTGGCGATCCGGCGGCTGAGCGCGTTGCAGGCTGTCAATGCCGACTTTATTCTGAGCGGCAGCGTTCCTTGACGCGGGGGCTCCTTCGGCGAACTGGCGCCATGAATGTGGCGCACCGCACGTCGCCGCCAAGGTCAAGGGCTCGGCCATCGACGGCCGCACCACGCGGCACGCCGGCTCCAAGATCAGTCAGCAGAGCCGCAAGTGTATCGAGGAGGCGTTCGGCTGGGGCAAGACCGTCGGCACCGCCGCCAAGACGATGCTGCGCAGCGTCGAACGCGTCAGATTCCAGTTCAAGCCGACCATGGTGGCCTACAACCTCGCCAGACTACCGAAGCTGCTCGCCGCCTAAAGCCGAGGCCATTCCGCTTCAAGCTCGATATGGAATACTCGATGGAACAAGGCTCCAACCCAACGATCATTTCAGCAGCCTGCTAAAGGTGATAGTTCCGTATTTCCTTTATGGGGCGGCCTAATCGAGGGATGCGGGGGCGGCCACTCGCCAGACAGCCTGATGGGCTTCGGCCAAATTGTTGCGCGTCACGGGAATGCCTGGTGTAACAATCCACGGCGGCGGGTGGCGGCCAATCAAGCTCATCAGCGCGGTGATCGCCGCCGCAACGCCGAGGTCGTAGGGCCGTTGCGCGGCGACGCCCTTGACGAGTTCGCCGTCCGCCAGTTCTGCTGCGATCGCAATGCCGAGATCGACCGTCGTCACCGGCATATTGCGGGGCCCGGCGCGGATGGCTTGGAGGGCATGGATCGCTGGAACGTCCCAGGTGACAAACAGTCCATCGAGGTCAGGATTTTCTCCAGAGAGCCGTGTGAATGCGGCGCCGGCGTCCTCGACCGCAGCGAAGCGTCCCCGCACCAGCGTGAGGTCCGGGCGATTGGCTCCAATCCATTTTCGGAACGCGATCTCGCGCTCATTGGCCGCGAAGAAATCCGCGGTATAGGTCAGGATGCCGACGACGCCCTCGTCCGCAACATGGGGCGAGAGCAGCGCCGCCGCGATCTCGCCCAGATTGAAATTATCGGCAGAGACGACGGCCACATATTCCGCGCCCGGCAGCATGCCGGCCGGCGCGTTGTCGATCAGGATCAGTTTCTTGCCAGCCTTTGAGACTTCGCGATAGGCGCGCGAAAGCCCCGTCACGCCGACTGGAATGCTAATGACCGCGTCAATGCGCGATTGGGCAAGCCGCGAAAGTTCACGATTTTGAATCGCCTTGTCGAAGGAGCAATCGACAATCTCGACGACAGCGCCCGAATGCGCCGCAAACGTTTCGCCGATGCCGGCCGCGACCAGCCGAGCCCAATCGCTGGTGGCAGTATGAAGGACAATCGCCGTGGTAAAGCGACCAGCGCGCGCCGCGGTGACCTCCTCGGCTGTCAAAGCCACCTTGTCGGCCGGGGCGGCTCTTTCTCCGTGCGGACCGAGGCCTCGCATCGTCAATGGCGCCTCCCGGTGCAAGTCTCGCATGAGCACTGTAGGCAAATAGGCCTGGAATTCTCCTGCAAGGCAAGCCAGGAGTGATAGCCAGGAGTGACGAGACGCTATTGGCTTGCGCCCGGCAGCGCCGGTGCCGCACGGATTCGCGCCTGACCCCCGGAGGCCGCGCGCTCGCGCGCTTTTTCCACCTGGAGAAAGGCCAGAAACGCGGGGGAACGGCGGGGCGAACCAAGTGTGATCCATTCGCGCACCATGGCCGTCGCGAACAGTTCATCGCAAACCATCTGCGCCGCGCCCACGAGGCCTGCGGAATCACCCATCTGGGAGCATACGATGCGCAGATCGCGCGTCACCAGCGGATGCGACTGCCGATAGATCGCTTCGCGGACTGCGGCGAGCAATATGTCGCCCGATTGTGCGACAGCGCCGCCGAGCACGACCACAGCCGGATTCAGCAGATTGACCATCGGCGCGATGCTTTGCCCGACCAGGCGTCCGCACCGCGCGAGGATTTCCGCGCAAAAGGCTTCGCCGAGTTGGGCGCCGTGACTCACGTCGGCCGCGTTGATCTCGCCGTTGCGTTCGATCATCTCAGCGAGGTAGCGGCTACGCCCGTCCTGCGCGGCCTTGCCTGCCTGCCGCGCGATGGCGTCTCCGCTCGCCACCGCGTCGAGGCAGCCCCTCGCCCCGCAATGACAGGCAACGTCGCCTTCTTCGCCTGTCGGCGCATGGCCGATCATGCCGGCAAATCCTTGCGCACCCCGTTGGACGCGCCCGCCGGCCGCCACTCCGGCCCCGATCGAACGATCCAGCTTGAGGAACAGCATATCGGCGACGCCCTGGCCGGCTCCAGCTGTCAGTTCGCCGACGGTCATCATTTGCGCGGCGCCGCGCACCCAGCACGGCGCGCCGAAGCGTAGAGACAGCCGGTTGGCGAAATCGAAGCGGCGCCACGAGCGGAGT
>JANYHF010000068.1 GCA_025359185.1 Hyphomicrobiaceae bacterium | reverse complement strand
CGCACGGCAGCCGCACCGTCATCGACATTTGGCCCCACCACGTAGTGGATGCCTTCCTGAACCATCTTTTCCATGCCTTCGATGGCGCGCTTGGGATCCTTTTGGTCGTCGAACGTCACAACCTTGATATTGTAGGTGTCGTCGCCGATCTTGACGCCGCCCTTTTCGTTGTACCAGGCCTCCAGCGTTTGCATCGAGCGCACGTTCGACGTGCCCCAGGCTGCGGCCGGGCCACTGGTGACGCCCACGAAGCCAATTTTCAGTTCCTTGTTGCCTGCGAGCGCTGAGCCCGTGAGACCGACGGCCAAAGCCGAAATGGCGCAATACACCATGGCCGTTACTGCTATCCGCCTATTCATGTTTACTCCTGTCGTTGGCAAAATCTGACGAACGCGAAGATTATGGGATGCCCCTCACGAGAGGCGGTCGTTGCCATGTTGTCAACAATCGCAAGTATGTTTGCGCACAATCGGCCTATCGCGGCTGCCCGGTTCGTAACGAGGAAGCCGCTTACCGCAGAAAAGAGCAACAGTCGAACATGGCCCGCTGCTGCCCTGTTCTTCATTCGTTCAAATGACGGCCGGTCCTGGAGGTCATGCGAACGGGCCCACGCCTACACTCATCCTCCAAGCATTGGCGTGGCAAGAAGGCCCATAAGGCCGGCATCGACTCGATCTGGCGCTTCTTTGACCGCCACAAGTTCACCGTTAAAAAAAAAGTCTGCACGCGGCAGAGCAGGATCGTCCTGATGTGGCGGCTGCGCGTGCCAAGCTGGCCGCCGGGCAGCCGAAGCTGAAGCCTGGCCGCCTCGTCTTCATCGACGAGACATCCGTCAACACCAAGATGACAAGGCTCTACGGGCGTGCCCCCGTTGGTGAACGCCTGGTGGCCAAGGTTCCGCGCGGCCATTGGAAAACGCTGACGCTCGTCTCGGCACTGCGTGTCGGCGGGCTGACGGCGCCGTATGTGATCGACGGGGCGATGGATGGTCCGGCCTTCCTGGCCTATGTCGAACAGGTGCTGGTGCCGGCGCTGGGCAAGGCCGGCATCGTCTTCATGGATAATCTGCGCACCCACAAGGTTGGTGGGGTGCGCGCAGCGATCGAGGCGGGTGCCAGCTTGCGCTTCACGCCGGCCTATTCTCCCGATTTCAATCCGATCGAGCAGGCCTATTCGAAACTGAAAGCGGGCTTGCGCAAAAGGCGCCGCCCGCACTGTCGAAGCGCTGACGACGCTCATCGGCTCGCTCGGGTCCTTGCCCGTCACTCCATCGCCCGCTTCAAATTCTCATCCACCTTGTCCAAAAATCCCGTCGTGGACAGCCAGCCCTGCTTGTCGCCCACCAGCAGCGCCAGGTCCTTCGTCATGAAGCCGGCTTCGACCGTGTCGACACACACCTTCTCCATAGTGCCGGCGAAGCGCGCCAGTTCCGCGTTGCCATCCAGCTTGGCCCGGTGTGCCAGCCCGCGCGACCAGGCGAAAATCGACGCAATGGAATTGGTCGAGGTCTCCTTGCCCTGCTGATATTCGCGGAAATGGCGGGTCACCGTGCCATGCGCCGCCTCGGCTTCCATGGTTTTGCCGTCGGGCGTCAGCAGCACGCTGGTCATGAGGCCCAGGGAGCCAAAGCCTTGCGCGACCGTGTCCGACTGCACGTCGCCGTCGTAGTTCTTGCACGCCCACACGTAGCCGCCCGACCACTTCATGGACGAGGCCACCATATCGTCGATCAAGCGGTGCTCGTAGGTGAGCTTGCGCTTGGCAAATTCGGTCTTGAACTCGGCGTCGAAAATCTCCTGGAACAGATCCTTGAAGCGGCCGTCATAGGCCTTGAGGATGGTGTTCTTGGTCGACAGATAAATCGGATAATTACGGTTCAAACCATAATTGAGCGACGCCCGCGCAAACTCACGGATCGAGTCATCTAAGTTGTACATGGCCATCGCCACGCCCGGGCCCTTGAAGTCGAACACCTTGTGTTCGATCACATGGCCATCGGTTCCCTTGAAGGTGATGGTCAGTTCGCCAGCGCCCGGCACCTTGAAATCGGTCGCTTTGTACTGATCGCCAAAGGCGTGACGGCCGATGATAATCGGCTGGGTCCAACCGGGCACCAAACGTGGAACATTCTTGCAAATGATCGGCTCGCGGAAGATCACGCCGCCAAGGATGTTGCGGATGGTGCCGTTGGGCGACTTCCACATCTGCTTGAGGTTGAACTCTTTGACGCGCTGCTCGTCCGGCGTGATGGTGGCGCATTTGACACCGGCGCCATGCTTCTTAATGGCGTTGGCTGCGTCAATCGTCACCTGATCGGCCGTCGCGTCGCGGTGCTCGATGCCAAGGTCGTAATAGTCGAGCTTCAGATCCAGATACGGATGAATCAGCTTCTCCTTGATCAGCTGCCAGATGATGCGTGTCATCTCATCGCCGTCAAGTTCGACGACCGGGTTGGCGACCTTGATCTTTTGCATGGGAGGGATCCTTGGAGCCGGAATCGCAAGTTCGTGTTGCGGTGCAACTTATCTGTGCCGCACAGACTCGCCAAGAGGCACGGCGATTTCCGTCCGTCGCCCCTGTTCTGCCCACCACATCACCGCCAGCGCCATCGGCGCCAACACCGCAAAGCCGACGACCACCGGCACAACAGTACCGTCGAACGCCTGGCCAATCAGCATCCCCAGCGGCAGGCCGGCGAGCAACGTCAGCGTGCCCGACACCGATGCGCCGACGCCCGCGACATGGCCGAGCGGTTCCATCGCCAGGGCGTTGAGATTGCCGAACAAGAGGCCGACGCAAAACAATGTCGGAGCGAGATAGGCCATGAACAGCCACACCGGCGGGCGGCCACCGAACGCCAGCGCCACCGGCAGGAACAGCAGCGCCAGCACGGCAATGCCGCAATAGCCCAGGCGGGTCAGGCGTTGCATTCCAAACCGCATCACCAGCTTGCCGTTGCTGAACAGCGCCAGTCCGATGGTCGCCGACAGGGCCGAGAAATACAGCACGAACGCGTTGCCGGTATGGAACGTCTCTTGGAATATCTGCTGTGCCGAACTCAAATAGCCGAGAAACGCCCCGAACAGGATGCCTGCAGCCACCGAATAGCCCATGGCCACACGATTGCGGCAGACTTCCAGCACCGTTGCAGCCAATTGAGCTATGGAGAACGGCGCGCGGGCTGCCAGGGGCAGCGTTTCGGGCTGGCGCACGTAGAACCAGACCGTTGCCGGAATCGACAGCAGCACGAACATGACAAAAATCCAGCGCCAATGGGCAACCAACAGAATCCCTTGCCCCGCCAAAGGCGCCAACACCGGCACCAGGATGAACACCGCGCCGATGAACGACATGATCCGAGCCATTGGTGCGCCCTGATAGAGATCGCGGACCATTGCCGTTGAAACCACGACCGGGATCGAGGCGCCGAAACCTTGCAGCACCCGGGCTGCCAGCAGTACTGAAAACGCCGTCGCAAAGATCGCCAGCACGCAACCGATGATATAGAGAGCCAGCCCCCAATAGATTGCCGGCTTGCGCCCGATATTGTCCGACAACGGACCACCTATCAGCTGGCCAATCGTCATGCCCACGAACATAGTGCCAACCATGTGCTGGGCTGCAGTGTTAGTGACGCTGAGATCCCTGGCAATATGCGACAGCGCCGGCAACATGGCGTCGATGCTCATGGCGTCCAGCGCTGTCAAGAGGGCCATCAGGGGAATGAATTCGCCGAGTACGAGTTGGCGCCGGGCCGTCGTTGCTTGGGCGTTGACCAGAAGTGTATCCATACCCCGGGGACTTACGTGAGGCGTGCAAACTGGTCAACGTGTCCGCTATACCCAAGCTATGACACAGCCATTCGAAATCATTGCTGCCGCCGGCGAACCAACGCTTTCAGGCACCGGCCTCACGCTCCGCGCCGTCATCAAGGCCGCCTGTGACGGCGATGCAGCCACCGCCGCGGCACTCACCGATCCGCCGCTGTCGCGCGAAACTCTGGACGCCGCTGTCAACTTCTGCGCGGGCCGTGCGTGCGATGACATGGGCGTCTACTGCAAAGGCTGCCGCCTGCGCCAGAGCCACGAGGGTGTGCTGACGCTCGATGACTATTGCAAGCAGTATGAGCGCATCGTTCTCGACGATACCGGTGTGACGCTGACAGGTGGTGGAACCGGCACACTGCACGCGCCCTCGCTGGCGGCGCTCACCAGCACTTGGGTCGGCGAGGAAACCTGGTTCCTAGCCCGGCGCGTGCACCGGCGGCTGCTCAAGCAATCGGACCCCCGGCCCAAGCGGATGATACCGGGACCCGCAATGGACGATGGCCCCGCCGTCATTCTGGTGACGCCGCAGATGGCCGACAATATCGGCATGGTTGCCCGCGCCATGGCCAATTTCGGCCTCGATGAATTGCGGCTGGTTGCCCCACGCGACGGATGGCCCAATGAAAAAGCGCGTGCGGCAGCGTCCGGGGCCAACCACATTATCGATCAGGCACGATCCTGGGATGACATCAAGGGTGCCGTCGGCGATCTCACCTGGATTTGCGCCACCACCGCCCGGCAACGCCAGTTGCGCAAACCAATTTTCACTCCCGAACAGGCGGTTGTCGAGATGGCAAGGCGGATTGCCATCGGCGAGCGGGTGGGCGTGCTGTTCGGGGCCGAGCGGCAGGGCCTCGAAAACGACGACATAGCCATTGCCGATGCCATGGTGATGGTGCCCGTCGATCCGCGCTTTGCCTCGCTCAATCTCGCTCAAGCGGTTCTGCTGATGTCCTACGAGTGGTTGAAACTCTCGGACAAAGGCACCCTTGGACGTGTCACCACCTATGAAACGGCCATGAAAACCGGGCTCAATCTGCGCGGCGACCTGCCCGCCAGCAAATTTGAGCTGATCGGCATGTTCGAGCATCTGGAAACCGAACTCGATTTGGCTGGATTCCTCAAACCTTCCGCCAAACGGCCGATGATGATCCGCAATATCCGCACAATGCTGGAGCGTATGCAGGCCACCGAACAAGAGGTGCGCACGCTGCGAGGCATTATCGCATCACTCACCGGATCGAGACTGCGCGGACGGCAACAGCCATAGTTCCGCCCGGTTTAGGGTTTTGTCGGGAGCGTCTTCGCATGGTAGCGTGGCTGCCGGTAAAAAATGGGGCTGGGTGCATGTCGATGAGGGCATTGAAGAGCTGGACGAGGCTTGTCCGGGCGGGGCTGTTCGGCGGGCTGGTGCTGACCACAAGCGTGGCCAGCGCCGAGGAATTGGGTGACAAAACCGTCAACTGGTTGATGACGCGGGCGTTTGGCATGTTGCCGGACAAATTCACGACGGCCGAGCAGAAGGTGATCAAGATCGATCGCAGCAAGCCGGATGATTATCTAATCCCGGTCGCTGACGGGCGCGAGGTGATCAAGATCGCCTACAATTCGGCGCGGGCACAGACCTGCCATCTGATGGACAAGCAGAGCCTCAACTATCAGGCGCTGGTGAAACTTCAGGCGGCAGCGGGCAAGTGGAACGACAACCAGTTGCTGTTCATCAAGCAGCTGCATCTGTTTGTTGTCCAGTTTAGCACTGGGTCGATCAAAATCACCCAAGTCGGCGACGATCAGAAGGTCGAAGCCGTGCCGACAACCGACAAGCTGAGCACGGTCAAACCGTGTGACGATGAGGAGAAGAAGGCGCTGGGTGAGAAGATCGACGCCTATGTGGCGACGGCCAAGTAGCGTCTACTTTGCCGTCAGGTTGCGATTGACAGCCGGGGCGATTTTACCGATAAGACAGCACGCGCGGACCGTTAGGCCCGCGTTTCTTTTGCGCATCTGCGGGTTCGGGGCCTTGGCTTCGTCCCCTGTCGGCGGGTCCACCCAAAGTGGAACCGCAGAGGAAGGCGCGCTTGATATCCAACGTACTCACTGATTTTCCTTCGGAGCCTTGTCATGACAAAGCGCGTCAGCGCCAAACACAAGATCGACCGCCGCCTGGGTGAAAACCTCTGGGGCCGTCCGAAAAGCCCGCTCAACAAGCGCGAATATGGCCCCGGCCAGCACGGCCAGCGCCGCCGCGGCAAGATCACCGACTACGGCACCCAGCTCAAAGCCAAGCAGAAGCTGAAGGGCTACTACGCCTCGATCGGCGAGCGCCAGTTCAAGGCCATTTACCACGAGGCCGCGCGGCTCAAAGGCGATACGTCCGAATATCTTGTCGGCCTGCTCGAATGCCGCTTGGACGCCATCGTTTACCGTGCCAAGTTTGTGCCCACAGTGTTCTCGGCCCGCCAGTTCGTGAACCACGGCCACATCAAGGTGAACGGTCGCCGCGTCAACATCCCGAGCTATCGCTGCAAGGTCGGCGACGTGATCGAGATCAAGGACAAGTCGCGCCAACTGCCGCTGGTGATCGACGCAGTACAAAGCGGCGAGCGCAACCTGCCAGACTATCTCGACGTCGACCATAACAAGTTCACCGCCAAATTCCTACGCGTGCCCGCCTTCGCCGACATTCCCTACGCTGTGAAGATGGAACCCAATCTGGTGGTTGAGTTCTATTCACGCTAAGACTGGTTGCAGCAGCTTTCCCAAAACACCCCCGTGGTTACCACGGGGGTGTTTTGTTTTGGCGGACAGCCTTGACGCGAAAGCGAGACTTGGCCCAAGTTCTGCCAGGCCACAGCCGAGGTTGCGCATGCCGCCGGAACCCGTCCCGCCAGATGTCTCGGTTCTGATGGCCGTCTACGATGCCGAGGCCTACGTCGAATCCGCGGTCCGCTCGGTTCTCAACCAGACCTACCGCAATTTCGAGCGCTTTAATGCAGTGGCCCCTCCACAGGCGCGTCACACTCGCCATTTACAAATACGTCACGGGAGCCTCAGATGATCCGCCAGGGCCGCAAGACACTGGCAGCGTATTCGTCTCGGTAACCGCCACGGCATCATGACCAGAAAAACCCCTCTGCTCGATCAAATCCACCTGCCTGCCGATCTGCGGCGACTACCCGATGCGGACTTGCAGCAGCTGGCCGATGAGCTACGCCAGGAAACCATCGACGCGGTGTCTGTCACTGGCGGGCATCTTGGCGCGGGTCTAGGCGTCATCGAATTGACCGTCGCCCTGCACCACGTTTTCAATACGCCGGACGACCGGCTGATCTGGGATGTCGGCCACCAGGCCTATCCGCATAAGATCCTCACCGGCCGCCGTGACCGCATCCGCACCCTGCGCCAGCCGGGCGGCCTCTCGGGCTTCACCAAGCGCGACGAGAGCGAGTACGACCCGTTTGGCGCCGCCCATTCGTCCACGTCTATTTCCGCCGGTCTCGGCATGGCCGTCGCCCGTGATCAGGCCGGGCGCGACAACCATGTGATCGCCGTGATCGGTGATGGGGCGCTGAGCGCCGGCATGGCCTATGAGGCGATGAACAATGCCGGCGCCATGGACAGCAGGCTGATCGTCATTCTCAACGACAATGATATGTCCATCGCCCAGCCGGTTGGCGCGATCTCGTCCTATCTCGCCCGCATCACATCGAGCAAATCCTACTTCAAGCTGCGTAAGATCGGCCGCCAGCTGGCCAAGCTTCTGCCCAAGGACTGGGAACGCCGGGCCGCCCGCGCCGAGGAGTACACGCGCCGTCTCTGGCAGGGCGGCGCGCTGTTCGAGGAGATGGGGTTTTACTATGTCGGCCCGATTGACGGGCATGACCTCGGGCAGTTGTTGCCCGTCCTGAGAAATGTGCGCGACGCCCGCAATGGCCCGATCTTGGTGCATGTAGTCACCCGCAAGGGCAAGGGCTATCCGCCTGCGGAGCAATCGGCCGACAAGTATCACGGCGTGAATCGCTTCAACGTCATCACCGGCACGCAGGAAAAGCCCAAGCCGAACGCGCCGAGCTATACGCGGGTGTTTGCGGAAAGCCTGATCAAGGAGGCGCGCAAGGACAGTGCTATTTGCGCTGTCACGGCCGCGATGCCCGACGGCACGGGGCTAGACCTGTTCGGCAACGAATTCCCCGACCGCACCTTCGATGTCGGCATCGCCGAGCAACATGCGGTCACGTTTGCGGCAGGGTTAGCGACAGAAGGGTTGAAACCGTTCTGCGCGATCTACTCGACGTTTCTTCAGCGTGCCTATGATCAGGTCGTGCATGACGTCGCGATCCAGAAATTGCCCGTGCGCTTTGGCATCGACCGGGCCGGGTTGGTAGGCGCGGACGGGGCAACGCACGCGGGCTCGTTCGATCTTGCCTATTTGAGCTGCCTGCCGGGGTTCACGCTCATGGCGGCCGCAGACGAGGCCGAACTCATGCACATGGTTGCGACCTGCCGCGCCATCGAGAGCGGGCCATCGGCAGTGCGCTATCCGCGCGGCGAGGGCGTCGGCGTGGAGCTGCCAGAGGAAGGCGTGCCGCTCGCCATTGGCCGTGGGCGAATTGTTCGCGAGGGGTCGACAGTGGCGCTGCTGTCGCTGGGGTCACGGCTGGCCGAGTGCCTGAAGGCGGCAGATCTGCTCTCGGGCTTCGGGTTGCCGGCCACCGTCGCCGACGCGCGCTTCGCCAAACCGCTGGACAAGGCGCTGATCCGTCAGCTGGCGTCCCATCACGAAGTGTTTGTCACCGTGGAAGAAGGCTCGGCTGGCGGGTTCGGCGCGCATGTGCTGCATCTGCTGGCGGCGGAAGGCTTGTTGGACCGCGGCCTGAAAGTGCGCACGCTGACGCTTCCGGATACGTTCATTGACCAGGGCAAGCCTGATGCTATGTACGCCAAAGCCGGTCTGACCGCGCCGGGGATTGTGGAGACGGTGTTTGCCGCGCTGGGGCGCGACGTGACAGATGGGCGGGCGCCGGTGCGGGCTTGAGATAGGCGCGGTGCCTGGCACGAAGTCGTCACCGATGCCCGTGCGCCCGCAGCTGGTCTGGCACATCGCGCCGTTCCAGCCCGCCAGTCTCCAGCCAGATCAAGGTTGACTGAGCCGCCCGCTCGATCAGCTCAGCGGCGTGCGAGAAATCGTGGGCAGCACCCCCTAACGGACACAGCGACGGCACTATGGAGATTTCCAATCGTTGGCCGATGATCTGCATATCGCTGATCAGTTGGCGGGCGATCAGCAGCGTCACCGCGTGTAACGCATGAGCGATGGCCCCACGTGGCGGCTCTTTGAGGGCGCAAGCGAACCCTGTCGGCAGAACAATTGCCCGAGTCGCGCCGAGGTCGGCGGCAATCTTGATTGGCGTGTTGGAGGCGACGGCGCCATCGGTGAGGTAGCGGGTGCGGTGCAGCACCGGTGCAAAGGCTCCTGGAATAGCACAGCTCGCGATGACGGCATCGGCCACCGGACCGTCGGCGAGCACGACGGCCTCGCCAGAGAGGAAGTCGGTGGCGACGACGTGGATGGGCAGCCGCGCTTGTTCGAGGGTCCGGCCTGGCAGATGCGTGTCAATCAGGCGGCGCAACCCGGAGGTTTCGATACCGAACTCGCCCCTGAAGGCAAGGTTGGTCAGCGTACTGACGCCAACGGGGAAAACGTCCCGGCGTGACAGGCCGCGCCAGATGGCCTCCAGCTTGCCCACACCGTCCGCGTCCGGCGCAAAAGCGAAGTACGCACCGTTCATGGCGCCGACAGATGAGCCGATGATCATGTCCGGTGTGACGCCATGAGCGACCAGCGCACGCAGCATTCCCGCGTGGACCGCACCAAAACTGCCGCCTCCGGCGATGACGAAAGCTGTTTTGTGTCGCTCGCTCATCAGCAACTGTAGTCGGCCTGTGTGGTCCTGGGCGATCACTTCATCGCGACCTGAACGTGGTGCAGCGTGTGCTGGGTGGGCACTGGGTGCAGGCATCAGTGATGCCTGGCACCGGGGTCACTCCTGCTCCGTGCCCCCGTCAAACAACCCCACCTGCTCCGGCGCCTTGCTCGGCGCCCCCAACCCCAGATGCCGGTACGCCCTGAGCGTCGCAATCCGACCTCTTGGAGTCCGCCCGATGAACCCCTGTTGCAGCAGATACGGCTCGACGATCTCCTCCAGCGCGTCCCTCGGCTCCGACAGCGCCGCCGCGATGGTCTCGATGCCGACCGGCCCACCCTCGTAGTTCTTGATGATCACATTTAGATACCGGTGATCAAGCGCATCTAGCCCTTCGCTATCCACTTCGAGCTGCCGCAGCGCCCCGTCCGCCACTTTGGCGTCAATCACCGCCGCCCCCGCCACCATCGCAAAATCGCGGACACGCCGCAGCAACCGCCCGGCCACCCGAGGCGTGCCGCGCGACCGCCTCGCCACTTCCTTGGCGCCATCCGAGCTCATAACGACGTTCAGCACACGGGCGCCGCGCGCGACGATCAGCTCCAGTTCCTCGACGGTGTAGAAATTCAGCCGCACCGGAATGCCGAAGCGGTCGCGCAAGGGGGTGGTCAATAGGCCTGCCCGGGTTGTGGCGCCCACCAGCGTGAATTTGGCCAGATCAAT